>DJHS01000033.1:0-24177 GCA_002433235.1 Verrucomicrobia bacterium UBA6614
CCAATTCGCCGCGCCGGGAAGGACATCTTTTGGCTGCAGCTTTTGCGCTTTGAGCCAAGCAACCATGTCCGCAGTGCCCTTCGCGCCGCCGGGTGGCTTGGGCAGGCTGATTTCATCCCCGAGGCTGACGACGCGAATACGGTGCGCGCGGGCGCCGAGGTTTTTGCAGTACTCCTCGAGTTTGGCGGTGGGCACGCTGCGCACGTCAATATAGGTTCCGTTCTTGGCGGACGTTTCCTGCAGCGCGAACATCTTGCGAAATTCGGCGACACCTTGGTCGTACTTGGACCCGAGTCCCGGCGCAAAGGTGAAGCCGTAAATGAGCGTCTCCGTCGGTAGCCGGCCGCGCAGGGGCTCCTTTTTTACCTCGGTTAGCAAATCTAAAAGTACGTCCTCCTGCCGACGCAGTCGGCGCGAGTAGCGTGTGTCGGCATCAGCGGCGAGCTTCAGTGCGCCCTCGCCATCGAAGGCGGCGATTGCAGTAAGTTTCCCATTTGCTTCCTTCACGGCAAACTCCGCACGATACTTGCCATTACCGGCAAAGCCCCATTGGCCGTCATTAAGCGTGTCCATCGTGCCGCCGACTTCCACCCAGTTGCTGCTTTTGCCGGGAGCAACTTTCACACTTACCTTCGGCCAGTTGCGCAGATGCACCCAGTAAGGCGAATGTTGCTGCCAGTTGCCGCCGCCAATCGCTTTTGCCCCGCCGAAGGTCAGTTCGGCGCTGCCGCGGTTGGTCACCTTCACAAACACATCGCCTGCCTGCGTGAGCATGCCGTCGAGCGGCAGGTAGCGTTCCTTGTCGATGCGCATCTTCACCTGTTCCTCGTCGGTGGTGAGCAGCAGGCAATCGATGTTGCGTTTGGCAGCGGGCGCGGGTTGCTTGCCGGTGGTGAGCGTGATGGTGGCAATGCCGGGCTGCAGATTGGCGTAGGCATTGTGCCCTTCCCACACGATGTTCTCCGAGGCCCCCCAACTCCACGCGTGCTCGGCCTTGAGCTTTTGACTGAAGGCCCAAATCTTCAGATTCTTCCGCGCGCCGTACAGCCGGTCCAGCGCGGCCATGCCGTTCTGCTCCACCTTCACGCGAAACTGTGTCTCAAACCGATACGCCGCCTCGTACCGCACCAACACCAAATACCGCCCCGCCTTCGGCACCCGCACGCGAATGGTCGCCTTTCCTTCCGCCTGTTCATCCGCGCCCAGAAATGCCTTGCGGCTCAAAAACGAATTGGCAAACGTGGCCGCGTAATAATTTTCCCCCCACGGCTTGGCCTTCCACGCGTCATTGGCGGACGAGAATTCCTCGGCTTCGATCAACAAATTCCCATCCGGCTGGGCGGCAACAGGATGACTGCCGCGAAAGTTGACGGGAGCGATGTTGGCAGATTTCTGTGCGGCTGTGCAGCCAATCGACAAAAGAACGCAACTGAGTTGAAAAATCGTTTTCATAAAATCATATCGTTACCGGGAGGGACGAATTCACTTCGTCCCTTATTTAGTCCTCTGCGTCTCCGCGCCTCTGCGTGAGAGTTGGGGCAAGGCGGAACTTGCCCCTCCCATTAAAAATCTCGAAAGGGCCCGCGCGGTTCGGCGTTCTTCATTTGTTTCTGCCAAAGCGCGAATCGGGCTTTGAGCATTTTTAAAATCTCGGGTTTGGTTTGGGACAAATCTTTTTTCTCAGCCAGATCGGTACGGAGGTCAAAGAGGCCGTTGCCGCGGCTGCTTTCGACCCATTTCCAGTGACCCACTCGGGCGCCTTTGTCGAGACGGCGTTGCCAGAACATTTCTTTGCGCAAAGATTTCATTTTGCCGCGCAGCACAGGGATCAGGTCAAAGCCGTCGAGCGGGATGTCTTTGGGCGTGGAGGCATTCGCGGCCGCAAGGAGGGTGGGGAATATTTCGAGCGCGGTCAGGAAGGCGTCGCTGGTGGCACCGGCGGGGACTTGGCCGGGCCAGCGGATGATGCAGGGCACACGCAGGCCGCCCTCAAACATCTGGCCTTTGCCGCCGCGCAGGGGGGTATTGTCGGCGGCTCCACCGCCGCCGTTGTCGCTGAAGAAAATAACGATGGTGTTGTCAGCGATTTGGTATCGGTCGAGCAGATCCAGCACGCGGCCGATGGCGGCGTCCATGGCGGTGACAGAACCGACAAATTCCAGCCGCCGCGCAGCGCGGTTGGGCACGGTGTACAGTTTATCGCCGTAACGACTGCGTTTGCGTTGCTCGGTGCCGGCTTGGGCCTGCAGTTTGGGGTAAAGTTTTTTGAACTTTTCCGGAGCCTGCGCGCCGGTGCGAATGGCGGGATCGAGGTTGCTGGCGCCGTGCGGGGCATTGAAGGGCAGGTACAGGAAAAAGGGGCGCCGATGATTCGCCTTGAGGAAGCGTACGGCTTCGCGCTCGAAAAGGTCGGTGCAGTAAGTGCCCTTGTCGGCAGTGGTGGGCGAGTTGTTGCGGTACATTGAGGGCACGCCGTAGCGTTCGTGGGTGTAATAATCGATGCCGGTGTTCACGAAGCCATAAAAGTCGTCGAACCCGCGCGCCAACGGAAGGAATCGCTTGTGCACGCCAAGATCCCATTTGCCAAAAATGCCGCTCACGTAGCCGGCCTTTTTCAGCACGACCGGCAGCAGCACTTCGCGCGTGTCCATGCCGCCGATGCGTTCGAAGGTGGCCTCGTACTCGCCGGGCTTGTATTGGTAGCCGTAGTCAGGCGCTTCATTGCGGATCATATCATAAATGCCATTGCGCTGTGGATAACGCCCGGTGAGTAGGGCGCCGCGCGAGGGCGTGCATGCGGGCCATGCCACGTAAAAATTTGTGAGCTTGGTGCCGCCCTTGGCGAGGCGATCGAGATGGGGCGTGAGAACTTCCCTGGATCCGAAACAACTGAGATCACGATAGCCCTGATCGTCGGACACGATCAACACAATGTTCGGCGGCGCGGCCGCCATCCACAGTGGCAGCAACAACAAAAAAAGGAAGCGCATGGGCGCATTGCAAACCGCCCGCCCACCTTTGGCAACCAAAAGCGAACAAGTGCCGCTTGACCGGTTGGCAGCGCGGGTCATTGAATGCCCGCGCATGAAGCACGAGGTGGAGAACAAGTACCTGAATTTTAGGAAATCAAAGATCCACAATTACGGCGCGTACGCGAAGCAGGATATTCGTAAGGGCACGAAGATTATCGAGTATATCGGCCGGGCGATCACAAAAAAGCGCGCGCAGAAGTTGCTGGAAGACGGCAATGGGTACGTGTTCACCATTAACAAATATTTCGATATCGACGGCAGCGTGCGCTGGAACCCGGCGCGCTACATCAACCACGGCTGCGATGCCAATGCCGAGAGCGACATTATCGACGACCGCGTGTGGATCATCGCCACGCGCAAAATCCGCAAGGGCGAGGAGGTACTGTACAATTACAACTTCGACCTCGAGGACGCGCTCGACAACCCCTGCAATTGTGGGTCAGAAAAGTGTGTGGGATACATGGTGGGGGATGAGTACTGGCCGAAATTGCGCAAGCTTTTGCGCAAGAAAAAGAAGCGCGCCTAGCGCATCCCCGGCTATTGCAGCCGCTTCAGCATCACGTTCAGTTTCACGCGACCCTGAGCACCGCTGACTCCATCGATGGAGAAGTAGACCTTGTCGCCCTTGGACAATGTGGCGCGGGCGATTTTCACCCGGCTTGAGGGCGCGGGCTGTTGCCGGTCATTGTCGTTGCCGGTTGATTTTCCGCCGGGCTGAACCACGGTGAGGGTGGTATCAATGGAACTGCCAATCGTATTGGCGTCGATTTCGTACACGCCGTTTTGCGGCACATGCAGCACCCACCAGACCGACCGGCCATGCCACATCCTGCGGCCATCCCCCGTGCGCACACCCGCGGCTTCGCCCTGACCAGCGGACGCACCCTGATTATGGCCACTGCCTTGGGCCTGCCAGCGGTTGCCCAGAAGCGGGCGCAACTGCAAGACGAAGCTGCCCTCGGGATTGTCATTGGGCACACGCGATTTCACGAGGGGCGACTTGGGATTGTTGGGCTGTGGCGGGCGGACTCCACCGGGGTTCACCGTGCCGGGAATGCCTTTAGCAGGCCGCGGGTTGACCGGGCGCGGCGCCACGGGGGAAACAGGCCGCGGTGGTTTTTGATTTCCCATATTGCCCCCGGACGGGTGCGATGTTCCGCCACCCGGCTGCGAGGGAGTCGACGGCTGACGGGGCGTGGTGTTCACGGTGGCACCAAGGCCAGGCCCAGCGTTGCTGCCAGTGCGCGCACCGGGCCCAACAACCGGACGCGTACGCGAAGGCTGAATGGCCTGGGCGGTTTGCCGCCGTTGCACTTGGGCATCAGGCAAACCACGAGGCGGCTTGTAGTAGAGAAGCGGATTCTTGGTCGGCGTGACACTGGGCACAGGCAGCCCCAACCCACGCGGCGGATTGAAGCTCACCGAGGTATCTGGCGTTACCCGGCGAGTCCCGTTGGAGTCACGATACAAGGAGACAACCTGACCAATAATGGTCATCGCGCGAGAATTGTCGAGGTACAGAGGTTGAGTGAAATCACCAAACGGCGGCGGCAAATAACGATTGTGGTGATATCCTGTCTGCATGCCACTCCACAAAACATTTGGACTGGAGAAGCGAGGGATGCGCGCATACGCCGTTCCCGGCAGGGCCATGATCGTACAATATGGCACAAACGGGTTGTTCAGACCCGGTGCGGTGAAGTGATTGCCCATAGAGAGAAACTCGTCATTAACGTAGTTATAATTCGACCCATACGGGCTGAAGGTATGGGTCGAATTGATCACATCAACACCCGCGTCGTCTCCCAATCCATGACTGCCTGAAAGCAGATGGCCAATCTCGTGGGCAAACGTATGGTTGGGCACAGCCTTGTTGAACTGAACCACTGCTCCATAAAAAACATCTCGATTCATCTGCGCATTAAACCCGAATATATTTTCTGCGGGGTTTCGGTACATCTGGTGCGTAATGCCATAGACCCCCAAAGATGTAGTTACCCGGATGACCACGTTGTCCACGGTCATTTGTCCCTTTTCACTGGTGACCTTCCAGCCGCCCCGCAAATTCTGCCACGCGTTGCCCGTGTTCACGGAATTAAATGTCTGTGTCATGCTTTCAATGGATGTCCCGTTAAATGTCAGGAATGGAACAAGTGACAGATCGGTGTCCCTATACAAATCCAGACGAACGTATTCATTTAAATCCACCACATTGTCCACAAAATTAACGGTGATGGTGGCAGAGCCCGGTCGACCCGGCTTCTCAAGGTCATAGAGGTTTTTCACCCCGGCCGCGTTCAGCGGAATGTTGTAAACTCGCACCTGATCAAGCCGGCCGTTGAACTTGGCCATTGGTCCCAAGAAATCATCCACTCCCAACAGGAAACGCTCTCCTGAAGCGTATACAGTCCCCGTGTACGAGGCATTGGTATCGATCACGCCATCGATATAAATCCGTTTCTCTCCCCCAACAATCTCAGCCACAACATGATGCCAGTTGCCATCATTGATAACCTTTGAACTGGACAAAATTTGATTATCCGAGGTGTCTGCAGTACCGTTGGTACTTGTATGGAATTGCATAAAGCCGGAGGTTGCATTGCATTCAATCATCCATCCCCGTGTCGAGTTGCCCTTCCCTCCCTTGCTCATAATTGTTCCGGATAGGTTGCCGCTGGAGGGCGGCCCCACCCACATGGACACAGCAAAATTACTACCGGGATTCAATACGGGCGAGTTACCCATATTGACTAGGGATGGGAGGGCAAGAGAGGAGTTGAACTCATAGGCTCCCCCCGCCTGCTGCAGACGATCCGGCACAGTCGAAACATTCATCGGAGCGCCGTTGAGGTTATAAACCCCCGCAGAATCAACCGCGTCACCATCCAGTTTCCAATATGCGACCATTCCCAAGCTAGGATTCGGAGGAGTAACGAAACCTCCCGTCAATTCATATCTATGAAGATCAATCACCTCCGAAACATTCAACGCTCTGTTATACAACCGAATGTCATCAATCGCACCCTTGTATGGAAAATGACTGGTCGCCACGCGGTACCCCGTGTCCATGACCATGTCGGCCCCCGTTGCCCCGTTTGCCAAGGTGGGAACATTTGCCACGCCCGTCTGAAGTCCGTTAACGTATATCGAGACAACACCGGAAGAATCACGGGTCACCACCAGGTGATGCCATGCCGATTCGTTCCACTTGTGATCCACCGACATTTCGCACGCCATTTGTCCCCCGGTGAAGAACTGCAACCGCCCCCCCTGATTGCCATTCTGCGGCTCCAAGTGAAGAGCGAGATGCCCAATCTTTTGGTTGGAAAACAAAACCCTTTTATCCCCTGCAACATCCATGATAGCCAAACTGCGAGTCTTGCCGGCAACCGCTCCACGAATCGTCGGTCCTGCAACAAATGTCCCCATCCCGCTGTTTAGAAAAACCCTGTTCACAGCCCCACTATTGCCGACCACTACATCCAGATCTCCATCTTCGTCAAAGTCGCCCGCAGCTAAGGCATTGGAGTTGTTTGTGTCCGTTGCATCAAGGGCTCCATAGGAAGAAAAGACGCCTCCGCCGATGTTTCGATAAACTGAGTTAGAAGCATTATGGTTGCCATAGATCACATCGTTGTCTCCATCACCATCAATATCCACCAACAAGGCCGTTGCCGTGTTGTTTGTTTCTGAACCAACCGCTCGGGAAGGCTGAAAGCCTCTTCCAGGGGGAAAAGCGGGATACCAAAGGTTTGCTTCATTCTCATTTAGCACCAGCAAATCAGGATACACATCCGAGTTAATACGTGCCATGACCACCCCCGTGGAATTATCGTTCACACCGGCATAGACCTTTCGGGATTTGTCAAAGGCCCCTGCCCCATCGTTTTCAAACCATATGTTCTCCTGATTATAATTCGCCACAAAGACATCAAGGTCATCATCGTTATCCATGTCACCCAACACCAACCCACGTGAATCCGTTGGAATAAACACAGGTGTCAACTGGTACAACTGAGCCACCTCACCGGGAATCAATGCACGATCATAAATGCGTACATCATCCAGTTGGCCGGAAAAATAGGACGAATTGCCAGCATCCGCACCCACCAGCAATGTCGTCCCAAAAAATGTTCCCGTGGCATTCCCCAGAGTGTCTTCTCCCTGATGTATTCCGTTGACATACCTCGTGACCGTGCCGCGAACCAATCCATCCTGATAACGAATTCGCCGCACACGGTAGGAAGCATCTCCAAAGTAAAGATTTCCAGCACCGTCAAAACCCAATGATGACCCCACCACGTCAAGACTTGTACTAGCTGGAGGCATACCATCTCCTCCATAGGACGGAGCCCCACTTCCAGCCATGGTGGAAATCGTGCCTCTCACTAAATCTACAACCCGAATACGACCTCTGTCAGTTACGTAAAGGTGACTGCCCGTAACCGCTATTGCCTTGGGTTCTTGGAAACCTGCACCAACGGCCTGCCCCCCATCTCCGGTAAAGTTCACAAATGCCGAGCCTGCAACGGTATCAATAATCCCTCCCGTTACCTTTCGAACCCGGAAGGCTCCAGCCAAGTTGTATCCATCAAGAATGAAAAGATTATCGGATGCATCCACGGCCAAGTCTTTCGGATATATCAGCATACAATTCGTGGTAGCCGATCCCCCATCCCCGGCAAAACCAACTGATCCATTCCCCGCCGCGACTGAAACTGTTGGTGTGCCCGCGGTTGGATTGGCAACACTGTGAACCCTGACTCCAACCGGATCGCAGACATAAAGCGTCCCGGCACTGTTTACCGCCAATCCACTAGTTCCATTGCCTGACGTCAGAGTCAGGCCGCCCACGGTGTTAATCACCCCTGAGGTCAAATTAATCCACCGCACCGTCGCCCCAGTGTGAATGTATAGACGGTTCCTCACCGAATCCACGGTCATTGACTGAATCTCCGCAAATGAAGCCAACGTCGCCTGCAATCCATCCCCGACATTTACCGTGCCGCCCGCACCCGCAAAATGCGAAATAACACCAGCGGTGTTGACCTTCCGCACTGTACGCGCTGTTGGGTCACCAATATAAGTTGTCCCATCGCTTGCCACAGCAATGATGGGTGTACCAACTCGAGCCTCGACAGCCTGCCCGCCATCCCCCTCGGTTCCGGCGACACCTGTCCCAGCAAGTGTCTCGGTATATCCGGATGCACTACTGCCACGGTCGACAACAGTTACCACATGGTACCATCCATCACTGCTGGAAGGAGCGCTTGTGTCAGCTGTACCGTTGCCGGCAGGCATCAACGGATCAACATCAGCAACCAGCCGACTGTTATTCAAAGCCATCTGATAGTTTACCTGACTGCCACCATCCCGATTGGCCAAAATCCAGTTGTTTGCCAACAATGAGTCAGGCTTGACCCAAGCTGAGAGAGTCAGGCTCTTGGTGTTGGGCATGTTAAAAGCGCTGAAGTTTCCTGCCGTCGCACTGGAAACCTCCAGATATTGCGCTGTACCATTAAACTCCACCGCCTTGTTGGGCCGCCCCAAACGATCCGTCACCCGGCGCACGGATCCCTTCAACGTGCCGTTATTACCCAAGAGTCCACTATCCCGCCCATCGCCTTCATCAAACTGGTAATGCCCCGCCAAGCCATAAGCTGCGCCAAACTTCTTGGGCGTATCCATGTTGTACAACTGCGCCACCTCAAAGTTTGTTAGTGCTCGATTATACAGCCGGAATTCGTCCATTTCACCATTGTAGGGATACATGCCCCAGTTTGGATTACGACTATCTGCCGCCGTAGAAAATCCAAAATCCAAGTTCAGGTTGGTGGCATTATTCCCCGTCAACACAGTTTGGCTCAGGATTTGGACTCCATCCCGGAAAAGTGAAACTGTGCTGTTATGAGACCGACGCAGAACAAGGTGATACCAGCGCCCTGGATACCATTCCAGATTGGCCGTGGACATCGTGGGAGAAGTCGCATTGCCGGTATAAAACTCCAATGTAGCGTTATTTGGACTCATCCAGTCTGCGGCATTCAAGCGCAACTCAAATTGTCCAGGCTCCTTGCCAGCCACCAACACCTGCTGCCCCGTTCCTGTAATATCGGCCGATAACAAGGCCGTCGTATTGCCTGAAGTACCGGGCAGAACCTGCCCCGCAGCAAATGTGCCGGTACTGTTACCCGCATAAAACCTGTCTGCCCCAGACTCATACCCAAGCACAATGTCCTTATGCGAATCCCCGTTCAAGTCGGCTCCCCAAAGGGCTGAGGCGTTGCCTACCGCTACACCTAGACTCGTAGGCGCCTTAAATGTGCCATTGCCATGATTCTCATAATAGAGGCTGGTTGAATTTCGTTCCGCGGTCAGAATATCAGGGCGACCATCACCACTTATGTCAATGAGCACCAGTGCCTGCGTGGCATTACCACCCGGAGAGATCCACTCGCTACTTACTACCGGAGTTGTATTGTAGGTCCAATTTCCAGCAGCGGCAGCGTTCAAGTAAACCTGATTGGAAGCATTGTGATTACCCACAACCACATCGAGACGCCCGTCATTGTTCAGGTCTGCCATCTGGACCGCTCGGGCATCGGTCATGTTTAAATCCAAGTAGCGCTTCACACCATAATCAGCAGTAGAGACCCATGGCTCGGGGATGCCTGGGTTAAGGTTCTGCTGGTATAAGGCTGATGCATTATTGGGTCCAACCACCACAATCTCCTTTGAAGTGGCGTTGCCTCCCATTTCACCAATAGCGATGGCCAGCGTATCCCCCTTTGTTTCCGGAACGATTGGTGGACTTTCCTGATACAATTCCATCACATCCGCAGCTTCCAACACCTTGTCCTTGTAGAATCGCACATCATCCACCTTGATGCGCGGCGCAAATTGCGCATTTTGAAACTCAGAACCAATCTGAAGCGTTAGGCCCGTGTTTAGCAGCGAAGAACCCAGCGGAGCCGTATTATTTGCCCTCAAGACACCATTAATATAAGTGAGGTTCCGTCCTCTTACAGGTGGTCCCGGCACAAACTTATGGACTGTCACCACATGATTCCATACACCAACAGTCAATCCAGCAGTTGTTTGTGTGTCCTGCTGATTGTCTATCCCCCATTTCGTCAACAGTCGGGTATCGACAGTCGTTGTCCCCATCAAACGATATCTGGGCTGATTGTTCAAAGCCGCCGAATAGTTGATAATTCGGTCGTTCTGCAAATCCTGACCCGGGTCTGGCATAATCCAAAGCGAAACACTCAACTCCTGAGCTCCCCCAAGAATTGAATCCACGTCAGGAGCCGTCCATTCAATCTTGCCGACGCCGGTGCCATTGTTCCCCACCAGAAAATGCACCGCATTGTCCGGCCTCCCATGGCGACTAAGCACGGAAACAATGGCGTCCGTGGTGTTGCTTGTTCCATACCCCACCATTGTGCCATTACGATTTGCCGCGCGATCCCAGCCCACGGTCGCAGCCCCACCATCCAATGGCAGGTGAAGGGAAGCTCCGGTCGGGATTGGGTTGATTGGCATATAACCCTGCATTTGCTCCCTAAGCACAAACCCCGTATTATTATCATTATGCCAAATCTCATCCTTGGCAGAAGCATTGTTGCCGAAGATGAGATCGATATCCCCGTCGCTATCCAGATCGCCCGCCGCCATCGATAACGTGGGTGAACTGGATGCATCAATCTGTTGAGCCGGACCAAATGAACCGTTGCTTTCGATCATCAGACGGTACTGGTTGATCTGGTCATGAGCCGCCTCTATCAGGTCCGGCTTGCCATCCCCGTCCACATCCTGCAGTTCCAGCGCTACCGTGTTCCGGCTGCCTCCCAAATCACGCGCGGCCATGAACGAGCCATTCCCGTAACCGGGGAACACTTTCGTGACCCCTCCATACTCGCCCCGGACAATGTCCGGCATGCCATCGGGCGAAAACATACCCTTGGGCCGCACCCATAGGGATACGGTAAAGTCATCCGTGTTTTTGGGAAAATCCGTGGAAGTTTGGGTTTCGAGATATTGGGGAGATCCCACCGTCGGGGCCATCTGCAACGCAGTGGCAGCCGTTCCCATCCGATCCATAACAAACGACGCCCCATTGCGGCGCGTCGCGTGGTTTTTGGGCGCCAAACTTGCATCCTGTGTATCTCCCGAGAAAGGATAATAGGCCACCAGACCAATCAGATCACTGAACTGCAGTTGCGAGCTTGTCTCCAGTGCAGTGGGTGGCTCAGCAAAGGTTCCATCGCCCAATCCAAGATACAAAAGCGTCGTTCGGTTATTGTCACGCGCTACCAGCAAATCCACCCTGCCATCCCCGCTCACGTCACCCAGTGCAATGTCAGTCGTCGCGTTGGCATCCTGGGATTTCCACGTCTCCACAAACTCACCATTGCCGGTGTTAAGATACGTAACTTCAGGCTGATTCCAGTTGCCGGTGATCACATCCGGCAAACCGTCCGCATTCAAGTCCACCACCTCCACCGCGCGCGTATCATGGTATTTCGCCCCAGGCAACTTGTGGGATCCCACAAACGAACGCAGCGACCCGTTCCCTTCGCCCAGCCACACCCGGGATTCCTCCCCAACCTCGTTGCCCACAATCAAGTCCAGCCGTGAATCCGGCGCCAACAACTTGTCCGGCTTGATCCAAGCCGAGTAGGTGAACTCCTGCGTCCCTCGCGGAAAATTCGTCGTGCCCAGCGTGCGGAAATAAGATCGATTGCCATCCAGCACCAATGCCGAGTCCGCCACCCCAAATCGGTCCGGCACCGAGGCATTCGCCGTGCCGATTGGCGATCCATGGTTCGCACTTGGGCTTATATCATTCCGCCAATCCGGTCGGGTAAAAGGATAATGCAAAACCAAGTTGCTGGAGGGTGTAAACGGTGCAGAAATTCGCTCCGCCAGATAAATGTCGATGACCTCACCCGCCGTCAACGGAACCCCATAGACGCGCAACTCATCCAGTCCGCCCTGAAAGTTCTTGCCCCGGATCGGGTCCCGGCCGATCAGAAACTCATTACCCGTAAATGTCGCCGTGGCATTGTTCATGCCAATCTCGTCGTAGAGCATCCCGTTGATGTAACGGCGGATCTTGCCCGTTCCCGCCCAAGTCTGTGTGCCGCCGTGCATGGCGGCGATTTCCGCCGCGCTCAAGACACGGCTATGCAGTGTCACCTCATCAATCGACCCCGCAATTCGTGTGTCATTATTTTCAGCACGGTCAATGCCCACCCGCACCTCCTCATTCAATACGCTGAAACCCGGCATGGAGACATCGCTGACCTTGGTCACCGGCTCCAACTGGCCATCCAGATAAACCAACAATTCCTGCGTGCCCGCATCATAAGTATAAGCCACGTGATGCCATTGACCGTCATTGATCTGGTTTTCGCTCTGGTATTGCTTGGTCTGGCCCCCGCTATTCGTGATCTCCGCACTGAACCTGCCCGTGGGTGTCAGGAACAACTGCCCCCAATTCCCTCCCGAATCATCCGTGCTGACGATGCCCGCATTATTGTCCGAGGTTTTCACCCAAGCCGACATTGTGTGGGAGGTAAAACTGACCGTGGTGACCGTTTCGATGGTGTCATTGCCATCAAAACTATAGGCGCTGTCCGCGTTGCTGGCGCGATCAATCGCCAACGTGGGCGCCGCCGGGTTGGCCGCGGCCGGGCCGGAACCACTGCCCGTTTGCCGCTCATACGCGCCCATATCCACCGTGGCGGTCGTGTCACTATTCCCATCCACAATACGCGTACGCCCGGTGAGATCATCATTCCCCACCACGTCAGCATTCGAGCCCGCATCCACCGCCGGCGAACCAGTCTTCAGTTGCAATCCATCATCCGCCGTGCCCCAGACCCCATCCGCACCTATCAGGTTGGCCACATTCAAGAACTGCGGATCAACATTCAAGTTGCCCGCACCGGCATGACCGCCTTGGATGATGGAATGGGTGATGGTGGTTGAGCCATCTATGACCGAGCCTCCACCGGAACTGCCCCAGATGATGCAATTTTTCAAGGTCAGTGCCCCGCCATTGGTCCGAAGGGTCTGCCCTAAAGCCCCACCTACATTTTCAACTGAATTCCCGTAGAACGAACAATTCGTTATGACCGCATTGGCTTGGCTCATAATCGCGCCGCCCGCATCTTTGGCATAATTATTTGCGAAGACACTATTGTTGATGGTGCCCGAGCTGCTTCCCCCTAGAAACAATCCCCCACCCCACTGGTAGCCATACGGTGAATCCTTGGTGTGATTGTTGTAAAAAACACAAGACTCGATGACATAATTACCAGCCACATGCATGGTGCCAGCGGAATGCGACACGTTATCCTGAAAAATAGTATTTTCAATGCGTAATGTGTTCCCTGCGCTCTCACCATAAATACATGCTGACTTGGAGGCTGTATTCTTTTCAAAAATACAATTTCTAATTGTCAATGTGCTCGTGATGAGACGAAGGCCTCCGCCGTTGGAAACATCACCTGGAGATCCCCAAACTGCAGTATCGGCATTGCCTCCGGTGACAATCAAACCATCCAGCACCACCTCAGTAGCTTTATTCTGGATGTTAATAACATGGAGTGAATTCTCCCCGCGTGTGGGCTCGGTTCTTGAAATGTTGGCGTTGTCGTTACCAAAGAGGTCGCCGGTGAGGATGGTTCGGTTGAGGCGCCAGTCGCGTTGGCTGCGAGAGGTTTCGCTGCCGGCAAATCCGCCATAAATCTTCACGCCGGCCTTCGGGGTAAAGGAGGCGGTTCGGTCATTCAGGTTGGTGGTGGGCCGATAGGTGCCCGCGGCCACCCAGATTTCATCTCCACTGTTTGAAGCCGTCAACGCCGCCTGCAGATCCGTAAAGGCATCCACCCAAGAAGACCCATCATTCGCCCCCGTCGCACCCGGCTTCACATACCGCACCGGCGCCCCACCCCCAAAATACAAAGCCGAAACTTCCGAATCAGACAGAGCACGGTTGTAAACCCTAACTTCATCAATATTTCGGTTGTACGCTCCACTAACCGGGTTGCTAGAGCCACCCATTATAAAACTGTCATCAGCATCGGCCACGGTTGCGCCGCCAGTATTATCTGTACTCACCAAATTCCCATCGACATAAAGATAAGCTGTCCCTCCAGAAAAAACGCACGTCACGTGGAACCATTTTGATATGTCCGCGTAATCGACAATTTTTTTGGCTAAAATATTTCCGCTTACTGTATTCACCCTAAACTCAATTCGATACTTCCCAGGGCCATATAATCCCGAGTTTTGGTCTACCCCGATTGTATATTTTCCGTTGCCTTTCCAAACCAGACTTTCCTTATGGTAATTCCATCCTTGGTTAAATTTTGTCCAAAGTGAAATTGTCATGGCGTTTCCAAATGTAAAAGCTGAATTGCTGGGGACTTGAATTCTGCTATTCACGTTGTTAACAAAATTCCATGCCTTGCCCGCCTCATTGTTCCTATCTGCTGTTGATGCGGAATTCTGAGGTGTGCCGTGACGATTGTTGCCACTCTCATCATTCGCATTCCCGTTAAAGGGATAGTAGGCAACCAGGCCCGCTGTCGGGATTTGGGGTTTTGTCACCCCGCCCAGGATGCCATGGTTGTAATTGCCGCTAACATCATTGGGATTGCCACTAAAGGGGTAGTGCAGCACCAGCCCGGTTGAGGGCACTTCCGCTTCAATGGGTTTCACTCCTCCGTCTCCGCCTATGCCTTTTCGGTCATAAACGTAGGCAAGGTGCCTCCACTCGGTGGTGTTGCCCAGTGCGCTGCCCAGATTGCCGTTGTTCGCGGGTTTCAGGGGGGCGCTCTCGCTGGAGAGGCGGGTGTTGCGCAGTCCAAACTGGAAGTAACTGTTGTTGCCGGCGCTGTTCCACTGGGTGATAAGCCCGGCTTCATCCTCAATATCCGTGGGCTGTACCCAGCCGGTGATGGACCAACTGGTGTTGGCTTCAAAGTTGAAGGTGTTGGGCAACGCCGCAGTAAGGTGGGTGGAGCCGTCCAGCGAGAGGGCATTGGAGGCGTTGCCGTGCCGGTCCGGAATATAGGAGGCGGTTCCACCCACGGCGGTTCCATGATGGGCGTTGCCGGTCAAGTCGGACAGGTTGCCTTCAAAGGGCCAGTAGGCCAAAAGACCGGTGGTGCCCACGCCGGTTTCGCTGCCACCACTGTTGAGGTTGAGGATGGGCAAGTCGGTGAAGGTCCGGGAGATGCTGCTCCCGGTCAGCAGGGTGCCTTCATGGGTTCCAAACGTGCTCTCCTGCACGCGGTTGGAGGGAGGGTTGGGCCCGCGACCCACGGTGCGGGACAGGATGCCGTTGGGGGTGGCATTGATGTATTTGTTGGCAATGCCGTAGTCGCCGGCGAGATCCTCGGTAAGAAGCACGACTAGGTCGGCACGGGGTTCCCGGGCATTTTGCGTGGGAACATAGGGGACCTCAGTGTAACGGTGGAGGTTCGGGTAGCGGGCAATTTCCGTGGGGTGCGGAACGGGGCTGCCATTGAAATCCTGCTGGGCATAATCGGTCCCGTTGAGATCCATGCGCAGACCCAGGGTGCCTGAATAGAAGGGGTTGTAGGCGGTGCCGTAATGGGTCTGGTTGCCAGTACCGGGCGCGCCGGTGGCGGGGTTGGTGTCATCGTAATCGTAGTCGTAGCGATTGACAAATAGGTGGGTTCTGCTCCCGTCCTCCAGCGAGTGCCGCGCCTGGGGATGGTCCACGGGACCGCTGGCCAAGCCGCGGTTATCAAAACCGTAAAAAAGTTTTTCCATGCCCATGGTCGTGGGCAAAATGGTCCAAGTAAAGTTCTCGCGAACGTTGATGAATGGCTCGGATGTATGAACCTGCCGGGTACCCACGCCTACCTCCTGCAAAACAAGATTGCGCTGGGTATCGGCCGGGCCCGGGAAACTCTTGTTGACGGTCACGGGGAAAACACCGCCCAAGGCCTCGTCCAATGTGGAATGCATGGAAAAGTTCTCATTGGCTCCTCCACCACCAAACCAACCTCCACCGGTTCGCGCGCCACGACGAAAATATAGGACAGTGTTGGTGGTGATGGCACCACTACCCGCGGCGCTGGAGTTCACGTTGTGGGTGATGTAGGCGGTGCCGTTTACATCCGCGACCAGACCGCTAGGCGTGGACAAGCCGCTGCTGAGAAAACGCATGGGCGTACCCGTGGGCGGTTCGGTGTGGCTTCCCCAGCCCTGATTTGTCCTGTCAACGGTCATATACCGCTTTTTCTCAAACTCCTCCCCCAAAGTAGCATTAATATCCATGTCGAAATACTTGACATAATGACCATCGAAAAAGCTGCCGGCACCCCAATATTGATCTCCTCGCAGCAGGCTGTTGTTTCGGTTTGTCAACCAACCCAAATAGCCACTGACGGAAGTGGACTTCGCGTTGACCATGTAGGGCTGGTAAGTGGCGGCCAGAGCCTGTTTTTGGTTGTATGTCCCCACGCCAACGATGGGATTCCAGACAGTCCAGTTGTCCCGGTCCGCGATGCCCGTCATATAATCGGGCCGGACGGGTGCCTGAGTCTGGGTCCACATGGGGCCACTGGAGGGATAGCCCGAGGCCACCACCTCAGCCGCGTTGGTAGGCCAGGTATCGCCCATGGCGGTCATGCCCCGCGCCCGGGCACGGAAGATGAAATTGTTGTCCAGATTGGCCGGGTTGGAAATATTCACGGTGGGATCCAGGCAGGCCTGCCGAACCTCAATCGGAATCAAGCTATCCAGGAAAACCTGATTGATCGATGTTATCATGTTGTCGATGCCCACCTGAATGGCGGCATGCCCGGGATACGTGGGCGCCGCACCGCCGCCCTGCGCGGTCAACAGCGCATCGGTGTACAGGAACAGGACATCAATGTATTCCAAGAATCCCCTCTTTTGATATCTTGCGGCTTGGGGAGTTGTAGGTCCCAGTTTCATGCCGGTTGTCCCGTTATTGGGCAGGAGCGAATACTTGGCGGTGGACTTGCCTGCGGCGGCGGCAAGGATGGGCTGTGGCGCGCCCAGAGTCTCGAGCATCGAACGGGCACGTTCCATCCGCACCGAGGAACCCTTGGGAATTTGCAACGGATGGCCACAGGGGGCATACGGCACCTTGGAGCCCGCCGCCGCCAGCCGCCTAGTGAATGCGCCCAGATCGCCTCTTGAGGATGTCTTAACGCCCGTGGGCTTGGGGCGATTTTCCGCCGCCGGGCCCTGTTGCCGTTGCTTCGTTTCAAACGAACAGGTGCCGCAACTACCCGGTTTCAGGTTATCCACCTCGTAGACAACGTATTGATTGCCCCCTTTTCCCACGTTGGAAAAAATCAACTGCCGCCCGTCGGCCATCATGATGTTGCCCATCATGAAATCCCCGTACCGGTTGATGACCACGGTGGAGTCCACGGGGTCGTTTTCCAGATGCCCTACCACCGCCTGCCCGCCATGGGCATAAGTGCGATGGGCGCCGACGATGCCGGTCACATCGATGTCCGGGAAAAGGTTTAGGCGAAAACGGGCCCCAATCTCGCTTAGCGACTCCAGTCCCTCGGGATCGAGATACACGTAGCGCCACCTCTTGGCCACGTCCTGCCCCCCGAATGTCGACGGGTGCATTGCCTCCGGCAAATCGCCGAAAACCACCGGCACGGACTGGGCCGTGCGCCAACGCAATGTACCGAGGATGCCACCGCCCGCAATTACGAGCAGCAGCAGCCACAACCAAATGTGCCTGTATTTCTTGTCTGCCATTCCAGATGGCCCAGCGCTTTAACGCGCCATCTTCAAACGCACATTCACTCGCACGGGCCCTTGAGACCCGTTCACTCCATCCACGGCCACGTCAACCCGCTGGCCCTGCACCAGCCGGATGCGCTTCACGCGCACGGCACTGGCAGGCCCGGGCCGCCGTGGATCATTGTCATTGGCTCGCGGCGCGGCAGCGCCCGGCAGCCAAACCGCCAAGGTAGTGTCGATGGCACTCCCGTGCGTGGTGACTTCCAGATCATACACTCCCGTGGCCGGCGCGACAACATGCCACCACACCGAGCGCCCATGGAAAACCGGCCGCCCATCGGCTGTCCTAGCCGCGGCATCTCCCGCGCCGGTGGCGCCCCGATTATGGCCATTGATACTGGCCAAAAGACTGCCATCGGCCATTGGCCGGAAGGGAATAGGCTGGCTGTTGCCCCGCCCATCATTACGAGCCGCGCCACCGGGAATGGGCACGGTTGTGGGCGCGGTGGGGCGCGCGGCTAGGCCGCCGCCATTGGGACGCGGCAGCGGACGAGGATTGGGTTTCACCACCCCAGGCCGCACCGTGGCAGGCGGATTGGGTACCACTGCGGGTTGCTTGGGGGGTGCCGCCGGGGTTTGCGGCGGTGTGGCCGGGGCCGTGGTCGAGGGCGTAAAACTAGCACTCAACCCCACCGTGGATTTGCCGCGGGGCCGCATTCCCGGCCGAACAGGCCGTGGATAAATTGACGTCTGCCCTCCCTTGACGGGCTGGCCGGGCCGCACGGCCGTGGGAACACCTCGCGCACTGCCATCGGGCACGCCTCCCAAAGGCATGTTGACCTGGGCCATGGTCTGGGTGGCGTCGGCCTTGGGGTCCTTTTTTATAGGGCCGCTGTCAGGCACACCCTTGGGCGCCCAAACCGGCACCGAAAATGTGCCTTCTTGTCTTCCAGAACCATTGTCATCCCGGAAAAATGTCGCCATCCTGCCCATCATTGTGATGGTTCGGGTGTGGTCATAGACAATTTCCTTGATGTATTGGCCATGCGGCGGCGGCAGTTTCCGGTAATGCCCTGTCCCAGTAATGACCCCCTTATAAAGGACGTTGGGGCTGGAAAAACGCGGAATACGAGTGTACATGGTTCGAGTCCCGGTACCCGCTGCCGCGGGGATCGTGGGGTAGGCCATGATGGTGCAAAACTGCCCCCACATGGGGCCGGCGGGAGTTCCCGAATTGGCCGGTGAACCGGAATAATTGTAAACCAAAAAGTGGTTGCCCATGGCCTGAAAATCGTCCCGAATAAAAGTGCCCAAGCCTTCCATCACCTGAATGGTGTCCGTCGCGGCAGGACCGTTCTTGATGGTCACGGTGGCGTTGTTCCCGAAGAAATTGAAAGTTACCGCAGGATCATCATTCCGAAGACCGCCATCACCCAACCCGTGGTGAGCACCAAGAACGTGTCCGATTTCATGGGCAAAAGTATAATTCGGCAGGCCAGCCGTAAGTTGGCAAATCATCCCAAAAAACCTGTCCCGGTTCATGATGATATTCTTGTCCTGCAAATCCGAACCCAGCACGGAGGGGGGATTAACAGTGCCTTTATGGAGTATTGTGGAATCGTTAACCGTGATTTCCACCGACTCCACCACCGCCGATCCGGACAAAGCCGAGAGAATCCAGGCTCCCTGCTTGTCCTGCCACGCATTGGCGTGGCTTCCAGCCTCGAACGAATAGGATATCGAGGAACCGGAGGCGTTAAATTCCTGGTTGAAAAATGGTGTCTCGGCGAAATTGTTGTTATAGAGCCTTAGACGAACGGATTCCCCGCCCCCCACGTCATCCCTCGTAAAATTGATCTTTATGGCCGCCGTTCCCACGGCATTGATGTTCTCCGTGGAATACAGAGCAGACGCCTCCCAAGCCTGAATACTTCGGTTCTGGTAAATCCTAAATCCATCCAGTTTGCCATCATACTCGGAGCCTGCCGCGCCGCCCTTTCCAATCCACAAGTCTTCACCCGTCCCGTTGATATCCACCGCCACCGTGCCACTCGCGGCATCCTCCACGCCATTTATGTAGAAATGGATTCCGTTGCTGGAGTTTCGGTCAACTATAACCTGCTGCCAAGTATTGGTGTCTGTATCCAAATTGCCCGTGCTGGTTACCGAGTAATTTGACGTGGCGTTTCCCGCACCAAAGACAATGTTGCCGGAATTGTTCATGCCGATCCACCAAGACCCCGTGTTATTGCCCTCGCGATTACCAATAATGTCCACCAGACCCGCCCCAGGCCGGGTGTCCGGGTTGGCCCAAAATGAAACCACGAATCTCCCATTGCCCATGTTCGCAATGCCCTGACCCAAGTTGATATAGTTCGACACGCCGTCAAAGGAATAGGAGCCATTCACATCCACTGCCCCCCCGCGGCCATCTGCCAGTTGCGCCCCCACAACGGTCTGGGCCGTAGCAGTGATTAAATCGGTGACAAAACCATTGGTATCCGTGGCAGCCTCAACCGGATAATGCGCCACCAGACCCGTCAGCGTGTCAAACACCGGAATGGTCTGCGCCGCCTTTTCGGAAAGGAAAAGATCCTTTATATTATCTGCGGTGAGGGACTGGTCATAAAGGCGCACATCATCGATGCGCCCGGTCAGTGCGTCATTAGGCCCTCCAGCAGGGGCACTTGGGCTGTCTCCAAATGTGAGGAACATGTTCGTCGGCAGGGCGTTGTTGCCGTCAGCACCAATATTCCCGGCCCCGCCAACCTGCAGTCCATCCCTGTAAAATCTAATGTCGTTGCCTGTTCGAGTGACCGCCACATGATACCACTGACCCGAGGTCCACGTGAGAGCCGCTGTGTGATGATCGGCCGTGTTTGGACTGCCACCTTGGATCCCTGTGTAAAAACACAGGCTTCCATTCCCATCATGAACCCGCAGTTCAAACTGGTTGTCGGCATTATTGGCCACAAGCACCTGACCGCGGCCATTGCCGGCGCCAAAACTCGCCGTGTTCTTGTTCACCCAAAGAGACAAGGTAAAATCCCCAGCCCCAACCGGAAAACCATTGGATGTCTGGGTGGTGATATAGTTGCCCACCCCCAACTCATAGGCGTTGGCCGACGCACCGAACCGGTCAATCTGCGACGTCGGAGCCCCGCTGGCAGCTCCAGTGTTGCCTTGGGTACTGCTATCTGCAAAAGACCCAGCCGAGAAAAGGTAATGCGCCACCAAGCCTTGGGTAGCGTTAAAGACTGAGGCGGGCCGTTCCACCATGTATAGACTTTCAACCTGCAACGCGGGCAGGGCTTTATTGTACAAGCGCACCTCATCCACCATTCCATCCACCGCGTTCGCACCTGAGTGGTCCGCGCCAATCCGCATGGTTTGCCCCGAATCCCTCAAGCCCTGACCATAGGCAATGGTGGATGAATTCGTGGTGGTGACCCTGAAGCCGTCCACATAAATGACCATGCCGGCCGAACCAGTGCCATCATAAGTGGCGAGAATGTGATACCATTTACCAGTTTGGAAAGAAAAGCCACTGGCGACGCTGGTGTCACCGGAGTTGTCCGCTGCCCTCAGCGTAAAATGCACGTGTGTACTATTGGCTTCCAGTTTGAACTCCTGGTCGGCCGAACCAGCGCCGTATTTGCCCACCAGCGTTTGCAGGTTTGTGGGAATTGTATCCCATTTCACCCAGCAACCGATGCTGATATTGGACAATCCGCTGGTGCTCGCACTGTCCGGCACTTCCATATAATCCCCCGTGCCATCGAGAAAAAGAGACTTTGCCGAGGACACTTGGCGATCCGTTCCATTGTTGGCTGCGTCTCCATTCATTGTGCCGTCATTTTTGTTGGCTGTGGAGTCTATGGTATTGTAGGTGAACGGATAGTAAGCCGCCAGCCCGTCCGCATTTGCACCGCCTGCAATACCCGATGGGCGCAAATCCGCCCCACTGAATGTACCGTTGTATGGCCCCGCTCCACCATTGCCAATGACAAGGCCCTCGTTATAGCTGTACTTGCTTTGCCGGACTTCATTGGGCTGCGGGCTGGGTCCACGGCCTAGGGAACGTGCCGCGTTGGCAGGAACGTAGTTTGAATATTTGTCCGCCAAACCGACCATGCCGGTTACGCCGGCACCGCTGCTGCCCAAGGCATCAGCTGCCAGCACACAAACGATATCCGCCCGCGCATCCTTCAATGTCCCCCCAACTGTGTTGATGTTAAAAGATGCATTAAAATCCCCGGTCTGCCCGTGAAGAACCGGGTAACGAGCAGAGAGCGTGTTCACCAACACTGGGTCGCCCGTGAAAAGGGTGTTACTGTAGTCAGTTCCATTTAGATCCATCCGCAAACCCAGCAAGCCAGAATAAGTGCCATTGAAATCCGTGCCATAGGTGTTGTTGCCACCATCGCTGTCATAGCGGGCGACTGGTGTGTGTGCGTTGGGTGTCTGTCCGGCCTCAACATTGATATTCCAATCCGAGTCTGGATGGTCCACCGGCCCCGTCATCAGGCTGGGGTTGTCACCAATGGAATACTCCCCGATAAACTGAGGTGCGGGGTCCGGTTCCAAACGCCACAGGAAACCCTCCGGCAGGTTTATGTACGGCTCTTGATGCTCGCCAAACAAACCCGCGCCGAAAGGCCGAAAACGATCTGTTCCCCAGTATTGATCACCATAAAGCAGGGAGTTTCCTCGCCTATCATAAATCCAGTCCAAGTAACCCTCATAGGATTTCTCCCCAGTGGTCACGTTGCGATCGCTAATATCCTCGTACTTGGCTTTGTAAACGCCCACCTTGGCCTGTTTCTGCGCTCCAGTAGGAGTCCACACTGTCCAGTTGTTTGGATCCGGATCAGTAAAATCCGCTTCAATCGGCGCTTGAACTTGTTCCCATGCCGGACCGGTGTAACCCGACAACACCAATTCTGCCGGACTGAATCCCCAAGAACGATAACGGCCGGCAACCAAATCTGCCTGACGCACCTCGATGGGTATCGAACAGGTTGTGAAGATGGCATTTAGTGAGTCAACCAACCGGGTCACCTTGGCCTGAATCTGAGCCACACTGTTCGCTTCCTGAACCAATAAATCATTCTCATAAATAAACAAAATGTCGAGATATTCAAGAAGTCCCGAACGCTGGAAATTTATCGAATGAGGTGAAGCCGGTCCGAACAATAATTTTCTCGACCCGCCTGCCTCCAGCTCATATTTGCCCGAGGCCGTCGCGGCTCCGGCCAGCATTCCCGGCGACATCCCCATCGCGGCCAGCAACGGCCGCACCGGCCCGGGCACATTGGCCGCCATTGACTCGCAATCGCCACATTCGGACTGCATGTCCTTTAATACTTCCGGGTCCGCCATGGCCAGCCGGCGAGACCAAGCCCCTTCACCCAAGGCACTAGTTTTAACACCACCCGCCGGCTTGACCGGAGGTCCGCCACTTTTCGCCTCCTTTTGAATCGGCGCCATTCTTGGATTCACTCCCGCCATCTCAGCGCAGTTGCCGCAAAAACCGACTTTGGCCGGGTCCACCTCAATGATCGCATACTTCCCGTCCTCCACGTGACTGATGAGCACCTGTCGACCATCGGGCAACACGGCCACACCCATCATGATGTCCTGATGAAAAGACATCACCATCAGTGAATCCATGCTGTCCTCGATCAATCCAAACGCCGACTGGTCCTTGTTCCAGTGCGTCTTGTTGGCCATCACTGAGGCTTCCACCTGAAGATCGGGGAACAGGTTCAAAACCACGCGGTTGGTCTGTCCCGGTTGAAGCGACATCTGCCGCAGCCCCTCTGCATCCAGCCACACCCAACGCACCCGCTTGGCCAAACGCATTTCCGGGCACGTCTCCGGTGCCTCCTCTGCCGGCATCTCCACAAACAACACCGGCAGCCGCGCCGCATCGCGTTGGCGCAACAGCCCCAGCATGGCGCCCACCAGCAGTACCGCCAGCAGCAGCCAAGCCCACAGTCGTTTGCGTTTCATCAATAAAACAAGCGCACAGTTCCCCTCCTTATCTGGACGGAACTGGCGTCGGTCAGGTTAAACTTATTTTCAGTTCAGCAAATCGTGTACCAACTGTTCGACTGAAAAATAGGGAATTTTCCTCCCACGAAGCAATGGAGAAGCCCTTCCAGTGAATAACCTGTTTTTTGGGAATAAATGCGGGATTTGGAGAAAAAAATGGCGGGAGCGACGGGACTCGAACCCGCGACCTCTGGCGTGACAGGCCAGCGCTCTAACCAATTGAGCTACGCCCCCGACCGGAGAGGCGGAAAATTAGGACAACCTGCCACAACCGTCAACGGGTAAAAAAAGTGATCCGGGCAACAGA
>DJHS01000073.1:0-1904 GCA_002433235.1 Verrucomicrobia bacterium UBA6614
CAGCGCACGCGGCCATGTATGGCAAGAATCTGGTGCAACTTTTCAAGGCGCTCCGCAAGGAGTTCAATGCGCCGAAGGCCAAGATGGTGGTAGCCACCCTCGGCCAGACTGATAAGGATAAGGCTAAGGGTAACGAGAAGCTGATCATTGAAGGCAAATTTGCCTTCGGGGCGGCACACAAAGGTGAGGCAGCCGTTGTGTATACTCATCCGCTTTCAATGGGTGGTGCCTCTAATGGTCATTACAGCGGCAATGCCAAGACCTACATGAACGTTGGGCTCGGCATGGGCAAGGCAATGGTGGAGTTGTTAAAATCCAAATAAGGAATAGACTATGAAAAAGAGTGCCTCTTTGTTCCACGGGTGGATTGCCCTGTGTCTGGGCGTTCAATCATTCTTATTGGCTGCCCCTAAGGCGGCTGAGGGAATTGCCTTAACCGGTGAGGGGCGACGCCTTGAGGCTCGCTATACCACGGAACTCGAGGAGCTGCGGTTGCAGTTAATCAAAAGGATTCCTTATGTAGCGGCTCCGACAACCGATGAGGCCCGGAAGCAGCAGTTCAATTTTCCGGACATCAAGCTTGGGGGCGACAAAAAGGGCGGAGACCGTTCGCTGGACGAATTGTTGGATGGCGGAAAAAAACCGGCTCCGAAGGGAGCGGGGCCGACGCAGCAAGAGAAGTTCGCGCCTTACCTGACCAACGATCGGCTGGACGGGTTGTTGGTGAAATATGTTGTGTTGCTGGATGCCACCCCGCGTGGTTTGGCGGAATTTGCCCAGCAAAATAAGGAACACGAGGCGCTGGTTGAGCGGTTGTTGGCGGATGCTCAGCTGATGAAGCGGATGCTGGTGGCGGACGGTGCCAAGGCCAAGCGCATCGGCCGCGGTTTTGGTCCGGCCCGTTTTGGAGAGGCCATGAAAATCTATGCGGCGATCCGCCAGACCAGCAGCCGGTCCGCCGAAGGGGTGCTCGAGCGGTTGGCATTGGCCATTGCCTTGGAGCATGCCGTGCCCATGGTGCAGACCAACCCCAAGGCACAGACGAAGGCATCGGCGACCATCGACCCCATCAAGCGCTACCTGCATTATGAAAACGCTTATCTTGCCGGTGAGTTGGATCCGACCTTTAAGAACCTCAGTGTGTGGAGCCTGCGCATGGTGGTGAATGGAGATGAGCCGGATGAGGTGCTGGCGTGGGGCCGGCAAACACTTCGGAACTTCCGGCCCGATCACATTTACGAAACCAACTTTGGTTGGCGGTACGTGGGTATCGTAAGCTCGGAGGTGAAGTACGGTTCGGGCGACGTGAAGTATGACCGGGACGAATTGCAAAAGTATCAGAACATCATCATGAACGGCGGTATCTGCGGTCGCCGCGCTTTTTTTGGCCGGTTCATCCTGCGTTCATTCGGCGTGCCGACCACGGCGCGGCCGAGCCGTGGGCACGGCGCGCTCGCCCGTTGGACGCCCGGCGGTTGGTGCGTCAACCTGGGGCCGGGCTGGGGATCGGGCTGGACTGCAACGCGTTATCACAAGGACGTGGATTTTCTCGCCAGCTCCAAGGCGCGTAATGATGAGGAAGCGTTTCTGATGGTGAAGCGGGCGCAATGGATCGGCGATGTGTTCGGCGAGAAACGGATTCATGGCGATCACGATCCATCGCTGAGATTCAACAGTCTGGTTCAGTTGAAGCCCAAGTTTTGGAACGGCATGGCCCTCGGGACCCAGCGCGAAATCATCACCAAGTTGAAGGTGGCCACACTCGATGCCTTGGGAGCGGAACTCGGCGAATCCAACAAACCCACCATCGCGCAACAAGTGATCGCTGCGCCGGTTGATCCGAAACACAAGCAAATCACTTACAGCAAAAACGGGGTCATCTCGATTCCCGGCGCGGCTTACAC
>DJHS01000073.1:1952-2081 GCA_002433235.1 Verrucomicrobia bacterium UBA6614
GTTTGGTGAGAAACGGATTCATGGAGATAACGATCCGTCGCTGAGGTTTAACAGTCAGGTGCAGTTGAAGCCCAAGTTTTGGAACGGCATGGCACTCTGGACTCAGCGCGAAATCATCACCAAGTTGAA
>DJHS01000073.1:2223-7230 GCA_002433235.1 Verrucomicrobia bacterium UBA6614
CTCGATTCCCGGCGCGGCTTACACACAAACTTCCGGTAATGCGCGGGAAATTTTGGCCATGAAAAGCTTTGACGGAGGGATGCAGATTTTTCTGCCACGTTTCGCGCCGGAAGGGCTCACGATCATGCGTGGCGGCACGTGGAAGGGCATGCCGGATGCGTGCACTTCCGGCAGCCGCATGCTCAGCGCGGGGTATGGTCGGTACGAAAATTGGGGCCTGCGCGCGGCCATCACGCCGGCCCCGGGCAAGGCGCCGACAAAGGAGCTGAAGCTTGATCTTGGGGACGGGGTGACGATGGAGTTTATCTATGTGAAACCGGGCAAGTTTATGATGGGCGGTGAGAACGAAAAGGAGAGCCGTTTCGCTTGTGTGGAATTGCCCAAACATGGCGTGGAACTCACCCAGGGATTTTACCTCGGCAAGTACGAGGTGACACAGGCTCAATTTGAGGCGGCCATGGGCGCGAACCCGAGCCGGTCCACCAAGGGGGCGAATTATCCGGTCGACAATGTTTCAGAACCCGATGCCCGTCAGTTCTGCATTCGGCTCAGTGAGATTGCCAACGTGGAGGCCCGGCTGCCCACCGAGGCGGAATGGGAATTCGCCAGCCGCGCGGGGCGTTCCACCAAATGGTTCTTCGGCGATGATCCTTCCAAGATCGGGGAATACGCGTGGTACAAGGACAACGCCGGCGCGAAGTCGCATCCCGTGGGCCAAAAGAAACCGAACCCGTGGGGATTCCATGACATTTACGGCAACGTCAACGAGCGCATCTCCGACAAGTATCACAAGGACTATTACGCCAACAGCCCCAAGACAGATCCGACCGGGCCCAAGCAGGCGACCAAGTCCCGCTTTGAATACACAATTACGGCTCCGCAAGCGGGCAAGTACGCGGTGAGTGCTCAAGTGGTCACGGTAAATTATGACCAGTGGTTGAAGGTCGCGGCGAATGACGGATCGGAAGTCGCTATGCCCATGCCATTTACTGAAGGCGAATGGCAGGACTCGCAGCTCGTGGAGCTCACGTTGCAAAAGGGGGAAAACACCCTCCGATTCTGGCGCGATGCCCCGCCGCAGAAAGGGGTGGCGATCAAGAAGTTTACCCTGACCCCGCTGAAGTAGGCCTAGGTAAACCATGAACCGGTTTCGGATCGTCCTGATTCTGATGACCCTCGGGGCGGTGGGGATGTTTGCCGCAGACAAGGCGCGAAGCCCGGCTGACTGGAAGCTAACCCCAGCCACCGTGGAGGCATTGCGCAAGCTGAAGCTTCCCGGCATCCGGCTCAACATTGACGAACGGGCGATCGACGTGAACGCGACGGTGTGCCTGCACAAGGGCCTGCTGGAACTGGTCGCCTGCACCAAGGGGACAAAGGAGCACGAATCGATTGTCGCCCTCGACGCCCGGCCGGTGCACATCCACACGGCGCTTTTATTATTCGGAGCCCGGCCGGGAACGCCGGCTTCGCGGATGGTGCAGGGTGCGGAGGGAGTGCGATGGATTCCCGTAAAACCGGCTGGCGATCGTGTGCAAGTGTCATTGGTGTTTCCGAATGCCGAGGGAAAATTGCAGGAGCATCCCATTCAAAAATTTATTGCTTTCGCCCAGCCCAAAAAAATCTCTGGATTGGCACCGGCCAAAATCAAACCCCGGAACTTTTCGGCCGACTATTTGTTCGCCGGTTCGCATCTGTTGAAAAAGGGCAACGGCCCGAAGCAGTATCTTTGTGAACAGAGTGGTAATGTGATTTCCATTTCGTCCTTTGGAGATGAATTACTTTGCCTGCCGGAAATTCATGGCCATGAAGACGATGGGCTGTTTTGGGAGGTGAATCCCGAGGGCTTGCCCGCAGTGGGCCAGTCGGTAATTCTGCGCCTGCGCCCGATCAAGAAACCCGTTAAACGATGAGATTTTTTTCGATAATCCTTTTGCTTCTATTGACGTTCGGCGTCGACCTGTTTGCGGTCGAGGAGGAGCCCGGCCCCGCTATCCGGCTGGGCGCGCCGTTCCGGGACCATGCCGTTCTCCAGCGCGGCATGAAGGCGCCGGTCTGGGGCTGGAGCGAGCCGGGGACGAAGGTCACGGTGGAGTTCGCCGGTCAGACGAAGACGGCGGTGGCGGGCAAGTCCGGCAAATGGATGCTGGCCCTCGACCCGTTGAAGGCCAGCGCGGAGCCCGCCGAACTGAAGGTGTCGGAGAGCGCGGGCGGGAGCGTCACGCTCCGGAACGTGTTGGTGGGCGAGGTATGGCTGGCTTCGGGGCAGTCCAACATGCAGTGGAAGGTGAACAAGAGCTCCACCATGAAACTGGCGCAGGCGTTCACCGAGGAAATAGGGGACATGCCCGCGCCCATCCGGGAGTTCGAGGTGACCAGCGTGATGGCGATGCTTCATCCCATCGAGAAAGCCGATGGCACCTGGAAGGATGGCAACTACGCCGATTATAGCGCCATTGCCTTCGCCTTCGCCCACAAGCTCCACAAGGAACTGGGCGTGCCCATCGGCATCCTGAACTGTTCGTTTAGCCAGACGGCCATTCAGGCCTGGGTGCCGCGCGAGGGTTTCCGCGACGCAAAGGACGCCTACACACAGGCCATCTACAGGAAGATTCTGGAGACCGACCCCACCACGCCCGAGCACAAGGCGGTGTGGACGCGTTTCTACGAAGGCAACGAGGCCACGCTCCGGGAGAACGCCGAGCGGGTCGCCGAAGGCAAGGCCCCCCAACCGATTTCCACGAGGACGCCCGGCAACCTGAGCGGCAACCGCGACGCTTCCTGGCTGTTCAACGGCCGGCTCAATCCCGTCGTGCCCTACGCCATCCGAGGCGGCATCTGGAACCAGGGCTACGCCAACATGGGCGAGGGCCTTCCGTACTACCACAACCTGCACAACCTCGTACGGGGCTGGCGCTTGGTTTGGGACAAGCCGGAGCTGCCCGTGTACTTCCACCAGTTCTATTGCCCAGGCCAGAAAGGGGAATGGAACCACAGCCC
Organism: Verrucomicrobia bacterium UBA6614; assembly: GCA_002433235.1. Classification (GTDB taxonomy): domain Bacteria; phylum Verrucomicrobiota; class Verrucomicrobiia; order Limisphaerales; family UBA1100; genus UBA6614. Next base: position 5,224 of record DJHS01000073.1, read on the forward strand.
GCGCATCGGCGGGGTCGTGGACATGCGGCTTGGCACCTGGCTGGCCCGCGACATTCCCCATACCGGAATGGCCAGCCAAATCGACGTCACCGGCGGCATCCACTACACCAGCAAGACTGTGCCCGGGCAACGACTGGCCTTGCACGCGCTCAAGAACCAGTACGGGCAAAAGGAACTCGTGGCCGACGGCCCGTCCTTTAAGGACTACGAAGTCCGCGGCGACCGGCTCATTGTGAAGTTCGATCAGGCCGAAGGTGGCTTGGTGGTCGGCTCGACCGCCTACAACACCGACCGCCGCAACAAGGACGCCACCGGCTTCGCCGATCCCAAGGTCATCCCCGACGGTGAGAACCAAGTGAAAGGTTTTTACCTTACCGGCGCCGACCGCGTCTGGCACCGGGCCTCTGTGAAGCTGAACGGGGAAACGGTCGTGCTCCACGCGCCGGGAGTGAAGCAGCCGCGCGGCGTTTCCTACGGCACGGGCGGCATCGGCTTCCAGCCCAACCTCTACAACCGGGCGCTCCTGCCGATGGCGCCGTTCATCTACTACGACCAAAAGCGCGTCACCGCGGAGTCGTGGCCCGAGGAAAAGCTGAAGGTGGCGGGCGTTGTGCCAGCGGCGGGTTCGGAAGGCTTGCTCTACGAGTGGCGTAAGATGCCGCTCCTCAGTACGCAGTTCCGGGAGAACGCCGTTCTTCAGGCCGACCAGCCGATTACCTTCTGGGGCTCGGTTCTGCACGACTACGGGGTGGAACCCGAGGGTGAGGCGGTCGTGGAGTTCAGCTTCGCGGGCATCAAGAAGCGGATTCCCGTCAAGGCCGGCTCACCGCACATTTACGAAATCGCGCCGGGTGACAGCCGCTACCCCGGTGCTGCCAAGGAGTGGCGCGTGACCGTGCCGGCCATGAAGGCCAGCGCCGAACCTAAGACCTTGACCGTTCGCTTTTTCATCGACGGCGAGTTGGCGCACGAACGCATCTGCCGCAACATCGTGGTGGGCGACGTCTGGTTCGTCGCCTCGCATCCGGGCAACTTCGAGGAGCTGCCGGACGTCGAGGTGCAGGCCCCTGTCCGCATGATGACCCGCAAGGCCAAGCGCTTTTCCCATCCCACGCCCTCACGCTACACCGTCTGTGTGTCGCGCACGCCGCTGAACCGGTTCGCTTGCGTGTGGACGGACGCCACCGGCCTGCCCGCCGCCCTCGGCAACTTCATCGCCGCCAAGACAGGGCGCCCCGTCGGCGTCATCTTCATGAAAAGCGGCATGACCTCAATGGGCCGCGGCGTGCCGTCCAAGGACTTGAGCACCTTGAAAAGTTGGATTCCCGTCAACGCCCTGAAGGACGCTCCCAGCCTCTTCGCCGACTACAAGGACCTGGCGGCCGTGCGCCCCGGCAACTCGCACTATGCCGCCAACGTCCGCCAGTACCTCGACGCCTGGCGGAGCTATTGGAACGATTACATCCCGAAGATGGTCACTAATCGTTCCGTCCCCGACGGCCTCGTCTGGGGCAACTACCCGACGCTGACCGCCGGCGTCACCAGCCAAGCCTCCGAGGTGTACAACACGATGGTTCACTCCTTCACGCCTACCCAACTCAAGGGCATCCTCTTTCTCGCCGGCCCCGCCACCTTCGCCGAGGACGGCGGCGCCCGCTACGGCGAGCAAATGACCACCCTCGCCAATTCCTGGAAGAAACACTTCGGCGGCAAAGACCCGCACTTCCTCTACACTTTGCCCGACAAATCCCTCGCCCCCAAGATTACCCAACCGAAAGGTATCCGCGGCCGGAGCACGGCTATTCCGACCCGCGACTGGACGGAGGTCTCAAACCTGCTCGATGCCTTGAAATAGATTTGTGGTTTATCGATAATCTTTTCTATAGCAAATGACTGCCCAAAAAATACTCACTCTGATTGCCGCTCTGATTGGCGGATTTTCGCTCGCGGGTGCGGATAAGTATTACAAGCAACCGCACGGCATTTTTTCCACGCGACCGGACGCCA
>DJHS01000035.1:0-7036 GCA_002433235.1 Verrucomicrobia bacterium UBA6614
GCCTGGCCTTTCTCGACGAGATGATCCACCCAGTTGAAAACCGCCATCATATCCAGCGTGCTGTCATCGCGCGAAGGCAGCGTGACCGACTGATAAGTCAGCGAGGTGAGGTGCCCCGGATGCTCCGGCTCGGTGCTCACCCAATGCTTGCGCAGCGGGGCACCCTCGCTGGAAAACAAATCCGTCCGCGCCGCCCACTGGCTTTGAATGGCCGAGTTCGGGCAAAGCACCAGTGTCGGTTGTTTGATGACTTCCGCCCAGAGATACAGTCCTGTCACCGTTTTGCCTGAGCCGGGCGGAGCCACGATGTGCAGCTGGCGTTCGCCGGCGTTGAGTTGTTCGCGCGCAATCTTGACCACATCCGCTTGGGATGGGCGCAACTCGCCTTTAAATGAAATATCCGGAAACGCGACAGTCATGGTCAGGGCAGGTCATGGAAATGCTACCCTTCACATTCTCCGGGCTCAACAAAATTAAAGAATTTTTGAAAAACCGGGTGCAGTTGGAGGCGTGCTCGCAGAGCACCAATGAACATGCTCCTTTAGGTTGCGCGCTTGGGGTCGTAGTAGTTGCGGAGAATATCGGCGATTTCCTTGGCACGCGGGGTGCGCGGCGCGGCTTTGCGTGATTTGATAAACAACTTGCGGGCGGTGGTCTTGTCTCCCTTGCGGTAGTAGACCATGCTCTTGAAGTATAACACCTCCTGCAGTCCCTCGCCCGCCAGTTTCTCCTTTAAAAGCTTGTCGTATTCAGCAATGGCAACTTCGGGTTTTTTGCCGCGGCTTGCGTCGGCGATTTTTTGAAGCCGCGCTTTCAGGCCCTCGGTTTTGGCGATTGCCTCGTATTTTGCCTTCAGTCCCGCTTCATTCTTGGCGTCGAGCTGGATGATTTCATCAACCTTTTCCTTGTGATCCGCGAACGCAGCGGTGGTTCCCATCAATTCAAGCGCCTTATCGAGAAGCTTGGCTCGGTCAAGGCCCTTCGCCGCTTTTGCCGCTGAAAGCGCCTTGGGGATTTCCACTTTGGCTGTCATCTCCTTGACCCATTCCTCGGCTGATTGGGCGGAACTGTAGCCCACCTTCTTGTAGAAGGGCTTGCCATTTTCATCCGTGAGGAAAATTGTGGGGACGCCGCGCACCGAATATTCCTTGGAGCGTTTCTTGTATTGCTCGATTTCCTCTGGCGTTTGCTTGGACTTGTCCTTGGGATCGTCGAGTTTGAGCAGGATAAAGTTCTTGGGCATGTTTTCCTTGAAAACATCCTTGGTCAGCACGTTCTTGTGAAGCGCGATGCAGGGGGGACACCAGTCGGATCCGGTGAATTCCATGAGGATGGCTTTGCCTTCCTTGGCGGCTTGGGCCTTGGCTTTTTCAAAATCGACGAGCCACCCTTTGTCCGCGGCGCCCAGAGACAGGGCGGCAGCAGTGAGGATGGGGAAAAGGCACCGAGTTGTGAGGGGTCGCATTGTTTTCATGATCCGATCTACATACGCCGTATGGCGTGGCTTGGCCACTGAAAAATCCATCATCAAAGTTGCTTGGCCAGCCATAGACGGAGTGCTTTTCGGGTGGGGCTGGGACGCAAAAGCCAGGCGTCGTTGTGATTACGAAAGCCGGTGGGGTGAAAGGTGAATGGTCCATTTGGCATCGATTCACGCAGGAACTTGCGGGTTGCTTGCACGCCATTTCCTTCGTGGCAGATGAATTGCTGCCGGTTGCCCAAGCGCTTCAATCGTATCAATGCAGACGTTTTGTCCGAGCCGGGATAATTCCACCTGCGCACGCCGTCATAATGGCTGTAGGGAATAAATACGCGCCACAATTTAGCCACTTCATCATCGTGCAGCCCCAAAAAATTGCAGGCGATTGCGCCACGGGAAAACCCGCAGAGCACCACGCGGTCTGGGTCTCCACCGTATTGTTGGCAAATCCACGGCACGACTTTTTTGCAGTAGGCCACAGTTGGGCCCGCATCATACTTTGGCGCATTGCCCCACCATCTGGTGACATTTGCCGTGCCGGCGTTGTTCAAATATGGCAGGCAAACCCAGATGAATCCTTCCCCTCCGGAGATTCCGTAGCCCATCTTACTACCCTCCGGATTACCGGTGCTGATGTCACTATGCCTGTTTCTGTAGGGCCCATTACCCGCATACTCCACAATCACCGGGTACCGCTTGTTCGGGCGCCAATCTTTCGGCAAATAGATCACGTGATACACCTCCGTTTTCTTCCAGTCCGGGTGCACTTGTTTCACGCGCTTGCCCGCGGCAGGTTTGCCTTCAGAAAATTTTGGCAACTCAAGGTCGGGTTGGACCGCTGAAATATCCAACGCAGCCCGAGCGCCATTTGCAATAACGAAAATGAACAGCAAGCAGAATTTCACTTCAATCGCTTGATCTGGATGTTCCTAAAATGCACTGGCGAAGCGTGGTTTTGTAGGCCGATGAACCCTTTAGTCCGCTTGAGGCCGGTGACGTTCTTGGATTTGGCGGCGAGGACATCCAGCTTTGCGTCAATGACGCATGTGCCGTTGACCCACACGCAGCATTGGTTGCCATTGCAGCGGATTCGCATGGATTGCCATTCGCCGGCCTTTTTGGTGACGCGTGAGCTGGGTGCCTGCACGGCGTAAATGGAGCCGGTGAATTGCACGGGTTTGAGGTTTTTCCATTTCGATCCGTAATCATCCAGGACCTGAATCTCCAGCCCGGCCACCCACGGAGCACCGTTTTTGGGGGCACGGATAAACACCCCGCTGTTACCGTTTTCCGGAATGTTATACTCCAGTTTCAATTCAAAGTTGGCATATTCTTCCTGCGTGGCGATCCATGCCGAGCCGCCCTTGCCGGTGCAGGAGAGTACCCCCTCCTTCACTTCCCAGTTGGTCATCGGCCCGCCCATACCCTGCCAGCCGGTCAGGTCTTTGCCGTTGAAGAGGGGTTTGAATTCCTTGTCCGCCGCCGTCACGGACATCGAGATTGCGGCGATGAGGCTGAGGATGTATTTCATGCCGCAACTGTAAACCGCCCGCCGTGGACGGCAATGCATTTATCCTGTTCAGCCTTGCTCCGGTGACGCCATACTTTGCCCATGCAATACACGACGCGACGCGACTTTTTGAAGAAATCCTCCGCCGCCACTTTCGGCTTCACCCTCCTGCCCTCCTACTTGGCCACTGGCCGCTCGGCCGAGGGTAAACAGCCGCCCAGTAAACGGGTGAATCTCGGTTGTGTGGGCGTGGGCGGCCGGGCCTCGGGCGTCATTCCGAGCGTGTCCGCCAATGGCGCCGCTACCCCGGTGGCTTTTGCTGATGTGGATTTCAGCGCGCGTCGCGTCGAGGCCAACCTCAAGCGCTATCCCGGCGTGAAACAGTTTGCTGATTTTCGCGTGATGCTGGAAAAGATGGACAAGGACATCGACGCGGTGACCGTGGTGACACCGGATCACACACACTTCCCGGCCACCATGATGGCCATGGCCATGGGCAAACACGTCTACGTGGAAAAACCGCTTACCCATTCCTATCGCGAGGCGGATTTGTTGATGAAAGCGGAAAAGAAATTCGGTGTCGTAACACAAATGGGAAATCAGGGCCATACCTCCGGCGGGTCCATTCAGTTCGCCCAACTGTTCAAGGCCGGGGCCGTGGATGATATCAACCGGATCGACGCCTGGAAATCACCCGGCCTGTTTTTCATGGATAAGAACCGCCGTATCAGCGCCTTTCCCAAAGGCGAGGAACAACCCAAGGCTTTGAATTGGGATCTCTGGTGCGGTCCGGCCGAGATGAAGCCGTTTAGCAAACTATATCATCCGTTCGACTGGCGTGCCTTTTATCTGTATGGCAACGGCATGCTGGGTGATTGGGGGGCGCATATCATCGATTTCGCCCATGACTTTCTCAAGCTCGGCCAACCGACCCAGATTTCACCTTTGTTGATGGAGGACCACAATAATGTGATCTTCCCGCTCAGTTCACACATCAAAATGAAATTTCCTGCACGCGGCAAGAAACTGCCCGCGGTGGACCTTTTCTGGCGAGACGGTGGCGGCTATCACCCCAAGATGGCCGAGCAATACCACGTCAACGGCAAAGCTCCTCGTCTTGGTGGGGCCGGCACATTACTGCATCGTGCTGACGGCAAATACGCCCTCACCCGTGGTTCCCACAGCGGTTCCTCCAACATCGTCTCTGCCGATCCCAAGTACCGCGAGCAATACGCCGAGGCCCTGAAGCCTAACGGCCCCAAGTTTAATCACGGTGCCAGTTTCACCGCCGCTTGCAAAGGCGAAGACCAAACGCTGTCGCCCTTCAGCATTGCGGGTGACCTCACCAAAACACTGATGCTCGGCATCGTCTGTCAGACATTGAATGAGGAACTGAATTTCGACCGGAAACGGGAGAAATTCATCAACAACGACCGCGCCAACGCCCTGCTCGAAGGTCCCACCCCGCGCAAGGGCTGGGAGGGATTCCACAAGATGGTGTAGACCTAAGAGCCTGCCTAGCGCAGCAATTGGCGGATCATATTTACCGCACGGGCCTCGTAGAGCGGTTGCCATTCCGGTGCCAGCATGCAATCGCTGTCCTCCTGCGCACCGCCGATGTTTTTCAATTGCTCGGCCGTCGGCGCGTAATGCACATAACCGTTGGTGTAGCCCGCCACGAAGGCGTGCGGATGCTTGGCCGCACGCTTAATGTTCAACCCCACCGGCACGGTGAGTTCGCCGGGGAACGTGGTCAGCACAAAATTCCCCACCCGCAGCCCGGATAACTCCACCGTCACCGTGCGATTGCCGGCGGCGTGACCGCTCTTCTGATGCATTTGCAGGAGACGCAGGTTGGTATTCACTCGGGTAATCTGTTCCATCGTGTGAATATTCCGCACATACGCCTCCAGATGACGACGGTTCGCCGCATCCAACCGGCCCAAATTCGGCCGATCCATTTTGAGTTCATGCAAATAACGATACGAACTTAACGCGGGCGAATTGGTGGACAACCGATACTTCATCACTAACGGCAAAAACTCATCCAAATTCAAAAACGTACCCCGCAGAGATTCCGCCAAACGGCCGCGTTCCGCCTCCATTTCCCGAATACGCGGAGCCAAATCCGCGCGAGGCAACGCCAGTTGTTCGCTGTGCACGCCCAACGGAGCATTCGGTTGGCATCGGATTTTCCGCACGGCCTTCAGTGTGCTCAACCCCAGCATCATGCCCAGTGGCTCGGCGCTGCGGATATGGTTGACCGCCTTGTAATCAATCGGGTTGATATCCCCTCCGGCCCCCTGCACGAACAACGCCACACAATTTTTGCCGAGATTCTCCTCAATCGTCCGGGAAGCAAACCCGGCAATATCCGCGGAATTTCCGCGGTCCGGCGTATTGGCGATCGGATGACAGGCAAAATTGTAAACCACCGCCAACGGTCGGCCATCCAGACGATCCAACCGTAACACTCCGATTTGCGGATCGACGGGTCCCACCGATGCCACCTGATCGTTCGGCGGCAGCGAATACGCGTGACGGACATCCACCGTCTTGCCGTTTTTGAGGATCAATCGCCGGTTCTCCATGATCCGTGTTTCTCGTCCCACGCCCGAACCAGCCCGAACCGGCTCCAGATTCTTGATCGCTTGCCGAACCGCCGCGACCGTTCGGGCTTCTGTCTCGGGATGAACCAGTCCATGACAGTGGCTGGCATTGAAGAGCGTATGTCCAGGTGGGATGCCCAGCTCTTTTTTCAAGGTCGTTCGGACCCGGGGGAGGAAGTCATCCTTGATGCGTCCAATGCCACCGATGGCCACCGCATCTATCGAGACCAATACCGCCGTGTTATCCCCACTGCGCAGCGCCAACGCCCGTACGTACAAGCGGTCGTTCACCAACCCGCGCTCATCAGTGATATCCACCTTGGCCGCGCCGGCCTGCAACACGGCACCACTTGCGACGACCGGCAGCCAAGCCAGCCACCACGCCGCAAGCCATCGCAGGGATTTCATGCCGATTAAAGGTCGAGCAACTCGTCCATCAGTGCGGCAGTCTTCTCGTCGCCGCCGTCGCCGCCCTCGCGGGTGACCCAGCCGTTGAAGCCGATCTTTTTCAATTCGGCGCGGACTTTGTCCCATTCCACATCGCCCTGACCGAGCGGGCAGAAGCCGTTCTTCTTGCCCCAATCCTTCACGTCCAGCTTCACGTTGCGATTGCCGAGGATGCGGATCCAATCGTGGCTCGGCGCAAACTTTTGCATGTTGCCGATGTCGTAATACGCCTGCACCCACGGGTTGTTGATTTCGTCGAGGTAATCACGGAATTGCTCCGGCTTCTCGCAAAACCCGTTCCACACCGTCTCAATGAGCACATGGATGCCCAGCTTGCTGGCCAGCGGGATGACCTTGCGGATCTCGGCGATGGATCGTTCCCAAACATGCTCGTGCGTTTCATTCGGCCCTGTCACGCGCCCGGGCACCAGCAACACCGACGAGCCGCCCACCGCCTTCGACTCACGAATGGCTGCCTCCAGTCCAGTTCGTCCTTCGTCGCGCACCGCCTTGTCCGGCGAGGACAGCCGCTTGTTCCAGTGCTTGTTGTAAACCACCCCGTGCATCGGCAGCCCCACCTCTTCGCACGCCTTGCGCAGGGCGCCGACATTCATGCCCGGCGCACTGCCTTCAATGCCGTCAAAGCCCAACTCCTTGAGCTTTTTCATGCGCGGCAGATTCGGCTGTCCGCCCCACTTGACGGACTTGTAAATGAGCCCCTTGTTCGCGCGCGCGCGTTCTTGATCTTTGGCTTGGAGAGTGGAAGTGGCCGCCACCGCAGCAGCCCCGGCGGTCTTGCAGAAATCGCGACGATTCATGCCGCAAGGCTAGAGCCGTCTTCGGTGAAGAGCAAATGAATTCCCCGTCCTAAACTTCTTCCAACGGCGCGGTCGCATCACCGAACGTTTTCGGGCGCACGTTCATTTTGTCCATCATGCTCAAAAACAAGCGGCTCATTTGGCGGTTGGGGTTCTTGAGGTAATCGAGATT
>DJHS01000009.1:0-18566 GCA_002433235.1 Verrucomicrobia bacterium UBA6614
GCAGCAGCGCGCGACATGGGCGTGTTCATCATCAGCCCCAACGACAAGGGCGGCAAACTCTACGCCCCGCCACCCAAGCTCACCGACCTGTGCGCCCCGCTGCACCCCATGCAGTTCAATGCGCTTTACTGCCTGAACCGCCCCGAGGTGCACACCCTCAGCTGCGGTGCGGCCAAGCCGAGTGACTTCGACTGCCACCTCGAGGCACTGGAACACTACGACAACATTGCTCCAACGATTGAGCCTGTCGAGCAACGGCTCCGCGCGGAAATGGATACCGTGCTCGGTGCAGACTGGTGCGCCCGCTGGCCCGAGGGCCTGCCGCATTACGTGGATGTACCCGATGAGGTGAACATCTCCGAAATCCTGCGTCTCTGGACCTACGCCAAAAGCCTCGATCTTGTGGACTGGGGCCAAATGCGCTACAACCTCCTCGGCCAAGCCGACCATTGGTTCCCGGGGGAACACGTGGCCAAGCTCGATGTTGAAAAAGTGGCCAGCGTGTTAAATGGAAGCCCTTTCGCGGATCGAATTCCCGATATCCTGAAGGAAGCGCACTCGATGCTGCACGCCGAGGATCAAAAACGGCTCAGTGAATCCTGAGCTATTTTTTCTTCGGCGCAGGCTGGGTGGTTGAAGTTTTCTCGGGATTGGTTGCCTCCAGCTGAGCCGCAACTTCACTGGTGATCTCGTTTTTCCCGTCAGAATAAATCAAAACCAAGCCCGGCCCAGTTTTCGCGCTGCTATCAATCACGAAGGTATATCCCTTGGCCTTGGCAATCGTGCTAACCACCTCACGCACTTCATCCATTAATTTCTGAATGGTATCGGTTTGTTCCTTTTGCAGTTCGGCTTGCGTGGCACGGCGGTACTGCTGAAGGGTTTGCGCGGTTTCCCGGGCTTCATTAATAAGCTTCTGCTGGTGCTTGGCCCGCTGGTTGCGCTCGGCGGCACTCAGAGTGGGATCCTGCAATTGTTTGCCGATCTTTTGGATTTGCCCGTCCAGATTCTTTAGATCCTTTTCAATGTCCTCCTCAATTTTTTTCTTCTCCAGCACCTTCCGCTTGAGGGCTTCATCTGCCTTCTTGGTTTTCCAGTACTCGGTATAAACCTTTTGAAGATTCACCGTGCCGATCTTCTGGGCGTCCTGTGCCTGCAGGGACAATGTGCCCATGAGAACGGGAAGGACGAGAAAGCTAATTATATTTTTCATGGCTTTGTTGGATCAGAATGCCTGGGTGTAACCAAAGGTAAAGTTGAATTGGCCGCCACCGTCGTTGTGGCTGGAGGTGCTAATGGGAAAGGCATAATCCAGCCGCATGGGCCCCAACATAGGAATGTCCAGGCGCAGCCCGATGCCCCAGTTGTCATTATAGTCACTGAAGCTGTAGTCATATGCACTGCGAGACACGACGCCAATGTCATAAAAAGTGCCAAACCGAATCCACTCGCCCAACGGCACCGGCACGCTGTATTCGAAGGAAGCCATGGCCATGGTTTTACCACCAATGACCTCGTTCTTGGAATCCACTGGACCCACCTCGCGAAAGTCAAATCCCCGCATCGTGGAAGATCCACCCAGTGCGTAGCGCTCGATGAACGGAACTTCCTTGGTGTCGCCATACCGTTCCACCACTCCCGTGCGGAAAATCGTCTCAATTATGTGTCCCTCGTTCATTCCCTTGAAGTACTGCGCGGAAGTCAACTGCAGCCTGTAAAAATCCTTGTCACTGCCGATACCTGAGTTGGCTCCTTCCACGAGCAACTCCGTGCGCTGGCCCTTGTCAGGCAAATAGCCCCCACCACGCGTGTCGTAAGCCAGTGTCAGCCCAAACTTGGAAATGGTATCGCGCCCAGCATCATCCTTCAACTCACTGGACGCGCTGCTAGTGACATCGTAAATTCCGGTGCTTTCAAAGGTGTAATTGATACCGCCCCGCAGATAGTCCCGGCCAAAGAGCGTGCGCTCAAGCCCCAGCTTGATGCCGGCACGGCTAACATCGTAGTAGTCGCTGTAGTACTCGTACTCACTGGCGTAGATACTGGAGGTAAACCGCAGTTTGCGCCCGAACATCCAAGGCTCTTCAAAATCCAACGTGTAGTCGTCGCGGCGCGAACCCAAGGCAGCCCGAATGCGAAATTTCTGGCCGCCACCCTGCAGCGGATGGGGCTGGCGCCAGCGCAGGATGTCAAAGTTTTCCTCGGAATAAAACACATGACCAAACGCGCCGTAGTCCGTGCTAAAGCCACCGCCAAATCCCGCCCGCGCGGTCTTGCGTTCCTTGACGGACAGGATGAGATTTTCTCGATCAGGAAAGTCCGGCAGTGGCTCGGACTCAGTGCGCACCTCAGAGAAAAGCCGCAGCCCACGAATCCGCTCTTCGCTGAGCTTGACCCTGCCCATGTCAAACGGTTCCCCGGGCGAGACGGCCAACTCGCGCCGGACCACAATGTCCTTGGTCTCCACGTTGCCCTCGATCTTGATCAACTCGATGAAAACCGGCTTCCCCTCAATGATGTCATAGGTGATGTCGATTACCCCCTTGTCCGGATCCGGCTGAGACCGTGCGTTAACCTCTGTCTTGTTGTAGGCCTTGCGCCCGTAGGCATTACTGATGGCATCGACATCCGACCCCAGACTGCCTGACTTCAGGGCGTCGGGCTGGAAAATTTCCCCCGGCCGGAGTTTCAACTCCGACAACAATGTTTCCCTTGGAATCACCGGCTTGATGCCGGGATTCACCGTATAGATGCCTTGGGCATTCAGGCCACCGAATCGAAATTGCACCTCGCCGACCTTATACTGCCGCCCCTCCACCACCCGGTAGGTCATGGTGGCATAATAGACAGCCTTGCGCGCGGCCTTGTATTTCTTGTACGCGGCGCTTTCCACATCCTCCGCCTTCTCAACTTCCACCTCTAGTTGGGCTTGGTTGTAAAGCTGGCCGTCAATCTCCTGAGTTTCCCCCGGTTGCAACTTGTCGAGGTCCTTCGAAAAATCGTCCAACCTCTTTTCGGCTCGCCTCCACGCGCGGTGGGCCTTGTCGTATTCACTCCCGGGGGCGTAATCGACGTCCGGCGACTTGTCGATGTCCACCACCACGTCCAAGTGGCCGTTATCCCGATATTTCTTGCGCATCTGGACAATGTCCAAATTCATCTTCTCATCCATGATGCGGCCATCCCCCTTGAACCAACTGACGGGACTCCACCAACGCCGCCGCTCCTTGGTCTCCAAGGTCTTGGCCAGTTCTTTCCCGGTAAAACGCTCTGGCTGAAGCGGGGTTTCGATATAATGCGGCACGTTGGCCACTGTGACGAAATCCACCCGACGGACACCGGCCTTGGCCTCCCCGGCCGCGTGATGCAGAGTAACTTGGTTGCGGGCAATCACTCGAACGAAGTAGTATGCACCCCGGTGCATGGGTGCAGCCTGAGCACCAGCCTCGACCTTGGCAGGCATGATAGCGGGCATGGGCACACTTTCTTCCGCGCGATCATTCGCAGCCTCCTGCACAAACAACCGAACCGAATCCCCCGTGACCAAGCCATGAGGCAGTTCCGTGGTCAGTTGATCTGTGGCAGTGTCGATGGTGTTGATGGAACGACCCAAGCGAAACCGTATCTCCTCAATTTTCACTCGTTCACCCTCGGTGATGGTAAAGGTAACGTCCCGGTCCAGCGTCGTGGTGTTGATCACGGGAACGGCATTTACGCTGACGTCATAATACCCCTTGCTGCGATAATAATCCTCCAGCGCACGCACATCCGCAGCCACCTTGCGATCCAAGTACGGCTCCGTTTCGCGCGTGGTCATCACACCGAGCAGTTTGCTGACCTTGATCTTCAGCCGATCCGCGGAGATGTCGCGCTCACCGTCAAATCCCTTCAGGATCACCGTGCCCGTGTTGCGCGCGCGTTCGGCGGTGAATATCAAGTGCAACCCGCCGCCAGCTTTCTTTAGAAAAACGCTGACATTTGTGAAACGACCCGTAGCCATGAGGGTTTTGACATCCTCATTCTCCAGACCCGGCCGATAGGCATCCCCCACCCGCAGACGAATGTGGGACCGAACGAACGCCTCATCCACACCCGTCGTACCGCCGGCAAGCCGCACCTCGATTTTGACGATCTCCCCCTCCGCAGCGCCTTGGGCCCATGCCTGCGCGCCCAGCGTCCAGCCCAGCCATAACACCGCCAGCGCGGCCAGGGATTTCAAGGTATTCATTTGCATCAGTCTGTCGGCACGTCTTCGGGGCTGATCCGCGCGGCGTTCTCGAAGCGCGTGTATTGCTTGAGAAACGTCATGTAGACATCGCCCGTGGGCCCGTTGCGTTGCTTGGCAATCAACAGGTTTACCGGCTCGCCGTCCTGCCCTTCCCCCGGGCCATCCTCCTCATCCTCCCCGCCGGAAGGCTTGTACAGCAGGCCCACAATATCCGCATCCTGCTCAATGGCACCGGATTCACGGAGATCCGACAAGCGTGGCTTTCGGTTCTTGTCCCGCTCCATCTCGCGGTTCAACTGGCTGAGGATAATCACCGGCAGACTCAACTCCTTGGCCAATGCCTTGATGCCGCTGGAGATTTCCGCAATTTCCTGCTGCCGGTTGTCCTTTGCCCGGCGCGAAGTAGAGTGGAGCAGTTGCAGATAGTCAACCACAATGAGTTGAATGTCGTGTTGATGCTTCATCCGCCGGGCCTTGGCCCGCAGTTGCAGGATGGACAGGCCCGGCGTATCGTCGATGTACAGGGGCGCCTTGGCCAGCCGACCTGCCGAGGCGGTCATGCGCGGAAAATCCGCAGAGCTGAGAAATCCATCCCGTGCATTGCGCAGGTTCATCCGCGCCTGCGAAAAGAGCATGCGCGTTACGAGCGATTCCGCCGTCATTTCCAAGCTAAACACCCCCACCGATTTCTTGGTCTCCAGCACCACGTGCTCCACGATATTCATGGCCAGCGAGGTCTTGCCCATGCTCGGCCGCGCGGCAATGACCACCATCTCGCCGGCGTGCAGGCCATCGGTCATCTTGTCCAAGTCCAGAAACCCGGTCGGCAACCCCGACATCTCCCCCTGCCGCAGGTGCTGCGCCTCCACCTCCTCGATCACCCGATGCACCAGCGTGTTCATGTCCGCTTGGCGCTCACCCGCGCGCTCGTCGTTGATGCGATGAATGCGAGTTTCTACCTCGTCCAGCAATTGATCCACGTCGCCACCTTCAAAATTGTAAGCGTCCTGGACCATGCTCGTGCAGGCCTTGAGCATCTTGCGCAGGAGATACTTCTCCCAGACGATCCCCAGATAATATTCGAGATTGGCCGCCGAGGGCACCGAGTCCTCCAGCAAGGCGAGGTATGCCGGGCCACCCACGGCATCCAACTGGCCACGATCCCGCAGCCGGTTGGAAAGAGTCAATCCATCCACCGCCTCCTTGGCCTCATACATGCCCACCAGCACCTCAAAAATGAGCTGGTGTTTCAGGTCGTAAAAGAAACTGACCGCATCCGGATCCTTGGTTGGCTTTCCGTTCTCGTCCAAGGTGGTCGGCGTGCGCAGTCGCTCAAGGCAAAGACCAATGCTGTCGTTGGGCGAAATGAGTAGGCACCCCAGCACCGCCTGCTCCGCGTCCGTCGAGTGCGGCGGCACACGTCCGGGATCAGCAGTTTGAGGCGCCCGGCGGCGCGGGGTCTCCACCAAATCCTCCGGCACCGGCGGCAACGGCATGTCCTCATTCGCGTCAATCATGCGCGAAGAGAAAAACGAAAACCGCGACCCCAACGCAAACGCGAGTTGCTGACACCCTCGTGAAACTATTCACGCAAATACGTGAACAAAAAAAGCGGGCCCATTGGCCCGCCTTAAAATCCAGCCAAAAGCCGTTTTTATGAACCTTCCTGTGCAGGTGCCTCCTCTGCCTTGGGAGCCTCTTCCTTCGGCTTTTCCGCCTCGGCAGCCGGCTCGATGATGGGGTTCTCGCTTTCCACCTGCACCTTGAGCGTGCCCTCGATATCCGCGTGCAACTTAAGGTTCACCTCATGGTCGCCCAGCTCACGAACCGCCTGCGGAAGATTGATTTTCCTGCGGTCCAAATCCACGCCAAACTGGTTGCGTAACTCGTCGGCGATCATGCCCGCAGTCACGGAGCCAAACAGTTTGCCACCCTCGCCCGTCTTCACTTTGATAACCAGCAACAAGTGCGAAAGACTCTCGCGAAGCGCCTCCATCGTCTCCTTTTCGTGCGCCTCGCGCTCATCCCGGCGCGCCTGCAGAGCAGCAAGATAACGCTCGTTGGCCGCACTGGCGGGCACGGCACGGCCCTGAGGCAGCAGAAAATTGCGCGCGTAGCCCGCCGCCACTTCCACCTTGTCCGACTCGGCACCGAGGCCGGTCACATTTTCCGTCAAGATCACTTCCGTCTTAGCCATGGTAAAAATATCTCCTTTTTAAAAAATTCCGACGCGCCCCGGTTTAAAACGGCACATCATCATCCTCCGGCATCGATCCGCCACCGCCGCCCTGCACCGGCGCCGAGGGCGCATCCGGCTGCGAATATCCGCCACCGCCGCTGTCGCCACGGGAATCCAAAAATTGAAAATTCTCCAAGATCACGCCCAGCTTGCTGCGTTTTTGGCCAGTCTGCTTGTCGTCCCACTGGTCAAGTTTCAACCGGCCTTCGACCATCACAGGGCGACCCTTCTTCAGGTACTGGCCGATCGTCTCCGCTTGGCGTCCAAACGCATCCACATCCACAAAGGTCGTCTCTTCCTGCGGCTGACCTTCCTTGTTGGTCCAGCGGCGGTTTACGGCCAAGCCCAGCTTGGCGATTGCCGTACCACCGGAAGTGTACCGCACCTCGGGATCCCGCGTCAGGTTCCCCATCAGAATGACCTTGTTGTAGTTGGGCATAACGGTCTAAGCCGCAGCGGCCTCAGCCGAAGCCGTGGCGCGCGTGATTTGCGCGCGGAAAACATCGCCGCTCTCCTTAAACGCGATTTTCAATTCGTCCAGCACGGCAGGCTCCAGGCTGAAGAGCAGGTTTACATAGAAACCGCCCGTGTGCTTCTTGTCAGCCACGCGCGAAAACTGGCGGCGGTCCATCTTCTGTTCCGCGCTCACCTTGCCGCCAGCTTTCACGATCAGCGCCTTCACGGTGTCAATCACCTTGGGAGCACTGTCCGCCCCGGCGGTGTCCAAAATAAATAGTCCCTCGTATTCTCTCACTCTGTCTCTTCCGTTTCGTCCGTTGTCTCCTGCTTTTCCTTCACGGGCGGAATTGCCGGCCCGTTAAAGTCATTCATGGCCTTCTGCACGCCGCAGCACAACCAGCATTCTGCCTGATCGGCTGAGCGATCCAAGGCCTTTCCCACGACGCTTGCCTCGTCGCCGTCAAAGGCACCCAGCACATGGCTGCTCAACTCCCCGCCGCCGTGGGACGGCTTGCCAATGCCCACCCGCTGCCGGGCAAATCCATTTCCGGCTAGGTTCAACTCGATGGACTCGAGCCCGTGATGACCGCCGCTGCCACCACGCGGCCGAAGCCGCAGTTCGCCGAGCGGGAGATTCACATCATCCACTACGACCAGCAATTGGTCGAGCCCAATTTTATAAAATCCCGCCAACGGCCCCACCGATTCACCGCTCAGGTTCATGTAGGTCTGCGGCTGGCACAACAACACGCGCCGACCGCCCACCTCGGCGCGGGCCAAGCGCGCCTTGAATTTCTTTTCGTCCGTCCAGTCCGCACGCCACCGTGCTGCCAGCCGATCCAAGACCATGAAGCCCGCGTTGTGGCGCGTGCCGGTGTACCGGTCGCCGGGATTGCCCAAACCCACGATGAGATGCCACGAATCCATGGCGGGGCGTCCCGCGCAAAGCGATGCTTACTCGCCTTCCTTGGCCTCGCCGCCACCTTCGGCAGAGGCACTTCCCTCGCCCTCGGCGGTTTCGCCTTCGGCGCCTTCCTCGCCTTCCTCGTCTTCTGTTCCCACAGCCACGGTGCGGGGCTTGGCAACAGAAAAGACCGGGTTGTCGTCATTGGCCAAAATTTCAACGCCCTCGGGCACATTCAGTTCCTTGACGTGAAGGGTGTGGCCGACATCCAGCTCGCTCACGTCCACATGCAGCACATCCGGGATATTCTCGGGCAGGCCACGCAGGCGAATCCGGAAAAGAACATGCTCCAAGAGCCCACCGCCGACCTTCACGCCCACGGCCTCGCCATCGGCCGCAATGGGCACGAACACTGTCACCGGCTGGTCGGCCTTTACGGAGTGCAGGTCGATGTGCAGGTATTCCCCGGAAAGCGGGTGATACTGTACCTCCTTCAGGAGCGCCAAGCTCGTCTTCCCATCGCAGGCCAAGTCAAACAAAAGCGCCTCGGAAGTCGCCTTCTTCACCAAGGTTACGAACGCTTTGGTGTCAATCTCCACGTCGCTCGTGTCGGATCCAGAGCCATACAAGACCGCCGGGATCCGGCCATCTGCCCGCAACCGCTTCACTGCGTTGCGCTTCTTTGCCGTGCGCGGAAACGCCTCCAATGCCACTGTTTTCATCGTAAATCTTCCCGTTAACCAATTCGCACCCCGTCGAACTCGAACAAGCTCGTCACCGAGGAATTCGTGTGAATCCGCTGGATAGCCTCGCCCAAGAGTTTGGCCACCGAGAGCGTGGTAACTTTCACGCCCTTGAATTCGGGGCGGGGGACACTATCAGTTGTAATCAGTTCGTCAATATTCGATTTTCGCAATCTTTGCACCCCCTGATCGCTCAGGACAGCGTGGGAAACACACGCAATAATCCGCTTGGCTCGACGCCGGCGCAGCAGTTTTGCCGCGGTGACCAAGGTGCCAGCCGTCTCCGTCAAGTCATCCACCAACAGTACCGTTTTCCCGTTCACATTGCCGATCACCGATACCGTCTCCACTTCCGTGTCGCTCATGCGCCGCTTGGCAACAATAGCAAGACTTGCATGCAGCATCTGGGAATACGCATGCGCCATCTTGATGCCTCCCACATCTGGGCTTACCACCGCCAAGTCGCCCAGCTCCTTTTGCTTAAGGTAATCATAGATCACCGGCGCCGCGTAGAGATGATCCACCGGGATATCAAAAAATCCCTGAATCTGCTGCGCATGCAAATCCATCGTCAACACCCGGTTTGCCCCTGCCGCAACAAGCAGGTTGGCCACTAGTTTCGCGCTGATGGGAACTCGCGGCTGATCCTTGCGGTCCTGCCGTGCATAGCCGTAGAAAGGAATGACCGCCGTGATCCGGCTTGCGCTGGCCCGCCGTAACGCATCGATCATGATGAAAAGCTCCATCATGTTCTGGTTCACCGGTGGCGAGGTCGACTGCACCACAAAGACGTCCTCCCCTCGCACATTCTCCTCGATCTTCGCGAACGTCTCACCGTTCGGAAAATCCCGGAGCAAACACCTCCCCAACGGAACCCCTACGGCTTCGCATATGGATTCCGCCAGTTGCTTGTTTGATCTGCCCGAGAAAATTTTCACGTTACAAAGGCGACGGGCCAGTAACTAACCCCCGCCCCGGCGGCAAACCAGCAAAAAAAGATAATATGCTGCGGAAAAGTGAACCGCGCGGCGTTCTGGAAAAATCTAGGCTCCCTCAATATCCTGCTTGGCCTCGCCATCCGCCGTCTGCTTGGCGCGGAAAGCCTCATATGCCTCACGATATTTCGGGTACTTGTTGCCGAGTATGGCCGCGGCCAACAAGGCGGCATTTTTCGCGCCGGGCTTGCCCACCGCCAAGGTACCGACCGGCACGCCACCGGGCATCTGCACCATCGACAACAGTGAATCCAGACCCTCCGTGCTCCACGCTTTCATGGGCACACCCAGAACCGGCAGGGGCGTCATGGCCGCCGTAACCCCGGCTAGGTGGGCCGCGCCCCCGGCCGCCGCGATGATCACTTCCATGCCATTCTCGTTCGACGCCTGCACCCAACGGTGCAGCAGGTCCGGCGTTCGATGCGCCGAGATGACCTTGGCCTCATAGGGCACACCCAGCTCCTTGAGCTGATTTACACAATTCTCCATCACGGCCCAGTCCGAGTGACTGCCCATGATCACGCCAACCAACGGTTTTTCCTGTTCGCTCATAGAGGCGCGCAACGTACCCCACTCTCCGCCAACCGCTCAACCCTCAACTTTTCAGCCCCCCACCCCAATCGTGAAGGCCGGCGCAATGGTCTTAACATCCCCGGCCTGCAGGTTGAACAATTGATTCAGGAGCATGAACGTGCTCTTGCTCTCTAAGTCGTTAGCCCGCAGGTAAAACCAACTGCCACGGTACGGCACCGCCAAGAACGCATCCGCCGGACGGCTAGAGGCGGAATGAACTGCGAACAGCCTCCCCGTCACCTTCGCCCAATCAAATCGATCCCCGCCATCTTCCTGAGTCACCGTTACCAGACCTTTCTTCTCGTGAGCGCCCGGCACGGCAATGTTGTGCGAGAGGTAAAACATGATGCCCATCATCGAACGGGTCCGCACGGCCACTCCATTAGCCGGCTTGTTCAGGAAATCCGAGGTCAACACCAGTTCCGTGGAATCCTCCGGCACATCCAGCAGCAGGCACAATTCGCGAAACCGGTCCGCCAATTCCGCGCCGCCTTTAAAGCGCAGCACGAGATTGTGCGACCGGGCGCCGTTTTGGCCACCGGCCGGTGCCGGCGCAGCCCCCAGTTCCATGGCATCGGCCATCTGTAACTCCCGCAGGATGTCTGCCATGGTGGCAAATTTCTCGTAGCGCGGCGGCTTGACGGGCGTCGGGCCGCTGGCGTTAGCTGCGTTGTCCAGGTCATTCGCGCGCTCCACGCAGGTACTCATCACCCGCTGCACGCTCCAGCCACTTTGCGTCAGCGTCAACAAGGCCTCCAGCGGCACCGGCGAGAGCATCTGCTTCAAGAACTGGTTGCCCCGCAAAGGTGTGTAGCTCACCGTCGGATTCTGCTTGTAGGTCACGGAGCCAGACGGCGTGGTGGTGTCGCTGCCGCCGTTCACCAGCTTCACGCTCGCGCTCAACTCGCTTTCCAATGACGTATTCACCGCCACGTTGCCCACTTCCAGGAAATACGGATTGTCCCGATAACGCAACCGCACGAGGTTCAGGAGAAACTGCTCATTGAGACTCCGTGAAATGACCTCGTTGTAAAGTGGATGCGTCCGCCCTACTTCGCTCGGTCCAAACGAATGACACCCCACGCCCAGCAGGACCGCGGCAAGAGATAGAAAAACTTTTTTAAACATAAGCCAACTGCCGTCCAACAAATTCAGTTGGAAGCAGTAGCAGCCGAGACTCCATTCTCCAAGCCCGGATTTCCGGCCGAGCCGCCCGCCACTGAACGGGTCAACGCCGATAGCAACTCTTCCGCGGTAAACTTCTTGGGCATCACGATGGGATCCCTGCTTTCGTCCGGTGGATACACCAGAACCAAGGGCGGGCCCGCCCGCTGAAACCGGTTTATCTCAGCCAAGATCACCTCGTCCTTGTCGGTGAAATCCGCCTGCAAGGTAGCCGCACCCAGTTGCGCCAGTTTTCGCCGCACCTTTGGCACGTTAATGGCCGTTTTCTCAATGTGCTTGCACGGCGCGCACCAGTCCGCCGTGAAATCCACCAACACCGGCTTGCCCGCGCTCCGAGCCGCCGCCACGGCCTCTTCACTCCAAGGCGCCCAAGTCAATTCGCCCGCATCTTCCGCGCCTTCAGTTTCCCTGTCCGCCGCCGCAACATCGATAGCCTTCAGCACAATCCCCGGTGTCAATAGCTCCGGCAAAATCTGCGCCTTCGATTCGAGATTCGGGGAATATACCAGCACCAGGGGCACACCGGGGCGGCCGTGGCTCTTGATGAAATCGGCCATCGCCGCGTTCTTGTCCGTGAAATCGCCCTTGAACACCACCGTGCCCGTGGCGGCGATCTTTTCCCGAACTGCGTCCACCTCGATGCTCGTCCGCTTGTTGGCCTTGCAAGTAAGACACCAATCCGCGGTGAAATCCACCAGCACGGGGTGTCCTGCCTCACGTGCCTCCCTCACAGCTGCCTGACTCCATGGTTTCCAATCCAGCTTGTCATGGAAAACAAACAGACACGCAGCAGCCGCAGCCGAGGCGCCCGATGCCCCCAGCCAAGCCAAGCCCCGGCGAGCTGTCCCCCGCTGAATGAATTCCCCGTAGATCCAAGCTGCCATCCCAACCAGCACCAGCAAGAGCCCCACTCGCAATCCGCCGGCATCGTCCAGCTTGCCCGCCGTCAGCCAAGCCAGCCAAACCGCCGCGGCCAGCATCGGAAAGCCCATCGCTTTTTTAAAGGACTCCATCCACATGCCCGGCTTTGGCAGAAAACGCAGCCAACCCGGCTTGAAACTCAAGACCACATACGGCAACGCCAAGCCCAAGGCCACCGTGACGAACAGCAATGTCACCACCAGCGCGGGCTGCGTCAGTGCAAACCCAATCGCCGTCCCCAACATCGGCGCCAGACAAGGCGTCGCCAAGGCCACCATCAACATGCCGTTAGCAAACGCGCCCAAATTGCCTTCGCGGCCGGCCATTTCGCCCGCCGCCGCCGAAGCCGCCCCCCCCAGTGTCACCTCAAACACACCAAACAAATTCAGGGCCACAAGCGTCATCAAGACCGTCAGAAACAACAGAAACCACTGGTTCTGCATCTGCATGCCCCAAGTCTCCCCGCCCGCTCCCGCGCGCACAGCCAACAGAGCTCCCACCATCACCAGAAATGAAAACACCACACCCAGTCCGTAAAGAATCCCCATTCGCCGCGCATGCGACGGCGCCTCCTCCCTTTGATTCACGAACCCCATCACCTTCAGCGCAATTACCGGCAGCACGCAGGGCATCAGGTTTAGAATCAATCCACCCGCGAACGCCAGCAGCAGCATCCCGCCTAACCGGCCCCAGTCCACCGTGGCATACTCGCTGCCCGGCGGAGGCACCTTGGCGCGCCAGGATTTTATTTCTCCCGCATCCCCCGAAGCCACCCGCTCATCTCCAATATGCAATACCGCCTCAACATTCGCCTCGCCCTGCACACAGGAGACCTCGCATTCCTGCCAGCTTACCCGCGCCTCCAGCTTCAATTGCCCGGTTTTCAAATCCTTGGCCAATGTCAACGGCACGACCAGCATCACCTCATCATGGTAGACATTCTGGCGGAACCCCATTGACTCATACAACTCGTGGCGCGGCCACTCCAACTCCCCCGCAGTCACCCCTTCGGGCAGGTTCCATTTCACCCCCGGCGCTTCCCCCAAGTCGCCTGGATTCTTCCAAAAGATGTGCCACTTGTCCGGAATCCTGAAACGCACACCTGCCAACACCGTTCCTCCTGCCGTGGCTTGCTCCGCCTCCAGCACCAAGGTCACCTCAGTTTTGGCCCCCACATTTGGAACGGACGACGGCGGGGATCGTGAGCCACCCGCCCGGGCATGCCACCGCGCAATTTCAGCCGCATCTCCCGAGGCCTCCGATTCATCCGCCACCAGCAACGCCGCCACCAGTGAAGCCTCCCCTTGAACACAGATTTCCTTGCATTCCTGCCATTCCACATTCACGCGCAGTTCCAACGGTCCTTCCGGCACATCCGGTGCCAGCTTCAGCTCCGTCAACAACATCACCTCACCGTGGTAACCGTTGAAATCTTCTCCGCCAAATTTAAACACTTCCGGTTTCGGCCACAGAATTTCCCCCGCATCCACTCCCTTGGGCAGCACCCATGTAAACTGGGGTGGCAAACCCGGCCCACCTGGGTCCTTGTAGTAAACATGCCACCCATCGGGAATCTTGAACCGCACGCCGGCCATGACCTTCCCTCCTCGCTGAGCTTTTGCCACATCCAGCACCAAATCCAACTGGGAGGTTTTCGGCCCGCCAAAAGTCAAACTTGGAGCAAGCAGGAAACCACCACCGTTTTTCTCCGCGGCGGCCACCTTTAAAGTCACCTCATGCCCTGCATCCCCCACGCGCATCACCCCACGAATCTCTGATGGCCATTTTTCCTCCACCGATTCCACCTGTTGCACCAACCGCACAAACCCATCGCCCCGTTCCGTCTCCACATCCGCCTGAACCATGTACTCATCCTTCGGGTCCAAGTAGGGGAAAAACTCCACCTTTGCCTCCGTGTCCTCGACCGGCACCTTGAAGGCAAGCGGCCTCCAAAAATTCTCCGCCACTTCACCCGACCACTCCGCCTCAATCGGCGGCATTTCCTCCGGAAGCCGTTCGCGCCATTTCTCAAACAATGCCGAATTGCTCCCCTTGATCAACTTCCCACCCACAACCAATTCCGCTTCTAATCTCGCCTTGCCCTGCACACATTCCTCGTCCGTACATTCCAACCACTTGAATTCCCCTTTAAGCTCCTTCATCCCCGGCTCCAGATCCGGGGATAGTTTCAGCGGCACCAGCAGCATCACTTCATGCTCATAAACATAAGCGATAGACCCGAAGGACGGATGTTTCAAAGGCAATGGCCAGTGGATTTCCCCAGCTGAAATTCCCGTTGGCAAATCCCATTTCACCGATGGCGCCTCCCCCACGCCACCGTGGTTTACCCAATAGGTATGCCAAGGCTTGGGGATGACCAGGCGCAACCCAGCCCAAACCGTGTCCCCCGGTCGAGCCACCCGATGTTCCAGTGCCAGCGAAGCCACACTCCTCGCACCCGGCTCCAAAAACAGGTCCTGCGCCGGCAACAATACCGTCATCAAGCCCGCAAGCAACACTCCCGAAAACCGGGAATTCAACGAACCCAATCGCAAGAATCCGAGCCCCTTCACTTCAATGACCTTTCCGGATTGCATAGCCTCCCTGATTGTGGACTGAGACAATCGATTTCCCCGACCCTATAGGCGAACGGGAATTCGAGAAAGAGGAAAGTGAACGCCCAGTATCCATCATTCGATAAACTTGGGATTCTTGACACCATATCCGCGGAAAATCTTTGCGAACTCAAATACCTCCTGGTCCATGCCCGAATGTTTCGGACTGGCCTCGTTGGATCCACTCTTGCTTGGAGGCCTATCCCGATTGGCCGACCAACATGAAAGCAGGCCTATCTTTTTTTGGTGCGCAAAGGCAAGCACCTCCCGTGCGTTATCTAGGGTGAAAGTCTCCGGCTTCACATCATTGCGCCCCAGCATGGGCGTCAGCCCAACCATCGCCCAAACCTGCGCATCCGTTTTTCGGACACCGCTCTCGTGATGCAAATCCTTCAACTGGGCGTGCAAGCTGGTCGCCGCCCGAATTGCGTACGCGCCCATGTCCGTCATCGGCTTCGGTGCGTTTGCCCGCCCGTAATTCATTGCCATGACGTTGACTCCCGAAATCACCACGCCATGCCGTAAGGCGGAACGCAAGATCCCCATCCCCTCGCGCGTGAGGCCGGAAGGCGAGGCCGGCAATGTAAACCAAACCCGCAACGACCGCTTCGCACGGCGTGCCTGTGCCTGCAACCCTGCAATTGCCTGGGACCGGCGCTCGATGGATTTGGGTTCCACCAACCAAAACCCTTCAACATCAAAATCAATGTGAGTCAACCCATAGGCATCAATCACCATTTGATAAGCAGCCTGCAGTTGCCCGGGTGTCTTGCAGGCGGCAGCCAACTCTGTGCCCGCCGCCCCCCCAAAGGACACCATCACCTCTCCGCCCGCCGCGCGAATGGCATTAATCTCGGGCAAAAGCCACTTTTTGCTCATCAAGTGATACCCTCCCCAACTGGGCGCGGGATTATTCGATCCCTTCGCCACAATAAATGCCAGAGTGTAAAACCGAAGCCCTTGTTGCCTCGTCGCCGCCGAGAAATCAAACGTCGGCCAAAGCGTCGCATCAACATAAGGTGCAAAAACCCGCGTGGGCCACGGGTTTGCCCGGCTTGGAGCCGATTGAGGCAAGGCGGCGGAAAGCTTAAAGGCACAAAAACAGGCCAAAAGAACTCTCATGGGGATACTATACCACTGGGAGCAAAGTTATCAATTTTCAATGATCGAGGCTCAAGGAAACCTCACTTATCAGTACTCAATGTTCATTGAAAATTGGTTATTGAGACTTCTTTTTGCCCACCGCAAAAAGCGTTCTCGTCCCCCGCAAATAAAGCACTCCATCAGAAATTGCCGGCGTAGCCATCAGCGTTTCGCCGATCTGATGTTCTCTGGGGGTCTGGAATCGCTCGCCGGCTTGCAGTACGAACACGATGCCATCTTCGCCGGCGCAATAGATTTTGCCGTCAGCGGCAACGGGCGAAGCACTGAAGCCGTGGCCGCGATGTCGAATTCGCTCGTAGTAGTGTTCCTCACCGGTCTTCAAATCGAAACATCCAATGAGCCCGCTATTGTTGAGAGCGTAAACTTTGCCCCGGTAAATGAGCGGCGTGGGCATGTACGGGCCGCGGCGGTTTTGCCAGGCGACGTGTTGAGTTGCGGTGATGTTACCTCGGCCGCCTGCCTTGACACAAAAGATAGGCCGCTCGGGATGGCGTCCGCTGGCGACGAGAATGCGGTCGCCGGCAAACACCGGCGTGGGCGCGGTGATTTTCGAGCTGCCGCCCAGCCGCCAAAGTTCCTTGCCCGTTTCTGGATTGTAGCCGCGGATGAATTTGGAACCGTTGGTGATCAATTCCGGCACCTTGCCCGGCCATACGTTGGGTGTGCCCCACGATGGCAACTCATCCCGCGCCGTGCGCCAAAGCTCCTTGCCAGTCTTCACATCGAACGCCACAATAAACGAACCCTTCTGCGCGTCACACTGCACGATCACCTTGCCGTGCCAAATAATCGGCGAACTGGCCGAACCCCATTCGTACTCCGGCAGGTCGTAAGCGCCGACATCCAACCGCCCGAGATTTTTCTTCCACAGCAATTTCCCCTCGACCGTGTACGCCGCCAATCCTTCCGACCCAAAAAACGCCACAACATGTTTGCCATTGGTTGCCGGAGTGGAGTTCGCATAAGTCGCCTTGATGTGCCGCTTGTCCGTCGGCTTCTTTTTCACCGCCACCCGCGACCACAGCGCCTTGCCGGTTCGTTTATCCAAACAAATCACCCGCCACTCATGCACTGACCGGTCCGAAGCCGCTGTTCCGGCACCGTACAAGCCGGGTTTAAAAGTGGGATCCACAATACTGCTCACCGCCGTGGTGAGAAACAACCGATCGCCCGCAATGATCGGCGAAGAATGTGCCAAGCCGGGGACCGCCACCTTGAATAGGACGCCTTGTCCTTTCGGCACATCCCATTGGGCGGGAAGATTCTGTCCGTCAGCAACGCCCGATGCTTGCGGCCCGCGAAAGGAGGGCCAGTCGTTGGCGTGTAGGCCGGCTGCCAATACCACGCCTGCCAGCCAGCGGATCATGCTAGAGAATCTCCTTCACCACCCGCGTGGGGTAAGTGTGCGTCAGGCGTTCCTCGAGGCCGTTGCGGTCGAAGGTGAGTTTTTCGTGATCCATACCGAGTTGGTGCAGGATGGTTGCGTGCCAGTCTTGGATGCTGACACGGTCCTTCACGGCGCCGTAACCGATGTCGTCGGTCTCGCCGTAAACCACGCCGCCTTTCACGCCGCCGCCGGCGAGCCAGTTGGTGAAGCCGCTCGGACCGTGATCGCGCCCCGCTTTGCCGTAGTCGCCTTGGGCCATCGGCAAGCGGCCGAATTCTCCGCCCCACAGCACGAGTACGTCGTCGAGCAGACCACGCTGGCGCAGGTCGCGCAGGAGCGCGGCGCAGGGTTTGTCGCTCTGACGACAGGCGGCGGGCAGTGAGGTTTTGATGTTGCTGTGGTTGTCCCACATTTGGCCACGCGGATATATCTGCACAAACCGCACGCCGCGCTCGACGAGGCGACGGGCCATGAGGCAGCGTTTGCCGAAGTTGTCCGTTTCCTTTTCGCCAATGCCGTACAGCGAGCGGGTGGCCTCGGTTTCGCTGGAGACATCGAGCGCTTCGCTGGCCTGCACCTGCATGCGGGCGGCCATCTGATAATTGGCGATGCGCGAATCGAGCACGGGCTGGTTCGGGCGCTTGGCCTTGTGCATGCGATCGAGCGCGTTGATGAGGTTACGCTTGGCGGCGGTGACGCCGGCGGGCTCCTCGTAGTCCGGCTTGATGTGCAGCATCGGCGTGCCTTCGCTCTTGATCTGCGTGCCCTGATACAACGGCGGCAGATAACCGCTCATCCAGTTCTCGACATTGTTGACCGGCAAACGGTTTTGCGGATCGGCCAACACCACGTACGCCGGCAGGTTTCGGCTCTCGCTGCCGAGGCCGTACGTCACCCACGCGCCGAGTGTCGGGTGGCCGGGAAAAATCTCGCCGCTCTGCCACTTGTAACAAGCCGGCTCGTGGTTTTCGTGTACGTTGTACATTGAGCGGATGATCGCGATCTCGTCAATCACCTTGGCCGTGTGCGGAAGCAGCTCGCTCACCCACGCGCCGCTTTGGCCGTGCCGGGCAAACTTCCAGTGACTGCGCATCACCTTGCCCTTCATGCTGCGGCCGGCCGGGGCCACCTTGGTGAATTCCTCCGGCGCATC
>DJHS01000159.1:0-59338 GCA_002433235.1 Verrucomicrobia bacterium UBA6614
CCTCGGTGCTGCAAACAGCCGGATCGCTGATGTCGATGTCGCCACTGAATCGGCGGAATTCGCTAAGCAGCAGATTCTGGTGCAAAGCGGCACGGCCATGCTGGCTCAAGCCAACATGATGCCGCAATCAGCGCTGATGCTGTTGTCCTAATCCCAATAACTACAAACATCCTATAGCTCTTAAGCCATTTGCTCCCGAACGAGGAAGCTGGGCAACAGGAGTCAAAAGGGCCGGCTCGAAAAGGGCCGGCCCTGTTTTTTGTTTCTGAATAAATCAATGGGGGCAATCACGGTCGCCCTCAAGTGGTCGTGCAGAAAAACTGGTACATACCAGCAAAAGTGTTGGGCCACTTTCTTTCAAATTCATCGTAATGATCCAGATTGTATTGGTCTGAATGTTCCGGATATTCAGCTTTGAATTGTGTCGATGAGTCCTGTCTCGGTATATCCATGCCCAAAAACCGAAGGTCTAGATTGTTGAGTGCATTCTTAATCCGGTCACACGTGAACTGATGTTCCTGGACATGGAAAAGAAGATCCCGGCATCCACTCGTGGAATTAAAATCCGAAGAGCGGGTAAAGAGGCCTGCTTCCAAGGGGAGCTCGTTGTTTAACAATTTGCGCCTGTAGGACTTGATGTTCTCCCCGGTGGGCTCAATCTTGTTTTTGGCAATATGTTCTCGAATCTCGATGATGTGACGCCTGGCCAATTTGCTGTAGAGGCCGATTCTCATGACGCCCCCGGGCTCAAGCAAGCCGCGTAGGACTTCCCAGCCTCGCTCAGGGTTTTCCATGTGGTGGAGAACGCCGACACATTCGATCACGGGAAATTTTCTGTCCAGGCTCGCCAAGTTCAAAATATCAGACTGCCTGAATTTTACGTTTTTGACATTCAGCTTATTCGCCATTCTTTTGCCGTAGGAAAGGCTGGAGCGGCTAATATCGATGGCCAAAACCTGGGCGCCTTCCACCTGTATTGCCCGCGTAATCGGATGTTTCCCTGTGCCGCAGCCGGCCACAAGCATGTTGAGAGGGCGCCGTTGGAGGCAGGCGGTGGGTTTAAAGTAAGGGTCTACATTGTGAATGATTGAAATGTAGGGATGCTCCGCGTGATGGGGAATCTTCAGCCATCGAGGATAGGGGTTGTTCTCGTATTGTTTCTGGACTGCCCGGGAAACCTTGTCTTCTATGGCGTTCAGAGCGGGGATTTCACTTGCGATCTTCTTCTCCTCTACAATGTCGCAAAGGGTGAGTTTGATCAACTTGGCGACGGAACTTTGATCGTTCTTAAGGCTATCAGCATAGTCATGAGCCTCGGCAACTTGATGAATGGGCTTGTATAGGGCGATTGTGAGAAGCGCGTGATGCATCGAATGTTGGCCAAGGGATTTGCAGAGTTGTTCCACCAATTCCAGCTCTTCGGGTGTTGTCACATAGACATATTCATTGAAGAAATTATGAACCGCCATTGAGTAGGCAAGTTGCTCGCATCCCGACAGGTTGTTTTTCGTCAAAAATCTGTCCAGCAGGCTGCGCCTCACCTGGATTAGCCAGTTTTCAAAGTCGGCATCATGAACAACTGATTTTGTGAGCAGGGAATGGAGGAGTTCGTTCTTATTCAGCCCGTCCAAGTCTGGGTCAGTTGTATTTGCGTCGTGAACGCTCAATTCATTTTTCAGGTGTAGCGTCGCCGCTGGGGAAAGTTTAAGGTGATCAATGTGGTCGAGTAAAAAAAGCCGTTCAACGTCGGCCCTGCTCGAGTCATAGAAGTGCCTGGACTCGGCTATTGTATTGCAAAGAAGGTTGTCAAGAGTGCGCCTTTTTTCTTTTGTCAAATATGGCTTGGCATCTTCTTTATTGATCAACTCCCTCGTGACCGACATGGCTGCATCATTGGCCCCGAGAAAGTAGAAGCATTGTGCCAAGCGAACCAGGGCTGAGAGGTCATTCTGGTCGACTTCATAAATCTTCTGGAAGTGGGGAGCGGCTTTTTTATAAATATTTAGGGAGTGGTATAGGTGTCCCAGTGATTTGTTGATGACTATGTTGTCTGGAAGTAATCGGTGTGCCTGCTGGAGGTGTTCTTCGGCTTTCTTAAGATATCCCGACTTAATGTTGATTTGTCCAAGCAGATGCAAGGCATCCACGTTGTCCGGGTCTGAATCTAGAATGCCAGAGAGGAGCTTTAGCGGATTGTCGAATCTGTTTTTCCGGATGTCCCTGAGGGATTTTTTTAAGATTCTAAAGGTGTCTTGCGGATGCTGGGCAACCAATTGGAGGGGGTCGTTTGCTTCCGTGCGAGACTTTTTTGAAGGCGCTTTTTTCCCGTTTGAATTAAGGGCGGTGGTTTGCATGGCTTTCTCCTAGTTGTCGACGGTTTCGCCGGCGGACTTGTACTCGTTGAGTTTGTTGCGGAGGGTACGAATGTTGATGTCGAGGGCCTTGGCGGCCTGGGTGCGGTTGTAGTTGTGTTCGCGGAGGATGGCCAGGATATGTTGTTTCTCAACTTCGGCCAAAGTTTGGACAGCGCCGTTGGCGGCAGCAGGGGGAGGGGTGTCGGAAAGGCTGGGGGCGGGGCTGGGGGCGGCGGGGCCGTTGAGGCCAAGTTGATCGGGGTTGATGAGGCCATCATCGCTGCAGAGGATGACGGCGCGCTCAATCACGTTCTGGAGTTCGCGGATGTTGCCGGGCCAGTTGTGGGTGTCGAGGGCAGTGAGGCTGGCATCGGAGAGGCCTTGCACGGGGACGCCGTGTTTGCGGGTGAAGCGCTGGGTGAAGGCCTCGGCTAGGAGCCGGATGTCGCCGGTGCGGTCGCGCAGGGGCGGGACGTGGATGGGCACGACGTTGAGGCGAAAGTAGAGGTCTTGACGGAATTCCTGTCTGTCGACGCTTTCCTCAAGCTTGCGGTTGGTGGCGGCGATGACGCGGACGTCGACCTTGACGGTGCGGTTGCCGCCGACGCGTTCAAATTCGCGTTCCTGCAGGACGCGCAGGAGCTTGGCCTGTAGGGGCAGAGGCATTTCACTGATCTCATCGAGGAGGATGGTGCCGCCGTGGGCGAGCTCGAAGCGGCCTTCGCGCTTGTTGGTGGCGCCGGTGAAGCTGCCCTTCTCGTGGCCGAAGAGTTCGCTCTCGACGAGGTTTTCGGGCATGGCGGCGCAGTTGAGCTTGATGAAGGGGCCGGCCTTGCGCGGGGACTGGTTGTGGAGGGCGCGGGCGACGAGTTCCTTGCCAGTGCCGTTTTCGCCTTGGATGAGCACGGTGGCCTGAGTCTGGGCGACGCGGCGGATCATCGTACGCATCTGGTTGGTGGCGGTGCAGTCGCCGAGGATTTCGTTCTCGGTGTCCTCGGCATCGGACTGGGCAAGGTACTGGTTGACGTTGACAACCTGGGCGAATTGCTCGGCTTTCTTGACGAGGATTTGAATCTGCTCGTTGGAGAAGGGTTTTAACAGGTAGTCGTGGGCGCCTTCCTTGGTGGCGGTGACACCAGTGTCGACGGTATCGCCCATGAGGACGACGAGGGGCTTGGAGGGGCGGAGGTTGACTTCCTGAAGGAACTCCATGCCGCTGCCGTCGGGGAGTTCGTCGTCTAGCAGCATGAGGTCGAAGTTGCCGCGGCCAAGGTAGTCGTGGGCTTCCTGAATTGTGCCGACCTCGGCGCAGTCGATGCGCATGCGGCGGAGGAATTGGCCCACGTTCTTTCGCAGGAACTCCTCCTTGGCAACGATGATGACTTTCTCGACGGACATTAAAGATCAGTGGTTGGCCTGATAGCGCTGGGCGACGAGGCTGGGGTTTTGGCGGCCGGCCGGGGGCAGGTGGCTGGATGGCACGAGCTTGTTTTGCAGCAGGAGTTTCTCGTTTTCACGGTCAAGCAGGACGATCTTCATGATGAGGTCCAGGTTTTTACGGATCAAGCCGGCGATTTCCGGGTGGGCCTCGCGTTCCGCGGGCGTGAGCTGCATCCAGGCGGCCTTGTGTGAAAACATTTTCTGCTGGGCGACGGTGAGTTGCTCCAGGGTGCCGTTGCGATGTTGAAAGAGGGTCTTCAGGTCCTTGACATCGCCGCCCTTGAGCTGCTGATGCTCGTGCTGGACGGTGGCGAGGATGTTGTTGCACAGGTCGAGATGGGCGCGCAGTTCGCCGGCGAGTTGCTCCAGATTGGGTTGGGCGGGTTGTTCTGTCATGGCTGCTGGGTGTTGGCCACGGTGTTGGGTGCAGGGGCCGCTGGCGAGACAAATTGTTTGCGGAAATGGAGGGCGCGCAGGCGGGCGCCGGCCATGTGTTGGATGAGTTCCAGCCGTGGAGTCAGGGTGGCGCGGGTTTCCCCGATGATTTTCTTTTGCTGCTCGATGCGTTCCAACTGGGCGGCCAGCTCGGCATCCTTAAGGTCTTCGGCTTGTTGTTCGAGGACCGTGAGGATGTCCTGTTGATCCTTTAGCCGTTGTTGTTGCTGACGCCAAAGTTGGCCGATGCGTTCCCAGGCAGCGGTTTCCTCCAGCAGGTTGCCGAGATGGCTTTGGCAAAGGGCGATCTGCTGCTGGATACGCAGGTGGGCGTCGAGTGTGGGATTGTGGGGGAGCAGCACGGGATAAACGCGAACGGCATCGGCATAGCTCTTACGGTCGAACATGCGGTCGGCCAAGTCCAAGGCAGCCTTTGTTTTCCAGAAATTCCAGCGGCTGCTTTCCGAGGGGTCTTCGCTGTCGGGGGTCTCGATCAGGGTACGGTAATCCTTGTCCGCATTTTTCTCATCGCCAAGTTTCTCATAGGCTTGGGCGCGCAGGTAGCGAACCTGTGCGCGGTAGGGGGAGCGGGGATGATCCACGAGGAAACGGGTGGCTTGGCGCACGAGAGTGGTGAGCCGGTCGCGGTGTTGGCCGGCAAGGAGGGGATTGTCGCGCCGCTTTGCGGGGTCGGCGGCTTGGGTGCGCAGCTCCATGGCGCGGCGGACGAGGCAGCGGATAAGCTTGTATTTGGTGTTTTCCAAGTGGAGCTCCTCGTCGGGGTCGTTTAAAAGTTGGCCGTAATATTTGATGGCATCGTCGTATTGGCGGAGATCCGTATAGTGGAGGTCGGCAATTTGCGCCTGGGCCATGAGAGTGACACGGCGGTATTTCAGTAGGTTCCGGGAACGCAGGCGGATGGCGTCGGTCATGGTCTCATAGAGCTTCTCGGTGGCGAGGCCGGGCTGTCCCATGAGGCGGTAAAGGTAGCCTTGGCGGAGAAGAATCTCGGGGACCATGGGGCTGTCTGGGTTGCGGGCGATGTATTCGGAAAGATACTGGAGAGCCTCGCCAAACTCGTCCTCACGCTCGGCGGTTTGGGCGAGATTCATGAGGGCTTGGCCCACGGTGGATTCCTGATGGGGAATGCCAACGAGGGTGACGAAGGGATGCTTGGCGGCGCCGTTGAAGTCGATGTTGTTGATGCCATTGGCAGCTTCGGAGGCACTGGGGTGAAGGGAGAATTCATCCAAGGTGTTGGCCCTGACAAACATAATGCTTGAGTTGTCGAGATCCTTCACGTTATCGGCGATGGGCAGAGGGCCGCTGAAGCGGACGGGATCGCCAGTACGTAGGCCGTGCTGTTTCTTGGTGAGCACGTCGCGTGGAAGATCGATCCGAATGCCGCTGACGGGCACGGAGTTGTTGGTGAAAATGTCGTGCATGTGGTCGAAAACCACCTGCCAAGCGTTTTCGTCCTTGGCGGGCTGCCCGGCCTGGCGTACTTGGTCACGTTCGGCTTGGACGGCTGCAGCGGCGTCAGCCTCCAGCTTGGCGGGAGTCTTCAACAAATTCGGGAGCGCGGTGGCGAGGGCGTCAATATTGGCTTTGCCGCTGCCGAGGGTGCTCCAGCGGCGCCATTCGGCACGCCAAGCCTGCACATCCATGCCGCGTGGCCCCGCGAAAAGGGTGTTGTTTAAATTGCCAAAAACGCGCTGCAGATCGTCCACCTCCGTGTCCAGCTGGCCATACAACTGGGCGCCGGCGAAGAGCCTGACGAGGCGGGGATAAACGCGCTGGCCGAGTTGTTCATCGGTGTAGCGATCGGGGCGCGCGGCTTCGACCAGCTTGCTGGCCGGTGCGCTGTAGGGGAGGAAAAAGAGTTTGCCGGTGTTGGGGGTGTTGGGCAACAGACCGCGGCGGCGGAACGGGTTGCGGGTGTCCTCGAGGTTGTCGAGCAGAATGAACTTGTCGCCTTGCCCGTCATCGACCGTTTTTACATAGAGACTCAGCTCGCGGCGAATGCCGGCGATGGCGTGGGTGGTGTTCATGGGCATCAAGCGTACTCGGTTGCCTGTTTGCAGCCCGTGGGGGCGGCGGGTTTTAACGACATTTTCAAAGACATTGCGGGCGGCATCGGCGCTGGCCAGATGAGTACGCTCCATTTCTGCGGCGCCCATTTTGCGCGCCCATTGACGGGTATCCTCGGTGAAGCCGCCCTGATCTTGAAAGAGTGTATCGGCAATGCCGCGTTTGGCCTGGAGATTGAGCCATTGCCAGAGGCGCTCATCGGAGGCCGGTCGCGCGAGGAGGGATTTTTGCGCATCGTAAAACTTGGCCAGGGCCTTGGGGTGTTCATTGTCCAGCCTGTGCAGGCGGGCTTGGAGCAGGAGCACCTCTGGTATGGAGACGGGAGGATTGGGCAGTTTGAAATGAGTACGGGCATAGTAGTCCCAAAGGCGGTGAGCCTCGACATGGTCGCCTTCGATCTGGGCGCGAAGGGCAAGACTGATCATGGCGGTACCCTTGGCTTCCTGCTTGATGGCAGTGGTGGCATCGCTTTCCAGAACACGCTTGAGTTGGCGCAGGATGCCTTCCCAGGCGGGTTCGCTGGTGGCTAGTTCATCGATGGGCGGGCGTCGCCGTTCAAGAGCCTTTGGCACAAAATAGAGAATCCCCGGCTTGGCCCCTTGACGTGCGGCGGGCGGGAGAGGGATCAGGGTCTGGCGTTCGCGGTAGGCATCCGCCTCGCGTTTGTGCAGGTAAAAATGGTCTGATCCATCCGTGCGGACGAAATAGTAGGCGCGCGCGGCTTCCCCGGCGCGGCGGGCGGTAAGCCCGCGTGGGGCAGATCCGGTGGCGATCACCTCCACCTTGTCACCGGTACGAAAGACATGGGGGCGTGGGGTGGGATCAGCGTCGTGGCCCAAGAGGGTGATGCGGCCGGTTGCATAGTCAATGCCAGTGGTTGGGGTGACGCGGGCACCGCCGAGCAGGGCGATGTCGACCGCCGCCAGCAAATCCTGCGCATCCAGATACGGCGGTCGGGCCATGAAAATCACGCTGGGAGGAAGATGAATGCCGCGTCGTTCGCCGGGGAGGGATTGGCGCAGGTTACCCATTTGCAGCCCGTGTTCAAAGGGTTGCAGCGGGTTGCCCGGCGCGGCGGCGGACAGCGGTCCGACTAGGTACAAAGCCAGCAGGCAAGCCCCGACCCAGGCCAGTCCAGTGCCACGTCCATGCGGCTGTTGGGGTCCGTTCATTGCCTGATGTATTCAGCCTTGCCGCGTATGGGGAACGCGGGCAGTTGATAAAGGGAGGGGCCGGAGTTCAGCGGGATCAGCATGGTGGTGTTGCTGTCGGTCTTTTTAAACATGTGGATGAGCGTCTGCGGATTGAGCAGGCTCTGTTGCGGCACGATGGGGCTGCTGGCTGCCGGGTTGCCGGCCGTGATGACCGGCGCCGGGCCGATGTAAGCTGGTTGCGCGGTGGCGCGAAGCTCTGGCTGGGCGGCCGTCTGCGTGATCGGCCTTGGGGTATAGCCGGAGCGTCCCGGTTGGGGATTGTAGACCACCGGAAGCGGCGGCAGGGGTTTGGTGGGGCGCTTGGGTGGCAGCGCCTCGTGGAGCTTGAGTCCGCCGAGGCCCCGCGCGAGATACCCGCCGGGGGCTTCCTGTGACCAAGCCGCCGCCAAGCCGCCGGCCAAAAGCAGCACGACAAACATGACGGCCAAGTCCTTTTTCCGTCGCCTAGATATTTGGGTTTGAATTTCGGTCATCTCAGGCTCCTAGCGAAGATAGTCCAAAAGTGACGTACTGAGCAAGGTTCCGCCGGTCTGCAGCGCGGCGGTGTAGGCATTTTGGATTTCATTGAGGCGCACCAGAGTCTCCGCCAAATCCACATCCGCCTCCTTGGAAATCAACGGCTCCAGAGAAAAGGCGCGATCCTTGGCGATGGCCTCGGAAGTATCCAGCCGAGTCTGGGTGGCTCCAATGATGCTGAATTGCTCGATAAAATTGTTCTCGTCGGCCTGAAGATCCTTGGAAATGACAGTTTTGATTTTCTCGACATCTTCTGAGGTGGCTGAAGCCAATAGGTTCCGCAAGTCAATCAGGTGCTTGATGAAATCTGCCCCCTTGTTGTTTTTCAGGACACCATTGACACCTTGGCCGGAAAAACTCGCGTTGACGGTGCTGTTTTCAGCGACATCAATTTCAATTGATTTTTCATTCCCGTTATATGCAACGGAGACAATCTTGTTGTCGGATCCTCGGGTTTCAGCAAAAGGCTTGGTTAAACTTTTGGTTCCGCCGAACAAATAGACATTCCGGTGCTTGGTGTTCCCGATTTGAACGACGGATTCAATTAGTTGATCGACTTCATGCTTGTAAACCCTGATGGTATCGGGTGACTTTGCGGAGTCCGCTAGGGTGGCGATTTCCGAGGCGCGATCAAACACCTTCTTCATGGAGCTGATCGCAGAGTATGCAATGTCCACATTTTCGCGGACATTCGTCACGTTCTTTTGGTACTGATAGAGCTGTAATTGCTCTTGTTGCAACCCAAGCACCTTGTGCATGGCGCGAGGATCGTCGCTGACGTTTTCGATGCGCTGGCCAGTTGTGGCACGTGACTGAAGGGTGGACTGCTTGTCCATCAACTTGGCCAATTGCTGGCGCAGGTCGATCGGAAAGCTGTTGGCGGTGATGCGCATGAGATAACGGGTTTAAGAGCAGTGTTTAACGTTGCATGTTAAGTAAATCGGCCAAGAGCGAATCCACCGTCGTAATCAGGCGCGAGGATGCTTGGAAGGCGCGTTGGTAGATCATTAGGTTCGACACCTCCTCGTCTATTGACACGCCGCTGATCATGTCCCTTTGCTTTAAAAGCAGCCGTTCTACAGACTCTTGGGCTTCGAGGTGGGTCTCAATATTTGAAATCGCTTGCCCAAATTGTGCAACGGCGTTGCTGTAGCGTTCGTTGAAGGTTAAACTTCCTAAGTTGGTGATTGTTTTTGAAGCGAGATTAGCAATTTTCTTGGCGATGGTGTTGTCGCCAGGTTCGTTTGCATAGGCACTTGCCTGCACACGTTGAGGATTTGCAATGAGGGTTTGGTTGACGCCGATATCGGATGCGTTAGTGCCCGTGAAAAACTTTAATGTATTTTCATTATTTCCGGCCAAGTCATAACCAGTCACGTGCAGATTGTTAACCTCGGTTATCAGGTTTTCCGCGACTTTGTTTATTTCGTTCAGTATGGTATAAATGGTGTCATCTCTGGCATCGATCAGGCCTTTTGTTTTTCCGCTCGATACATTCAGTAGTTCTCCAGTGCTTTTGGAGCTGACGTATGTCATTCCGGTTTGGGCAGCCGTGGGGTTATTGGTTATCTGAGTGGTGGTTAGTTGATCAATTAAACCGTCTTCCTTGATCATTATGTGTCCACTGATCGTCAACGTCATTTTCCCTTCGGTGTCCTCGGTGGTGTTGAAATTTGTGAACTCCGCGAGTTCCTCAAACCAGGCTTGCCTCTGGTCTCGCAATTCGTTTGCCGAGCCAGTTTCGTCAGATTCTGAGGCTCCAATCCGCTGGCTGATCACAGAGATGGATTCCAGAAGACGATTTGCCTCCTTGGTAGCATTGGTGACTTCGCTGTTGATGTCCGTTCGGAGTGATGTGAGGCGCTCGTTTGCACGTTGGAAGCGGTCGGCCAGTTCCTGGGCGCTAACTATTGACAATCGTCTCTCGGTATTTGACGTGGGTGCGGCGGCTAAAGATTGAAATGTATTAAAAAAATCTGTGAGGCGCTCTGCCAGGCCAGTTTGCCCCGCCTGCCCTGATTTGGGGTCAACTGTCTGGCGATCCAAGACTTGGCCAAGACGTGCCTGCGCCTGGGTCAGCGTGGTAAGTTTGGAGTTGTAGTAACCAGTCAAGTACTTTTCGCTGACGAGATACTTGTCCAGTGTTGTGTCGCGAATTTGCTCAAATCCTTTTACAAATGAACCCGTGCCCTGTGGTCCTTGGGGAGTGAGCAGAGAGGGTGCAGCGGCAGTCCTGATTCGCTGGCGGGCATAGCTGGGGTCGGACGCATTGGCGAGGTTATGACCGGTGACCTCGGCTGCGGTGCGTGACACCGCGAGCGAGTTCCTCGCCATCTCCATCGTTCCAAATAAGCCAATTCCAGCCATGCTTAAAATTCCCTAGATGATTCCCTCATACAACGAGCTCGGCGGCGGGTTCACCGGCGAGATGGCGCCTTGGCGGCCATAGGTCTTTGGCGACGCCTGTGTGGGGAACACGTTTTGCAAAATGTCCTGCATCAGATCGAGCGACCGCTTCAGCAACAGGTGGTTCTGCTGCACCCACTTGCGCACGTTCTGCAGCAGCGTGTTGATTTCCTGAACCAACGCCTCCAGCAGTGGCTGATATTCCGCCGGCAGTTGCGCGGTCATCTGCTTGAAGGTCGTCTCTTGCGTTGCGCCCATCTGCAGTGCCAGTGCCACGCGGGCCTGTTCCCGTATGTTGCGTGCCTCGCCAATTCGGGCCACCTGCTTGTTAACCTCATTCACATTGGCCAGTAGTTCCTGTGGCTTGCGGTTGATGATCAACTCCTGCTGTTCCTGCATGAGAGCCAGCAGTTCACCGTACTGCGTCATTTCCTCGCGCAGCGACTCGATCAATCGGTTGATGTCCTCGTTATTCATTGCCCTTATCCTGTGGCTGTGTCGCGGCGGCTCCGTCCGCCGGTTTTAAACGCATGGTGAGCTGAGCCTGGAAACTTTCTGCCAGGCCAAACTGCCCCGTCTTGCTCATTTGATCCGCCAAGGTTTGTACCATCATGTCCTGATAAATGCCCTTGATCGCCGGATTCATCCCGGGCGTTTCCGCGCCAAACATCGGCTTGGTCGCCTCGCCCAGGAATTGCCGGAGCAAGATCGCTTCAAAATGCCGCCCGATCTCAGCGAGCTTCTGCTGCTCATTCATCTGCTGGTTGCGCGCCAGATGCTCCACCGCCGTGTGGTGGTGGCTCATCGTGTTTAATGTGATCGGGACCGCCATTTTTGTTACTTGATTAAAAGCTCGGCTTTTAGTGCGCCTGCCTGTTTGAGCGCCTGGAAAATCGCCATCATGTCACGCGGACTGACCTGCAGGGCGTTGAGCGAAGTGGCCACCTCCTCTACCGTGGGCATGTCGCGGAACGGCACCAGTTGCCGGCGATTGCCGCCTTCCTCGGTGATCGTCACGGTGTCCGCGGGAACCGTGACGGATGAGCCCACGGTGGCCCCCGCGCCAGGCTGTGAGACGTTGCCGCCCTTGGCTATGGTGATTACCACGTTGCCCTGCGCCACTGCGCATGCTGCCACGCGCACAGGCGATGTGGCTACGATGGTGCCGGTGCGTTCATTAATGACCACGCGCGCCTTCGTGTCTGGCGCCAGTGTCACCTGTTGCACTTGTGCGATGAAATCAATGTGTGCGCCTTGGTAATCCTCCGGGATTTCCACACGAACCGTGTTGCCGTCCACCGCGCGCGTGCTCAGCGGGAACTTCTGGTTGATCGCCTCCGCCAGACGCGCCGTGTCGGAGAAATCATGTTCGCGCAGGATAAAGTCAATGGCGTTGTCCTTCACCAATGTTACGGGAATCTCACGCTCGACCAAGGCACCGCCAACAATCTGTGCCGTGGTGGGGTGGTTGACCTGCACGGCTGCATTGTCCGTGGCCGCCATCAGCGAATTGTTGCTTACCGGTCCTTGTGCCACGGCATAAACCTTGTTGTCCGCGCCGAGCAGCGGAGTCTGGATCAGTACGCCGCCTGTCAATGTGGTGGCATCACCGAGTGCCGAGACAATCACGTCAATCTTCGCCCCGTTTTTGACAAACGGAGGAATGTCGGCAATCACCATCACCGCCGCGACGTTCTTGGAAGAGACACCCGTTCCATCCGGCGCGCCCGGCACACGAATGCCGTAACGGAGCAGCAGGTTGGCAATCGATTGCTTGGAGTAAACCGTGTCCTTGTCACCCGTGTTGTTCAGACCCACTACGAGGCCGTACCCCACCAATTGATTGTGGCGGGCGCCCTTGACATCGGCCAAGTCCTTGACGCGCACACCTCGCGTGCGGCGCGCCTCAAACATCTGCTCGCGCAGCGCGGCAATCTGGGCCGCATCCAGCCCTGTGCTAGGAGCCGCGGGTGCTGGTCCGGCTTGGGCAGAAAACCACTGGGCGAGAACGAGGCTGGCAATAATTGTTTTCTTCATGCGTCGCTCCATTCCTTAAAAGGGGCTCACGGTGTCCCAAAATCTTTTGAACCAACCCTTGCGCTGGCCGTCGGTTACGGAGCCGGTGTTGATGTAGCGCAGGCTTAGGTCTGCGATCTGGTTGCTGTTCACCTTGTTTGAACCGGCAATGTCGATCCGCCGAACCACTCCGCGCAGGATCACGTCTTGGGTTTCACGCGCATAAGATGTCCGGCGCAGTCCTTCGATGATCAGGTTGTCATTGGGCAAAACATCAATTACGCGCACCGTGAACGTCGCCGAAATATCGTCACTGTTGGCCACCGTGCCTTCGCCCTTGAAGCTGTTGCTGATCGAAAATTTCATGGCTGGGTAGGCACCCTTGTGTTTTAGGGCTTGGCTCCCGGAATTTGTTCCCGCCGAGGTGCCGAACAGGAAACTCTCAATCTTTGCATCGTCCGAGCTGGATTTCTTATTTTCCGTCTTGGCCGACTTGTTGATCACGTTTTTCTCAAACACCACTACTGTCAAAAGATCACCCACGTAGCGCGCGGTCTTGTCGGTTGCATGGTTGCGGCTGATGCCCGGTTTCCACAATGAGTCGGCGGCCGCCGGCGTGGCGGACAGCAGCAGTGCGAGCAGGGTTCCAGTGCTAAAGATTGATGCGAATGAAGTTTTCATTAATGACCGTTCCACGAATGACCTTGTTGTTTTGCAGGTTGCGCATCCGTACGGTTTCGCCAGGGGCTCCATCCTCCAGCACTTCCACTTTCATCCGCACGGAAAGCGCGCGGATTTGAACAAACGCCTGTACCACCTGCCCGCGCTTGACCACGGGAGTGGATTTCAGCATCCGCTCATAAATCAACGACCCACTCGCCACGCCCTGCCGTAGGCTGAGACGTGCCTCGGGCTTGGAGCCATCCCACAACGGCTGACGCACATTGATCACGTCGCGCCGTTCGCGGCGTAGTTCCACCTCGTTCAACAATGTGCCCGTCTGGGCCGGCGCGTTTGCCACCCATACGTCCCGGTACAATTTGGTGCGATAATAAACCGTCCATTCGCCCAGCCGCCGCTCATTTGCGCTGAGCGCGAATTTTACCCGCATGTACGCCATGGGCGCGCCGGGGTGATAAATCATTTCCAGTTTCAATGCGCTGTTCGTCGGCACCTCGATTTCCGGCAACGGCCGCGTGGGGGTCAATTCCAGCTCGCCCGGCTTGCCCTTGGTCAACAGCAATGCGCGCAGTTCGCTTTTCAGCATGGCGCCCAGCTCGGCGGCCGGCAGTGGCTCGGCTTTGGCCGCGGCCAGTATCGTGGCGGCAGCAGTCCATTGCAGCAGGATCCCTCCCAGTCGTTTCATTATCGTTCCTTCGTTTTAAAATTAACCGCGCAGGCGGTTACTCATCTGCATCATCTCATCCGCTGCCTGAATGGCCTTGGAATTGATTTCGTAGGCACGTTGGGCCTTGATGAGATTCACCATTTCCTCCACGACTTTCACGTTGGACAACTCGAGGTATCCTTGTGCCAACGAACCAAATCCGGTTGCTCCGGGATTACCGGTTTCCTCCGTGCCCGAGGCCGGTGTTTCCACGAACAAATTGTTGCCGATGCTCTGCAGACCTGCGGGGTTGGCAAAGCGGCTCAGGACGATCGTTCCCGCCTGTGTGGGCAGCTCGTTGCCGCGCTGGATTGTCACCTCGCCCGTCTCGGCGATGGTGATGTGCGCCGTCTGGCTATCGATGGTGATGCCCGCGAAGCTCAAGACCGGCAGGCCATCGCTGGTGACCACCGAGCCCGTGCTGTTGAGCTTGAACGCACCATCCCGAGTCCAGGCGTTGGTGCCGTCCGGACGCTGCACCTTGAAAAAGCCGCTGCCTTGAATGGCGATGTCCAGCCGTTCGCCGGTTTGGGACATCTCACCGGTGGTGAAAACCTTGGAGGTGGCCACCGGGCGTGAGCCATGGCCGACCTGCAGGCTGGTGGGTACCTGGTTGCCCGCGCCCTGCTCCGCGCCGGCCTGACGCTTGGTTTGATAGAGCAGGTCTTGGAACTCCATCTTGCTCTTTTTAAAGCCTGTGGTGTTCACGTTCGCCAGGTTGTTGGCGATAATGTCCAGGTTCATCTGCTGGGCCTCCATGCCGGAAGCGGATGAGTAGAGTGCGCGTAACATGTTTATCTCCTAGTTCGAGTTGCTCAATTCCTGGATGAGCTTGCCCAGGTGTTCGTCCTGAAGTTGCATGATCCGCTGATTGGCCTCGTAGTGGCGTAGTGTGGTCATCAGTTCGCTCATCTCGTTGACGGGAGAAGTGTTGG
This sequence comes from Verrucomicrobia bacterium UBA6614, assembly GCA_002433235.1. Classification (GTDB taxonomy): domain Bacteria; phylum Verrucomicrobiota; class Verrucomicrobiia; order Limisphaerales; family UBA1100; genus UBA6614. The sequence continues at coordinate 14,795 of DJHS01000159.1, forward strand.
CCCCCTCCAAAAATCCCTGCCTTACGCTCGTGGAGGAAAGATCCGCGGCTTGTGGTGCCTGATTGCCCGGTTCAAAGTAACCGGCGGCCACCCGTTGCAACTGGGTTGGGTCGTTAAAGCTTACCACTTGCAGACGGCCCAATCCCGCTCCGCCTTGGCTTACGTCGCCCGTATTCGAAATGGTCACCGGGTCGGTCATGGCGGGGTCCACTCGAATGGTGCCGGTTTCACCGAGGAGCGGATAACCTTCCTTGGTGGCAAGCAAGCCGTCCTGATTGGGCCGGAAGGTGCCGTCGCGGGTGTAAAGGATCTTGTTGTCCGGACCTTGCACGGCAAAAAAACCGGGGCCGTCAATTGCCACGTCTGTGTCAACACCTGTGGAAACCAGTGTGCCCTGCTGGAAATTGATTTGCTTCTCAAAGGAAGGAAACATGTACTGCAACTGCGACTTGTCCTCCACCTTGTCGAGTTGGTTCTTGAACATGTCAGGTGAAATGGCCGAGAAACCCACCTCAGATTTCTTGAACCCAGGCACCGAGGTCGCCGAGAGATTCTCGGCAATCGCCTGCTGGCGCAACAAATTGCCTTCCAGCGCTGCGGCGGCTTGGTACAACATCACATTCATCGCGCGTTACGCAGCATTTAGTATGCCACTATATATTGGGCGAACGTGTGTTTTTGTAAAAAAGTCGATTATTATGGAAAAATAGTCCAAATAATCCGGAATAAAGAAGATATTTTTATTTGCTGTGCGATTTGAGCGCCAAAATGGCGCTCATAAAACAGGCAAAATATACCAGTCTTATGGGGCTCAAGCGTTAAGTGACTTGATGCCAAATGGGTCTTGATTGACGTTCGTTGACCGGCTGGTGGCCATAGGCACGATGGACCTTTTGGATATTACCCATGGATCTGCCCTCTTCGTTCAACTGTAGTTGCAACTCTTCCATCTTTCCCTGCAGCAGGTAATGGTTGTGCTGCTCGCGTGCGATCAAGGCGCTGGCCCACTTTGGGTTTACCTCAGAGAAATCCATTGGCTCCATTTGAGCGCGAAGGTCATCCTTTTGGCCTTGAAACTGGATAAGCTCTTCCAGATTCCCATTCTTGATGGCCTCGGTTTCCGCGTCGGACAAGCGTCGCCACGCCTCCAAGGCAGTGCTGGGGGTCAGGGTTTGCATGTCTTGTGAGAACCCCATGGTCTCAACCCATCATGGAAAGGCGGGATCCGCCGTTTTCGGAAGTTTTCGGTTGCAAGGACGACTCCTTATTCTCGTTTTCCTTGGCGTATGATTCGGCCCATGCGGATCGCAGGTCCGTCATGCGCTCGATGACTTCATGCACGATTTCCCGTTTTTTCTTCACATTTGCTTCCTGCAAACGCCTATCAAAGTAGTCGTAAAGCGCGATGAGGTTATTGACTAAATCCTGCCCCTCCCCTTCCCCTTTGGAGATGAGCGCGCTGCGAAGCTCGCGGACAATATTTTGGGACTTAACCAGATTGTTATGTATTGTTTGGTTGTATTCCAGAGGATCCTCGCAATCGAAAGCCTTGTCGGCAATATGCATGAACTTGATCGCTCCATCATAAAGCATCAACAGAAGACTGCCTGGGGTGGCCGTATGCACCGCAGCGGCTTTGTATGTATGGGCATGCCTTAATGCACTCATAATCTCAGGCAGCTAGACTCAGCAATTTTCGTGCCTACATAGATAGATATTGAATGGGAGAGCTAATTTTCCCCACGATCTGATTCATCGGAGTTTCCAGCAATCAAGTGGGAAAGGGCATCAATCGTGGCCAAAGGGGGATATTGCTCGGAATGGACTTCATTTCTGAGTCGAGCCTTGATCGCGTCAAATCGGGCCTCGGTATCTTCCTCAACCATGGAGAAATCAGGTGTGCGGGTGAGGTTTGCCTCGATGGAATCGGTTGGTGCCACCGAGTTTACTTCACTTTGGCGCTGTGCTTTGGCGGATACGATCCGTTGTGCGCCTTGAGCTTGGCCGCTGGTGTTAAGCCCGACTTCTTTCATGACAAACCTCCGTATTTTGCCCGTTTTTTTTCAAAATTCAACCTATTTCTAGTGTAGTTGCCAAGGTGTCTGCTCGGCGAAATCCAGTGTACCAGCGCTAACCAGTTACTATCTAACACTACCATCGGCAGTCTGCGGGATTTCTTTAGGCACATTTTTGCGCATGGTTTCCAAGGCCTCGGTCAGTGAATACCGGGCCAACACACGGGGGGAATCCACCACCAGACTGTCACGAAAGACGTCCATGTGGGTCATGCGTTGGGTGCGCATATAACGGCGGACACTGTTGTTTACGCGCGGGTCACCCGAGTTGAAGACTTCATCGAACGCCCAGACCAACTCCCCGGTTTCCAGATTGAAAAGGCGAAATTTCCAACCCACCGCCAGTGGCGGATAAGGGCGGAAGGTATCTATTTCGCAGAACAACACCGCGTCGCACACCTTGCGGTCCGTGCGTTGTTTATCAAGAGCGGCAATGATAGTCGGAAATTTGTTGGGCAAAAAATCGTGCGGCCGAACCTGTTCCGTTCCTGTCAGCGCATGCAGTTTTGCGGGGGTGATGGTGATGGCCTCGAATAGGTCGAAGCGTGCCAATTCCTCGGTAAGGATTTGCTGCATCAGTTCAACGCCCTGTTCTGTCCATCGATCGCCACGACCGGGTGCGAGGGGCATTACGGCCACGACATCGATTTCGTCAGGCCAATCATTGTTGGCCAAGTGATGGTTGTGAGATTGATAGAAGGGACCACGGATTGATCCATCCATGGCATCTCGAAGATGGCCGCAGCCTGACAGTAACATGCCGGCGAAGAGAATCACCCCGGCACCCGAGAGCCGGCTGGTCAATAATTGTGAAATTAGAGCCTGTGGGGCAGGTATGCGTGTCCGCCAATTGGGTGATTCATGAGTTTTCATGCTGGTCTATTTTTTGTTATTTGAAAACCGCGACATAATAAATTGCATTTGCTGGTTTATTTTTGCTTGAGCTTTTTCCATGTTAACAAAGCTCCTAATCATCTTGTCTCGGTTGCTCTGCACCTGCTTTTCAAGATTGACTATTTGTTCATCAATATTTTTTGAAAGTTTGGCAAGGTTGTCGGTGCGGTCTACAAGAGATCCCGAATCCATTGACTCGCCTACGATGGTTTCCAAATAATCATCAATTATATTGGCATATCCATAGGTTGTTGTGGAAAAAAATGATTTTACATCACCGATCTTTTCCCGGATTGCAGTATCCAATGTGGTCGAAAAGACTAGGGAAATGGTGTTGTCATAACCGTTTGATTTGTATCCCAGTGATTCCAGTCTCTTTACTGTCCCAGTAATTTGAGTGCTGTCGACGTCACCCATGACCTTGGATCTCAGGCTTGCGGCGATTTCAGCAATTAATCGTTCGTCGGAGAGGGTTGAGGTGCTCACTTTCCCATCTGCGGAACTGGCAATCATGGTTTGTTCCGTGATGGTTTTTTGGATGTCATTATATTCCGTGACAAAGGATTCAATGGCCTTTTTGATTTTTGAGGCGTCCTTTGAAATGGAAACCGTTGCGGCATCAGGGTTGGTGCCGAGAAAATAGACATCTCCAGAGCCGGTATCTGTAATATCCACCTTGCTGGTGTTATTGGTGGCATCACTTTCGGTGGTGTGGAGGGTGAACGTGTTGCTGCCCGTGACACGCGCATAATAGGTGGTAGAATTTGCTGTCAGGCCGCTGGGAGTTGTTCCGGGGGTAAACACAGTGACCGCTTCACCAGTCTTGTAGCCGTGTGCTGACTGTGTGGTTACTTGATCGGAGCTTGTGTTAATGCTGCTGGTAATGCTTGCGCCAGATCCTTTGGATGGTTTGACTGTGAGTCCTGAAATGCCCGTGCTGGTTTCCGTAATGGTGTTTCCTTGATTGAGTACAGGATTGCCGCCATTTAGCCGATAAATCAGGTTTTTTCCGCGTTCCAATGATCCGCCGATAATGCCGCTGTTTGCGAGGAAGCTGCCGGAAACATCTTCCAAGGTCATGCCCAGGTCCCCGTCTGTTTTGTTGGTCAACTTAAAGCGGTCGTTGACCGCGTCATAGCTGGCGAACGTGCCTGCGCTGCTGCTATTTATTTTTGACAGTATGTCTGCCACTGTGTCTGTGGCATCATAGCTGATGGTAACGCCATTTATTTTGAAACTTCCCGAAGCAGATGTTCCTGCAGTTTGGAATGTGGCTTCGTTTGCCTTGTGTCCCAAGTTGATTCCACCCAACTTATGCGTGCTGCTGACGCTGCTTGTCCCATTGTTTGTCAGGTGAGTGGCTTGGAGGAAATTACTGGTGTCTGTTGATGCGCCGAGTACAAGCGTTCCGCTGGATTTTGTAATGGTTAATTTATCGTTTACGCTGTCATAGGTTGCCGTTACATTTGCTACGTTGGTCGTGATGTTGCTGACCACGGCATCGACTGTGTCTGTGGTTGCAATTGTGATTTGGGTGCCGTCAACCGTGAAAACACCCGCGGTTACGGTTGTAGAAAAACCTGCGGTCGCCAGAGAATTTGTTCTAACAAGTTTGTTGCCAATGTCAGCAGTTCCCAGTTGCTTGGCAGCGGTTGCCATTTGGTAAATCTGAAACTGATAATCTCCACTTGCAGTGCCCGCATCTGCGCTTGCAGAAAGATGAGTTTCTGTGCTGTTGACGGTGCGGCTGTCGTATAAATCAGTCTTTGACAATGTCTCAGCCTTGTCTTCCAAGGATGTCAGTTTGTTGCCGATTGCCGAAAGGAGGCTTTTTTTAAGATTATACTTCGCCTGATCAGTTTGCAGAACTTTCTGTTTGCTGCGCTCGATCTCAGCGATCTGGTCGACCATGGATTTCCAGTCGAAGCCCGATGCCAGTCCTGCAACATTCAGTTCCATTGTATTAACCCTTCAAGGCAGGAGGGTACACCTCTCCCGGTGTTACACAGCAATAAGGATGCCAATGTGGGTGGAAGAGAGGAGGGCTGCGTTAATAATCGCAGTCCATGACGATGGTTTCTCCGCAGACGCAGTCGACCTTGATCCGTGTGACTTTGTCACCGTCTTTCTCCAGTGACAATTCGGGTTGGGACCGCGCGGGGGCTTCCTCGCCTTCGGCGGGTTCGACAGGGGGAATTTCCTGAAGCCTAAGATCGGGCAGGGTCAGGCGTGAAGGGGCTGCCTGCACGGTGGCGAGGATGGTTTGCACCGCGGTGTTGAGGGTGTCTTCCGGGATATCCCCGGCCAGATCGGCCAAAACGGTGCGAACGGCTCCGGCGGGATCATTTGCCTCGGCGGGAACGACCGGCGGGGTGTCGGTTGGGCTGGAAAGCGGGGTGGTGTCAGGTTCGGTTTTGCCGAAGCCGATGAAATCTGCCGCTGGTTTCACTTCCCCCATTTCGCCTCCAAACGGGACAAAGCCATCGTTGCTCATCCGTCTTCCTCCTCCGGCGCGAATCCGGCGCGAACTCGGATGCTGACACGATTGTTCTGGGGCGCGTTGTGCGGACGCTGGGGCAGGGGGCGTTTGTCGGCGTAGCCGGCCACCTTTAGCACTTGCTGTTCCTCGACCCCCTTGGCCATCAGGATTTCCCGGGCCTTGTGAGCACGCGAGGTGGAAGCGTCCCATTTTTCGTCGACATCGCCGGGGTAACTGTTGGCGGTGTGTCCTTCAATTTCCACCTGGGTGTCGTCATACTGGGCGATGGTCCAGGATATGTTGTTGAAAACCAGCTGGCCATACTCTGTCAGTTCGGCGGCGGATCCCTCCTTGAAGATGGGTTTGTCAGGGTTGTTTAAAATGTTGATCAACAGCCCTTCCGAATCCATCTGCATTTCCATGGTTTTCATGTCCATTTCGTTGGGGTTCTGGACGAATACCTTGACGAGATCCTCGTTGAGCCGGCGCACCTGTTCCAATGGGATGACGGAGGCGTGCTCGAAGATGTCTTTCTTGGCTTCCACCAGCCGCATGGCGTCGTTGGGGATGATGCCGGGGGATTGCTGGGTGAGGGTGTTGTAGCGCGTTTGAAAATACAACTGCACATCGCCTTTCACGGTTTCGTCCTGCGAAAGAATCCAAAGGACAAGGAACATGGCCATCATCGCGGTCACGAGGTCCGCGTAGGCCACTTTCCATGCTCCACCTCCTCCACCTGCCATCGTTCAATCTCCTTTTTAGCTCGATGTCTTGAGCATGGTTTCCAGATCGCCGGCCGATGGACGGACATCCTCGGTCAGGACGCGCCGCGCGACTTCACAGGCCACCAGAGGTGGTAACCCGTTGGCGAAGCTCAACACGCCTTCCTTGATGCATTTCATGTAAACCATCTCGGCGTGTCCAATAAATTCGCAGTTGATCTTGACGGGGGCGATGACGCAGTAGGATCCGAAGATTCCAAAAAACGTTCCCGCCAATGCGGTTGCAATGCCTTGACCCACCAGAGTGGTGTCACCGCCCAAGCGGTACATCATAACCACAATAATACCCAAGACCGCCGCTACAATGCCGAAGGCAGGCAGGGCATCACCCACGTTTTGCATTACGAAGATGGGCTCATGGTGCTCTTCTTCCATCACATGAAGGGACTTGTTGAGTAGCGGCGGCAACTGGTCGGGCTTGAGCCGGCCATCGACAATAGGCCGCAGCGCGTCACATAGGAACTCCAGTGCATGATGGTTGCCGTGGAATTTTGGATACTTGGAGAAAAGGCTGCTGCCTTCGGGATTCATCACGTGTTCCTCCAGGGCAATCATGCCGCCGCGTCGGCCGAGCTGGAACAGCTCATACATGCACTTCATTAGCTCCTCATAATCCTCCTTGCTGTAAGGCGTGCCCTTGAGTGTGCCCAGCACTTGGGCGAAGACGCCCTTGATGACCTTGATGGGTGCCATGATGATCATGCTGCCAAAGACCATGCCGCCCAGAGAGATGAACTCGTTGGCATGCACCAAGCCGCCAATGGCGCCGAAATTCATGTTGGCGATCATCTCGCCCAACCCGTGGCCGCCGCCCGCCGCCATGGCAAAGCCGACAACAACACATCCTATGAGCAGCACGAATCCAATGATTACAAACATAATGACCTCCTTGTGAGCCTATTCCTTAAACAGGTTTAAATCCTCTCCTTTTTGGTGAGATACGAGCGCAGGGACAGCACCGCCTCCGTGTTGATCTGGCAGATCCGCGATTCGCTGACCCCCAGCAGCTCGGCGATGTCTTTCATACGCAATCCTTCATAATAAAACAATGTCAAAACCTTCTGGTGCTGCTTGGGCAGTTCCAAGATGCGCTCCCGGATCATCTCGTGCAGCTCACGCGCAATCGTCTGATCGGAGGGATCACGCTGGTTCAAATCCTCGACCTGATGCCCCACTGCGCCAAAATCGTCATCCCCTTCCAGCATCTGGTGGATGGGAACGAAGATCACCGGCTGAAGCTGATCCAGCAGGGCGCGATACTGTGGCACCGTTGTGCCCAAGCGCGCGGCAATCTCCTCCTCCGAAGGCTGCCGGTTCAGCTCAATGCGCAAATCCTCAATGGTGCGTTCCAAATCCTTGCGGCGCGAATATACTGTCCTGGAAAGCGGTTGCTGCTTGCGGATTTCATCCAGGATGGCCCCACGAATGCGCATCCGTGCATAGACCTCAAACGGGACGCCTTGACTCGCATCAAACGAATGCGCCGCCTGCAGCAATGCCATGCACGCAATGTTGCGCAAATCATCCACGTCCACCGCCACGCGCACCAGTGGTGCAAACCGATGTACCATCTGGTTGATCACCTGGGCATAATTCTGCAGCAGATCCTCTTCCGTCGCCTCCGTCAGGGATGTCTTCTGGTAGGCCTTTGCCGCGCGGGCGGCCGGGGCGCGTTGCGGCGTTTCCACCTCATGCTCCTCGGCGGCCAACTCCGGCTGCTCCAGATCTGTGTAAGGTTCATTCATCACTCAACAGGAGGCTGGAAGTCCTTCTTCTCCTTGGCGGCGGGGAATTCCGTTTCTGCTTCGGTCTTCGCCGCTTCGTGCGCCGTGGCTTGTCGGGCCAGCAGCGAGTCTTCCAGTCCCTTTAAAATCATTTCCATCCAGAGGCGCGCCATGAGGCCGAATCCCACGGCCGCAAGCAAGCCACCCAACAGGGCCGTGGGCCACGTTACTCCGCGCCATAGGCCAAGCCCCAAAACGAGGGCAAATCCCGCTGCGCCTGCCATGGACATGATGTATCTCATAACCTCCTTATTCCGCAACCTGAACTAGGACCAGCGACGCCCTCGATCGGGAGAGCATGGGCGAGTTGACGCATTCCAAGGCAAGATTGCAGGCGTTTAAATTTACGCGCACCAGCGGATCTGGATGTATATGGGGCGCGAGGGAAAAGCCGGCACTGGGTGGCGTCCATGTGCCCGGACGATAGGATAACAGGCCCGCGCCCGGCTGGCTCGTCAACCGTAAGCTGGGCGACACCGAAGGATCCGCGGGCCGCTGCTCAACCAGTCGCAACCCCGGGCGTTGGCGCAATGCGGCCGCCAATGAGTCAATTTTCAGGACATAACGATCGTAGGTGTTGAAATTCGGGTAGTCGTGGTCCGCATCGGGGTGCATCGGCGGATAATGAATGGCTACGGCCTGTCCGGCAGTATTCAGGAGGGCCATGCCACGCAGACCCGGCTGGAAGGAATCCCGTGTCAGCCCCGACTCCCAAAAAGCCTGTCGCAAAGCTGCTTCAGCCGGGCGCGCCAAGCCAGTGGGGGCGAGCAAGCGCAGGAACGGTCGGCCGGCATTCTCAAGCTTGTCCACCGGAGGCGGTGTGCGGATTACCTCACCATCAATCACCACAAACCTGCCCTTTGGGAAATGCAGGTCATCCTCGCTGTTGGGCGTGTCGGACCATTGGCCCGTGGCGGAGTCATACCACATTTCAACCGCTAATCGGTAGCCATAAGATTGCGCCCGAGCGAGATTTTCGTTTTTCGCGATCAAGGTGTCTCCAATTGCCGAGAGCGATCGTTTTTGCACGGAAGCCCGGCCCTCGTGATGGCCGGGCAACACGAGGGAGCGACGCGTGTCGGCGTATTTGTTAAAGCGTAGGAAGAGCCGGTCTCCCATCACACTGTCCGTCAGTGAAAGGAAACGTGAATCGGCTTGGTTCCCGAGCGTACTGAACACGTGGGTGAGAATGGAACACGCCTCGGGTTCCGCCCGGTCGTCCTTTAAGGGCTTGAAACCCACCACGTAAACCTCGTCCTGCTCCTTGACCGTGCGTGAAGATGCTAGGGGCAGGGGACGGAATCGGTGGTTGCCATCCACTTTCAGAAGAGCAAACCCGTTCAAGGAATGCCCCGCATCGACAACGCGCGCCTTGAAGTTGGCGCCTGTTTCCGTCACAATGCGGAATCGTTTGCCCATGGAGGCAATATCCTGGCTGGTGATCAGGTAGCCATCCATCGTCACCATGAAACCTGCGGCCCACGTCTTGGGTTTAAACACTTCGGGCAATACTGTCAGTCGGCTCTTGCGCGGCTGGGTGATCTTCACCAGCCGTTGCCGCATTTGTCCGGCCACTAGCCCGGCTTCGGCGAGTTGCTTGGGCTGGATGAACTTCTCCAGATATTCTCGGCCGCGCCGAGCTTCATCCAGTTGATTCAGTTCCGCCAAGCGCCACCAATGCCAGGCGCGTTCATTGCTTGACCGTTGGCGATCGGTCGAGGAGGTATACGCATGACGCAATGGGTCGCGAGGCATTTCAATTCCGCCCATCCAGTCAAACTCGGCCAAGGGAAACGCCTTGCGCAGTGCGGCGTACAGGGCATGTGCGTTGCGGTTGGGCGATTCAATCAGCAGAACCTCACCACCTTGAACGAGATCACGCACATACTGGACTGTCCCGGCACGGATCAACAATGCATCCACAAACTGGAGTTCCTGAAGCAAATCCAGCAACGCTGGCTTGTGGGCGGGATTAAAACTCAGTTCAAACCGCCGTGCGGGAGGTGCGCCCGGTTCAACTTTTCCCAAGCGTGCGCCTTGGTAGTACAACAAACCAAGATTGTATTGTGCCCGGCCGTGGTTTAACAGCGCCGCCTCCAAGTAATGGGCACGGGCTTGCTGAAGATTTTGCCCGATTCCAAGGCCGTTGTGGTACAAGTAACCGAGGAGGAAATGAGCATCGGGTTGTTGGAAGGGGATCGAGCGGGCGAACCATTCCGCCGCCTTGCCGGGGTTGGGCGGTTGACCGGCACCTTCCAGCGCCATGCGCCCAAGAGTGAGCATAGCCTCGGGCGCACCGGGAATGTTCAGGGTGGTGCCGATGGAAAGATGATTTAGATCAATGCCGGGATTGGCCGCCTCCAGCCAGTTACGTGGCAGGCCATAGCTCTCGGCGATGGCCGTGGCATTGCGATCGGCAACCGTGTGCTTAAAAGGCGCGGCGGCGCGCTCGAACATCAGCAGGGCGCCACGATAATCAAGATTGCCCGCGGGCGTCACGGGAGGCTTGGCGTCAGAGGCCGCGCCCTCGTTCTCGGCGGCGTATTGTTGTTGGCGTCGCGGATCCGTGGCCAATTCCAAATGCAGATGGCCGAGCGCCAGCCAAGCATCGCGGACTCCACCGTGGCCGGCGGTTTCCAGAAAGTGATAGGCCAGTGAACGATATCGCCGCGCTGCGTTTCCAGTATCGAGCGCGACGCCTTGGCCCTGGGCTTCAAGCCATGCGAGCGCGTGTGAAGCCAAATTGTGTTTGGCGTCAGCGGCAGCCTTCCACAAGCGGGCAGCCCGATTGAGGTTCACAGTGCCAGCTGCTCCGTGAAAATGGAGCAAACCTAGTTGATATTGGGCTTCGGAATTGTTTTGGCTGGCTTCTGTTTCCCATTGCGCCAACAGGTTTTCGGGTATTCCCAGATGATAGAATTTCGGCGGTGGTGCGGGACTGAATTCGTGACGGCGACTTTGCGCCATGCGGAGGTAAATGCGGCCAAGGTTGTATTGCGCACCCACATGTCCTTGCCGAGCGGCTTGATGATACCAGTGGATGGTCTCTGCTAGGTCAGCCTGCAGATGTTTCCAGCGGTCAGCCAAATGTTTCGCGCGAACAGGGTCGCCACTGGCTTTCGCCCTGCGAAGCTCGTCGGCCACGATCTCACGAAAATCGAGAAGTGTGGCATCAGCGGATTCCACTTTGCGACCATCAGGAATGATGAGCCACGGGGTGTTATCCTTGCCGGGCCGGACTAGGTCATGCTCATAAAGCATGGCCAAATTGGCTTGGGCCAAGGCATAACCTTGCTCCGCGGCACGCCGGTACCATTTAGCGGCTTTGGAATAGTTTTCTGCCTGTTCCCAAGCTTCCCCGACTTGGAAACACTCGCAAGCCTGACCTTCCCACGCGCCCTTGATGACATCGCGCGAAAGTCCGGCCGGCTGAGGCAGAATGGAAAAGGGTGCCGGTGCATCGTTGTTAGCGCTGGCAGTAGAAGGATGCACCGGCGGGGCAGGGTTGCTGGGCACAGGAGGAGTGTCCCCACCCAGGACGCCATGGGGAATGGCGCCCAAAGCGATCACCAGCCACAGAGGCTGGATGTGCCCACATTTACTCCTCATTTCAAATCCGTTTGTCGTGCCCAAACCATGGCGGCTCGGGCGATTTCGATTGTTCCTCGTCGTAGCAGCAAGACCCGGGCCAACTCATAAAAACGCCAATAATAAGCAATTTTATTGCGATTTTAGCGTAAAAAATTATAATTTAGGAAGAAGTCAGGGCGAAGAAAAGGGTTGATTGGGAAAAAAATGCCATTTCGCAGGGGTTGGGAAGCCTTTCAAGGGTGTTTATTCAGAAAAACAGGCTAAAAAATCAATTTTTAGGACTTTTTTCTGTGTGGCATGCGGCATGCTGCACGCGGGGCATGATCGATGGGCTGTTTGCCAGCGCAAACTATGAGGGCGTGAAAAAGATGCTCGATGCTACGGTGCTCCGGCACAAGGCGATATCGAGCAACATTGCCAACGTCGAGACGCCGCATTATCAGCGGATCGACGTAAACTCGTCGTTTGATATGGAGTTGAAACGGGCCATCGCGAGCAATCAAACGGGCGATGTGAACAGCATTCAGCCCCGAATTGAGGTGGATCAACAGGCCGTGGCACAAAACCGCGATGGAAACAGTGTGCAGTTGGAAAAGGAGTTGGTGTCCATGCAGAAGAACATGGTGGCGCATCAACTGCAGACCCAAATGATCACGGGCAAACTGAGCAAGCTGCGCAAGGCGATCAGTGGGCAGGCTTAACATTGGAGAGTGAACGATGATTGAAATCATGCCAGGTGTGGAAAGTGCGGCTTCGGCGCTCCAAGCTGAGAAGACGCGCATGGAGGTGATTGGCCAGAATATTGCCAATGCCAACACCACTCGTACGGAGAAGGGTGGGCCGTACCAGCGGCAGGTGGTTCAGTTCCAGACTTACCTGGAGGGCAAGCTGGGGGTGGACCCGAGCGATGCGGGACAGAAAGTGCGCATTTCTGAAATCATGTCCGACCCGCGGCCACCTCGTGAGATTTACCAGCCGGGCCATCCGGATGCGGATGACAACGGCATTGTAAAATACCCCAACGTGCGCGTGCACGAGGAGATGGCCGACTTGATTGCGTCGTCACGAGCAATGGAAGCCAACTTGGCGATCATTCGCACGGCGCGCTCGATGGCCTTGCAGACGCTGAACATTGGCAGGGCGTAAAACACCTGACCCGAAATAAGCCCCATGAGCCCCGTACAACTCAACGCCGCCTCGATGATGAATCTGGCGGATGTGTATCGTCAGCAGCAGGCGGCGGCTGAGGCGGCCAAGCAGCTTGAGATGCCCTCCACGGTGGGCGGTCCCGCGGCTGCCCGTCCTGCGGAGGGTCCGTTTGGGCGGATCATGACGCAGTTCGTCAATGAGGTGAACGACAAGCAAAATGTCTCCACCCAGATGGTGAACGGGATGTTGAGTGGGGAGGAGATTCCCCTGCACCGCGTGATGATCGCCATGGAGGAGGCGGGCGTGGCTTTCCAAATGATGGTGGAGGTCCGCAACAAATTGCTGGAAGGCTATCAGGAGTTGATGAGGATGCAGGTTTAACAAATTTAAAAAACAAAGGACGATAACGCATGGAAGCATTACGAGCATTGGGAGAACAACTGGCCGCGATTTGGGGCCAGTTGGGAGTGGGCCAGCGGGTTTCGGTGGCCTTGTCTGGCTTGGTCCTCTTGGCAGGGTTGGCGACGGTGGTTTATTTCACCAGTCGCACGGATTTTGCGCCGTTGTACGGGCGCTTGGATGCGGAGGAATCTGGGAAAGTGATCTCCGCGCTGGATGAGCAGGGGGTGAAATATCAGGTGGGTGTTGGCGGTGGCATGGTCATGGTGCCACGGGAAATGGTGCACAAACTGCGGGCGCAACTGGCGTTGCAGGATATTCCCAGTTCGGGCGGAGAAGGCTATTCGTTGATCGACAAGCCTGGGATTGGGCAATCGACTTTTCGGGAGACCAAGAACTGGCAGCGCGCGGTTCAGGGCGAATTGGCCAAGACGGTGGCGGCTTTTGACGGGGTGGAATCGGCGCGGGTTATGGTGACGATGCCCGAGACACGGTTGATCGTGGATGAGACACGCAAGCCAACGGCCTCGGTGTTCGTGAAACTACGGGCAGCTGGCATTCTCGATCAGGAGGCGGTGAGTGCGATCCGTTTTTTCGTGGCCAATGCGATTCGCGGGCTGAAATACAATAACGTGACCGTGGTGGACAATGGCGGAAACCGGTTGGCGGGCAACGATGACGAAGGTTCGGTGACGGCGATGTCGGGCAATCGTCTTGCGGCACAAAAGAATTTGGAAAAGTACCTAGCCAACAAGGTACAGGTGATGCTGGATCGCGCGTTGGGTGCGGGCGAGTCGACCGTGACCATTAATGCGGAGATTGACCATACCCAGAGCACGAGCATCGATCAGAAGGTGGACACGGTTCCGCAGACAGTGACCTCGAAATCAGAACACACCGGCTCGGCGGCGGTGCAGCCCTCGGGGACGCCCGGCACACCGGTGAACATCAACACGGCCACCAACGCGGCGGCCAACATGGCGAACAATTCCCTGAATAAGACGGAATTCACGACGAATTACGCACCTTTCAATCTTCACAAGACCAATTCTGTACACATGGCGGGCAGGGTGAAGCGGTTGGCCGCGGCGGTGTTCGTGAACCAGCGTATTGTGGACGGCACACCCGCGGCCCGTACGGACGTGGAGATGGAGCAGTTGACAAACATGGTGCAGACAGCACTGGGGTTGAGGCTGAGCGATGGAGAAGCTGGGCCGGATGCCTTGGCGGTCAACGAGGTGGCTTTTAATACCGAGCAGGCGACGCAACTGGCCGCGCAGCTTGAGAGTGATGAGCGTTCGGGACTTATTTGGGAAATTGTGATGAGCGTGTTGTACGTTCTCCTAGGTGGCGTGGCGTTGTTTGCCTTCTGGAAGCTCGTCCAGCGCAGTTCGGAAGAGGTGATTCCCACCGGTGTGCCTGTGAGCCAGTTGCTGGGGGGTGAAGTAGCCATGGCGGCTCCGGGTGCGGCCATGATGGCGCCTGCGGCAACGGTAGCTGCTCCGGGAGCGATCGGCATGCCGGGTGCAGCGGTTGCTGGCCCCGCGGTGGGTGCTGCTGAGATCAGCTTTGAGGGAGCCTCCCTGACGATGGAAGAGATCGATGAAAAGTTGAAGAATCCAGATGTCTTGACGGTTGACCAAATCAAGCAACTGCGTCAGGCCAAGAAGGACTTGATTGAGAAACGCAAGGCCTTGGCTGAGTTGGATGAAGGGGAGGAGGAAGATGTCGAGGTCATCCAGCAGCAGAAGCAAAAACTGATCATGGACTTCGGAGGCAACAAGCAGCAGCCGGAGCGCGTGAATCTGGAGGTCTTGCGCGATATGGTGACAGACCAGCCCGAGTTGATGAGCGGTGCGGCCCGCAAATGGCTGACGCAGGCTTCCGAAGATGAAGAGGATCATTCCGCAGGAGGCGGAGTCTAAAACCAATCCAAGGAAGGATATAAGATGGCGCAAGCAACAAGAAATCCAAGGAGGCAGGAAGAGCCGGACATGACGCCGACGCAAAAGTTGGCGGCGTTGATGATCCTCTTGGGCGAGGATACGGCGGCCAATATGCTCAAGTCGTTTGACGATAACGAGCGCGAGTTGGTGTGCGCGGAGATGGCCAACCTGCCAATGCTGACGCAGGAACAGCAGGGCAGGGTGCTTCAGGAGTTCACCGAGATGGCCATTGCCGCCAGCTCGGGTGTCTCGGGCTCGGTGGATTACACGCGCCGCGTGCTGGAGAAATCGGTGGGCTTGTTCAAGGCGGCGGAGATTATCGGCCGTGTGGGCACCGCGCGCACATCGGTGTCGACCATGCAGCAAATCATCGACTTGGACCCGGTGGCTATTTGTAACTTGATCAAGGATGAGGAGCCCCAAGCGATTGCATTGGTGGTCAGTTATCTTTCCGCACAGAAAGGATCGGAGGTGCTTATCTCGCTTCCCGAGTCCGTGCGTGAATTGGTGGTGGAGAAATTGGCCACGCTGGAATCGACCCCCATCGAGGTGGTTGAGACGCTGGGCGAAGTGCTATCCGGCAAAGTTGGCGAGCGCGTCAGCCGGGCGTTGAACCAGACCGGTGGTGAGAAATCCGCCGCCGCTGTGCTCAACGCGATGGGCAAGGACCATCGTGCGGACATTTTGAACAACATCGACGAACGCAACCCGGATCTGGTGCGATCCATCCGGATGAAGATGTTCACGTTTGATGATCTTGGCACACTGGATACCAAGACGCTTCAGACAATCATGCGCGAGGTGGACGCGAGCAAGCTGGCCGTGGCCTTGTCCGCCGCCACCGAGTCGCTCAAGGGTGCCCTGCTCGGCGCACTTTCCGCACGCGCGGCTGAGACTGTGGCCGACGAGATCGAGAACTTGCCCAAGGTTTCCTTGCGCGAAATCGAGGCCAGCCAGAACTCCATTATCGACATTGTTCGCCAGCTCGAGTCTGACGGCGAAATTTCACTGGAAAGCGACTAGTCCATGGTCAAGCCCGTTAACAGTATAGCCACCGCAGAACCGCTACGAGATGTGCGTTTGGCGGACGCCCCCGCGCCTGCCGAGCCGGGTCGTGTGCCCGAGGAGCTTTTGCGCGAGCACGAGGAAGCCGGCTACAATCGCGGCCGGGAGGAAGCCGCCGCCGAATACGAAACCCGTCTGCAGGCGCTTCGTGCCGAGATGGACACCGCCAGCCGCAATGGCGTCACGAATCTTCTGGCTAATCTAGAGGAAACCGTGCAGGCCCAGCTTACGCGTCGTCTGCAAGATCTTGAGGGTGAACTCATCGAGTTTTCCACCGAGGCAGCCATCCGGCTGGTCAACAGCGTCCCCATTACCACCGAGATAATCGAGGCTTCCATTCGCGAAGCTGTCGCCAATGCGGAACAAAACACCGAGGTGGTTGTCTTCGTCAATCCAGAGGACATCAAGATGCTGCGAGCCGATGAATCAGAAATTCTGGAACAGTCACCCCACGAGCGTCGCATGCAGTTTGTCGTGGATCCAAAAATCAGTCAGGGCGGCTGTGTGGTGGAGACCAATTGCGGCCTCATTGACGGCCAGCGTGAGACGCGCATTGAGCTTTTAAAACAAACCGTGAACACCTGATGGACTTTGCCGCAAATACCAAGCCAGCTTCGGGCATCCGCGAATTGCGCTCTCGGATCGCAGACGCGCGCCTCGTGCAAAACTGCGGACGCGTGACGCAGATGATCGGCTTGGTTATTGAGTCCGATGGTCCCATGGCCTCGGTTGGCGAAATTTGCAGCATCCAGCAACAAGGTCGCGGTGAAGGGCTGCTGGCCGAGGTGGTGGGTTTTCGCGACAAGAAATTGCTCTTAATGCCGCTTGGTGACGTGCATGGCATTTGCCCGGGTAGCGAGGTGGTGGCCACGGGCCATTCCCTGCGTGTGCCGGTGGGGGACGAGCTCATGGGCCGCGTGATCGACGGCATGGGACATCCATTGGATGAAATGGGCGACATTCCCAAGCTGCCCTTGGCCGAACTGGATCTCACCGCGCCGCACCCGCTCAAGCGGTCTCGCATCGAGCATACTTTCGAGACAGGCATCAAGGCGATCGATACATTCGTTCCCATGGGTCGTGGTCAGCGCCTTGGCATTTTCTCGGGCAGCGGCGTGGGCAAATCCACGCTGATGGGCATGATGGCCAGCAAGGCCGAGGCGGATGTGAACGTGATTGCGCTGATTGGTGAACGCGGCCGTGAGGTTCGAGAATTTTTGGAAAAAGATTTGGATGAGGCGGGCCGCAAGAAATCCGTGGTGGTTGTGGCGACTTCCAACCAGCCGGCCTTGATGCGTGTGAAAGGCACCTTTCTGGCGATGACCATCGCGGAATACTTCCGCGCGCAGGGCCGCAACGTGCTTTTGATGATGGATTCCATAACGCGTTTTGCCATGGCTCAACGCGAGATTGGTCTGGCCATTGGGGAGCCACCTTCGTCGCGTGGGTATCCGCCTTCGGTTTTTTCGCTGCTGCCGCAGCTTCTGGAGCGTGCTGGCAACAGTGACCGCGGCTCGATCACGGGCTTGTTTAGTGTGCTGGTGGAGGCGGATGACATGAACGATCCCATCGGCGACGCAACCCGGTCCGTGCTGGATGGGCACTTGGTGCTATCGCGCGAACTGGCCGCGCACAACCATTACCCGGCCATTGATGTGCTCGGCAGTGTCAGCCGGCTGCAGCAGGATCTTTTGGGCGAAGAGGAAAACGAACTCGTCGGGCGCGCGCGTGATACGCAAGCGGTCTACCGTCGAAACCAGGATTTGGTTTCCATCGGCGCGTATGAGCGCGGTTCAAACCCGGCGATTGACAACGCGATTGCCAGGCATGAACCGTTGAATGGATTTTTAAAACAAGGCGTGCGGGAATCTTTTTCCCGGACCAAGAGTTGGGAGCAACTGCGCATGGTCATGGGACCGGCTGAGTCGGAAGCCCCCGCCGTGCCCCAGCAGGCCGTTGTGACGGAAACCTCGGTATCGCAGCCTCCGTCGCAGGCACCTGTTCAACCCCAACCCCAGCCGGCCTTGCCGATGATGGGGGCGCCGTTGCCCAGTGTGATGGGTGCCGCCGCGGCTCAATTGCCTCAGGGCGTGATGTGATATAAATGAAGCCTTTTGAATTCAACCTGCAGTCAGTGCGCGATCTTCGTGAGGGCGAGGAGAGCCGTGCGCGGGAGCGGTACGCCCGCGCGATGCAGGAGATGAAGGCTTTCAACCTGCGCCGGCGCAAAGTGGAACAGGAGATCGAGGACAACCTGCAGGCAACTCGGAAAGAAAGTGCCGGTCGCATGGAGTCAGGGCGCATGGCAACATTGCGGGCGATGCATAAAGCTTTAAAGGAACAACTCGTGGCCCTAGAGCCCGAGGAGCAACGGTTGCGGCGGAGTTTGGATGAGAAATCCAAGCAATTGTTGGCTGCCCGTCAAAAGCGCGAGGCCCTCGACAAATTGCACGACAAGCAAAAGGACGCGCATGACCGTGAATCAGCGCGTCTCGACCAGCTTGCGCTGGATGAGATGGTGACAATGCGGGGAACGGAACGAGTATTTTAGGAAGGGAGAGGCCCGAATATGAAACGTTTAATAAAGTCGCCTTGGTTCGCCACAATCCTGGGGATTGCGGCTTTTGTCGTGACACTTCTGGTTGTTTTGGATCCGGCGAAGTTGCTGGACGTGGAGGCGCTGAAAAGGCGCCTGGCGGAGATGAACCAAGCGGAAGTGAACGCTACGGAGGAGGGGCCGCGCCAAATCGAGCACATTGTCGAGGATGACCAAAAGAAGGGCGAGGAACAGGCGGAAAATTTGATGGAATTGCAGAAGGTTTTGGACAATCTGCAGGCTGCGGGGGACCCAGGCCAACTGCACTTTGACAACCCCGACATTAAGAAATTGGTGGACGGCTTGGGGCGGCAGTTTCTGGATCTGGAACAGCGCCGCTTGCATCTGGAGGAATTGAACCAAGAAGCTGCGCGGCAACTGGCTGAGATAGCATCCTACACGAATCAAGTAGCCTTGGCGCGTGCGGCGTTCGAGCGGGAATACAATCGGAAACACCTGTTGATCACCACCGGCCAGACGAACCGGCTGGCGGAGCTGGCGCGCATCAACGAGAGCATGCTCAACGATTCCGAGGCCAACGCGTTGCGGGCGCTGAAGTTGAACCAGCCAGATCAAATTGCACGTATACTATATTTTATGAGCACGGACAATCGGGCGTCCGTATTCAACAATTTTGCTGCGGATGACTCGGAGCAGGGGCAGCAACTGCTAAAGAGCATTCAAGATTCCTACAAGCAAATCATTATTGATGCCGACAGTGACAGTAATGCCACCGCTGGCCCACAGCCCGTAAGCACTCAAGGTCCATGATGAATCCCACAACTTTATTTCCTGCCCGATCTTCCAGCACACCTGACGCGGAATCGATTTCATCGTTGCCGTCGAGGGAGGGTGGTGAGTCGGGTGTTTTTGAAAAACTGATGCGAGATGCCGAGACGGATGCCCGCGACTGGCGCGAGGAGGCTGAGGCCAATTCGACCGAGTTAGGTGGCATGGGGATGCCTGTTCGGCCAACGGAAATGAATGCGCCATTGGATTTGCCCAAGACGGAGAAGATGGCTCAGGACCGTTCAAGTCAGGCGCCGACCGAACTGACTTTTGAGGCGCGGGTGGAGCGGCGAGACGGCGGGGGCGGTGACGAGTCATACAATCAGGCTCAGGAACTGGAGTCGCCAGAGTCCAAATTGGAGCAGGGCGAGGAAAAATCTGGGACGGAGTCCGAGGAAAATGAAGCCGAGGGAACTGTGCAGGAGTCGAGTGAGCCTGAGGCAAAGGATGCCGAGGAAAATTCAAATGAAGAAATTGATGTGGATTTGGTTTCCGAGATGGAGACGGATGAGGTGAGTATAGAAGAAGAGTCGCAGGAAGCCGTTTCCACCGAGGAACCAGTGGAGCCGGAACTGGCCAAGCCGGATTTGAAGGAGAAAAATACGAAGAAGGAACTCATCGAGGAAGAAATAGAATCAACCAAAAAATCCACAAAAACGTCTATAAATATTGGAAAAACTGAAAAAACAGCCAGTCGTCAGCCTGTTTTGGCTGATGCGGAGGTCGAACCGGATTCGCTGCCCAACGTGAGCGGCACGAAAATTGCTCCGAATGCATCGAGTATGTGGAATACCGCCAGAAACGCAGCCACCTTGGAGCCATCCGTGGAAGAAATACCAGTGGATACGCCTCAGGAATGGGCTGGTGAGTTTGCCGATGACTTGGGTGGATCGATGAAAGAGTTTTCCGATTCACAACATGATTTGCCGCAGCCCGTGTTGAATGTTCAGAGCGTATCGGCTACGGGACAGGCGCAGGGATCGACCATGGCACAATTTTCCACGCTGACCCCACAAGTGTCGGCCTTGATGGAATCCATCTGGAATCGAGTAACCACGTTTCGTCTTCGCGGTGACTCCAGTTGGACGGTTCGCATTCGGCCGGATCAGGACACGGCTCTGCAATTGACGATTAAGATGGGGACAACCGGACTGGAGGTGCATACGCGCTTGCAGCATGGCGACATGGCTAAGCTGGGAGCAAGTTGGGGGGATTTGCAGAATGCCTTGTCCGAGCGCGG
Source organism: Verrucomicrobia bacterium UBA6614 (assembly GCA_002433235.1). Classification (GTDB taxonomy): domain Bacteria; phylum Verrucomicrobiota; class Verrucomicrobiia; order Limisphaerales; family UBA1100; genus UBA6614. Next base: position 35,584 of record DJHS01000159.1, read on the forward strand.
TGTGCAATTGCATGACCTCGAATCCGAGGAGGGATCTGAAAATGGCGGCGAGATGTTCGACATGAACATGTTTCAGAATGATGATGAGGCGGCATTTTCCGGGGAGGGAAGCCGTGAAGGAGATGAGAATTTTGCGCCGATTGGCCCGCGGCCGGAAGACCAGCCTGAGCCCGAGCCGAAACCGCGCCGAGCGCCCGCCCGCAGTGGCTTTGAACAGTGGGCGTGAAAGTTGGAAAGGAGTTTAAAGAATGCAGGTTGACGCATTGACATTGTCGAAATTTCAAGGGGCCGCTGAGCCGAATGAGCGGCTGCCCATGAAGGTTTTGGGGCAGGATGATTTCCTCCAGTTGCTGGTGGAACAAATGCGCAATCAGGATCCGCTTGCGCCGGTCCAAGACACGGAATTTATTGCGCAGATGGCGCAGTTTACCAGCTTGGAGCAATCGCGCCAGATGAGCGACGACATGAAGCTATTGCGCGCGCAGGCAAGTTTCCAGCAGGGCGTGGACCTGTTGAACAAGGAAGTGACCGTACAGGTGGGTGAGGAAGAGCCGCCGATTACGGGCACGGCCACCGAGCTGGAAATGGTGGATGGTGAGCCCAAGCTGCTCATCAACGGAGTATTTTATGCATTGCAGGATGTAATTCATGTGAAAGCCATGGACGGCTCCAATGAATCTCAATCCAAGGAATAAGAAATGATTCGATCCCTAAACACTGGCGTGCTGGGTATCCGGCAGTATCAAACCAGCCTGGATGCCATTGGCAATAACCTGGCAAACATCAACACTGTGGCCTACAAGGCCGCGCGGATTGACTTTGCGGATACGCTGAACCAAACGCTGCGGGCGCCGACGCCGGATACGGACACGGTTTCAGGAAGTACTGGCATGCAGGTGGGCAACGGATTGTCGATTACGGCGATCAAAAATTCCTTTGAGCAAGGGGCCATCAAGCAGACCGGTGTGCGGACGGACTTGGCTATCGCGGGCGAGGGGTTTTTCCTCGTCAAGGATCCCACTACCAATGAGCTGTTTGCCACTCGCGCGGGGGATTTTCGCACGGATAAGAATGGATATTTGGTGACTAATGGTGGCCAGAGGGTGCAAGGCCTGAATAAGCTGGCTCCTGCTTATACAACTGCGGAAAAAAAGGAGATTGGTGATCTTCAGCTTGATGAGGGGACATATATGGAAGATCGCACAGGTGTAACGATTGACTCAAAATCTGAGGTATTGACGAAGAATGCCCATGGTTTTACTACAGGCATGCAGGTAAAATTTTCGTCTGGAACGGTTCCAACTACTGATCCGTCAATTACTGGCAGTACGGTGTTGTACGTTAGGAATGATTCCGCAGATTCAACCAATAAATTTACGCTTCATAGTACAGCGTCAGACGCTGCTGCGGGTACGAATGCCATAAATTTTTCAGCCACCACCGGAACTCCGCCCAAGTCCAATAGCAACATTCGTGTCAATGCTTTTGATGACGCGCTTACATTGACAAGCCATGGCTATAGTGATGGGATGAAGGTGAAATTTAAAACAAGTGCTCCAAGCGGAGGCGACACCATTACCGAATATTATACAAAGAAAATTGATGCGAACACCTTTTCATTGCACACGGGCAGCACCATGACGGTGGGTAACAAGGTGAATTTTGCCCCCGCCACTACTGGAGGGTGGGCAGTTAGTGTGGCTGACGATGAATTAACCCTAAATGCTCATGGGTTGAATAGTGGTGATACGGTGCGATTCAGCGGAGCGGCTCCCGGAGGAGGGTCGACAACCACGACATATTACGCAAGGGTGATTAGTGCAAACAAAATCAGCCTGCACGCAAACGCAACGGATGCTGATACGGGAAGTAATAAAATAAATTTAACGACTGCCAGTGGAACGTACAGCCTGCTCTATGATAAGAATTCTTATACAATAGAGGGGCAGGATTATACAGCTTACACTTTGGGCGGGGGGGCCAGCATCTCTTCATTCAACGTGGGAGCGGATGGTAAGGTAAATATGCTGCTGACCGACGGGACTCAGTACTCGCGCGGGCAAGTAATCATGCAAAGCTTTAAGAACACCCAAAACCTGATGAAGCAGGGTGGGAATATTTATTCAAATTTGGCTACTGCTGGGGCATTGGGAACGACGGGTAACTCTGCATCGGCAACGCAAATTCTTACCGGCGCAGAGGCTCCTGGTTCAGCGGGCATGGGGCGGATTGAGTCGGGCGCGCTGGAGTTGTCCAATGTTGACATGGCCAAGGAATTTGCGAGGATGATAACGACGCAGCGTGCCTTTCAGGCCAATGCCCGCGTGGTCACCACAAGTGATGAAATTTTGCAGGAAATGATGCAGTTGAAGCGATAATTGCCGATTAACTAGTAGGAACTGAAGCAAAAGGAGTCCCAAAATGGCGGAAGAAGAAGCCCAAGTACCCGAGGAAAACGCTGCTGGCGGCGATGCCGCGGCGGGTGCGGATGCCGCGGCGGAGGCATCGGCAGAGGCGAAGCCAAGGAAGAGTGGCGGTTTTCTGCTGCCATTGATTCTCATGCCTGTGTTGTGTGCCGGAGCGGCATACGGCGTGGGGTTCATGCTGCTGAAAAAGGTGGACACGGTTTTGGCGGGCATCAAGTCCGGCGCCGTTTTGGCCGAAAATGCCTCGGGTGACGCCGCGGCAGAAGGCGGTGCGGGCGGTGATGCAAAGGGAGACGACCATGGGGGTGATGATGGCCACGGGGGTGATGATGATGGTCACGGCGGCGAGGGAGATGCCGCGGCAGTTCCTGGTGAAGTGGATGACCCCGAGGAGCTTGTGCCGATTGTGGATCCAGAAGATCCTGCGGCTACCCGCGCTGTGGTGGTAAATCCCAAGGGGACGCAGGGCAAACGTTACATCGTGGTGGAGGTATACCTACAGCGTAGTGAGCCGAAGGACACGGATTTCAAGACCCGTGTTTCCAAGAAAACAAAACTACTGCAGGAAATCGTCACCCGCGAGTTGGAGGCGCACACGATTGAGGATTTGCAAAAGCCGGTGACCAAGGATTATATCCGGCGCACGTTGCAGAAGAAATTCAACAACGATCTCGAGGGTGCCGGCTATTCCACACCGGTGGGCAAAGTGGTTTTTAGCAAATGGGTGATGCAGTAATGATGCAGTAACACACGATGGCGGGATTATTTAAAGAAGCGGACATTAAGTTGTTCCGGGACATGACCACGCCGCTCCCGGCAGTGAAGGCGTTTGCCGATGAGCCGGGTGAAGAGGGCGTGGACTTGGAGGGGGGGTCTTCGGAAGGTTCAGTGGTCTTCCATCGTCCAGATGGTGTTAAAACAGAGGTGCCCGCCGGCAACATTTCCACTTATACGGTTGGCAAACAGGCGGCACTTTCCTCGACGGAGGTGCACCGTTTCAAAAATGAAAATGGGCGCATAGTCCGTGCTCTTGCTGCTCGTTTATCCCTGTTTTTGAGGATGGAAATGACGATGGAGCAGATCGAGCTGGAGGTGACGGATCTGTCCAAATACGCCAAGCTTTTTGAGGCGCCTCGGCACATGATTCTGTTCAAGATTCACCCACTGGAGGCCATAGGCGTGTTTGATGTTTCCAAACCGCTGGGTTTGACACTGGCCGATCGCATGTTGGGCGGCAAGGCTTTCTCAGTGAATCCAGACCGACCCATTCGTGAGGTGGAAACAGCGTTGATGGACCAAGCCGTCCAGCTAATGGCTCGTGAGTGGTGCAATTCTTGGCAATACGAGGATCCTTTGCGAGCCACGTTGCTGGGCCATGAGGTTAACCCGTTATTCCTGCAAATTGGCAGCGCGGAGGAGACCTTTTACCATGTCTCCATCGAGGCTAGCTTGGGGGATTGCATCGATCAAATTCAGATGCTGCTTCCCGTGCGGGCGATTGATCCGGTGGTGCGCCACTTGGCGCAGGCGACCATGATCTCAGAAGAGGATAGCGAGGAACATGAGGAATATGTGCGCAGACACTGGAATCCACTTTACAACACTGTGCCCCTGAAGGTGCGGGCCGAGTGGCCGGGTATTCCGGTCGTGACTCGCGACATGATGAATTTGAAGGAGGGCGACATCATCCCGCTGGATTCCGAGCGCCTGCGCGAGGTGCGGGTGAGCATTGCCGACCGGCCCAAATTTTTGGGAAGGCTCGGCAGTCTGGATCAAAAATGTGCCGTGGAAATCACCGGCCGAATTACCAAATAGGAACCAACCATGAGTACCGAGACCCCCACAACCGAGGAAGTCCAACACGACAATCACAATCTGGAATTCCTGATGGATGTCCCGCTGCGTCTTTCGGCCGAGCTGGGGAGCTGCCAGATGACCATGGAGGAACTGCTCGAATTGAGCGTTGGCTCGGTGGTACAACTCGACAAACCCGCTAACGCCAACGTGGATGTCTACGTAAACCAAAAACTGGTGGCCCGGGGAGAAGTGGTGGTGGCCGAGGATAATTTTGGCATTCGGATTAAGGAAGTTCTCTCCAAGCCGGTCATTTAGCCGATTTCGGTAAAATTGACCTGTTTTCCCCGGCAAATCATGCCAAGGCAGGGGAATATTTAGACCGAAAAACGGATCAAAACGCCGTTTTTATTCTTATTTTAATCCATTTTCAGTAATGGCACGCCATGTGCTGCTTAATATCGTTGGCAGTGGACTGTCGACGGGCAGTAATCGGCAAAACCCCGTGCGAAGGGTGCCAGGGATGGTAAGCCGGGAGCCCAAGCAAAAACCGCCCACGAGGGGCAACGACAATGAAATCGAATCGCACGCGCAACAGCCTGATGGTCGGATTGGCCGGGCTTTTCCTATTATTTTCCACAAACGCGGTCACGGCGGATGCTACTGAGGCCAATGCCACGAAGTCCACCGCCGGACCGCCCCAAGTTTACAACCCACCTCAAGCCGAGCGCACGGCCACACCCGGTCCTTCCAATCTGACAGAGGTTGGCCTGCGGTTGTTTGGCGCGCTGTTGTTGGTGGTGGCTTTGTTTCTGGGCGGAGCATGGTTCTTCAAGCGCTCCAGCTTGTTTAACCTCGTTAGACCCGCCGAGGCTCACCTGAAGGTGGCGGAGAGCAAGACGCTTGCCACGCGTCACAACCTTCATGTTATCACCTATGGCAATCAGCGATTCCTGATTGCGGACTCGCCCGCGGGGACACAATTCCTGACCGCACTGGACTCGCCTCCCGCCGAGGAGTCTTCCGCGGATAAGCCGGGCAACAGTGCCAACTCATTTGCGGACAAACTCAAACTCGCGATTGAGGGTGGGCCACGAGAACCGGCTCGATTCAGTGAATTATCCGCCCGTCTTAAATCCTTCTTTGCACGCAAGACGTCATGAAGTTTTTTCGCCACATTGTTATTTTGACGTGGTTGGCGCTGGGGATTGTTGTGCAAGCGCAGCCGGCGCCCATTGGTCCCGAATTACCTGTTGGTCCTGACCTGCCGGAATTAAACTTACTGGAGCAAGTAATTGAGCCTGTAGAGGTAAAAACACCGACCAATTCTACTCCCTTCGGCTTCAATATCGGCCTGAATGTTCCCACGAAGCCCAAGGAAGTGGATGTTGCCATCCGCATTGTGTTCCTCATTACACTGCTCACTCTAGCGCCCTCGTTTATCATGCTGATGACGTGTTTCACGCGTATTGTGATTGTTTTCTCTTTTTTAAGGAATGCCTTGTCGTTGCAGGGCGTACCGGCCAATCAGTTGATGATTGGTTTTGCGTTGTTCATGACCTTTTTCATCATGGCGCCCACCTATAACAAAATCGACCGGGACGCGCTCCAGCCCTACAACGCCAAGCAAATCACCAGCACGGAGGCGTATGACCGTGCGAAGGGGCATCTCAAGGATTTCATGCTGAGGCAGGCGCGCCCGAAGGACGTCGAGTTTTTCGTGGGATTGGCGAAGATGGGGCCGACCAAGGTGGAGGACATCCCCATGAGCGTGGTCATTCCGGGCTTCATTCTCAGCGAGCTGCGGACAGGGTTCCAGATGGGCTTCCTGTTGTTCATTCCATTCATCCTGATTGATTTCGTGGTGGCTATTGTGTTGATGAGTCTCGGCCTGTTGTTTCTGCCACCGGTGACCATTTCGTTGCCGCTTAAAATTCTTCTTTTTGTGCTAGTGGATGGCTGGACCCTGGTGGTGCGTTCACTAGCGGTGAGCTTTGACATGTGACGACAGGAGGTCGATTGATATGACACCGGATTATAGCGTTGAAATTTTGAAAAGCATGATGAGCCACATCGTGATGGTGGCCGCGCCGCTGCTTATTGCCGGCATGGTGGTAGGTCTTGTGATCAGTCTGTTCCAGGCGGTGACCTCGCTGCAGGAACAGACCCTAGCCTTCGCTCCAAAGGCGCTGGCGGTGACGGGGATTCTCTTCATGCTTCTGCCCTGGGTGGTGCGCACATTGGTGGACTACACCACGAACATTTTCGAGACCCTTCCGCGCATGGCGCAATGACGTTGAATGGATGTGATGAATGGAGGGTTTATTTGCCAACTGGTTTTTGATTTTCGTTCGCGCGGGGGCAATGCTTTCAATTTTTCCCCTGTTTTCCGCCACTTCCGTGCCCGTGCGCATGCGGCTTGCCGTGGCCGGCTTCATGGCGTTCCTGATGCTGCCGGCCATGCCGGCAATGATTGATATTTCCCAGGCTTCGCTTCTCAGTTTGGTGGGCTTGTTGATCAAGGAGGTTAGCATTGGGCTCTTGTTTGGCTGGATTGTGCGGGCGCTGATTTTTTCAGTCACCTTGGCGGGCCATTTCATATCCTCCCAGATTGGTCTTCAGTTGGGCGGCATGATTGCTCCCGGCTCGGAAACGCCAACGGAGGTAATGGGCGTGATGCTCCAGATGCTGGCCATCGCGCTAATGGTTTCCTTGGATCTGCATTACACGCTCCTTGTGGGGTTCCAGCAATCGTATCATGTGCTGCCCATTGGGGCAGGCGTGTTGTCAGACCAGCTTTTTGACAACGTGATGGGCATGGCGGCGCGGACCTTTCTGGTGGCGGTGAAGATTGCCTCGCCAATCATCGCGGTGGGCATCGTGGTGAACATTCTGTTGTGCATGCTTGCGCGCGCCGTGCCGCAGATGAACGTGTTCATGGAGAGCTTCGGTATTCGCCTGTTGATTGGCATCGTGCTTCTGGGGTCGGTAATGCAGATTGCGGCGCTGGAGATTGCAAACTATCTACACCAACTGCCTGACGACTTTGTGGTGGCGGTGCGGCTCTTGGGGCTTGGAGGATAGGTCATGGCGGAAAGCGAAAGCGGCCAGGAAAAAACTGAGATGCCGACGCCAAAGCGTCTGCAGGAACTCTTGGAGTCCGGCCAGTTTGCCAAGAGTCCCGAGATTCAGACCGTATTCCTAATCGCCATGGGGCTTCTGGCGTTGACGATGATGATGCCGCACATCATGGCCACATTTAAATTATACATGGCCTCAATTTTCTCCCAATTGGCAACCATGCAGGTGAATGCGGACAACACTCCAAAGATTTTCACAGATTTCATAGAAATGGCTGGGGCCTGTCTCTTGCCGATCATGGCGGGAGCCTTCATGGCTGGCTTGATGGGATGCGGTCTTCAGAGTCGGTTCCAATTAACGCCAAAAGCATTGGAACCAAAGTTCAGCAAGATGAACCCCATAAAGGGATTTAAAAATATTTTTAGTTCGCAGTCCTTGGCAAAATTGGCGGTGGCATTGACGAAGTTCATTGTAATTTTTGGGTTCACCTGGCCGGTGATCCGGGATGTGATGAAGGATCCGATTTTTTCTTCATCCACCGATTTCAGCTACCTACTGTACTTCATGGCAGATACCGCGCAGAGCGTTACGCTGCGTGTGTTGGCGGGGATGGTGTTGATTGCGATGGGGGATTACGCATACCAGATGTGGAAGAATGAGCGGGACAGCATGATGACCATGCAGGAGGTGAAGGATGAAACCAAGAATGTTGAGGGCAACCAGCAGGTGAAGGGCGAGATGCGCCGCCGGCGCCGACAAATGTTGAAGGAGTCAATGCAGCAGGAGGTGCCGGAGGCGGACGTGGTGGTGACCAACCCGACGCACTTGGCGGTGGCTTTAAAATATGACCGTCAGGCGATGGGCGCGCCACGAGTGGTGGCCAAGGGAGCCCGCTACAATGCGCTGCGAATTCGCGAGATCGCAAATGAGCACGATGTGCCCATTGTGGAAAACAAGCCGGTGGCACGGTTGCTGTTCAAGCACTGCAAAGTGGGGCAGGAGATTATTCCACAGTTATACGCAGTGGTGGCGGAGATTCTGGCTCATGTTTACCGGGTGAACCGTTACCGCTATTACAAACGGGGCATGGATACGCCATGAAAATGAGGGGTTTTTCCAAAAAATACCGGTTTTCCGCATTAATTCAGGTTATGGCACCTAAATTGCTGCGACTTGGCGCGGGCAGGAATGATTCCGGCCTGCTGGATATCCAAGAAATGACTGGAACGGATTCAACGATTGCCGCCGGCCTGCGCGGGTGGGAGAGGGTATTTGCCGCATGAGTGCCGCACCTGCCACCACCCCCAAGCGCGCGAGTTGGGCGGAGTTTGGGTTGATTGGATTCATCTTCAGCGTGTTGCTGTGGATGATTTTGCCGTTGCAGCCATGGATGCTGGATTTTCTCCTGGCGCTTTCCATTTCGTCGGGCTTGCTGGTGATGCTGGTCATCATCTACATCCGCGAGCCATCCGAGTTTACTAGTTTCCCAACACTGCTGTTGATCATCACGTTGTTCCGACTGGGAATAAACGTGGCTTCCACCCGACTGATTCTGGGTGAGGCGCAAGCGGGCCAGATTATCCAGTCGTTTGGTAACGTGGTCGTGCAGGGAAATTATGTGGTGGGCTTCGTGGTGTTCCTGATTTTGACGCTCATCAACTTCGTGGTTATCACCAAGGGCGCGGGGCGTATTGCAGAGGTGGCAGCGCGTTTTACGTTAGACGCCATGCCGGGCAAGCAGATGGCGATCGACGCGGAATTGAACGCGGGCCTTATCAAGGAGGATCAGGCACGCAAACGGCGGGATGATCTTTCCAAGGAGGCGGATTTTTACGGGTCCATGGACGGTGCCAGCAAGTTTGTGCGTGGTGACGCCATCGCGGGCATCTTGATTACGCTGGTGAACGTGGTTGGCGGGATTGGCATCGGGGTTATTCAGCGGGATATGGACGTGAGCACGGCGTTGCAGACTTACACGGTACTGAGTATCGGGGATGGCCTTGTGTCTCAGATCCCGGCGTTGGTGATTTCGACGGCGGCGGGTATTTTGGTCACGCGCGCGGCGGAGAATCAGAGCTTGGGCCAGACATTGACAAAGCAGTTGTTCCTGCAGCCAAAGGTGTTGATGTCGTTGTCGTTGACGATGTTTGTGCTGTCGGGTTTCTCGTTGGTCACGGGAGTGCTGCCATGGTTTCCATTCTTCATGATGGGTGTGTTGTTTGGCTTCATGCATCGATCGTTCGACCAGCGGGGGATGTTTAATTATCAGCCCGCGGATGGCCCCAATCTGGGGCCTGACGGAGCACCGGGTGGTGGGGATTCGCCGGATGGCGGGGAAGGATCGGAGGGCGAGGATGGCCCGGACAAGCTCGAGGATTTGCTGAACGTGGACACGTTGCAGATTGAATTGGGGTATGGCCTGCTGGCCTTGGCGGATCCAAAGAAGGGCGGCGATATCCTAGAGCGGGTGACGAGTGTACGGCGTAATTTTGTTCAGGACATGGGCTTCATCATCCCCGCGGTTCGGTTGCGCGACAATTTGGAACTGGGAGCCAATGAGTATCGGTTTATTTTCCGCGGACAGACGATCGCGAACGGCGAGGTGATGCCGGGTTACTGGCTGGCGATGAACACGAACAACAGCACGGAAGTGCTGCCGGGTGTGCAGACGGTGGAACCGGTGTTTGGTTTGGATGCGGTGTGGATTACCGAGGTCGAGCGCAAGAATGCCGAGGTGGCGGGTTACACGGTGGTGGATGCGGCTTCGGTGCTGGTGACGCATTTCAGCGAGACGATCAAGCGGTATTGCCACCAGATTTTGTCGCGGCAGGATGTGCAGGTGTTGTTGGACAACTTGAAGGAACAGAACCCGGCCTTGATCAACGAACTGGTGCCGGGGCTGCTTTCGGTGGGGCAGGTGCAGCGGGTGTTGCAGAATCTCCTGAGCGAAGGCGTACCGATCCGCAACCTGGTGGGTGTGCTCGAGCGGGTGGCGGACTACGCCGGCACGACCAAGAACACCGACGAACTGGCCGAGCAGGCGCGGCGCGCGATTGGCGGACAGATCGTCCGGGCGTATCAAGACGAAATGGGTGCGATGCACGCGATCACACTGGATCCGTGGCTGGAGGAAGAGCTGGCCAAGGGGCTGCGACCGACGCCGACGGAGACGACGCTGTTGATCGACCCGAAGATGGCGGAGCATCTCTCGCATCATTTTAACGACCTGATGCAGCCGATGATCGCCGAGGGTCGCAGCCCGGTGGTGATTTGTTCGTCAGTGATTCGCGCTGGACTCCGACGGTTCTTTGCGGCCAAGTTCCCCGACTTGGCTTTCCTCTCCTACGAGGAATTGCCGCCAAAGGTGGAGATTGTGCCCGCGGGCGCGGTTCCCAGCCTGTCCTGATTTTAAAGCCTGCGACTGGCCATGAATGTCGTCAAGATCATTGCCGATAGTCCCCAGGAGGCACTGGAACAGATTCATGCCGAACTGGGTCCGGAGGCGGTGGTGCTCAACGTGCGCCAAGTCTCGGCCGAGGGAATGAAGAAGCTCTGGAGCGGCACGCGCGTGGAGGTGATGGCCGCCGCGCCTAAGCCCGAGCCGGATGCCAAGGCGACGATTAAAAGGCTTAACGCCAAGATAGCCGACTTGGAGCAGCAAATCCTTCATCCCCCCCAGCCAAAGCCGAAGCCGGAATCCAAGCCCGCCTTGAAACAGCAACTTCCTTCGAAGGTGGCTGAGATGGTTCAGGCTGCCAAACAGGCGGCGCGTCAGGGCACGGACGCGGATGGGATGCTGGCGGCGGTTAAAATCCTGGAGAAATTGGGATTGCTGCCGTCGCACGCGCGGTGGCTCTCCGGGCAGGCGCGTAATTTTCTGGGTTTTACCAAGCCACGCAATTTGCAGGACGAATTCGCGCTTGTTCGGGAAACGCTTTCCGACTACTGGCACCAGCTCATTCGCCGGCATACCAAGCCGGGCAATCCCATGCGGCTGCTGGTGGGGACGCCGGGCACAGGCAAGACCACCTGCATTTGCAAATGGATGACTCAGGCACTGCTGCGCAATGGGCAGGAGGTTTGCGCGTGGCGGCTGGATGGCGGGGCACCGAACACGGCTGAGTTTTTAAGCCTGCATGGGGAACTGCTGCAGGCGTCGGTGGAGCGCACTTGGGATCCTGGCGAGGAGATTCCTGAGAACGCGTTGCGGTTCATTGACTTGCCCGGGGTTTCGGCCAGTGACCGTGAGGCGAGGCGGGCGCTGCTCGAACAGGTGAAGGAATTTCCCCAGACGGAGATTTACCTCGTCCTGAACGCATCCTACGATCTCGGTCTGCTGCTGGCCCACGCGAGGTTCTTCTCGGTACTGCCGTTGAGTGGCCTCATCCTGACACACACGGATGAAGAAACGCGCTGGAGCAAATACTGGAATCTCGTGCTCGCCACGCAATTGCCCATTCTTTACCTCTCGGGCGGCCAGGAAATTCCCGGCGATTTTCGACCGGCATTGCCGGAGGAGATGTTTGATCAGTTTGTGGAATCCGGCCGTGAGCAGATGGAGGAAACTGTTTAGGGCACGGCCGACGTGGCCGTGTTAGTGCCGGGCGCGGTGCGGGGCAGGACCGGAGTGCCGTCGGCTTTCCATTGGTGAGACTCGACAAACCGTCCATCGCGCCAGACCTTGATCCACATGGGTGTGTTGGCGGCGTCATCATAATAATGTGTCTCGTTGCCGTCGTGCATGCCCAGGGAATAGACGACGCGGCTTCTGGGATTGCCGCTTTCGTAATACCAAGTCCAGGTGCCGTGTGGTTTGCCCTCGATGAGTTCCCCTTCGAAAGAGGGTTTGCCATCCGGGTAGACGGAGGATTGTTTGCCGGTCCATGGCTTGCCATCGAGCAGCCAAACTCCGTTCACCTGCATCACCCGCTTGGGGTCAACAGCCTTGGGTTTGTCTTCGGAACAAGCCGCCAACGTCACCGCTGCAGCCAGAAGGAATAGCCTCCCTTTCACGCGGGCAACGTAACGCACAAAACAGGCGCGGTCAAAATAACCCGGCCTGAGTTATTCAATGGGTGGCAGCAGCTTGAAGGAAATCGGTGGGACCCCAAAAAAGCGCCCCTTAAACAGGGGCGCCTTTGTTTTGATGATCTTTTTCCGTTGCCCTAGCGGTCGCGCCGCGGAAAGCCAAAGCCGGGGGCAGCTTTCCGGGCCGGCGGAAAGGGGACAGCTTCCGGGGCAAGATCGGCCTCGCGGGCGCGGAGTTCGCGCTCGATGCCCACGCCCTCCTGCACTTCCTCAACAATGTTGATGATTTGCTTGAGGCCGTTGGTCTTGGCATCGCGGAAACGCAGTTCACCGGTCATCTCGGTAACCTGGCCGCGCTGGTTGGAATTGAAGCGCAACTCGGCGAACTTGAGCAGCATTTGCACCGCATCGGCCGGTGCATCAAAGTCCTGCGCCAAGCGGGTGATTTGCTTGAAGTCAACCACCACGGCCTGATCATTGGTTTCCATGAATTTCCGGCGCTCGCCAGCCACGGCGTTGGGCAGCTTGCCGGCCTTCAGTGAAGGAAGAAGCGAGGTGTTGGCCATGAAAAAGCGATCCTTGTTTTTCAGGATGCTGAAGCCGGCGGCCTCCATGGCCTCAAGCCCGCCTTCTTCCTTGAGCTTGTCAACGAGCTTGTCGAGCTTCTTCATGTCATTGACGGTCAGGCCAAAGACGACGGAAGGCTTTGGTTGTGGAATGCCGAAATCGGGATCCACTTCCTGTTCCAAGTCGATGAGGCTCAGGATCATTTCACCCTTGGGGATGTCCAGCAGGTCATCAAAGTTCAAGCCCACCGCACCCATCATCGCCAATTCCACCATGGCGATGGCTTCACCTCCCTCCAACTTCTTGAGGGCGGGGAGGTATTCCTCCTTCATCCACTTGCGCGCGCCGGCCATGTCGAAGGCGTAGACCACGGAGGTCACGGCGTTGTGCGGCAGAAGGTCCAGCATGGTTTTCTTGGGGGCGGGCTTCAGCTTTTTGATGAAATCCGCATCGGAGCTGTAGGAGATGTCTCCGCGAATGCCTCCGGGTACAAAATTCACCGAGGCGGCCATGCGGATTTTACCGATGAGTTCCTGCAACTGCTCGAGCTGATCCTCCGGCACCTCGGGGCTCATCTCCATGAGGGCGTTGAGATCCATCCAGCCGCCGAAATCAGCTGAGTTTTTCAGGTAAGTGGCAAAAGTGGCTTCGCCCTTGGCGAGGGGCTTCTTGCCGCCCATCACCCGGCGCAGCACCTTCTCGATGCCCTTGGCGGCCTTTTCGTCATTGCCACCCATTATGACGATGGCTTGGTCGTTGAAAGCCAACGCAGCGGGGATGCCTTCGCCCGCGGCCAAAATGGAATAGCCCTTCTCCTCCTTCAGGCCCTTGAGCATTTCCTCGCCAATCTCCCCGAGGCTGCCTTTGAAAACCTTGGTCAAGCCTTCCTCGAATTTCTTGGCGCTGAGCGGTGCCGCGATAAGGCCGCCATTGAATGTGGGTTCGCCGAATTCTTCCTCAGGAGGAGTCAGGGTGCCAAACACGTGGATGGGCTTGTCAAAATCAACACCCAGCAACGCGGGGTTTTCAAGCAACTGCGCGGCCAATTCATTCTCCTGCTCCAGTTCCTCCAGAAGTTCCTCCATGCCGGGGAGGTCGGTAATGTTTTCATGGCCGGATTTCTTGAGCAGCGAACCGATGTTGAAGCTCATCACGAGGTGGGAGCCGGCGGGAATGAGCTGGCCGGCGGGAGCCTTGTCTTGTGCCGCGCCGGGCAGGCCCAGCAGGACGAGTGCTACGGCTGCAAAAAGTGCCACGAAGTTATTTTTGCGCATGGCGAACCCATGCCCACGAGTGATGGGGTGGTGTGTCATTGTGCCTGAATACACGACCCCAAGCAAAAAGGCTACACAATTTCGGAAAAAATATTACTTGGGATTGTTGAAGGGGTTCACCTCGGGAACAGGCGGCGCGGGTGCCGGAGCAGGGGGTAGAGTTGGGGCGGGGATGGCCCCTTTATCCTCAGGAAGAGGAGGGGGAGGGGGAGGGAAGGGGCGGGGGTCGATGGGCGGGAAAGGCCCCTTGGTTTCCTTGGTTTTGCTCTCGATGGGGAAAGGTTGTGGCTGTGGTGCGGGGGGGAACGGGAGTGGCACCGGTACCTCTCGGAAGCCCTCGCCGCTGTTGCCTGCGGCCTCAAATGCTTGTTGGACGAGTGTTTGGAGGACGTTGGTGTTTTGGTTGGCCAAGGCGAGGGTGAGGCGGAATTTTTGTGCGCCTTCCCCGGCGTTGCCGGTAAGGTTCATGGCGCGCACCTGAGTTAGAAATTCCGCGGCTTCGCCTTCACCTTGAGCGGTCAAAATGCCCGCGATGGCGGCGGGGCTGAGGTGCAGCGCGGAGTCGTTTGCGCCAAGCAACGATTGGGCCGCGGGCGGCAGGGGATTGGGGTTGTTGCCTTCTGCCAACGCGCTTTTGAGGCGTGAGGGGCCGATGTGCAGCACATCGTCGTTCAACACGATATCAAACCCATTCTCCTGCATTTCATTGTAGCCGGGCGAGGCTTGGAGTTTTTCCAGGAAGCCCTCGACCAGCTCGGGATCATTGACGTTCATGCTGAAAAGAAATTCCGGAGTAGGAAATCCTCGAGGATCTTGTTTTACGCCGAGGAAAGAGAAGGCGAGGTCACCGCCGGGCAGATTCAAAAGCTGGTCAAAACTGAGCCCAAAGGCGGCTAGTACCGGTTCCAATTCCGCCTTGGCCTCGGCGGGGATGCGCGCCGCGATGAAGGGGCGGATGACTTCCATCTTCATCGACTGGGTTAGCACGCCTGCCGCGCCACCGGGGATGCTGCCGACGATATCGGCATCGAGATTGGCCCCGGTGCTCCAGTTGGCCAACAAGGCGGGATCGTGGTGAAAATTGAGATCGGCCACCACTTGCCCTTGTTGGAAAGAGAGACCCACGGAGATATCGAGTTTGTTGCCAAATTGATTCGGGTCGCCATAAAACTTCTCGGCAACAAGAGGAGTTATTTGAGCGTTCATGGTCTTGAGTAAATCTTTGAAGTCGATCCAAAGTGTTCCGTCGTGATCGCTTTCGCCAAGGGCCTTGAACTCAGGCTTGGCGACTGAGAGGGCTGCGCCTTTTGCGGCTACGGCCTTCAGCTTGCTGGTCATGTCCATAGGTTCCGTAGTACTCATGACCACGATCAACGCGTCGGAGGTTAAGCCTGCCGCGACGCCTGGAAGAGAGATGCCACGCAGGCCGCCAAGATCCGTCAGTTCCGGGACAGGTGCTTTGAGCGCCACGGCCAAGTTTTGCAGTCCCTGCTCCAGTTTAGCCGCGTCGGAAACGGACACGAGCACGCCGACATGCCTCTGATTATCCACGAACGCAAAAATGGGCCGGTTGATTGTGAGGCCAAAATTTTGGGCAAGATTGTTGGGCGAAAGCATGCTCGCGATGAGGCGAACCATGGGCTCCTGCGCCTCGGGCCCGGCTGCTTCCAAGCCTTTCGCGAGCAGGGCATCATAACCGCCGGCTTTTTGCAGGAGTTGGCCGAGATTCATGCTGGCCACACCCAAGACGCTGGCGGGAATATAGCTGCTCGCAGCGGCTGCTCCACCAGGTGTTGGGGGTGTAGGCGGCGGAACGACGGGCGGGGCATTGGTCGGCGAGGTGCCGGGGATGGTGTTGGTGTTGGTGCCGGGCGAGGGCGGATTTGGCAGGGGGCCGGGAGGGCGATTGCCGCCGGGCGTGGGGGTATTTTTGCCGGGTGAAGGCTTGTTGAGCTTGGCGTGCCCTTCCGGCTTTTCCTCATCACCAGAGAATTTGAAAAAGGCGAAAGCCGCACCGGCCACAACCAGTAGGGCCACGCCGGCAACCAAGGCGAGCTTCATTCGGCCGCCGCCGCTGGCTACTGTCGCGGGCACAACTTCCTCTTCTGGAACGGCGGAGACAAATTCGGCCATAACGGGCTCCGCGGCGGTTGCTGGTGCCGAAGCGCCGGCTAATTCGCCGACAGTGGACCAGTTGGAAGCGCCTTCCTCGATGGCCAATTCTTCCGGGGTCACTTGACCGGCCGCCAGCATTTCCTGCAGTTGTGCCTGCTCGTAGGGGCCGACATTTTCTCCATTGCGATGGATCCAGTAGGGCATCAGCGAATGCTAGCGTATTTGGTTGAATTTGCAACTCTAACAAGGCCCACGATGGTCTTGTTGTCAGGGCTGTACCTTGGTGACGTAATAGAGGATGGCACAGGCCATGCCGAGCAGGACCACAAGGATGGCCATGACGATGTAAAATTCCCGGGAGAAGGTTGGGCTGTTGGCTCGCCCTTGAGGGGCGGTGGGCATGGGCGCGGCGTGTTCGACGCGGATGGTGACGAGGGGGTCGCCGATGGTGGGGTCGATGTGTTTGGCGACTTCCCAAGCGGATGGGGGACGCTCGGCGGGGTTTTTGCGGAGACAAGCCATGATGAGCGCGGAAACGTTGGGCGGGATGGGGTTGTCGATCTTGAGTTCCTGTTGACAGGCTTGGATGGGTTGCGGCGGGACTTGGCGGACTTGATGGGCGATGTCGCCGGTGAAAAATGGGGCGCGGCTGGTGAGTAGTTCGTAAAGGGTGGCGCCCAGGGCGTAAACGTCATCGGTGGGATGAGGGGGTTCACCATCCATTTGCTGGGGGCTCATGAATGTGACGGTGCCGCGAGTGTCGCGCAGGCCAAGGATGGTAGTGTAAGCGTCGTTGACGGCGGCGCTGATGCCGAAGTCGGCCAGCTTGGCCCGGCCTCGGGAATCCACCATGACGTTGGCCGGTTTGAGGTCGCGATGAACCAGGCTTTCGCTGTGGGCGTGCTCGAGGGCGTGGCAAAGCTGGAGGGTGAGGGGCTTGAGGAATTCCTCCCAACGCAGAATCTGTGGCTTGGCCTGGGCGCGGCGGGTGTGGAGGCTGCCACCATCAACGAACTCCATGATCATGAAGGGGAGTTCATCGGGCGCCTCGTACATGTCGTAAAGCTGGACGATGTTCTGGTGGGCCAGTCGCCGGGCGCGGAGGGCTTCCTTGCGGAGTTCATGCAGCATGCGGGGATCGGCACCGGCCTCGGGGGAAAGGAATTTTAAGGCAACGGTTTCATTGAGGCGTTCATCCTGTGCCTGCCAGACCATGCATTTGCCACCTTCACCGAGAAGCCACCGCAGCGTGTAGCGTCCGTTGCCAACAATCTGGTTAGGCTGGGGGGACGTGGTGGGTGGACCGCTGGGCGCGATCACAACCGGAGTGGGTTGGGGGTCGACGGACACGCTGTTGTTTTATTTCAGGATTGCCTTTTTGCCAATTTTTTTGCGTTGATGAGTGTTCGCGGATGCGTTCCAGAATGGGCATTCAGATCAGCTATCAGTTCAAGGGCCGATGGAAAATCCGGCAGTTTGGCGACAATCAAGTCGTTATCGGCCGACCCAACTCGCAGTCCTCGGTGGACATTGACCTGAGCCCGGACACGACGGTCTCCCGATTGCACGCGCGAATTTGGTCGGACAAAGGCCAGTTCTGGGTGGAGGATTTGGACAGCCGCTATGGGACCACGGTGAACGGCGGCAAGTTGGTGGGTCGGACAAAGGTGTCCAATCAGGACACGATTGTCATTGGGGAGACGACCGTGAAGGTGGACGATCTGCCGGCGAACGAATAGGAAACACCACGTGGGTGGCTTGTATTTTTCGGCCAAGTCACCCTAGAATTCCTCATGCGGTTTCTCGTTCTTGTTATTATCACGAGCGTTATTTCCATTTCCGCCAAGGTCCCACCCGCCCAACCCAACTTCGTTCTTATCATGGCCGACAACCTTGGCTACGGAGATATTGGCCCTTTTGGCAGCAAACTGCATCGCACGCCCAATCTGGACCGGATGGCGCGGGAAGGGCGGCGGCTTACCAGCTTTTACAGCGCCAGCGGCGTTTGTACACCCAGCCGTGCGGCGTTGATGACGGGTTGTTATCCACGCCGTGTGGGGCTGGACTGGACGCCCGAAGATGGCCATGTGCTCCGGCCAGTTTCGCCCAATGGGCTGAATCCGAATGAAACCACTGTCGCGGAGATACTGAAGAAAGCCGGATACGCGACGGCCTGCATCGGCAAATGGCACCTTGGCGACCAGCCTGCGTTTCTGCCGACGCGGCAGGGGTTCGATTATTTTTTGGGCCTGCCTTACAGCGATGACATGACACGCGCCACCGGCCAACGCATTGGGGAAAGGCTGCGGGGCAACCGATGGCCGTTGTTGCCGTGGATGGAAAACGAAAAAGTCATCGAAGCCCCCGCGGATCGCAACCAAATGACCCAGCGCGAAACCGCCGCTGCACTGAAATTTATTGCCGCCAACAAGTCGCGGCCGTTCTTTCTTTATCTTCCGCACAACATGCCCGGCAGTTCGCGCGAGCCCTTTTCTAGCCGGAAATTTCGCGGCAAATCCAGAAACGGTGCCTGGGGTGATGCGGTGGAGGAACTCGACTGGGCGGCGGGCCAGATTCTAGCGGCATTGAAAAAACACGGCATCGATGGGCGAACCCTTGTTATTTGGACCAGCGACAATGGAGCCCCCCGCCGCAATCCTCCCCAGGGCAGCAATGCTCCGCTCGGTGGCTGGGGCTACACCACTGCTGAGGGAGGCATGCGTGTCCCTGCGATTGTCCGATGGAAAGGCTTCATCCCCGCCGGAAGCACGAGTGATGAATTGACCACGCTTATGGATATTCTCCCCACATTCGCAAAACTAGCCGGGGTACCTCTTTCCGATGTCCTTCGTGATGGCAGGAATATTTGGCCTGTTTTGAGTCCGCGCAGCGCAAAATCGCCCCACAAACACTTTTTCTACTACCACACGCGTTATTTGGAGGCTGTTAGAGACAGTCGTTGGAAACTATATTTCCCCAAAAAACACCAAAAAAGTGCAAATAAATCCGAAAAACACGTCCTTTTTGATCTTAAAAATGACGTTTCGGAATCGAAAAACGTGGCCGGGAAACACCCCGAAATTGTGAAAAGACTCTCAGTCGCAGCCGTATGGGCCAGAAAAGAACTGGGAGATGGGAACCAAATGGGTACCCGGACTCGGAAATTGGGCTGGCAACCTCAGCCGTTTTCGCGGGAAAAATAGTCTTCTCTGCTGATAATCGGGCCATTCACCCCGGCAAAAGCTGCCACGGGTAGCTTCTGCGCATTATTCAACTTCAATAATTGATTCCTTTAAAACTGGGGTTATTAGTGAAAAACATGCGATTAATGCCTGTTTTAATCCTGTTTTAATGATTGGCATGCCGTTTGCTCCGTACCCTGCGAAGTAATGTTGTTATGATAACAATAGAGAAAAAACGAACCGAAGGACCGGTACAATCACCGGCCCGCGAAGGGCTCGCCCCGGAGGAAACGGGTTTAGAGTTGCACTTTCCCGCTGGGTTGCTGGGGTTTGAAGCCAGCCAGCATTTCCGGTTGATTCGCGACGAGGACTTGGAGCCTTACCAGTGGATGAAAGGATTGGACGGGGAACAAGCGTTTCTCGTGATTCCTCCCGGCTTTGTCGTGGAAAACTACAACGTCGAGATCTCCGATGAGGATCAGGAACTGCTCGGGTTGGAAAATCCCGAGGATGCCATGGTGCTTAACATCGCCACATGGCACACCGATGAGACGGTGACGGTGAACCTCAAGGGCCCTATCATCTATAATAAGGTGACTAGCCAAGCCCGCCAGGTCATTCCGTTGAATGCCCCGGATCTCACCCTAGCCCACCCGATGGGCAACTGAATCATGCCGCGAACCGCCAACAGCAAGGATTTTTGCAATGTTAGTTCTCTCCCGAAAACCGAACGAGAGCATAGTCATCGATGGACGCATCAAGGTGAGCGTCCTCCGCGTGGACAGCGGCGATGCTGTGCGACTGGGCGTGGAGGCGCCCTTGGATATCCGCGTGATGCGGAAGGAAATTTACGACGAGATCATGGCCAGCAACCAGGCCGCCGCCGGATCCGCCGGCATGGCGCGCAAGCAGGCCAGCAAGCTCAAGAAACAATTGGCCGCAACCCCATAAAGGAATTTAAACCAGGAACAAATACCCCGTTCTCCAAGCGAGTGTTCGCAACAGGAAGTTGAACAGGATGTAACGAACCACCAACCCCGAGGACATTATGGTTATCAATACAAATATTGAGGCACAGGCGACCGCCAATAACCTCAATGCCAGCCAACTCCAACTCGCCAAGTCGCTTTCGCGGCTCAGTTCGGGTTCCAAGATCATCGTCCCATCGGACGACGCCGCCGGCTTGGCGGTGAGCTCGCGCTTGAACTCGCAGATTAAACGACTGGACTCCGCGCTTAACAACGTCGTTAACGCCGTCTCCTTCACCCAGACCCAGGACGGTTTTATGAAGACGATCGATAAAGCCTTCCGACGTATGGGCGAGCTGGCGATGTTGGCGCAGGATACCACCAAGTCAGACGAGGATAGGGCGTTGTACAATCAGGAATTTGCGCAGCTTAAGGATTACGTCTCGGAAACCACGAAACAGGACTTCAACGGGGTGTCACTCTTTGGCGGCAAAACGCTGGACGTGACTGTGGATGCCGATGGTACCACCTTCACCATGGTGGGTATTAACCTTGAGGATCCTACTTATACCTCAGCAACCAATACCGGCACCGATGCCTGGAGGCTCACCAAGGATGCTCACATGCTTTCCAAGGACGGCTACAAGGCGACAGCTGATGTTTATAAGACCACTATCGACCTTTGGCGCGATATTTCTGGCAACTGGTCCGCCTCGGACAACGGCGGCATCAAGGTGGTCTCCGGCTCATATGTGAGTGAGGATGTCAGTACGGCTAACACCGCAGCCACCAAGATAACCAAAGACAACTTTATCGCCGGTGCCACGGTGGCTGCAGGATTCAAAACTGATTACGCCACCAATCGGCTTAACAAGACTGACCATGGTATGGCCAACGGCGACGCGATCACATTCCACTCCAACGCACCCGGCGGTACGAACACCACAACGACGTATTACGTTAACTCCTACGACACCAACAATATCACTCTGCATGCCTCCAAGTCGGATGCTGTGGCTGCCACCAACGCCATCAACCTGACACGCTCGGGCTCCACGAGTGCTGTTACAGGCATTTCCGTGGGAGACAGTGTGGGGGTGAAATCGGCGGCAGGTGCTTCCATGTCTAACGCCAGCGCTACCATCACCAAGACCGGGCATGGCTTAGTGGATGGTGACAAGATTAAACTTGGTACGGCAGTAGCTCCGGCAAACACCACAACGGATTATTACGTTAAAAAAATCGACGATAACTCTTTCAAGATTTACAACACGCTTGCCAATGCCACCGCAGCCGGTGCCGGAGGTCTGGTGACCTTTAGTGCTAATGGTACGTCGACAGTCACCGCCTACTCGGACAACGCCTTTACCAAGGCCGCACACGGCTATACTACGGGTGATCAGGTGGTGTTTACCAGTAACCCACCCGCAGGCGCTTCTGCTAACACGGCGTATTATGTAAAGGTAATTGATGCAGACAATTTCACTGTATTCGACACAGCTACCAACGCGGCTGCGGCCGGTGGAACCGGATCCACGAACTCCGGTCAGGTAAACATCACCGCTTCTACGAGTGGCTTGTCGTTGGAATCGAATATGAAGACGGGCGGCAATATCAACCAGAGCACCGACGTGGTGACGATGACAGCCCATGGTCTGAGCAATGGCACTCAGGTGAAGGTCACCACAAACGCTGGTGGTCATACGGTCAACAACACCGCTTACTACGTTAAGAAACTCGATGCCAATACCTTCGAGTTATATACCGACTCGAATCTTACAACCAAATACACAGGCTTCACCTCGGCGGTTTCCAATCAGAGCTTTCGGTTGGCAGTAGAGGTTTCCTCCTCGCGAGTGGCCATTAATGACCAGGGCAGCGAGTTGAAGAAGGGCATGTTCCTGACCTCCAATCCCATTCTGACTGGTGAGGATAAGGATGCCGTTTTGGCCAAGACAGGCGAGGTGGTAAATATTGCAAAGACAACGCAGGATATCTCCGCATTTGCCAACGAATTGGGTGATGATTATGACGACGTTAATCTCAGGTCGGTGGCGGCAGCGCAGACCGCTTTGGGGCTCGTCAAGTCCGCCATTACGCAGGTGGCGACCGACCGCGCGAAACTGGGTGCGGTTCAATCACGACTTAACTTCACCAACGAGCAGCTTACGGTGACGAAAGAGAACCTCTCGGCTGCGATCAGCCGTATTGCCGACGTGGACGTGGCCGAGGAGGCGACGAACTACGCGCGCTACCAGATCCTGGTGGCCTCCGGCACGGAGATGCTTAAGCAGGCCAACCAGCTGCCGCAGTCGGCGCTGCAGCTCCTGCGATAGATCAATCAGCCCAACAGACATGGAAAACCAATTTGACCAATTAGGTTATAAAAATATGCAAAAATAAATTTTCACACGGTGCAAGGAGTGCCTGTGTGACATAGCCAAGGATGCAAAAATAGAAAATAGGAAAACAAGCCAATGCAGTGATGGCATATGTCCTGCTGCGTAGGGTTAAAATGAAGACATGGATGCGACATTATGGAGACAAGGCGGTCAATGATGACCCTAATTCCCTGTCTCTCGTCGTTCGCAACATGAAGTTGAACAGGAAGTAACGAACGAACACCCAAACCCCGAGGATACCATGGTTATCAATACCAATATTGAGGCGCAAACTACGGCGAATAACCTCAACGTTAGCCAATCTATGCTGGCCAAGTCGCTCTCGCGGCTCAGCTCCGGCTCCAAGATCATTGTCCCGTCGGACGACGCCGCTGGCTTGGCGGTGAGTTCCCGCTTGAACTCGCAGATTAAGCGGCTGGACTCCGCGCTTAGCAACGTCATCAACGCCGTCTCGTTCACGCAGACGCAGGACGGCTTTATGAAGACGATCGACAAGGCCTACCGACGCATGGGTGAGCTGGCCATTCTCGCACAGGACACCACCAAGTCCGACGAGGACCGCGCGCTGTACAATCAGGAATTTCAGCAGCTCAAAAGTTATGTGTCTGAGACCACCAAGCAGGACTTTAACGGAGTGTCACTTTTTTCTGGTGCCACGTTGGATGTTACGGTGGATGCCGATGGCACTACTTTCTCCATGGTGGGAATTAATTTAGGTGATCCTACTTACACTTCGGCAACGAACATGGGCGTGGATTCCTGGAAATTGACCGAGGATGCCTACATGCTGTCAAAGGACGGATATAAGGCTAACGCTACCACCTATAAGAGTTCGGTAGACCTTTGGAGATCGGCTGCAGGTACTTGGTCTGCAGCGAATAACGGTGGGACAAAATTCAATTCCGGATCCTATATCTC
>DJHS01000113.1:0-3135 GCA_002433235.1 Verrucomicrobia bacterium UBA6614
GCAAATCGCCGGGGACGTGATTGCACCCGGCTCGGCCGACGGCCTCATCGCCATTGCCTGTCTCGTCACCGGCCCGCACAACACCACGCGCCCCAACAACGATACCATGCGCAAGACCATGCGCCAGGATGAGGTGGAGGATCTCATCGGTATGGTCGGCCAGACGTTCCTTGGGCTGACGGTCAACTGCGCGCGCTGTCACGATCACAAATTTGATCCCATCTCGCAAAAGGATTACTACGCGCTGGCGGCCGCGTTGAGCGGCGTGAATCCCGGCGAACGCGATCTCAAGGGCATGGTGCGCGGCGGGGATGCCGCCGCGTTGCAAAAGCTGCGCGAGTTGGAGGTTGATTGGCAGAAACAAATCGCTGCCATTGAGGGCCCTGTGCGCCAGCAGCTGCTCAAGGAAGCGCAAAAGGCCGGTGCCAAGGATATGCCGCCCCAGCCGACGGCTGCATGGAATTTCGCCGCCGGTCTGGCTGATGCAAACGGCAAGCGGCCCGTCACCCTGAAAGGCACCGCCAAGCAAACGCCCGAGGGCCTCATGCTCGATGGCCGCGGCTGGGCGGTCACGGCGCCGCTGCCCTACGCCGTGGCCGAAAAAACACTCGAGGTTTGGGTGAAGCTGAAAGACCTCAACCAACGCGGCGGGGGCGCCATCACGTTGCAGGATAATCGCGGCATCGTGTTCAACTCCATCGTGTACGGCGAACGCGAGCCCAAGCGTTGGATGGCCGGCAGCAACGGCTTCGTGCGCACAAAGTCCTTTGCGGGCAGCGAGGAAACCGAGGCCGCCAAGCAGCCGGTGCATTTTGCGATCGTTTATCGGGCCGACGGCTCCATCACCGGCTATCGCAACGGCAAGCCCTACGGTAAGGCGTACAACACCGGCTTCCATCGCTTCCCCGAGAACGGCGCGCACCTTGCCTTCGGCATCCGTCACGGCACCGGTGCCGGCGCCAACCGCATGCTCAACGGCACAATCACCGGCGCACGATTTTACAACCGCGCCCTCACCGCCAACGAAGTCGCCGCGTCTGCCGGCGTGGGCACGATCACCATCACCGAAGCACAGCTCGCCAAGGCGCTCACGCCGAACCAACGCGAGAGGCGCCGCCAAGCTACCACCCAATTGGGCGGCGTGCGAAAGGAGATTCAGACCCTGCTCGCCAAGGGGCCGCAGGCCGCGCGCGTGTACACAGTGATCCCGCGCAATCCCGGCGTCACGCAGGTGCTCGATCGCGGCAGCGTGCTCAAGCCCATTGGCGCCGTGGCCCCTGCGGGCATCCCGGCGCTCAAGACGGTGAAGGCGGATTTCGGCCTGGCCAACAATGCGCCTGACCCGCAGCGCCGCGCCAAGCTCGCCGAGTGGATCACCCACTCGGACAACCCCCTCTTCGGCCGCGTGATCGCCAATCGCGTGTGGCATTATCACTTCGGCGCCGGCTTGGTGAACACGCCCAACGACTTCGGCTTCAGCGGCACCGCGCCTTCGCACCCCGCCCTGCTCGATCATTTGGCATTATATTTGGCCGACCAAAAATGGAGCCTCAAGGCGCTGCACCGTTACATCGTCACCTCCGCCACGTATCGGCAATCCTCACGCCTCAATCCCGCCGCGATGAAGGTCGATGCCGGCAACCGATTCCTCTGGCGCATGAGCCCACGCCGCATGGCCGCCGAGGAAATGCGCGACACCATGCTCGCCGCGTCCGGCAAACTGAACCGTGAACTCGGCGGCGTGGGCTATCGCGACGTGCGTGCGTACTCGTTCAAGGGCAGCAACTTTTACGACATCATCGCGCAGGACAAACCGGAGCAATTTCGCCGCACCATCTACCGCTTCAGCCCGCGTGGCGCGCGCCGCAACCTGCTGGACACCTTTGACTGCCCGGACGCCTCCGCCCTTGCGCCCGACCGCGCCTCCACCACCACGCCGCTCCAGTCGCTCGCGCTGATGAACAACCGTTTCGTGCTGCGCCAATCCGATTTCTTTGCCGAACGCCTCAAGGCCGAGGCCGGCGAGAGCATCACCGCCCAATTGCGCCTCGCCCATCAGCTCACCCTCAGCCGAGCCGTCAACGACCGCGAACTGACGCTGGCCGAAACCTTCGTCAAAGCCCACGGCATGGCGGCCTACTGCCGCGTGCTCTTGAACACCAACGCGTTTTTGTACGTGCGATGAACCCTGCCGCCAATAGCTTGTCCCGCCGCGAGATGCT
Source organism: Verrucomicrobia bacterium UBA6614 (assembly GCA_002433235.1). Lineage (GTDB taxonomy): Bacteria > Verrucomicrobiota > Verrucomicrobiia > Limisphaerales > UBA1100 > UBA6614. The sequence continues at coordinate 2,223 of DJHS01000113.1, forward strand.
GGAGTGGTCCACTTGGGGCCTCACCGGTGCAGCGCTCACGAACCTCGTGCAGGCGGCGCCACAACCGGTCAGTCATTTTCCCGCCAAGGCCAAGCGCGTGGTGCACGTGGTGTTGATGGGCGGCTTGAGCCACATCGATTCGTTCGATTACAAGCCAGACATGGCCAAGCACCACGGCAAGCCGCTGCAGTACAAGGAGCGACCTGCGACATTTTTCAATCAGATCGGCCTCATCCGAAAAAACGACTGGGCCTTCAAGCAGCGCGGCCAGAGTGGCCTGTGGGTTTCCGACCTGTTTCCGCACCTCGCCACCTGTGCCGATGAACTGGCCGTGGTGCGTTCGATGGTCGGCACCTCGGCCAATCACACGCCAGCGACCTTTGAGGAGCTGACCGGCTTTCAGCTCAACGGTTTTCCCGTGATGGGCTCGTGGGTGTCCTACGGGCTCGGGGCGGAGACGGACAACCTGCCCACTTACGTCGTGCTGCCCGACACGCGCGGTTACCCCGCCGGCGGCACCATCAACTGGTCCAACGGTTTTCTGCCCTCCGCACATCAGGGCGTGGCCTTCGGCAGCGGCGACGCGATCATCCCCGACCTGCGTCCCGCCCAGCCGATTGCCGCCGACACCGAGGCCGCCAGCCGCACGTTGTTGGGGGCGCTCAACCGCAGCGATCAGGAAACCTTCGGTGCCGAGGACGCGCTTGTGGCCCGCATGAAAAGCCACGAACTGGCCGCGCGCATGCAGCTGGCCATCCCCGAGGTGGCCGACATGAACCGCGAAACCGCCGCCACCCGCGAGGCGTACGGCCTCAATCGCAATGAAACGAAAGATTTCGGCCGCAACTGCCTGATGACCCGCCGTCTCCTCGAAAAGGGCGTGCGCTTCGTGCAGCTCATTTCCGGCGGCTCA
>DJHS01000116.1:0-755 GCA_002433235.1 Verrucomicrobia bacterium UBA6614
GCCAAACAGCCCAACATCGTTCTGATAATCAGCGATGATCATGCGTGGACGGATTACAGCTTTGCCGGCCATCCACACGCCAAAACTCCCAACATCGATCGGCTAGCCGCTGAAGGACTGACCTTTACGCGCGGTTATGTCACCACCGCGATCTGCAGTCCGTCATTGGCCACGATGCTGACCGGCTTGTATCCGCACCAACACGGCATCACCGGCAACGATCCCGTCCGCGGGCAAAAGCGCGCCGATTGGATTGAGCCGTTTTTCAAAAAGCCGCAGCTGCCCAGACAACTCGCTGAGGCCGGTTACCTAACCTTGCACACGGGCAAGTACTGGATGGGCCATCCGAATCGCGTTGGCTTCACCGACGACATGGGCTTCACCGGCCGCCACGGTGGGAAGGCACTGTCCATCGGCCGCAAATCGATGAAGCCAATTTACGATTTCATCGACAAAGCCCAGCAACAGAAGAAGCCGTTCTTTGTCTGGTACGCCCCCTTCCTGCCGCACACGCCGCACAATCCACCGGCGCGGTTGCTCAAGAAATATGCCGAAGTCAAAAACCAAAAAAAGGCCAAGTATTTGGCGATGATTGAGTGGCTCGATGAAACCTGTGGCGAGTTGATGGGCCAACTGAAGAAAAAGGGCGTAGCCGACAACACGCTGGTGCTCTACCTCGCCGACAATGGCTGGAACGAATACGGCAAGGCGCATCCCTACGAAAACGGCGTGCGCACCCCGGTCATCGCGCATTG
>DJHS01000116.1:1171-2510 GCA_002433235.1 Verrucomicrobia bacterium UBA6614
TCAAGCCTCCTGCTTCCTTGCCCGGCATCAACCTGCTCGACGAACAATCGGTGATCAATCGCGATACATTGTTCCTGTCCAACTTCGCTCACGACATGGCTTCTGCCACCGAACCGGAAAAGAGTCTCTGGACACGAACCTGCATCCACGGCAAATGGAAACTCGTTGCCTGGATTGAGAACCCGCCGAAAATCCGCCCCTGGGCCGGCGGCCATCGCAAAAAAACAGGCGCGAATCTGGAACTCTTTGACCTCCTCGCCGATCCGCACGAAACCAAGAATCTCGCCCAAGCCCACCCTGAAGTTGTCCAAGATCTACTGGCCCGCATCAACGGCTGGTGGAAGATAGACTAAATTGGAATTCACACACGGTGCCGCAGAGAGGCGGAGAAAAACCCATTCTATTTCCCCTTCGCGCCTCCACGGCTTTGCGTGAGGAAATGGATCAAGTCGCGCAACTGCTCCGGGCGAAGCGTGGCGGTGAGGTTAGGTGGCATGGCGGTGCCGGCGGTTTTCTTTTCGCGAACTTGCGCAGCGGGGATGCGCAGCGTCTCGCGGCTGCCCAGCGGCGTGAGGAATACATCCTCCGCGCGGGAGCGTTGTTCGTAGCCCTGATGGATCGTGCCGTCGGCGGTGGTCACCTGCACGAGGCTGTAGCCCTCCTTCACCGCGCGCGCGGGCCAAAGCACTTCCTCAATAATCCGCTCGCGGCTGAGCGTGTTGCCAATGGTGCTGAGGTCCGGGCCAATGTACGCGAGGCCGGCAATGGGTTTGCCCGATTGATGGCACGCGGCACAACCGGCCGTTTGAAAAACCACCGCGCCATTGGCGGCATTGCCCTTGAGCGATTCGCGCGCCAGCTCGCGCACGTAATTTTCACTGTAAACTGGTCCGGTGGCCACCACGCCCGCCGCTTTGCTGAGCACCTTCGTCAACGCCGCATCACTGCTTCCCGCCGCGCGCAACGCCGCCAATGCCTTGCCGGCAATCGCCTCGGTGAGCTTCGCCTTTTCCAACGAGGCCGCGAGCACTTGCGATCCGCCTTCGCGCGCGAGGAAAACGGGCAGCACTTTGGCGGCATCTTCGCCCAACATCAGCATCTTCGTGCCATGCAAAACGGCGGTGACGAGATCCACGCGGCTGAGAGCTTCCAACGCTGCAATCCGCACGGGCCCGGCGGCTTTTGCATCGGCCAGCACTACGGTGAGCAGCGTTTCCTCTTTGCCCAATTGCCCGAGCGCGCTCAGGGCGGCGATCTGAATAGGCTGCGGCGCGGTCTTGGCGAGTGCGCGGATTTCAGCGACGACCTCGTCTGATTTCCATTGGCCGGCCAAAGCCAA
>DJHS01000164.1:0-3182 GCA_002433235.1 Verrucomicrobia bacterium UBA6614
GCTGGAACTGCAAAAGCCCGGTGAAGAGTGGAGCGTGGCCGCCAAGGCGGAGGTGCTGTACCCGGGCTGGGATGCGCATTTTCGCATCGAGAAATGGGACAACTCGCGCGACGTGAAATACCGCGTGTGCCACGGCGACCAGGCAAAGTTCGAGGGGGTTATCCGGAAGGATCCCACGGACAAGGACGAGATTGTCGTCGCCAACCTTTCGTGCAACTCCAGTCGCACCACCGGGCCGCGTACGGAGATTGTCGAAAATCTCAAGCGCCTTAATCCGGACCTGCTGTTCTTTGGCGGCGACCAACACTATCGCCACACCGAGCACACGGTTGGCTGGATTGAGTTTGGCCTGCAGTACCGCGACATCATTCGTGACCGGCCGACAGTGGCCATCCCGGACGACCACGACGTGGGCCACGGCAATGTATGGGGCGAAAGCGGCAAGCGCTCGACCATCCCCGGCGACGCCGACGGCGGCTACAAGTTTCCGGTGAAATATGTGAATCAGGTGCAGCGTCAGCAGACCTCAAGCCTGCCTGATCCGGTGGATGCAAAGCCGGTCAATCGTGGCATTGGCGTGTACTTTACGCGGCTGAATGTCGGCGGCGTAGACTTCGCCATTCTTGAGGATCGCAAATTCAAGACTGGCCCCGCGGGCAAGATTCCCAAGATGGGCCCGCGCCCCGATCACATCAACGATCCGAAATACGATCCGAATAAAATCGATCTGCCCGGCCTGCAATTGCTCGGCCCGCGTCAGGAAAAGTTTCTCAATGATTGGTCCGCTGACTGGACCGATGCCGAGATGAAAGGTGTCTTGTCGCAAACCGCCTTTTGCGGCGCGGTGCACATGCATGGTGGGCCCAAAAATCGTCTGTTGGCCGATCTTGATTGTAACGGATGGCCGCAAACGCCGAGCCGCAATGCACTCAAATTAATCCGCCGCGCGTGGGCCGTGCACCTTTGTGGGGATCAACATCTGGCGGTAGTGGTGAAACATGGCATCACCGATCATAGTGACGGCCCGTACGGTTTTACCGGTCCGGCATTGGTGAACACCATCTACGGCCGTTGGTGGCATCCGCTCGACGAAAAACCTGGTCCGAATCCGGTGCCGAATAGTCCGCTGCCGTGGACGGGCGATTTCAAGGACGGCTTAGGCAACAAGATTTCCATGATGGCCTACGCCAATCCGGAAAATCGCGCCGAGGAAAAGAAACGCGCTGACGGCTTTGGCATCGCGCGATTTAACAAGAAGAATCGGCAGGTCACCTTCGAGTGTTGGCCGCGTTTTTGCGACGTGCGCGAAGGCGACAAGGCGCAATTCGCAGGCTGGCCAGTCACTGTTGATCAATCTGCTAATGATGGCCGCAAGGTCGCCGGTTGGCTGCCTGAGTTGCGCTTCGCTAAAGGCACGCACCCGGTGGTGCAGGTGATTGAGGATGAAACTGGTGAGGTGTTATATACCACCCGTGCAACAGGCAATCGTTTTCAACCGCGTGTTTACTCAAAAGGCAAACACACCGTGAAGGTCGGCGCGCAAAAGCCCAACGCCAAGACGCTCAAGGGCCTTGAACCCAAGGCGAAGAAAGCCGCCGGCAAACTGGACGTGGCGCTTTAGTGGTAAAATCCGCGCCATGGACGGCCACGTGCGAATAAATTCCATCAAACATAGCCTGGGCAAAGGAAAGGGTAATTGGGCTACCTTGACACTTTGACAATGCCTCACGAAAGTAAGTGTGTGAAACACTTCGTCCTCATTATTTTCCTGACCGTCAATGTGCAAGCTGGTCAAAATGCGGCGCCGTCATCGCATTTGGTGTTTGATGACAACTTCCCGGGTGACATTATAATCAATGAAGTACGCGTGCCCAAGGCGGGTGAGGCAACCTATACCTACTACGAAACGCTCGGCTGGCGTGGGCGAGCGGCCGGTTACGCGGGGATTCAGGCGCATCCCAAGGCGCACAATTATATTTTCTCCATTTGGGATCACAAAGCTCACTCCGCACCCATCCGCGCGATTCATCGCGGGCCGGGCACTTTAACGGAAAAATTCGGTGGCGAAGGCACCGGTTTGAAGTCGTGGAACTTTACGCTCGGCTGGGAGGTTGACACTTGGTACACGCTTGTCTCCCGGGCTTGGGCTATGGGCGATCATACCTATTACGGGTTCTGGAGCCGCTCCGGCAAGACCGGCCAATGGACGCATTTGGTGACGATGGATGTCGCCGCCAAACAGGCATTTTTTGAAGGGGGCACCGATGCGTTTATCGAAGATTGGCTGGAGACTGGCAAAAACGTTCGCACCTCGAATTTGCGAGGCGGCTGGAAACGCCGGTTGGACGGTCGCTGGCACGCCTTTGGTAGCGCTCGCTACTCGGTGAATTACTGGGATCTCGCCCCCGGGAAGCGATCCTTCAATTTCAAAACCAACTGGAACGGGGGTGTGGCCAAGGATGCCTCTGGTGAGTTTTACTTTATGACTGCCGGCGGCAAGGAGACCCGGCCCGCCACTAAGAACCCCTCCAACCATGCAATCGTGCGGAAGGCTACGCGACCGGATTTTGCGCCCTTAAAAATCAAGACCGCTCGAGCCAAATGGAATAAAAAAACGCTCATTGTGGAATGGGAAACTGACTCGGCAACCCTTCCGCAGTTTTCCTATCAGTTGAGTTATGAAGGGCAGGGGAAGACTGCCATAAGCGCCGTGATGCCCCATGCCCGCAGCGCTACGCTCTCCATCCCACAACCTGGGAAGGCGACCGCATATCTGACCTGCGAAGATATCCTCGGTAACCGATCCAAAGCGTACATACTTAATCTTGTCCCAGTACCTTGATGCGGGACCGCATGGTAATGCAGAAGATTATCGCTGCAGCTTTCTTGTGGATTGGTCGCAGCTACTTTAGTTGCAGGAGGGCGGTCACCGGCTGGTGATCGCTGGGGATTTGTTTGAATTCTTTGAAGAGTATAATCTCGGTGCGATCTACCTGCATTGGGCCGCGGGTGAGCACCCAGTCGATGCGGCGGGCACTGCGCTGGGTTTTGCGAAAGCTGTTGAAGGTGTTCCAGTCGCCGTTCACTTTTTCTTTGGCCACGGCAAATGAATCGTGGAATGCGCCCTCGGCGGTGAGCGTGGTGTAGGCGCGGTTGGCCTTGGCGACGGCGTTGAAGTCGCC
>DJHS01000054.1:0-1806 GCA_002433235.1 Verrucomicrobia bacterium UBA6614
GATGCCAGTTATTCACGGCGAAGGAGAAGCGGTTCGTCCTTCCTCCTTTTGCCTTCTCCCATTACGCTCCCGCCATGCGTTTTTTGATGTTTTGTCTGCTGAGCTGTGCCGCACTGGCCGCTGAACGCCCCAATGTGGTGTTGGTCATGGCCGATGACCAGGGCTGGGGCCAAACCGGTTACTACAATCATCCCGTGCTCAAGACGCCGCATCTGGATGCGATGGCCAAGGCGGGGCTGCGGTTCGATCGCTTTTATGCCGGCGGCCCGGTCTGCTCGCCCACGCGCGCCACAGTGCTGACCGGCCGCACGCATGATCGTACCGGCGTGTTCGATCACGGCTACGCGTTGCGCAGTCAGGAAAAGACGTTGGCCACCGCGATGCAAAAGGCCGGCTACGCCACGGGTCATTTCGGCAAGTGGCACCTCAACGGCCTGCGCGGGCCGGGTGTGCCGATTCTCAAAAACGATTCGCACAGCCCCGGCAAGGTCGGCTTCGACGAATGGCTGTCGGTCACGAACTTTTTTGAACGCGACCCACTGCTTAGCCGCAAAGGTACGTTTGAGGATCACAAGGGGGATTCCTCGGAGGTGGTGGTCGATGAGGCGTTGAAATTCATCGGCAGCAAGGTGAAGGCCAAGCAGCCGTTCTTCACCGTCATTTGGTACGGCACACCGCACAGCCCGTGGATCGCCGCGCCGGAGGATAAGGGGCCATTTGCCAAGCTCACGCCCAAGGCACAGGATCACTACGGCGAACTCGTCGCCATGGATCGTAGCATCGGCACGCTGCGAAAAGGGCTGCGCGAACTCGGCGCGGCCGATAACACGCTCGTGTGGTTCACCAGTGACAACGGCGGCCTGCCGGGTTTCGTGCCGGACACCACCGGCGGTCTGCGCGGTTATAAGGGCAGCATGTACGAGGGTGGACTGCGCGTGCCGTGCGTCATCGAGTGGCCCGCCGGTATCCGCAAGGCGCGCATTACCAAATACCCCGCCGGGGCGGTGGACATTTTCCCAACCCTTGCCGAGGTGTGCGGTCTGCCGAAATCCTCGATGCTCCAACCGCAGGACGGCTTGAGCTTGAAGCCGTTGTTCGCGCGCAACCTTGATCGGCGCAGCAAACCGTTGCCTTTCCAAAGCCGCGGTCGGCTGGCAGTGATTGCCAATGAATATAAGCTCTTGTCGTCACCGGGGAAAAAGGGCGAGCGCTTCGAGCTGTATAACCTGGAAAAAGACGCCGCGGAAACCACCAATCTGTATGACAAGGATCCCGCAACGGCGGCGCGGTTGGCCCGGGATCTGGAAAACACCCGCCGCTCCGTCGCCGCCAGTGTGGCCGGCAAGGACTATCCTGAAGGCAAGGTCGGTCCGCAGCCTCCACGCATTTTCTGGAACACGGTGGATGGTTATAAACCCTACTTCCCCGAATGGAGCAAACGGCCGGAGTACTCCAACTGGCTCAAAAGACGATTGAAATGAAAATTATCTGGATCTTCCTTAGTGCCGCCGCCCTGATTCACGCGGCCAAACTTCCACCGAAGGCTCAGCCGGGGCAGGGCGCCTTATTGTCGGCCGGCTTCATCTATCCGCTGGAGAATCGTCCCACACCGCAGTGTCATGCCTCGACCATCGTCGAAACGAAAACTGGCTTGGTCGCCGCTTGGTTTGCCGGTACGCGCGAAAAGCACAATGACGTCGGCATCCGCGTGTCGCGTTTGGTCCAAGGCCGCTGGACCGCCCCGGTGGAGGTGGCCACCGGTGCCGAGGGTGAGGACAAGGATTATCCCTGCTGGAACCCCGTGCT
>DJHS01000054.1:2119-12725 GCA_002433235.1 Verrucomicrobia bacterium UBA6614
TCCCTGCTGGAACCCCGTGCTCTTCCAGCCGAAGACCGGGCCGCTAATGCTCTTTTATAAAGTCGGCCCCACACCCAGCACGTGGTGGGGCGTGCTGCTGACCTCCAAGGACGGCGGCAAAACCTGGGGTAACCGCCGCAAGCTCGGCCAAGGGCCGCTGGGACATTTGCTCGGCCCCGTGAAAAACAAACCCGTGCAGTTGGCCGACGGCACGATCCTTTGCCCCAGCAGCACAGAGCACGACGGCTGGCGCGTGCATTTCGAAATCACGCGCGACCTCGGCAAAACGTGGCAGGTCATCGGCCCCATCAATGATGGCAAAGAATTCGGCGCCATCCAGCCGAGCGTGTTGTTTCACAAGAACGGTGATCTGCAGGTGATGTGCCGCAGCCGCCAACGCGTTGTGACCACCAGCCGCTCCAGGGATGGCGGCAAAACCTGGAGCCCCATGGCCGCCAGTCCGTTGCCCAACCCCAATGCCGGCACCGACGCCGTCACCCTCGCCGACGGCCGACAGCTGATCGTCTACAACCACACCGTGCGCGGCATCATTTTCCCCGCCAACCGCACCATGCTTAATGTTGCCATTTCCAACGACGGCAACATTTGGAAGCCGGTCCTCACCCTCGAGCGTGCGCCCGGCGAGTATTCGTACCCCGCCGTCATCCAAACCGCCGATGGCAAGGTTCACATCACTTATACCTGGCAACGCAAGACTGTGAAACATGCCGTGCTCGATCCGGCGAAGTTGAAATGAGCAAACGCGCGACAGTTTATCTGGAAACCACCATTCCAAGTTATCTGGCGGCGCGCCCTTCTTCGAATTCGATCATCGCCGGTCGGCAGGAACTCACTCGCCAATGGTGGCAGCACCGACGAGGCGATTTCAATTTTTGCATTTCAGAATTTGTCCTTACCGAAGTGGCCATGGGTGATCCCGAGGCAGCTGCGCGTCGATCAAAAATCCTTGAGGGCATTGACTTGCTGGAAATCGATGAGGAAGTGCTGCGTCTGGCACAGACGCTGCTCAGTGCAGGGATTGTGCCAACCAGCGCCGCTGCGGATGCAGCACACATTGCCGTGGCCGCCCGTCATGGCATGGATTTTCTGGTCACATGGAATTGCGCGCATATTGCAAATGCTGAAATCCTCGGTAGAATGAATTTTGCCGTCAGCAAGGCTGGACATTGTTTGCCCATCATTTGCACGCCGGACGAATTGTTTGGAGAACCGACCAATGAATGATGAAATTGTCAACGAGGTGCGAGCCAACCGTGAGGCGCTCCTGCAAGAACACGGCGGCCGGCTGGATGCTCTTACGCAGGCTGCTATGAAGCGACAATGGGAGCACGATCGCAAAGTGCTGACACCGGAGCCCAAGCCAATACAGCCCGACTCGGCTCCGAACGCTTATGTGCTGCGTGAACAGACCGAGTGACGAGCGCATTTCATGAACAAAATTCTCGTCCTCTTCGATTCCGCCACAGGCAATGTGAAACAAATGGCCGATCTCGTTGGCGAAGGGGCTGCGCTGGTGCCAGAGACTGAGGTGCGCGTGCTCAGTGTGGACGACGCCACCGCCGCAGATGTGCAATGGTGTGATGGCCTCGCCGTGGGCAGTCCCACCAACATGGGCGTGCTTTCGTGGAAGATGAAACGGTTTTGGGACGAGGAAATGATCAGCTCGTGGATGAAGGTGGACGGTAAAATCGCCTGCGCCTTTTCCAGTGCCGGCGGGTGGGGCGGCGGTATGGAGCTCGCCTGCCAATCCATCCACACCGTGCTGATGAATTTCGGATTTCTCGTTTTCGGCGTCACCGAGTACGCCGGCAAAAAGATGACCGGCCATTACGGCGCCGTAGCCTGCAAAGCCCCGCGTGAGCCGGAGGTTCAGGAATCCTGCAAACTCCTCGGCCGCCGCCTCGCCGAATGGACCGCTCTCTATGTCCACGGCCGCCAGGATCAGCATCCCGATGCCAAGGACATCCCGCGTCTTACGCCGGCGGATGTGGACTAGGCGCGCTCTGCGTTTGAACTCAAGGGGCACATCTGCCAACATTGCCCGAACCATGCTTCGCTTTATTTTAATGCTGTCAGCGTTCCTAGCGCTGCCTTCGCTGGCCAAATCCATCGAAAAACGCCCAAACGTTCTGCTGATCTGCATCGATGATTTGCGCCCGGAGCTGAAAAGTTTTGGCGTCGATTACATTCACTCGCCCAACATTGATGCCTTGGCGGCGCGCGGGCGGGCGTTTCATCGCCATTACGTGCAGGCGCCGACGTGTGGGGCCTCGCGCTATACACTGCTGACCGGGCGTTACGGGCCGGCACATAACGGGGCGCTCTTCCAGAACTTCGCTAAGATCAAGGGCACGAGTTTTCCGGGATGGTTTCGCAAGCATGGCTACACGACCGTGTCGGTCGGCAAAGTCTCGCATCACCCCGGCGGCCGCGGCGGACGTGATTGGGATGAGGACGCCAAGCCGGAAATGCCCGGTGCCTGGACGCGCCATTTGCTGCCCGCCGGGCCGTGGCAGCATCCGCGCGGGGCGATGCACGGCTTGGCCAACGGTGAGATCAGGAAAAACGCGAAGGACATGGACGTGTATCAGGTCTTTGACGGGCCGGACTCGGCGTATCCCGATGGCCTCATTACCGACGAGGCACTGAAGCAAATGGACGCGCTGGCGAAAGCGGACAGACCGTTCCTGTTGGCTGTCGGCATCATCCGGCCTCATCTACCGTTCGGCACGCCGGCCAAATACATGAAGCATTACAAAAATGCCAAACTGCCCGCCACGCCGCATCCGCAAAAGCCCGCCGGAAAAACCACGTGGCACGGCTCCGGTGAGTTCATGAAATACAATCGCTGGAAGCGGAACCCCAACACCGACGCCGAGTTTGCCCTCGAGGTGCGCAAGCACTACGCCGGCTGCGTCACTTACGCCGACGCACTGGTGGGTCGCTTGCTCGACCGGCTGGATGCGCTTAGGTTGCGCGACAACACGATCATCGTGCTGTGGGGCGATCACGGCTGGCACCTCGGCGAGCACGCCATCTGGGGCAAGCACGCGCTGTTCGAGGAATCCCTCCACTCACCGCTGATCATCGCCGCCCCCCGCATGGCCGCCGAGGGCAAACCCACGCAGGCAGTGGTTGAGACGCTCGATATCTTCCCGACGGTTTGCGAACTCACCGGCCTCAAGCCGCCCGCTGGCTTGAACGGCCAATCGCTCATGCCGATCCTTGCCGATCCCAACGCGAAAGGGCATCCGGCTTTTGCCTATCGTGGGGGGGCGCAGACCATTCGTACGGACACCCATCGCCTGATTGCCCACCGCGGCGGTGAACTGGAGTTGTACGATCACACCACGCCCGCCGGCGAAACGAAAAACCTCGCCGAGACGCAACCGGAAAAAGCTGCAGATTTACTCAAACAGCTTCAGGAGAGATTGAAATAGCCCACCGGACCGGCCGGCCTCATGCTCTATTTCACCAGCCAATTCAAAATGGCCTTCTGCACGTGCAGGCGGTTTTCGGCTTGGGTGAAGATGGTTTCGGCGTGGGCTTCGAGGGTTGGCTCGTCGATCTCCTTGCCGCGGTAGGCGGGGAGGCAGTGCATGACGAGGGCGCCTTCGTTGGCGCGGGCAACGAGGGCTTCGTTGATCTGGTAGCCGGCGAAGTCCTGCTCACGTTGGGCGGTTTCGGACTCCATGCCCATGGAGACCCACACGTCGGTGTAGAGCAGATCAGCGCCTTCGGCGGCGGTGTTGCAATCCTCGGTGACGGTGATGTTGCCGCCCGCCTTGGCGACGAGGTCGGGGCAGGGTTGGTGCGCTTTGGGCGCGGCGATGCGCAGCTCGAAGCCGAGTTTGCCGGCGGCCCAGATCCAGCTGATGGGCACGTTGCAGGCGCCGTCGCCGATGAAGGTGACGACCTTGCCGGCGATCGGGCCGCGGGCTTCCTGATAGGTGAAAATGTCGGTCAGGATTTGGCAGGGATGCTCGGCGTCGGTCAGGGCGTTGATGGTGGGGATGCCGGAGTGTTGCGCGAAATCCTCGACGTCGCTTTGCGCGAAGGTGCGGATGACGGCGCCGTGCACCATGCGGCCGAGCACGCGGGCGGTGTCTTGGATGGGCTCGCCGCGGCCGAGTTGGAGGTCGTTGGCGTTGAGGAACATCACGCCGCCGCCGAGCTCGCGGATGCCGGTCTCGAAGGACACGCGGGTGCGCGTGGAGGACTTGGTGAAAATCATCGCCCACGTTTGGCCGGCGAGCGGTTGGTGCTGGCTGTCGCCGCGCTGCGCCTTGATGACGGTGGCGTTTTCCAGAATGGTCCCGATGGACGCGGCGTCCATCGCCTCGATGCTTAACAGGTGTTTCATGATGTTATGATGCTAAATCCTTGATGACGCTCTCGATGATGGCGAGGCCTTCATCGGCGTCGGCTTGCGATAAATTTAATGGCGGCAACAGGCGAAAGACGCGCGCGCCGGCGGGGATGGTGAGCAGCCCGGCGTCGTGCAGGCGCTCGACGATCTGCACAGAGGCTGGCCATTTGCTCTCGGCAAAGGCGGGGATGCCTTCAGCCAGCTCCACGCCAATCATCAGCCCGAGCCCGCGCACTTCCTTGAGCACGTTGGGATGGGCGTCAATGAGTTGCTGGATGCGGTCGGCCAAATGGTTGCCGAGGTCGACGGCGTTTTGCGCGAGGCTGTCGCGCTCGATGATCTCCAGCGCCTTGAGAGCGTGCGCACTGACCAGCGGCGTGCCGCCAAACGTCGTGCCGTGCGTGCCGGGGCCGAGGATGTCCTGCAATGGTTCGCTGGCCCAAATGGCGCCCATCGGCAGACCGGCGGCGAGGCTTTTGGCCATCGAGCAGGCGTCCGGTGCGAAGTCCGGATGCGTGGCCATGATGGTTTGCCACGCGAAAAAGTTTCCGGTGCGGAAATGGCCGCATTGCACTTCATCGAGCAACAGCAGGAGGTTGCGTTCGTCACACAGCGCCCGCAGGTCAAGTAGGTACTCGGGTGTGGCGCAGTGAATGCCGCTTTCGCCTTGGATGGGCTCGACCAGAATGGCGCCGGTGGCGGGCGTAATGGCCTCGCGGATGGCATCGACATCGTCGTAAGGCACGTGACGGAAGCCTTCCACTGCGGGCGCAAAGCCTTCCTTCACCTTTTGCTGGCCCGTAGCCGCAATGCCCGCCAACGTGCGACCGTGGAAAGAGCCGAGCGTGGTGAGGATTTCAAACTGGCCTTCGTCATGCCCGCGCAGTCGCGTGAGTTTGTACAACGCCTCGTTGGCCTCCGCGCCGCTGTTGCAAAAGAAAATCTTTCCGCTGCCGCCGGCAAGGGCGACGAGTTTTTCGGCGAGCAATCCCTGCGGTTCGGTGTGGTACAGGTTGGAAACGTGCGTGAGCTTGCCGGCTTGCTCGGCCAAGGCAGCGGCCAGCTCGGGATGTCCGTGGCCGAGGCACGCGGTGGCAATGCCCGCGCCGAGATCGAGGTACCGCGTGCCATCGGTGGCGAACACGTGGCAGCCTTCGCCGTGGGTGAAGGCGAGCGGGAAACGCGAATACGTCGGGATGACGAATGTGTCGGTTCGGGATTTGAGTGGTGAGTCGTTCATTTTTTATTTACCACAGAGGCACAGAGGACACAGAGGGATCATTTTTAAGACCTCTGTGCCTCTGTGGTGAAAAGTGGTTTTCATTTCACAATCTCCGTCCCGACGCCCTTGTCCGTAAAAATCTCCAGCAACACGGCGTGGTTGATGCGGCCGTCGACGAGGGCGACTTTGTCGACGCCGGCGTTGATGGCGGTGACGGCGCTGTCGACCTTGGGGATCATGCCGCTGGCAATGATGCCGGACTGCTTCAGCGCGTCGACCTCGACGATGTCCAGATGCGAAATGAGCGTGGCGTCATCGGCGGGGTCGCGCAACAGCCCGGGCACGTCGCTCATGTACACCAGCCGCTTGGCGGCCAGCGCAATGGCGGCCTGCGCGGCGGCCACGTCTGCGTTGCAGTTGTAAATCTGTCCTTCGACATCGCGCGCGGTGGGGGAGATGACCGGCGTGATGCCCTGCGCGATGCAGTTCTCCAGCGGCGCGGTGTTCACGGCAGTCACTTCACCGACGAAACCGTAATCTTCATTGTCAGGCGCATGCCGCGTGCAGGTGAAAATATCCGTGCCGGCAAAGCCCTTGGCCACGCCGCCGAGTGAATTGATGAGGTCAACAATCTCCGGATTGATTTCCGTCGAGAGCACACGGTCCACAATCTCCACCGTCGCGGCGTCCGTGTAGCGCAGCCCATTGACAAAGCGCGACTCCACCTCGGCCGCCGCCAGCGCCTTGTTGATGCGCTTGCCGCCGCCGTGCACCACCACCGGATTGATCTCCACTGCCTCGAGGAACACCACGTCCCGCGCCACGCCCGTGCGCACCGCCTCGTCCGGGCTGTCCATGAAGCTGCCGCCGTACTTCACCACAAACGTCGCCCCCGCAAACCGCTGAATATACGGCAACGCCTCGAGCAGAGTGTCTGCTTTGGAGATGAGTTCCTGCATTATTTGTAGGGGGTTTTGCTGAACGAAACGCCGCCGCGTTGGCGTAAAAATCGGGCCGGAAATGTGTCACGATTGCGCCCCATCCCGCAACCAGAAATCCCGGCAAAAATGATTGTTGTGTAAAGGAAATGCAAAGGGCTTGGAGCCGATAGCATCAACTCCCAAGTTTCCCAATCATTGGTCTCGCCGAAGGCTTAATTCTTTTTCTTTTCGGAATACCCAATCCGGTGGAAGGGATTGATAATGCTGGTGACAATGTTTCGGGAATGGCTGCCAATGCGCTTGAGGAAACGCACATACAGAACCACGGCCGCTGCTTCCGGGGCCTCCAGGTCATCCACTTTGCCCGAGATTATATCATCGGCCATGTTGTCGCAGTCATCCGAAATTTCCTCCTTGTACTCCTCCATCACCTCCCGTGCGAGATCCTCGTCGCCTTCCCTAAAGGCTTCGATGGCACGGGTGCTAATCTGGGTTATATGTGCTTCGATTTCCTGCAGTTTGTCCTCCAGACTGCCGGCTTCCAGACGCTTTGGATGGCTGCGGGCAAGGTCATAAATGTTCTTGGTGTAATCACCGATGCGTTCGATATCGATCACCACACTCACCAGTGCGAGGCCTGAGTTGAGCTGCGTGTCGCTGGAAAGCATCAGGTGCTTCATCACTTTTTTGCGCACGTCGCGCTCGGACCGGTTGATCTCCTTGTCCAACGCATAAATGTCCAGATCGATATCCGCCATATCAGAATGGCGCAGCGATTCCACCGAGGCAGCGTACATCTTGCTGTCGGTTTCGAGCATTTTACACGCTTCGTCGAAGGCTTGCTGGTAGAGATTGTCTTTTTGAAAGACGCTGATGATTTCCTTCCACATAATCAGTGAGTCTAAATGATGTTCTCCAATTTGGCGAATCTATTCGCCGATTTCAGTAGCATTCCCGTCGGTGGCGTTGCCATCAGTTGCATTGCTATCCGGTTGTTGCGGCCCATTCGCATCCCCAGATCCGGGCACCGTCTGCTCTTCAGGTGCTTTATCGTCTTTGAGCGCGCCCGAAACTGTTGACCACGTCACCAAAATGGGGATGACATAAAACATGAGGATGATCAACACGATCGGAATCACTCGATTGCGCAGGCAAAATTCCGCCAGCCGCTCGGCAATCATGACCGGAATGGCACGAATGGGCGCGTAAGGCATGAAGATCAGTGCGCCCGTGCAATTAAATAACATATGCGCAAAAGCCACCGTGGCTCCGGCCACAATTTCTGCCGGCACCGGTTGTCCCGGCTCCACCGTCACCGCACTGGCCGCGGCCAAGGCGGCCAATAAACCGGTCATGGTCGTTCCAATGTTGGCCCCGATATCGAACGGGAAAATCTGGGGTAAACGCAACACTCCGGCACCCGCCAACGGGATGATTAAGCTGGTGGTGATCGAACTGCTTTGCACCAGCACGGTCAGGAAAATGCCCACGACAAAGGCGATGGCCGCATTGCGGAAAAGGTAGGCATCGAAGAAGGCCTCCAGTTTTTTCAGCACCAGGCTCTTTAACAGTTTTCCGATGGCAAAGAGCATGCAAAAAGTGATCAACACAGAAACCACCAACAGCCAGCCTTCGCCATTAAGCACATCGCCCAGCCATTCGATGGCCGGTTTGGTGGCTTTCTTGAGGTAATTCTCCGGCTTCGTCACCCCCGTCACATCAATGAAGATGCTGCCTAGATATCCCGCTGCAGTTTTGAGGAATCCAAAAGCGAGCTCCAACGGCAACAGGACGGCGACGGTGATGATGTTAAACGTATCGTGCAAAGATGCCGCCGCGAATGCTCTTCGAAACTCCGATTTCCGTGTGATGTGCCCGAGCGACACGATCTTGGCCGTGACTGTGGTGCCTACATTGGCGCCCATCACCATAAAGATGGCGCCTCCCACATCCACCGCACCCGCCGCCACCAAGCCCACAATCAGGCTGGTGGTAGTTGATGAACTTTGCACAATGGTGGTTGCCAAAATGCCGATGAATAACCCTACAACCGGCGATTTCGTGGCTTCCAGCAGCCGCGCCGCCGTGTCCTTAAACTCCCCTTTAAAGGCAGCCCCCATGCCGCCAATGCCGATTAAAAATAAATAAAGGCAGGCAAAGACACCGAATATTTTTAGGACAGTAAGGAGTTTCTCGTTTTTCATGGAGAAGGGAGAAATAAAAAAGGCTGCGGATTCTAACTATCCGCTTATATAAAATAGGCCGAACGGCCTGACGGGCGTTTCACTGGATCAGTCATTAGGGGTTTCACCTGGGCTGCGTTCCAAACGTCGCCGCGGGTTCTACAGGAGTTTCCATATTTTCAAAGAAGAAGTTATCCCCTGTCCATCCTCATTCAAAAACCGCTGAAAAAAGCCCGGAATGACCGCTCCATATCTCCAGTGAAGGCAAACGCATGGATCGATCAATCGAACCAATAAACATCGTCGAAATCCTCGGAGGATTGAAATGCTTTTTCACCTGTTACGATTTGTTCATGATTAGCCTCCGAGCGATGCGGGGTTGCTGATGTCGCCTTTGTTGAAGTCCACGTATTCCTCGGTGAGATCGGCGGCGTAAAGGGTGGCTTGGCCGTGGCCGAGGTTGAGGTTGATGTGCAGGTCGAATTCCGCGGGCGCGACGGCGGCGCACAGGGTGTCGAAGGACGTCCGCGTGGGCCGGCCTTTCTTCAGGGAGTGGGTGAGTTTTTTTGAGCCGGGGGCGCTGTAGGCGATGTCGACTTTTTCTTCAACGACCTTCGCGGCCGAATAGCCGAGCGCATCGATGATCCGGCCCCAGTTGGGGTCGCCGCCATTCCAGCTGGTCTTTACCAATGCACTATTGCCCACGGCGCGGGCGGCGGCGTCGGCATCCTTTTGAGTTTTCGCACCGCGCACGCGGACGGTGACCAGCCGCGTGACGCCTTCGCCATCGCGCGCGATCATCTTGGCCAGCTCGAGGCACACGTGATTGAGCACGGCCTGAAATGTTTTCAAATCCTTCGCGCTGAGCTTGCCGTTGCCGGCGAGGCCGTTGGCGAGGAGCAGCACGGTGTCGTTGGTGCTCATGTCGCCGTCGACGGTGATGCAATTGAAACTGCTGGCGACCGCTTCGCGCAAACAACGCCGCAACACGCCGGCGGGAATCTTAGCGTCGGTTGTGAGATACGCGAGCATCGTGGCGTGGAGGGGCAGGCTTGCAGGGCGCGCGCCGGTGGGGCTCATGCCGGGCTGGATCATCCCCGCGCCCTTGGCGATACCGCCGAGTCGCACGGTTTTTCCGCCGAGTTTAAATTCCACGGCGATTTCTTTCGCGCGCGTGTCGCTGGTCATGATCGCCTCGGCGGCGTGATGCGCGGCCGTGGGCGAGTCGTCCAGTTCCCTGACAATTTGCCGGATGCCGGCGCGGATATTCGGCATCGGCAGCTCCAGCCCAATCCGCCCCGTGCTGCCCACGAGCACATCCTCCGGTTGCAGTAACAATTCTTCGGCGAGTAGCGCCGCCATTTCTTGCGCATCCTTTAGCCCGCGAGGGCCGGTACAGGCGTTGGCGTTGCCGGAGTTGACGACGACCGCCTGCGCTTTGCCTTTGTTGCGCGCGAGATGATCCACGCACACTTTCACCGGCGCGGCACAGATTTGGTTGGTCGTAAACATCCCCGCCGCCGTGGCCGGCACTTCGGAGACAATCACAGCGAGATCGCGTTTCTGGCCTTTGTCGCTGCCCTTGCCGGTGCCGAGGCGTTTCACATCACAAAACAACCCGGCCGACAGGAAACCCTGCGGGGCAACAATGGAACCATCAATGGAATGAAAAGACTTCATCTGTGGAAAACAGCGGCGGGGAATCGAAATAGAAAAAACCCGGCGCAGCGCTAGCGGCTGCGTCGACGAACGGACTTGTGTTTCGTCTTGTGGGTCATGCGATGGGCGGATTCAAACAGGATGAATGGAGAGTGTCAACGGAAATGGATGTTTGCCTGAAAGTCCGGGAATTTATGCGTATGAAATATGC
>DJHS01000054.1:13108-132110 GCA_002433235.1 Verrucomicrobia bacterium UBA6614
GCACGCCATGAATCCTGCTGATGCTGTGGACATGCTCAAGCGCGAGTACACCAAGCGCAGTACGGTGGCCAAGAGGCAGTGGATTGTTCAGAACGCACCCGAACTAATCGAGGAGTACAAGAAGCTCTTGAGGCAGGAGGGGCGTTAGGGGGTTACTGGGTGGCGTTGCTGACGATTCTGCACTTGGGCAACGCCTTCTGTAATTCAGCCACACCCGCTTTGGTGATTTGGGTGGAGGACAAGTTAAGTCCCAAGAGCTCCTGTAACTTGGCCACCTCCTTGAGACCCGCGTCGGTGACTTGGGTGTCGGTCAAGTAAAGCGATTTGAGCTTCTTCAACTTGGCCACCTCCTTGAGGCCCACGTCGGTGATTTTGGTGCGGGCCAAGTTAAGCCGTGTGAGCTGCTTCAACTTGGCAATATCCTTAAGACTCGCGTCGGTGATGGTGGTGCCGGTCAAGTAAAGCCGTGTGAGCTGCTTCAACTTGGCCACCTCCTTGAGACCCACGTCGGTGATTTTGGTGCGGGCCAAGTTAAGCTCTTTGAGCTGTTGCAACTTGGCCACCTCAATGAGGCCCGCGTCGGTGATTTTGGTGTCGTTCAACCAAAGCGTTTTGAGCTGTTGCAACTTGGCCACTTCCTTGAGACCCACGTCGGTGATTTTGGTGCGCGCCAAGCTAAGCGCTTCAAGCTTCTGCAACTTGCCCACCTCCTTGAGGCCTGCGTCGGTGATGTTGGTGTCGTCCAATATAAGGTGTTTGAGGTTCTGCAACTTGGCCACCTCCTTGAGATCCGCGTCGGTGATTTTGGGGCCCCGCAAGTAAAGGCGGGTCACCTTCTCCAAATCCGCCTCGGTGAGTTCGCCTGTGGGTTTCTCGGCCCACCTACGAATCTCCTTCTCAACAATGGGGTTGGTAATGAGTGGCTTCTTATCCGCCGCCAAGACGGATTGGCCCAACACCACCGCCAGCACGAGTAAGAGAGATTTCATGGCCGGAAGGATACCTGCGCCGTGGCGGGCGTCAATGGGGCTCTTGAGGCAGGAGGGGCGTTAGTTTTGGTCGGCTCCAGCGGACTCGCCGCGGAGGGTGGGTTTCGGTGGCACGATCGGCGGGCGTGGTTTTTCTTTACGACTAGCTCTATTGCTGACGCCGCTGTGGATTTGCACTTGGGCAACGCCTTTTTCAGTTCATCAATCTGAGCCCTAGTGAGGGCGGGGTTGTTCATGATATTCAGATACTTTAACTGCGTGAGCTTCTCCAGATCCTTCACGGAGGTTAGTTTATTTTTGCTGAGACTCAGAAACCATAACTGCGGAAGCTTCTCCAGACCCTTCACGGAGGTCAGTTGATTATCTTCGAGAGTCAGCGCCTCTAAATTTGTGAGATTCTCCAGACCTTTCACGGAGGTCAATTTATTGCGCCCAAGTCCCAATCCCTTTAACTGTTTGGATTTCTCTAGTCCCTTTATGTCAGTCAGTTCATTGATCCTGAGCCCCAGCACTTTTAACTGCGTGAGTTTCTCCAGAACCTCCGGAATCTCAGTCAGTTGCATGCGGTGAAAGCTCACCGCAGTCACCTTCTCATAATCCACCTTGGTGAGTATGCCTGTGGGTTTCTTGAGCTCCTCGCGAATCGCTAACTCAATCGCTGCCTTGGCTTTTGCGCTATTGCCAGAAGCACAACCACCAACCAACACCACCGCCATCAAAAGAATCAGAGCTTTCATCGCCGGAAGGATACCAGCGCCGTGGCGGGCGTCAATGGAGTCTTTAAACGCCCGCATTTAATTAAACGGATTTTAATCCGCGCCTGACTGCTTCCTCGGCCAATCGCCGTCGCCGTAGACGAGGTAGTGGCGGGAGACCTTGGGCGGTTTCTTGCCGCGACGCGCCCAGAAGGCTTTGTAGCCCCGATCTACCATGCGCTTGAGGGATGTCTCATCCTTGGTTGGCTCACGGTGTGACTCTTGGGGGTACTGGAAAATTGCTCATTAAGCCTGCGTCCACATAACCATCCCCACCACGCCCGCCACGGCCAGCACTCCTCCGGCCAACGAGCGCCAGCTTGGTTTCTCCTCCTTCATATAGATGGCAAACGGGATGACCACGAGTGGAGTGGTGGCGACGATGGGGAGGATTACGCCGGTGGGGTTGTTGAGGAGGGCCCATTGATAGCAGGTGACGCCAAAGGCGGGGCCGGCGAGGGCGTTGAGGAGCAGCCAGCGGCGGCCGGCGGTCCAGTCGCTGCCGGGGTTGGTCAGGGCGCGTGCGCTGGGGGAAGCGGGGTTGCCCTTTAAATAAGTGCGCAAGGCCCAGAGACAGAGGCCGGTGAAAACCATGCCGCCGAGTTGGCGTTGTGCAGCGACGGTGAGGCCGGCATGAAAAGCTTCGTCTCCAGTGAGTTTGTTGAACTCAGTATATTTCTCCGTGATGAAACGAACCATTGTGCCGGCACCGATGCCTTGGCCGAAGGCGGCAATGAGCCCCCAGCCAATGCCGCTCCAGAGACCACTTTTTTCAAGATGAGGATTTTCCTTTGGCGCGAGCGCGATGGTGACACCCGCAAGAATGATGACGGCAAAGATGATTTGTGATGGTGAGGTCAATGCGGATTTCTCCATGTAACCAAATTTATACAACCCAAATTCTACGGTTAAGGCTAATGGCACGGCCACGCAGTGGACGATGAGTACGGTGAGTCTCGAGCCGATCCGTTGAAAGGCCTGAAAAAGGGCAATGTCACCCAAGCCAAAGCCGATGGCGCCGCTGGCGAACAAGAGCCAGAAAATGTTGGGCTGAAAATGAGCTGAGACGTTTTCAAAAAACAAAAACGCAAATACCATGAGCACGAGTGGGGCAATGATGAGTCGTGCAAAGTTGGTCTCGGTGCCGCCCATGTACTCAGTGGTTCGCCTTGCCGTGACGGCGGAAAGGCTGAACAGAAGCGTGCAAAGGAGGGCTGCGAGCATGGGCGCAAAGGGGTACGGTGGTGGGGCGGATTTGTCACGGATTTTGGAGCGCGCTTGGCGGCACGCCCAAAGGAGTTGCATCAGTTTGGGAGATGTTTACCCTCGGGGCATGAAGCGGGTTTTGATTATCTTGTTAATTGCGATGGGTTTAAACATTGAAGGATTTGCCAATGACGACGCGGCGGTGCGCAAGCTGGCGGGCGAGGTGCGCACAGCGTATTCGGCGGGGCAAAATGACAAGGCACTGAAGCTGGCGGCGAAACTGGTGGAGATGGCACCGAAGGATCCGTTTACCCATATGCTGCGGGGCAATCTGCACTCGGCACTGCGCATGCACGCGAAGGCGGTGCAGGATTTCTCCAGGGTGATTGAACTGAAACCACCACAGGGAATCCTAGGCGAGGCTTATCAGGAACGGGGTGAGAGTCATTTCCGGCTGGCGAAAGCAAAGGAGTCGGTGGCGGATTTTGATGCGTATTTGAAACTTAATCCGCGGCGTGATCCGCATCATTGGATGCGCGGTATTTCGTATTATTACACGAAGGAATTCAAGAAAGGCTACGAGCAGTTCGAGCGGCATCAGACGGTGAACACGAACGACGTGGAAAATGCCGTGTGGCATTTCCTGTGCCTCGCGCGGGCGAAAGGCATTGTGGAGGCGAAAAAAAAGCTCATTCCCATTGTGGGAGACGGTCGCATTCCGATGATGGAGGTGCATGCGCTTTTCGCCGGCAAAAGCACGCCGGAGAAAGTCCTCGCCAAGGCCAAGGCAGACGCCGCGAAAGGACCGCGACTGGAACGGCAGTTGTTTTACGCACATCTGTATCTTGGCATTTGGTATGAGGCCACGGGTGAGCTGAAGCTGCGCGACAAATTCATCGGGCTCGCCGCGGCGGTGGCGGATAACCACGGCTACATGGGCGACGTGGCGCGGGTGCATGCGGTGCTAAACAAGGTGAAAGTGCCGAAGAAGGAATAATGGTGCTGGTGATGTGAATATGTCTGGGTTGCGCGGGGCGGTAGCGGATTTTAGGCTGGGCGCGTGAGGAGGGGGTTCTTTTTTCTATTTCTGATGGTGGTGACGTGTGCCGGGCTGGGGCAGACACGTCGGCCGAATCCTGCGGAGGTGATTGTTTCCGCCGAGCAGGAAGAGTTTTTACGGCAATCGCGGGATGCTGTTTTGCAGGGGGACATGGATGAGGCGTTGCGTCTGGCCACACGGGCGGTGATGGCGGATCAAACGAATTTCGTGGGGTATCATTTTCGCGGAGAACTGAACGACCGGTTGCGAAGGTTTGATGCGGCGGTTTTGGATTTTGGGATGGGTTATCAGTATGCGCCGCATCGATTGGACTTGTTGCGCATGCGGGCACGGGCACAGTTCAAGGCGGGGCGGTTGCAGGATGCCATCTCGGACTGGAAATTGTTCGTGGAGCGGCAACAGGACGCATCGCAGGCCCCCTATCTCTTCACGCTGGGCATTGCGCAGGCGATCGTGGGGGACAATGAGGCAGCGCGAAAACAATTTGAGTGGTACGACGTGGTGCAAAGCAATGATGCGGAGGCGGCAGCTTGGCATTTCCTAGCAGTGGCACGGCACTCGGGGCTGGGGGCGGCGCGCGAGCGGATGCTGGAAGTTTCGGAGGAGGAAAAGCGGATTCCGATGATGCAGGTTTACTCGATGTTCAAGGGGGAACTTCGGCCGGGCCGGGTGTTGGCGGCGGCCCGTTCAGGAGAGCCCGCGGAGAGGGAACTGGCGCGGGCAATGTTTTATGCAGATCTTTACTTGGGGATTTTTTATGAGGCTACGGGAGAGCCGGGGCTGGCGCGCCTTTATTTGCGGCGGGCGGAAGAGGCGAAGGAGTTTGGCGACATGACTCTGGACTACATGCGCGAGGTAGCGCGGGTGTTTGGGGATGAAATGGAACGGCGCGAGGCGGTGGCGATGGAAGCGGAAATGGCATCTTCGCCGGAGCATGCGGCGGTAATGAAATGGCGCAAGCGATCCATCGCGGCGGGGATTGGCGTGCTCTTGTGGCTGGGCATCCGGCTTTATCCTTGGGTGCGGCAGTGGCAGCCCCAGCGGGGCCGTCGCCGAAATGAGCTGGTGGAAGATTCCACGGAAGACCGATTGGAGCGGGAGCCGGAGTTGGTTACCTCTGGCGAAGAAGGCTCGACATAATCCCGAGATTCCGCTTCAACGACCTTCACCCGCCGCTCCTCACGGGCGGCTTTTTTATCGTCGCGACAAATGGGCAAGGCCACAGACATTCGAGTCGTTGGGGCGCGGTTGTATTTTCTGCCGGTCCACACGCGCATGCCTTTAAAGTTTGGGGGGGAAACGGTGACCTTTGTCACCTGCGCCCGGGCCTGCCTGACGGTGCGGGGCAAGGATGGCCGTACGGCGGTGGGTTGGGGGGAAACGCCCCTTAGCGTGACGTGGGTATGGCCGAGCACGCTGGGTTATGAGGAGCGCCATCAGGCGATGCGTGCCCTTTGCAAGAAGCTGGCCCAGGCTTGGGCGGACTGGGATTGCTGGGGGCAAGCAATGGAGGTGGGGCAGGATTTTATTGATGAGGCGCTGCCCGGTCTTTTGGCGGAATTAAATGAAGGGCGCCCGGAGCCGATGCCTTGGCTGGGTGCCTTGGTGTGTTGCTCGGTTTTTGACCAGGCACTTCACGACGCATTTGGAAAAATCCACGGGAAAGATGTGTACGGGATGTATGATGCGGAACACATGAGCCGGTCGCTGGAGGATTTTCTGGAAGCGGAAGGGGCCGTTTCGTTCAAGGGACTGCATCCGGCGGATTTCATGGTGGCATCACCACCAGCCCGGCTTCGGGCATGGCACTTGGTGGGAGGAGTGGATCCACTGAGCAAGGAAGACCTGACAGGGAGTGAACCGGAGGACGGATATCCGATCTTGTTGGCCGACTGGATTCAGGAGGACGGCTTGAAATGTTTAAAGATAAAGCTGCGTGGAAACGACGCGGCCTGGGACTATGAGCGGGTGACGAGGGTGGGGGAGATCGCGGTGGCACATGGAGTGGACTGGTTGACAACCGATTTCAACTGCACGGTGACCGAACCGGCCTACGTGAACGAAATCTTGGATCGGCTTTGCGTGGAGCATCCGCGTATTTATGGAATGCTGTTATACGTGGAGCAGCCTTTTCCATATGAGCTGGAAAAGGAACGGATCGATACCCACAGTTGCAGCGCGCGCAAGCCGCTGTTTCTGGATGAAAGTGCGCATGACTGGAAGCATGTGCGGCTGGGGCGGCAGTTGGGCTGGACGGGGGTGGCCTTGAAAACCTGCAAGACACAGACGGGCGCGTTGCTGAGTGCCTGTTGGGCCAAGGCTCACGGGATGACGTTGATGGTGCAGGACTTGACCAATCCCATGCTGGCGCAGGTGCCTCATGTTCGATTGGCGGCGCACGTGGGAACGATCATGGGGGTGGAGACTAATGCGATGCAGTTTTACCCGGAGGCATCGACGGCGGAGGCCGCGGTCTTGCCGGGCATTTATCGACGCCGCAATGGGTGTGTGGATGTTGGGGAGTTGGCGGGAGCGGGCTTTGGTTATGGCGCCGCGGTTGAGGGCAGGGAATTGCCGGAGGTGGCTTTGGCGTGTGGAGAGCAGGGGGATTCCGGCTTGTGAATAAGTTTGGAATAGAAAAGTGCTGATGTACAATGGGTGGTGCCGACTAATGGGCGTGGACTTGTCTCGGCGGGCCGGATTTCACTTGAATTGAGGATTTCCTAAAGGCGTCAATCCAGCCGGGGGGGAGTTGTTTCGCGGTGGATTTGAATGGGAGTTTTTTATGTTGAAAGTCATGTTTGGTGATCGATTTTGGGTTCATGCGGCCGTTGTGCTGGCTGCGGTTGGTTTTGTGTTTGGGCCGGGTCAAGCTGGGGTGCGGGCGCAGGACAGTGAGGCGGAGGCGGCTTACGAAGCGGCCGCGGGGTTGTTTAACCTGGGCCTTTGGGAACAGGCGGCGGCGGCGTACAAGGAATATTTCAAGAAACATCCGCGCCACACGCTGGCGGGGCACGCGCATTTTGGCTTGGGCTTGTGCCATTTCAACATGAAGGACTATGCCTCGGCCGCCGCGGAATTGAAGGCGGCCACGGGCAGCAAGGGGCCGGACAAAGTGGAGGCCAACCTGTATCTGGGGCAGGCCTTGATGCTCAAGCAGCCGGCAGTGCCGAAGGATGCAGAGACGGCATTTGAGGCTTCGTTGAAGACGCTGGGGTTTGCCAAGAAAGGATTCATCGATCGCGAGTGGGACAGTGCCAGCGTGAAGAGTTGGCTGGAAGAGAAGGAGAACGAGAAGAAGAAGCCGCTGGCGGCGGATGTTTTTATTGGCCTACTGGAGTCGACTTATCTGCAGGGCGACTGGAAATCGGTGGTGCGGAAGTCCGAGGCATTTGAGGGCTTGGCAAAGGGCTCGGGCGTGGAACAACGGACACGCGTGTTGGCGGGCGAGGCGCAGGAACAGCTGGAGAATTTCGAGGCGGCGGCGGTGGCATACAAGGCAGCGTCGGAATTGAAGGGCAATGATGCGGCGGAGGCCTTGTTCCGGCTGGGGATCGTGAGACTGAACAACCTGAAGAGTTTCGAGGCGGCGGCGGAGAATTTTAATGCTTTTGCCGACAAATACAGGTCCAACCCCAAGCGGCCGGACGCGGCTTTCAATGAGGCGTTGTGCTATTATCAGAGTTACTTTGGTGGGAAGAAGGAGCACTTGGGGAAGGCGGTGGAGACGTTCGGGGGATTTGCCCGTACGCATCCCCAGCATAAGATGGCGGACACGGCACAGTATTATGTGGGTCGTTTGGAGCACACGCGGGAAAACTGGGCGGCCACGATCAAGGCCTTGGAGCCATTGATGAAGGAAGAGGTGGATCCGGCGTTTGACCAGTTGGTGTTCCTCGTGGCCGACAGTTATCACCGGATGCGGAACTGGGGGAAATCCGCGGAGTTGTACATGAAGTTTGCGAAGGGCAATGAGGGCGCGTTGAATGCCGATGTGGCCCTGCACAACGCGGGGGTGTCCTTTTCCAACTTGAGCAAGCCAGACACGGAGATGGCAATCACGGCCTATGAGTTGCTGGATGCAAAGTGTCCGGGTAGTCCGCACCTGCCCAGCGCTCGGCTGAAGCTGGGGATCATCCATTACGAGGCTGGCCGTTTTGATGAGGCTCAAAAGCCGCTGGCGAAGATTCCCGCCAACCATCCGTTAAAGGCTGATGGCGACTATTATCTGGCGTGGACGGAACTGGACAACAAGCGTCCGGCGGCGGCGGCGGCCCGTTTTGAGGCGCTTGGGGAACGTTTGGCCAAGGCGGGGGGAAACCATCGATTGGTTCCGTTGTGCCGGCTTTACCAAGGCATTTCTGAATTTGAGGGGCGCAAATTCACCGCTTCGGCGCAGACCTTGGGCCAGTTTGTGACGGGATTTCCAGAGCACGAGAAGCTCGATGAGGCGGCGTTTAACATGGGGCTGGCCCAGATGCAGCTTCGCAAGTGGGACGACGCCATCAAGAGTTTTGACATTGTCCCGAAAAACTCGGCCATCCACGATCGCGCGCTTTATCAGGCGGCATGGAGCCAGCGCGAGGCCGGCAAGCCCGCGGAGGCGATCCCCTATTACAAGGCATTTCTGGAGCAACACGCGGACAGCGGGCTGGCCAACAACGTGGCTTTGGAATTGGCGGAAGTGGAGTTTGAGGTAGGCGGCGAAAATGGCGGTGAAGACGCCGTGGCGCGCTTGACCAAGTTGTTGGCCGGAAAGCCCAACCCGGATCTGCGCCGGTTGGCCCTTTACAGGCTGGGCATTGTGCAGTTCAGCCGTAAGCAATACCCGGCCTCGGCGAAGGCGTTTGAAGGCTTGCTGGAGGATCCTGCCGCGGCCTTGGTGGTTTCCACCGCGTGGCAGGCAGGGGAGGCGCGCCGAAACATGGCGCTTACCGCGAGCGGAGATGCGGGCAAGGCCGCGGAGTACAAGGCCGCGTTGGCCAATTATCAGGCTGCGTTGGCGGCCAAGGCACCGCCGAATGACGTGGGCCAGCTTCGGCTCCAGCAGCAGGCATTGTTGCGCGTGGGCCAGATGTTTGGCGCGCTGGAGGATTGGAAAAACTCGAATGCCTCCTTCCAGTCATTCATCAAGGATAATCCGCAACATGAGCTCGTTCGCACCGCCTACCTTGGCATGGGCTGGTCCATGCAGAACGAGGAGAATTATCAGGAGGCCATCGCGGCTTATGAGAAGACTGTGTCCGAGGGGGTGAGGGATGACACCGGTGCCCGCGCACAGTTTCTACTCGGCGAATGCTACTTCGAGAAAAAGGAATTTGAGAAGGCGATCATTGAGTTTGCGAAGGTGGAAGCGCTGTATGCCTTCCCGGACTGGCAGTCCAAGGCGGCCTATGAGATGGCGCAGGCACTGCTGCGGCAGGACAAAAAAGACAGGGCGCGCGAACAGTTCGAGCGCCTGATCAAGCGGTATCCAGATACCAACGCCGCCAACGCCGCCGCCGAGGAGTTAAAAAACCTCTAGCCAGAGCCTTTGCAAATCCCGCACATGGAAAAAATCAAATCCCACTTCCTTGTGGCCGTGCATTGCGCGGCACTTTTGTTTCTGGCGACGGACATCGTGGCCGCGCCGGCTACCAACGCTTCCCCGGCACAACCAGAGGTGGTGGAGACTGAACCCGGCGAGGAAACCCAAACCAAGACCCAGAAATCCATGTGGGATCTGGTGAGGGCCGGCGGAGCGGTGATGTGGGCGTTGGGTGCGCTGGCGCTGTACGGATTTTATACCGCGGGTTCGCTAATCTACGTCATCCTGTTTTCCAACGATGCTACCAAGGACAAGAAATTGGTGGGTGATCTTGTGGACTCCGGGGCATCTGCGCACGAAGTCTTGGAGGCTGAAATTCAGCGGCGCGACAAGGCGGCCTTTCCCCGCATTTGTGAGGCGGCACTGGAAGAGTCTGGCGGCGGCAAGCCAGCCATGGAGGATGCGCTGGTCAACGAGGGAGCCATTCAGTTGGGTTCCTTGAAGCGAGGCTTGCGCCCGCTGCAGATCGTGGTGGCAGTGGCGCCCCTGCTGGGCTTGCTGGGCACGGTGTATGGCATGATCTCCTCGTTCCAGAGCGTGGAAATCGCTGGCGCTGGTGGCGACAAGGTGGAGCTTCTTTCACGCGGCATCTACGAAGCATTGGTCACCACCGCCACGGGCCTGACTGTGGCGATTCCCTTCCTCCTCCTGTACCACTGGCTGGGTCGGCGGGTGGACGAAATTGGTGTTAATTTGAATCGACATTCCAAGGTATTCTTGGAAGCATTCACCTCTGGCGGCCAAAGGGGGTCCACTACAACAACCCAAGAAGCCGCCGTACCGCCGGATGCCCTGCAACCGGCACACAGCGCCGAGTGAGATGAAAATGATCGAAGCCCCAGCCGTGGAGGAATCGGGTCTGGACGTGGCCCCGATGATCGATATTCTCTTCACGCTCATTATCTTCTTTCTGGCGACCACCACCTTCCAAGCGCAGGAACGCGAGGAGCAAATCAAGCTGCCGCGCCATGGTGGCTCGTCCATCAGCAGCAAGGATCGCCCCTATGTGATCAACGTCACCAAGGACGGCACCTACATTGTGCGGACCGAGACGCTTACCTTGCCGGAACTCCGCGACTCGCTGGAAATGGAATTTAAGGAAAACCCCGAGCGCAAGGTTCTCATCCGAGGCGATGGCGACGCACTACACAGCCAGAGCACAGCCGCCCTGGCCGCCGCCAGTAATGCCGGCTTCAGTGAAGCCAAAATTGCGTGGGACACTAGCACTGTCAAGTAAGCCGCCCGTAGCGACCATGAAACTCCAACTCAGAGGCATCTGGAACATCATCGAGTGGGGCTTCGAGTATCTTGCCGACCGGCTGGGTATTCGCCGGCGACACGTCGTCTTTGGGTTGGTTGTCCTGTTCATCTCTGCAATTTTCACTGGCTGGTATATCTACGAAAAGAACTGGACCATCATTGGCACTAAACGCACCGGGGGAACCCGCAAAGTGCTGACGCTGGCACTGGATGGCGAGGCCTCCGCCGTGCAGCAGATGAGCCAAGAAATTCGGTCTTCCATCCTTGAGACACCCATGGCCGCGGCCTCGTCCCAATCCGCCGCCCAATCTAACTCCGGGGCCAGCGCCGCCGCGCGCAGTACGCCGCAAAACACAGATGCCCAATCCGCCGCTG
Source organism: Verrucomicrobia bacterium UBA6614 (assembly GCA_002433235.1). Taxonomy (GTDB): domain Bacteria; phylum Verrucomicrobiota; class Verrucomicrobiia; order Limisphaerales; family UBA1100; genus UBA6614. The sequence continues at coordinate 24,341 of DJHS01000054.1, forward strand.
CAGCCGGGGCAAGTTCACCCAGCGCTCCCGCGGCGGCTGGTGCCACCAGCAACTTTACCCCTACCGTTTCCTCATCCTCCAGCGCTCGTGTGGAATCCGGCCAGGCGCGCGCTGAGAACAGCCAGCAAATGCAGCCCGCGTCCACCCAGTCCGTGGCGCAGCAGGCATCCGGTATAAACGCCGCGCGCAGCACGCCGCAAAGCACTTCCTCCCAATCCGCTGCTGCCGCCAATGCCCCCTCGTCCAGTGCGGCCACCGCCTCGGGCGCAAGTGATTCGTTGGCGCCCACCGCCGCATCGGCACAGGCTAGGGTTGTCACCGGTCAGGCCCGAGCAGAGACCAGTCAACAAATGACCGCGCCCAGTTCGCAAAGCACTGCCCAGTCCGCAATCGGCAGCAATGCCGCCAGAAGTACCCCGCAGGATGCCTCCGCCCAGTCTGCCTCCGCTGCTAGTAGTGCGACCCCTAATTCCTTGAGTGCCTCCGGAGCCAGTGCCTCCATTGCACCCTCGGCTTCCAGTGCCCGTGCTGTGGATTCCTCTGTGGCGGCCACGGGCGCGCGCGCGGAGACCAGCCAGAAAATGGCCTCGGCCACCTCACAATCCATCTCGCAATCCGCCACGGGATTAAACGCAGCCCGCAGCAGCCCGCAGTCGTCCGGCGCGCAGTCCGCCGCCTCTGCTTCCAGTGCGGCATCCCAGAACAATCCCACGGCGTCAGCCACGGGAGCCAGTACCGCGTTTACACCTTCCAACTCCGGCGCACGGGCTTCGACCTCTGCCGTGCAGAGCAATAGTGCCCGGGCGGATTCCAGCAGCCAATCCATGTCAGGGGCCGCTTCCCAATCCATGGCACAAGCTTCCAGTAGCGCGCAGGGCACGGCCCGCAACAGCCCGGCTGGAGGTGCCAGCCACGCGTCGGGATCGGCCAATGCGCGGAGTGCATCCACCACGGTTTCTGGGTCCGGAGCCAGCGGGGCCTTTGTGCCGTCGGCTTCCGGCATGCGAGCCTCGGCCTCGTCGGTGCAAAGCAACGGGGCACGCGCGGAGACCGGGAGAGCAATGTCCGGCGCTTCTTCGCGATCGCTGGCGCACGCGTCCACCAGCGCGGGAGGAGCGACCAGGAACAGTCCCGCGGCTACGGCCAGTCAGACGGGTGGATCGGCGGCAGCCCGAAACGCCACCACCGCTGTTTCTGGCTCTGGCGCCGGTGCCACGTTTTCGCCATCGGCTTCCGGTGCACGTGCCTCGGTGTCTGCGGTTCGCAGCAATGGAGCACGCGCCGTGGCGGGCCGATCGATGTCTGGGGCCTCCTCGCAATCCATGGCCCGTGCATCCAGCGGCTCGGGTGGAGCGGCCCGCAACAGTCCGGCGGCATCCGCGGGAGCAGCGGGTGGCTCGGCTCAGGCAAGCAATGCGGCTGCGGCGGTTTCCGGTTCAGGGATAAGGGGCAGCTTTTCGCCGTCAGCTTCCGGCGCTCGCGCGGCAACTTCAGGGATTCACAGTGGAATGGCCCGGGCAGTTGCTGGCCGATCGATGTCTGGGGTCTCCTCGCAATCCATGGCACAGGCCTCGACCAATGCGCAGGGATCGGCTCGCAACAGTCCGGTGGGAGCAACGGGGCAGCCAACGGGTTCCGCCAGCGCGATCAACGTGGCGAGTTCGGTTTCCGGCGCGGGCACGAGCGCGACGTTTGCGCCCTCGGTCTCGGGCTTGCGCGCCTCGGCTTCCGGCGTGCGCACCAATCCAGCCCGCGCGGTGGCAGGCAGAACGATGGCCCGTGCGCCTTCCCAGAATTTTGCGCAGGCAACAGCCAATGCCTTGAACTCGGCCAGGGTTGGGCCCGCCGCGATGTCCTCACGGATGGCCGGTTCGGCGCGTGCCAGCAATCCCTCAACGGCAGTGGCGGGGACTGGGGCGAGTGCTTCCTTCCGGCCGTCTTTGGCGGATGGATCGGCTACTCAGGTGGCCTCGGCTAGGCCCTCGGGCGGGAGTACTCCCAAGCCCACGCCTACGCCCGGTGGATCTAGGCTGGGCGGTGATGCGGTGAACACGGATCAAGTGATGATTCAGGTGGATACCCAGTCGCTGTCCCGGCCCGTGGAGGATTTTACCAGCGTGCGCAGCCGGCCGGTCTCGGCGTTCCGGCCACGGACCGTTTCCTCGGCGTCATCCGCGGTGGCTAGCGTTCCCGAGCAGACTAACAACACGCCCGGCACATTTACGCCGACGGCCGCCCCGGTGCGGCGTCCGGTTCCGACGTTGGTGGATGTGCGGCCGCCACCACCGCCGCCGGTGCAAGTCGCCCAGGCAAAGCCGGAGGAGATTGAGCCCGTGCGCACACGACCCGTTGCGACTCCCCCGGAATCGGTTCAGGACAACACCACCCCGGATTCGAACGAAGGTCTGTCCGCTGTTGAAATTTTTCGTACGCAAGGTTTTAACACCAGGGCCGAGGGCAAGGGGAAGGACTTTGTGTTCATCATCGACAGGTCGAGCAGCATGTCCGAGGACGACCGGTTGAATGCGGCCAAGCAGGCTCTGACCCGGTCCTTGGAGAAGATGGGGCCGGAAGAGAATTTTTATATTTATTTTTTCAGCGACAAGACGGATGGGATGGATGAGGGAAGAATGGTCTCCGCTACGCCGGGCAATATCAGCAGCACGGGAGGCTGGGTGAACAGCATGTCGCCCAGTGGATTGACCAACCCGCGCGACGCGCTGAAGGATGCCTTTGCTAAGCTGAAGCCATCCACGATCTGGCTCTTGTCCGACGGTAAGTTTACCACCGTCAAGCAGGACAACCGCACCGGCAAGGGAAAGACCCGTTTGGTGAAGAAATTGCCGCCGGTCCTGAAGGTGATTCGTGGCCTGAACCCGAACGGCAATGTGAGAATCAATACGATCGGTTTCGCGGCGAACCAAGGCGATGTGGATGAATCGCTGAAGGAAATTGCCGAGGAAAACGACGGTGTCTACACGTTCATCCGCTCGGGCGGCCGTTAGGAGGCTGCCCATTGACGGTGCTTCTTCTCCTAAGTTTTCCAAACTTTCAATCTCCCCCTTGCATTTTCACGGACTGTGAATAAGTTTGGAATAGATTAGTGCTGATGATCCCCGACCTGTGCCGACTAATGGGTGCGGTTTGACCATCTCTGGCCGGGTTTCAGGTGAAGTTGTGGCTTTAGGGAGGCGTCCAAACCTTCGTTGATAACCCCGTGCCTTGATGGCGTGAACAACTTGTTTAATGTGAACAGGCTTGGGGTTTGGAATAAACGGTGCTGGAAAAAATTTTCGGTTGCGAAAATTCAAACTCCTACGAGATTAGACTATGCAGACCTCTTCCCTCCCTCCTTTTAAAGAGGGCCGCAAGGCCCGTGGTGTCGGCGCGCGTGCGCGCCGGTTCGTTTTCCAATGCCTGCTAGGCGCGCTGATGATGTTGCTGGCATTGCCGGCTGCCGCGCAGCAGGACAAGAAGAAGGATCCCGCGCTGGAGAAATACTTCAACGCCAACGGGCTCTTCAACCGCAAGTTGTATCCGCTGGCGGCGGAGGAGTACGAGGATTTCCTGAAGACGTACAAGGATCATCCCAAGACAAAGGACGTGGAGTTTGGCCTTGGGCTGTCCTACTATGGGATGAAAAAATTTGACGCAGCCGCGCCGTTGCTCAAGAAGCTGGCGGGCGACAAGAATTCCCCCCGCGCGCTGCTGGTTCACCTGTATCTCGGCAACTCCCTGCGCGAGTTGAAAAAGCCCGTGGAGGCGGAGTCTGTCTTTAAGGATGGTTTGGGCATCAAGGGCGGTGCGGAAAATGCACAATTGCGCAAGGGGCTGCTGGAATGCCTGTTCGACCAGAAAAAGTGGAAGCAGGTGATTCCCGAGGCGGAAAAGCTGGCGGGTCAGCCTGGTGCCGTGGGGGTGCGGGCAAGTTACCAGGGTGGTATTGCGCGGTTTGAACAGGGAGATTTCAAGGAGGCGGCGCAAGTGCTGGAGGTGTTAAAGGGTAAGGTGAAAGGCAATGAGGACTACGAGCAGACGACGCTGTACATGCTCGCGGAATCCCGCCGTGAATTGAAGGAGTTTGACGCCGCGGTGGCGGCTTATGAGGCGGCAGCGGATTTAAAGACGCGCAAGGAGGTGACGGCGGATGCGTTGTACCGTCTGGGCCGTGTCCGGTTCGATTCGCTGAAGGAATATCCGCAAGCGGCGGAGGCGTTCGGGAAATTCACGCGCGATTTTAAAGGGCACAAGTTGGCGGTGGATGCCGGGGTTTATCTGGGGCGTTCCCAACTGGAGGCTGGGGAATTTGCCAAAGCGGAGAACGTGTTTGGGGGGTTGGCCGGGGACAACGCATTGATCATTGAGGTTCCGCTGTGGCAGGCCCGGACATTTTTCCGGCAAAAGAAACACACGGAAGCGGTCAAGGTGCTGGAGGCGGTCAAGGGCAAATTTGCAAACAACGAGAAGCTTCCTGAGTTGTTGTTTGACCTAGGCAACAATCACTATGAGTTGAACGCGTTTCCGGAGGCGTCCAAGGCGTTCCAGACCCTGATTGCGGATCACGGCACATTTCCGCAAATGGATGACGCCATGAGGCTTTGCGCTGATTCGTTGCATCGGGAGAAAAAGTATGGAGCCAGCCATGACTTGTGCGGTGAATTCCTGAGCAAATATCCCAATGACAAGAAGGCTGGTGATGTGGCTTTTCTCCAGTGCGAGAACCTGTTTCTGCAGGACAAGTACAAGGAGGCTGTGGACGGCTTCAAGACGTTTGCGGACAAGTACAGCGGTCATCCGCAGGCGGCGGCGGCGAACTATCGCATCGGCAGTTCCCATTACAATCAAAAGGAGTGGATGGAGGCGTTGAAGGTGCTTGAGCCCTTGGCGCGTGATGAAAAAGTGCGGTCCCGCTTTAAACAAATTGACTACCTTGTGGGTGACTGCAAGTTTCGGACAAAGCAGTGGGCTGCGGCAATCAAGTCATTCGAGCAATTTGTGGAAGCCAGCCCCGAGGGAGAGAATGCGGACGCGGCATTGCTGATGAGCGGGCTGGCCAGCCAGCAGGCGAAGGATACCAAGACGGCCATCGCTACGCTGACCAAGCTGACGGACAATTATTCCGGAAGCAGCCAGTTGGCCCAAGCCTATGTGGAAATTGGCAGAATGCAGTATTTGGAAAAGGAACTGGGCAAGGCACGCGTGGCGCTGGAGGTGGTGAAGGCGCGCCACAATGAGAGCAAGTGGTTGCCTGATGCGGAATATTACTTGGGATTCGTGGCGCGGGATGAAAACAAACTGGCTGAGGCCGAGAACCATTTTGCGGTGGTGGCGGACCGGCATGCCAAGCACAACTTCGCCGGGGATTCACGCTTCCAACAGGGCATCGTCCTTTTGCAGCAGGAAGACTTCAAGGTGGCCCAGGGAGCGCTCGAAAAGCTGCTGGTTGACTATCCAAAGTACAACAAGCTGGACGAAGCGACCTACCGTCTTGGCTGGGCGCTGGAACAACAAGAGGACTGGGATGCGGCGCTCAAGGAATACTCCAAGGTGGCCGGAGTGAAGGCGGATGGCGACTGGATTGACAACGCGTTGTACCAGTCCGCCTGGTGCGAGAAGGGTGCGGGCCGTGATGCCATGGCGATGGAGACCTACAAGAAACTGCTGGCCGAGCATCCGCAAAGCGACCTGGTGAATCGCGGCAGCTTTGAACTGGCGGAATTGGAGTTTCAGGCCAAGATGTATACGGAAGCTGCCGACCGCCTGTCCGGGTTGCTGAAATTGGCAAAGGATGCGGGGTTGAAATCGCGCGCGCAGTACCGGCTGGCTTGGTCCAAGTTTGAGCTGGAGGAATTTGCATCGGCGGCCACGGCATTTGAGGATTTTGGTGGCATGTTGCCGAACAATCCACCGCAGACATTAAAGGATCTTACCGGCACGGCTGCTTATCAGGCGGGTGAGGCAAGGATGAAACTTGCGGAAGCGGCGGGTGCGGATGCCGACCGGGCAGCCAGCTACAAGGCCGCGCAGGCCAACTATGAGAAGGCTGTGGCCGAGAAAAATGGCGGTGAGGTGGTCCAGTCGCAGTCCCTGCTGCGACTTGGAGAATGCCAGGGCCGCCTGGACAACTGGAAGGATTCACAGTCGACCCACGAGCGGTTCATCCAGGCTTTCCCTGGGCATCGGCTAGTGCGCAATGCCTGGCAGGGCCTCGGGTGGGCGCAGGAAAACCAAGGCGACATTGCCGCAGCAATCACCAGTTACCAGAAGGTGACCGCGGAATTGAGAAAGGATGAACTGGGCGCCCGTGCACAATTCCATATCGGTGAATGTCACCTGAAGCTGGCCCGGAAAACGGACGACACCGACGGGAAAGCGGATGCCTTTAAGTCTGCCATCAAGGCTTATGCCTATGTGGAGGCTAATTATCCGGAAGAAGTCAGCGAGGAAAAAGGCGCGTGGCAGGCGAGATCAATGCTTGGCATGGCCACCGCTCTGGACGAGAGCGGCAGTGGCGAGGCGGCACAATCGATTTTAAAGGAGCTGATTGGCAAATATCCAAAGTCCAACGCTGCGACAATTGCAAAGAGCCGCATCAAGTAGGAGCGACCGGGATACTGGCCCAAATAAAGGACCGGGAACCCAACCCAAAACCCAGACTGTGCAGATTCATAAAATGAACCCCGAAAAAAAATCCCCCCGCGAAATTTTGCGGCGGCGGCTGGCGTGGTTTAACGCCGGCATGGCCGCTGTGTGGTTGTTCTTTTGCGTTGGCCTGACCCAGGCTTGGACAGCGCCTCCGGCCGCCGCCCCGGCGCCTGGTGCACAACCGGCCAATCCGGTGCCGGCCAATCCCCAGCCGGCTCCAAGTGATGATGCGGGAACTACGGGCGGCAAAGGCCAGCCGAAAAATTTTTGGGAACTGCTGGTCGCGGGTGGCCCCGTGATGATTCCATTGGCGATCTTTTCCATTGTGGGCTTGGCCAGCTCCTTCGAGCGCGCCATCAGCCTGTCGCGGGACCGGGTGGTGCCAGGTGGTTTCCTTGCCGGCTTGAAGGAGAAAATCTCGGGAGGCAACGTGAAGGCTGGCGTCAGCTACTGCGAGCAGGAAGGCCGGGAGACGCCCTTGGGCGAGATGATGAAAGCCGGGCTGGAGAAGGCGCATCAGGGAACCGAACAGGTTGAAAAGGCCGTGGAAGAGGCGGGCATCCGCGGGGCGGATCGCATGAAGCGCAGCCTGCGGCTGATCAGCCTGGTGGTGGCTATTGCCCCGCTGCTTGGGCTGGTGGGGACGGTTTACGGGATGATTGACGCCTTCCGTGACCTGAGTAATTTGCAAGAGGGCGCGAGCAAATCTGATGCGTTGTCAGCGGGCATTTACGTGGCGTTGGTAACCACCGCCACGGGCCTGACCATCGCGATTCCCTTTCTTGCGGTGTATCATTTTTTGTCCTCCAAGGTGGACCGGTTAGTTGAGGACATGAGCATTGAGGCGCGCCGTTTCATCGACATCTGTCCGACTGGCGACCAAGTCGCCATCGCTGCGGCAGAACCGGCCGCCAGCGAGGGCGATGCTGGCGATGACACTTCGCAGTCCGTTGAATCCCCCGCGCTTGCATCATGAAAATCCGCGCCTCCAGTGACGCTGAAGCCAAGATGGAGATCACTCCGTTGATCGACATCCTGTTCACGCTGATCATCTTTTTCCTCGCTACCTCCACTTTTCAGGAGGAGGAAAATCCCGAGGACATCAATCTGCCCGACAGCACCCGCAAACCCTCCACCAAGCAGGAGAAATTCCTGGTCATCAACGTTCGTCAAAATGGCGAGATTCAGTTGGGCGATGCGGTGGTGAAGATGGATGTGCTGCGCGCGGCGTTGAAGCGGGAGCACACGGCAAATCCCACCACCAAGGTAAAGATTCGCGGCGACAATGCTGCTTTGCACGGCAAGGTTTCCGGCGTGCTGCTTGCCTGCAAAAACGCTGGTTTTGAAACCGCCAACATTGCGTACCACATTGAGCAGTGAGTGAAGATTCTCCAGAAGCCAATACCAAGGCGCCGAGGTTGAGGACCAGACACTGGGTTGTCGGCGCGTCGTGTCTGGCCGTGGCGATGCTGGCTTGGGTCCTGTGGCCAGCGGGCACCAAGACGGTTTATACCGACAATATCTCCGCCCGTGTTGATGCTGAGGATGTCACCCTGCGTGATGTTATTTGGGAACATCCCACGCCCGTGTTTCCCGGCAATCGTGACGAGGATGAACGGTATGATCCCGATGTGTCCGCCGACAATCTGACATTGGTCTTCGTCAAGGGCCGACCTGGCGAAGGGGCGGACCTATTTGTTGCCAAGCGCGAGGGGGAAGGCTGGGGTGAGGCCAGGTCGCTTGAGGATTTAAACACTGAATATGATGAACTGGGCCCCTCGTTCAGCCGGGATGGCAAGTGGTTGTTCTTCTATTCCAACCGTTCGGGAGGCTTGGGTGGCTATGATATCTGGGTATCCCGGCTTGGCGATTCAGGGTGGGAAGAACCGGTCAATCTTGGCCCCGCCATTAACACCGCTCATCACGAAATCGATCCCACCGTGCACGATGCGCCCGTTGGTCGGATCGCTAAGGAAAACGAGACCCAAGGCGAGCCCGGATGGCAGGTTAAGGACCTCTATTTTGCGTCCAGCAGACCGCTTGGGGATTCAGCACCTCCACGCTGGAGAGGCACAGCGCGTGAGCAGGCTGTCCCGAGGGGAGATTTCAATTTGTTTCATGCCACCAACGATGCAGCTGAGGGGCTGCAATTCACCGACGCCTCTCCGTTGTCAGCCTTGAACACAAAGGGGGATGACGCCCAGCCCACCATTACGCGGCGCGGCAACTATCTTTACTTTTCCTCCAACGGCCGCGGTGGCGCTGGAGGATTTGACCTGTTTCGCAGCCGTATTGAACGGAGGGCGTTCAAGGTGGTTGAGTTGCTGGACCGCAGCGTCAACACGCCCGCCAACGAAACCGACCCCACCCTGTTTCGAGACGGGCATCGTCTGGTGTTCAGTTCCGACCGTGCCCCGCATGGCCCCCGTTATCAATTGTACGAGACTATCACCCGTGAGGTTTTTCCAATGGCCGAGGCGCCAGCGAAGGAACAGCCGGCTGTAGGCGGTGGCTTTCTGGATTTGTTCGAGAAATACAAGTGGTGGTTCGCGCTTCTGTTGTTGTCACTGTTGGCCCTGCTCGCGTTGTTGAAGAGTATGGCCAACGAGTCCCGTCGCGCACAGCTTTCCCTGATGCAGCGTTGCCTGCTGGGTTCCCTTGGCTTGCACATGTTGCTCGCGTTTTTGCTCAGCCTGTGGCTCATCTCCGAGGCCATTTACAAGCACGTCAAGGAACAGGTCGTTGAAATCACGCTGACCAATGACGACGAGGCCAGGCAAGAGGAGGAGGAGGCATTAAACAAACCCGTGCAAGCAAACCTCGCCCAAGCTTCGGCACAACTGCCCACCCCACGGGAGCCGAATACACCGTCAGATCCGGATGCCCAACCCGTTGAGCCGACCCCGCCCAACGTGGATACCACACAAGTGAAGCCGGATGAAATGGCTATCAAGCCACCCGAGGTCACGCTTCCTGACACCGAACCTGAAACCCTACGCACGCCGCAGTTGCCTACCGATTCCAATCAGCCGGCAACGCCGCAATTGCCCCGTGAATTGCTCGAGACTGCTCAGGTTACACCGGCTGCGGCCAGTCCGAAAGCCGCACCTGTGCCTAACGACCTGAAGGTAAACCCTTCCCCACAGCAGCAGACTGCGGCTAATCCCGCCAGCACCAGCGCCCAGGCCCCCACTCCCGCCACTCAAAATCCAGCCACCGCAAAGCCGCTGGAACAAACCGCCAACACAAGGGTCAACACCGAACGCTTAACTCCGGTTGAATCCGAGCAGTCCCTGCCCAAGCTCGAGGTGTCCGTGAACAAGGAACAACTTGAGCAATCGCATAAGACAACTGCCGATTCCAGCCAAAAAATGGTTAACGCCAGCGACAATCAGCAGGTCAAGGCCCAGCCATCAGAAACTCCGAGAACCCAGCCCGCGGCGACAAACACCCAAACGCCCGCGTCCCAGCCTGTGAAAGCGGCTCAGTCTCTTCCAAAAGAACAATCTCTGGAATCAATGGCTAGTTTGCCTACGCTGGAGACATCCCAACCCGCCAGCCAGCCAGACACCAGTCCGGCAACCCAAGCTTCGGCTGTGAAGCAGGAAACCAACACCACATCCGCCGCTTCAACGCGCAAATTGGCAAATGCTTCCAGCGCCCAATCCTTGCCCAAGCAACCGACACAGGCCGCCACCGCCCGCCCCGAGCCACGAGAAGCCCTCAATACCGTTAATGTCCAGACCCAAAATACCACAACCGCCACCAAGGAATCAGCCATTGAATCCGCTTCAAAGCCCGCAAACGCGGTCAATCCCAATGCGCCGGCCGCGGTGCCGAAGGCTGAAGCTGCGCAAGTCTCCTCTGTAAAGCAGACCACAACGTCCAACACCGTAGAGGCTGCACAAACGCTCGAGCAGGCAACAGCCACTCAGCCACTTGTCCAGCAACCGGCTCCATCCTCAACTAGCAACGCTACTCCAACCGAAGCAAAATCCCAACCGGTAGAGGCCACTCCAGCCGCGTCACAAAGTGTGGCAGCTAAGGAGACGTCAGCACAAACCGAGGCAACGGAAGCCGCCCTCCACAAGAACAGCCAAGCATCTCCCAAGGCCGCAACCGTAGACACCAATTCTATTGCCATGGAACAGAACCAGACGGCCGCCGAGCAGGGCAGTCAACTGTCTCATGCGGCCAGCCAGCAGACCGTTGCTCCGCAGTCCACGCCCAATGCGCAGTCGGCACCCGCTCAAGCAAGTGTTAAAGCTGCGCAATCCACGCCCATCAATGCCCAGACCACCGCACAAACCCAGCAAGCCACTCAAACCCCCACTGCCCCGGAGGCCATCGAATCCGCCCAATCTCAAACGCAGCTTCCACAAGGATCCCAATTCACCCTCAACCATGAATCTCTAGAGACCGCGAAATCGGGGGTGGAATCTTCCACCCAGCTAAGCCAAGCCAGCTCCAGTGTCACGCTCAAGGCGGCAGTGTCACCCGCGGCTGAGTCGGAGCCCACCACGGCAACATCCTCGCCGGTTCAGGCATCACAAGCTCCCAAGGCAACGGCGGTGGCCAAGAGCCAGACTGTCGATGCCCAAAGCCAGACCGCCAAGCTCAGTTCAGCTCAGGCCGTGAATAATCTTCCTCAGACATCCATGGCCGAGGCCAACAAAGTGACTCTCGAGCAGACTTCGCAATCATCAGAAACCGGCCAGAAACTCGCCCAAGCCTCGACTCGGGCAGCATTTGCCCAGGCCCAAGCCGCGGCCAATGCTCAAACCTCACCTCAGATCGCTGACCAATCCATTGTTCCGGCCCGGTCGACGGCCCAAGCCACGGCCGTTTCCAAAGTCAGTGCCGCAACCGCCAAGTCTGCTGACGCCAACTTGCAGGCATCCTCCACCAAGACAGATTCAAATTCACCAGCAGCCACTTTGAACGCCCAACTTGAGACCAGTGAAGCTGCTTCCACGGGTGCAACTAATCTGGCAAAAGCCACCAGCCAACAGGCTGTTCATCAAGCTGCCGCGCAACCCCTAGTTGCATCGGGTGCGGAACCTCTTACCAAGGCTGCAGAGGCATTGACTGCCGCCAACTCCAACGACCAGACTGCTGCCGTTAAGCCAAACACATCGGCTTCACAAGCCAATGCCAAGAAATTGGTGAAAGCGGAGTCATCAGGCTCTGTGGATAACGCTGTGGTGGACACCCTTGCAGGCCTTCAATTGGAGTCTCCAGAGACCGATGCGGAGTCTGGAGCGGCCGGTGCCAAGGTTGCCAGCCAGCAAGCTGTCCGTCCAATTACGTCCGGGATTACCGAAAGTAGCCCGCAATCACAAACAGCGGTCCGGCCGCAACCTGCCGCCATTCGCCCCTCCTCGTTGATGGCTACCAACATGGTTTCCATCCAACTTCCCACATCTTCGCGCGCCCTTTCTCAAGCTAATCTTTCCAGTACTCTTCTCAATAGCCCAGCCAATGAGCCCTTCAACCTGCATTTGCAAACCACAACGGGTGAAGCCGAGGCCTCACAATCCATGGCCAAGGGGGTTGACAATTCACAATCGGCCGCAGCACCGCCCACGCAACCCACCCTCAACGCGAACCCTACGGATCGCGCAAGCAGACCGGTGAACATTCCCCTGTCCGAGTCCGAGACGCAGACCACGGCGCAAAGGCAGGCCATCACTGATGCAAAGGTGGCCCCGGATATCCTGTCAGCTGCACCCGCTCTGCCAACCCAAGTGGAATCGGCATTGCCCAGCTCTCTGGAGATTAAGGCGGAAACCACGCTGCCTACCACCACGCCTTCCACTAGTTTCGCGGGGGCATCTAGAGGGCAGGCCATTAAACCGGCAATCCAATCCGCGAGTGCATCTCCTCGCCTGACCACCCGGCCGATGCCGTTTCTGGCCGCTGCGCAGTTCCAGCTCAACCCACTTCTTACAGCCCAGCAAACCGCCGCTACACCCATCGCAACAGGCCAGCCGCTGGATCGTGTGGACTTGAATCATGCCGAGATGGATGCCTCCAGACTTCCCGGTGTGCAAATGAAATTCCCCGACAATGGCCGCATAGAGCTGGCCCAAGGCGGGAGATTTGAAAATGTCACCAGCCAGGGAGCCTCGCTCACGGCTAGCTCCGCGGGCCCTCAATCCAACGGCAGCCCATTACCGACACGGGTGGAGGGGAACAAGCCGCCTACTCGCATGGAATCCCTCAATTTGGTTCAGCAGGATGATGTCACCCGCGTTGAGTACGCTTCTAATCCCCTCAAGGACATTCGTGATAACGGCAACATGATTCTCCCGGATAGCGGCATCCCCGATGCCCCCATCCTTGAAGCTCCGGGGGAAATCAAGGATCCGCTGGTTCTGCGCCATGACCCGAAGATGCGCTTGGAGATTATCGATCAACTCGGTGGCAGCGAGGAAACCGAGCGGGCAATCATGCGGGCGTTGGACTGGTTCACCCGCAATCAGGAAGCTGATGGCCATTGGGATGGCCCCGCAGGGCACGACCATGCGGCCACCGGCATGGCCATGCTTGCCTACATGGGCTGGGGCGCAAAGCACACCGAGGCCGGCCCTTATCAGAAACCCCTCGCAAAGGCTGTTGACTGGATGATCCGCCATACCGGCCCTGACGGGGATCTGCGCGGCTTTCGTGGTCGCAATTTCATGTATGATCACGGGATCGCCGCAATCGCCGTTGCGGAGGCATACAGTTTGACAAAAGACCCGCGCCTGCGCCCCATCGTCGAACGGATTGTGGATTTCACTGTGCGGGCGCAGAACCCCAAGACTGGAGGCTGGCGCTATCAGCCCTTTGGGGAGCAGGGCTATTCGGATCGCGGCGACATGTCTGTGACGGGTTGGCAGATCATGGCATTGAAGAGTGCGAAGATGGGTGGGATCAAGGTGCCCGCAGAATCACTCGACAAGGCGATTCGTTTTATGCAGAGCGTTAGCAGTCAGCGAGTCGAGACGTTTCGCCTTAACGGGGGCCGACAGCGAATTGAGCAGCATACCTACGGCTATTACACAAAAGGCGACCCCAACTTGGCCATGGTGGCCGAGGGAATGTTTTCCCAGCAGCTTTTGCGCAAACATTCCCTGGATCGTCGCATATTTACCAGCCGTCAACTGGACAAAATCATCAACAATTCCGCGCAGCACATTTTGTATAAAGACGATTTCATAAAGCCTGGAAAACGTCGCAATGCCCGGCCCGAGTTCAACTATTACTACTGGTACTACTCCAGCCTTGCCTTGCACCAACTTCAAGGCCCCGTCTGGGAACGGTGGAATCAAAAAATGCGTCCTGTGTTCCTGAAGGCACAAATTCACAACCCAGACCGCATCGACCTTCACGGCAGTTGGGATCCCATGGGCCAGTGGGGTGGTGAATCCGGTCGCTGCATCGTGACAGCCATGGCAACCCTCAGTTTGGAGGTTTACTATCGCTACCTGCCCATGTACACCCCCGCTTGGGCTCAGAATGCCAAATAACCTTGCGCGGATTCATCCGTGGCGGAGAATTCCAAAAACCTTGTATACATGAAAAAACAACTATTGCTGACGTTTCTCCCGCTGTTGCTTCTGGCGCAGGACGACTTCAAGCCGCTTTTCAACGGCAAGAATTTCGATGGTTGGCGAAACATCAATTGTGCACCGAACACGTGGTCGGTGAAAGACGGCATGATCCACTGCAGCGGAAAGCCCATCGGCGAACTACGCACGCTGCGCATGTACGAAAACTTCATTCTCGAGGTCGAGTGGCGGCACCTCAAGCCCAAGGGCAACGCCGGAATTTTTGTTTGGGCGGATGCGTACACGGCGAAAGGGCAGCCGTTTCATCGGGGAGTGGAGGTGCAGGTGCTTGAGAACGCCTATGGCAATACGCGGGGCTACACAACGCACGGCGATATCTTCCCCATTCATGGCGCCAAGATGACGCCTATCAACGGTCGCGGTGGTTCGCGGGCGTTTCCCACCGAAAACCGTAGCAAGCCTTCGCCGCAATGGAACCATTACCGCGTTGTTTGCAATAACGGGGACATCTCGCTAGCGGTCAACGGCAAGGTCGTCACCCGCGGCAAGGCGGCAAGACCGCGCAAAGGGTACATTTGCCTCGAGTCCGAAGGTTCGCCGGTTCAGTTCCGCAATCTGAAAATAAAAGAGCTGCCGAGCACGAACCCAAAGCCTGAGGAAATCGCCAAGGCGGAGGAGGGCTTTCACACACTCTACACCGGCATCGACCTCGCCGGCTGGAAGGCGGACAAAGCGGGTACGTGGTCCTCCAATGACTGGCGGCTAACGACAAAAGGCGGGACGGCGCTGCGCTCAGAGCCAAAGTTTACGGAGTATGTAATGTTTGCGGATTTCCGTGCTGAGGGGCAGAACGCGCCGTTTCACCTGCCCAACGTGGGTGACATCGGCGAGTTGAAAGCCATTACCAAGGGCTGGAATCGCATCCGTGTCACGCGCCGCCTCGGCCAAACAAAGATCGAGCTAAACGGCAAAGTCGTCATTGAGGAAGCCATCCGCGAGTCGGGGCCGTTGAAGGCAGGCGCCTTTGTGTTGACGCCGAAAGTGCCCACGCAGTTCGCGAATATATTCGTGAAAGAGCTCAAGTGAGCAGTGCTCAAACCCCCTTCGGCGTCGCCCAATGCTCGCGGTATCCTCGATGCACGAGCGCACCCGCCTTGGCATCGCCCACCATCAGCTCTTTCTCGGGATCAAAATTCAGCATGCCACCGGTGCGGATGGCGATGTTGCCAAGGTGACAAAGGCTTGAGGAAAGGTGACCGATCTCGATGTCCGCATGCGGTTTTTTGCCTTCGCGAATGCACGCGAGGAAATTGAGATGATGACCGCCTAGGTTTGGCCCGCCACCGCCTTGTTTCACCAGCCGGTTGCGCTCGGCATACATTTTCCAGCCTTCCGCCTTGCCGAGCACCATCATTCCCTTGGTGCCGTAAAACACGTTTCCGTTTTCCATGCCCTGTTGCTTGTACGGCGACCAGATTCGCATCTCAAAAATCAACTGCTTCGTGCGACCGTTCTTGTCCGGTGCGTACTCAAACAGGCAGTTCTGCGTGTCCGGCCACTGCATGTCGTCGTCGAAAACATACTTTCCGCCCATGGCGCAAATCTTTGAGGGATGCGTATCCATGCCCAAGCCCCAGCGGGCGAGGTCGATGTCGTGCACGCCATCATTGCCCATGTCGCCCGTGCCAAAGTCATGCCACCAACGCCAGATGCCGTGCAGCATGTTGGGCCGAAACTCCACCTTCGGGGCTGGCCCCAGCCAGGTGTCGAAATCCAGATGTGCAGGCGGCTTGCCCGGTTTGCTGCGACCGATGCTGCCGCGGCGCTGGCTGTTCCAGGCCTTGGCGACGAGCACCTCGCCGATGGCACCATCGTGGAGCAGCTCCATTGCCTCGCGAATACCCTCGGTGCTGCGCGTCTGCGTGCCCACCTGCACCACGCACTTGTTGCGGTGTGCGGCTTCCACCATCAGGCGGCCCTCGCGCAGGTTGTGGCTGGCGGGTTTCTCAACGTACACGTGCTTGCCCGCTTCGCAGGCGAGGATGGTTGCCGGTGCGTGCCAATGGTCGGGCGTGCCGATCCACACGGCATCGACATCCTTGTCCTCAAAAATCCGCCGCATGTCGCCCACCGCCTTGGGGGCCTTGCCCTTGGCTTTTTCAACCGTGGCTCGCGCCCGTGCCGTGCGTCGCTCATCCACGTCACACACGTAGGCGATGTTCACCGCTTTGTTGTGGCTGAGCGTACCCAAATGCGCACTCCCCATCCCGCCCGGGCCAATGATGCCCACAGTGATTTTCTCATTTGCGCCAACCGCGCGTGCCGCGAGGGGCAGGGAGAGGGCGGCGGTGGAGGAGGCTTGGATGAATTTGCGGCGGGTGGGGTCCATGTGATTATTTCTTTTTCAAAACACTCACCTTGTCGGCCGTCGGGAAATTCTCTGGAAGCTTCGTCGTCACCTTTCCCGTTGCCAGCCACTCGCAGGCACGGTTGAGGGTGGTGGTGAAGCCAACACACTGGAGCGACACGCCGTTTTCGTGGCCCATGGGCGTGTGGAAGATGAGGCCTTTGCCGTAATTGATGACCATCATCATTGGCTCATGCCGCTTGCTCTTGGGGCTCCAAGCGGTGGCGAGTACTTCCATGTTCACGGCGGGGCCGCGGAGTGAGTCGTACAGTTCATCGCGCCCGTGCTTCCACTTGGCGGGCATGCCTTGTGTGACGGGGTGATCGCCGTTCCGGATCTCAATGGTGAATTCGTGCTGGGGCCCATGGCTGCCGCCGCGGCCCTTGCGGGTGTCGCGGACGAGTTTGCCTTCCTCGTTGTAATAGACGTATGGGCCGTGTTTTTCGGTGCGCCCGCCCCAGCCGCCGAGGCCAATCATTTTGTTATACTCTAACCAGTTGGGGAAGGAGTTGTCCGCGGCGTGCACAACCACGAAGCGGCCGCCGTCTTTCATGTATTTTTCAAAATCCGTTTTCACCGGAGCGGGCCATTCCTGACCGTTGTAATTGCTGACAATCACGTCGTACTTGGCAAACGCTGGCCGCCATTCCTTCCATTGCTTGGCATTCAGTTCGTTCGCCGCTTGGATTGCTCTGTCGCGTTGTTCTTTGCTGAGGTTGCCGGGGATGCGCGTGCGTTGAGGGGTCGTGGCAACATCGACAGAAAACATTTTGGTCGCTTCAAACTGCGATTTCATCCACGGCGTCATCGCGCGCCAGTTGTGGTTGTTCTGCCCGTCAACAATGAGCAGTTTGATCGGTTTTGCCTCCGCATTTAGCGAAAGGGCGGCGAGGAAGGTGATGGTAAAAATGGATTTGATAATAGTCTTCATGGGAATGTGACAGCCCCAAGTGTAGGCGACCGGAAGAGTGTGCAAAGGAAAAAAGGAGGGAACGAACCGGTTGTTTTATCACAGAGACACAGAGCGCACAGAGACTGGAATTGAATTCTCCATGTGCTCGGTGTTTCTGCAGTGAAATCCCAACTTAGTTGGGCAACGAAAGTAAGCGCTCGGCTTCTTCGAGCAGGAAGTTAACGGCAGTGAAGGGTTCGTGGCTAATATCCTGCCAGCGGATTTTGCCGGTGCCGTCGATGAGGAAGGTGCCGTGTAGTGGCGTTTGCTCAAAGTCGTCGTAGGCGCGGAAGGCCTTGAAGGTGTCGAGCCGGGCATCGCTGACCAACGGGAAGGGGAATTGCTTCGCCTCGGCTGAAAATGTTTGAAACGTCTCCCGCAATCCGGTCACGGTGTCGGTGCTTACGGCCACGATGTCGATGCCCAAATTATTGAACTTCGGCACGGCCGGCGCAAACGCATTTAATTGCTCCATGCAATGAGAGCATCCTTTGCCAAGATAAAAGACGACCAGTACAGGGCGTCCTCGGAAATCTGCCAGCGAGAGTGGCTTGCCGGTTTTGTCCCGCAAGATCCACTGTGGGGCAGGGGAGGGTTGCCAGCGGAAAGGGCCCAACTGGTCGAGATCCGGGCGGAGGCCCATGTCTTTCGCTTCGGTGGGGTTTTTGCGCCAATCAGCGGGCAGGCCCAGTGATTTTGCCAATGGTGCGAGCCGGGCAAAGGCTTCAATTGTTAGGTCTGCCCCCGGTGCTATGCGACGAAGGTGCTCGAAGGCGTCCTTGGCCTCCTTGGCTTTGCCGGAGGCATGCAGCAGATAGGCTTGTGCGGCGAGCGGTCGAGCCTGTTCGGCACCTGATTTCACGGCGGCGGCGACGGTGGTGATGGCGGCGGCGGTGTCGCCCACGCGGTGCTGCATCAGTGCCTTGCGTTCGTTGCGGATATCGGTGGCCTTGGCAAGGAGACTTTTGGCCTCGGTCTTGTTACCGGTGGCTAGCGCACGGTGTACCTTTACTTCGGCGATGCCTCGGTTTAATGCGCTGATGGTTGTATTGAATGGGCGCTCAGCGGCGGTTCGGGCCTTGCGTACGTCACTGTCTTTTTTCTTTTCTTCCTTGGCCTTGGCTTCAGCGGCATCTCCCGCCTTTTTTTTGCCGGCGGTTTGCTCGGCGAGCAACTGGTTCATTTTGGCCAGCAGCGCATTGCCTTCGGCGGTGTTGCCGGTGTTAAAAAATGCGCTGCCCACGAGGCGTTGCCATTTGGCTTGGTCCGCAGCGCTTTTGCCCGGGCGCAGATAATGGGTGTCCTTTAATTCGATGATTTCCCACCACAACTCGTAGTTTTGCAGCAATCCGTAAAGGTGGCGTTTTCCATAAACATGGCTGCTGCGAGTGGACACGCTCCAAGTGCCATCATCCTTTACGCTGGGGATGCGCGGCAGTTCAATCATGTTCTTGGCCATGGTCAATGCGTGGCCCACGCGGCCGGCATGGCTGAGGTTTCGGGTGAGCCATTCATTGTTGTGGGCAAAGTTGTGGATGCGGTCAGGTAACACGCCGTCGCGCATTTGCAGGGCGTGGTCCACGCGGGCGCTGGCTTCCATCTGCCACGAGGCATCGTCGTAGCGCTTTAATCGCGAGAGGATATGGCCGGGCATGTGCCACATGTGCGCGATGCTTGGGGAGGATTGGCCGCACTTGCCGATGGAGTCCACGGCGCGTTTTGGATCCTTGTGGTCCCAAAGATGAATTCGATAATGATGGCAGGGGTGCTCCGGATTCACCTTGAGAATTTCACCAATGAGTTTGTCAATATTTTCGTAGTGTGATGTCTTCTTGCCGCGTACGCCGTTTCGGTACATTTGTAACACCACAAAGGCCTTTGCCTCGATGTCGTCCGGGTACTGGGTGCTGATGGCCTGCAATGCCTTAAGGTAGGCGGCATCGCGTTTTTTCTTGTCACTCTCCTTTTGGAAAGCAGCACGCGCCGAAATCCACATCCGACCTTTTTCATCCGTGTGGGCTTGGTGCTTTAAGGCTTTTTCCATGAACTCCTTCGCGCGGGTATTGGTGCCGTTGGCCATCGCCATACCCCAGTAAGCCATGGGGTTTTCGGGATCCAACTTCAGAACCTGTCGAAATGAGCGCTCTGCCTCGAATGTCCAGAAGCCGTGCAGTTGGCCAATGCCTTGATTAAAAAACTTCTGCGCTTCTTCACTATTGGTCTTGATGGGAAAGGAGACATTGCCGGTTTTGCCTTCCATCCAACGCGCGGCTTGCCGTGGGCCCTTGTTGAAAGCTGCGCCGTGGCTGGAATGTCCAGCCAGCGGCGCGGATGGATCAGTAGGGGCCTCATAAACGGGATCCACCAACTCAACTGGCAGCACAGGCGCGTTGGTGGTGTCGGTTGTGGATGAACTGGCGCAGCCAAGCAGGAATGCAAAGAGCGGGAGCAAATGCAGGGTGGGGTAACGCATGTTAAATGAGTCCGGTGGTTTCGTCCCAGCCTTGGGCGGCGTTCAGACATTGGACGGCTTGGCCGCTGGCACCCTTCACGAGGTTGTCAATGGCGCTCATTACGATGAGGCGGCCAGTGCGGCGGTCAAGCCGCCAGGCGAGGTCGAGGTGATTGCTGCGGGTGACATGCTTGGTGTCCGGCAAAGTGCCCGCAGGCAGCAGCCGGATGAACGGCTCTTCGTCATAGGCAGCAGCGTAACAAGCGGTGATGTTTTTCGCGAGAGCGGCTTCCTCGGCTTCCGTCATAAATGAAACGGCTGGCGCGAGGTACAGCGTACTGAGGATGCCGCGCGTGACAGGCGCCAAATGTGGCGTGAATTGTATCGTCACCTTCGTTCCCGCCGCAGCGGAAAGTTCCTGTTCCATTTCTGACAGATGGCGGTGTTTGGGCACGCCGTAGGGGCGCAGGCTTTCGTTGCATTCGGCGTACAGGAAGGGGATGTCCGCCTTGCGCCCGGCTCCACTTACGCCGCTATGGCTATCGGCAATGATGCCGGTGGGCTTGATGAGTCTCGCGCGCAGCAAGGGAGCAATGGGCAGTAGAATGCTGGTGGGATAACAGCCTGGCGCAGCGATGAGTTGGGCGCCGGCGATGGCATCACGATGCAACTCGGGCATGCCATAGACGGCCTGCCCCAGCAAGTTGGGCGCGGGATGGGGGTTGCCGTAAAATTCCTCGTACACCGCCGCATCATTCAGCCGGAAATCCGCGGAGAGATCGATGACCGTACGGCCCGCTTTGACCAATGGCAGGGCAAACTCCGCCGCCACTCCATGAGGGAGAGCGAGAAAAATGACTCCCGCCGTCTCGGCGAGCAAAGCGGGGTTTGGTTCGGTGAATGTCAGCGACGAGTGATTGCCAAAGCTTGGAAAAACCTCGGCCAACGATTGGCCTGCGTATTGGCGCGAGGTGGCCGCCGTCAACTCAACGCGCGGGTGCCTTAGAAGCAGCCGCATGAGTTCCTCACCGGAATAGCCGGACGCGCCGACCACGGCGGTCTTCAATGTTGTTGCCTCACTCATGCCTTGGTTGTTGTGCGTTGTTTCGGGTCTCTTGAAAACACAAAAAAACCCGCCGGCAAGACCGGCGGGCGCGAAAAGGTCTTTGGCTTAACGTTTGCTGTATTGGAAGCGTTTGCGCGCACCGGGTTGGCCGTATTTCTTGCGCTCCTTAACACGGGCGTCGCGTGTGAGCAGGCCCTCGGCCTTGAGAGTGGGACGCAACTCGGAGTCGTGCTCCAGCAGTGCGCGGGCAATGCCCAATCGCACAGCACCGGCTTGGCCGGACTGGCCACCGCCTGTTACATTCACGCGCACGTCAAACTTGTCCGTGTTCTCCGTGGCCACGAAGGGCTCGGCGACCACAATACGATGCTCCTCCACGGGAAAGTATGCCTCGAAAGGCCGCTTGTTGATGGTGATCTTGCCGTTGCCGGGCTTGATGCGTACGCGGGCGGTCGCGCTTTTGCGTCGGCCGGTGCCAAGAAATTCGCCTGTCTTTTCGTCTGGCATGCTTGAATTTGTTTAAAGGGTGACAACTTCAGGTTGTTGGGCAGTGTGTGGGTGGTCCACGCCGGAGTGCACCTTCAGCTTGGTGAGCATTTTGCTGCCGAGCCGGTTCTTGGGGAGCATACCTTTCACGGCGCGCATGATAAGTCGCTCGGGATGCTTGGCACGCACGTCGGCCACGGTTTCGCTTTTTTGACCGCCGCGCCAGCCGCTGTAGCGGGTGTAAATTTTGTTGGTCTCTTTGCGACCGGTCACACGCACCTTCTCAGCGTTGATCACCACCACGAAATCGCCGGCGTCCAAGTGCGGCGTGTAGGTGGGCTTATCGCGCCCGCGCAGGATATTGGCGGCTTTTTCGGCGACGTGGCCGAGCACTTGACCGTCGGCATCGATGATGCGCCACTTGCGCCGTTGCATGTCAATTTTGGGCAAAAAAGTCTTCATTCTCGCAATGAGGGGCGGAGAAGATACCAGAAAAAGGGGTCGAGTCAACAGGGTTTTTGGCCAAATTATTCGGGTTTTTCGGTGGCATCTGATTCCGGTGGTTTTCCGGGGCGAGCGGCTGTTTCCTGTGGGATGCGGGTTTTCACAAATTTCTCGAAGCGATTGAATCGTCGCAACAGCTCGGGCAGTTTTTGCAGCGCGAGCAGTTGGCGCTTCATCGAACGGTCTGGCTGTGCGGGGGTGCCAAACCACTTTTCGCCCTCACGAATGTCACGCATAACACCAGACTGTGCGGCAATGGTAACGCCGTCGCCAATGCGTAAATGCCCGGCGAGGCCCACCTGCCCGGCGAGGATTACATTCTTGCCGAGCTTTGTGCTGCCGGCGATGCCCGCTTGGGCCACTACGAGGCAGTTTTCGCCGGTGGTCACGTTGTGCGCGATTTGCACAAGGTTGTCGATCTTGGTGCCCTTGCCGATGGTGGTGGGACCGAGGGCACCGCGGTCAATCGTTACGTTGGCACCGATTTCCACATCATCGCAAATCACCACATTGCCAATCTGCGGCACCTTGATGTGTTGGCCACCCTCCTGCACATAGCCAAAGCCGTCGCTGCCCACAATAGTGCCGGCATGAATGCGCACGCGATCACCAATTTCCGTGCGCGGGTAAAGCGTCACGTTATGGAACACCGCGCTGTCCGCGCCGATCACACAGCCTTCATCCACATAATTGTTACCGTGCAACACGCTGCGCGCGCCGATCTTCACGCCATCACAAATGATTACGTGCGCGCCAATGCAAGCCTCCGGGTGTACCTCGGCCTTATCCGAAATAATCGCGGAAGCATGCACGCCCTGCGGCGGTTGCGGTTCCGGGTAAAAGAGCGGCACCACCTTGGCAAAGGCCGTGCGCGCGCTGTCCACGCGGATGAGAACCTTGCGTTCAGAGACAAAATTTTTGTCGACGATGACCGCGCTCGCAGCGCTTTGCTCGGCTCGCTCAAAGAAGGTGCGGTTTTCGGCGAAGGTGAGGTCGCCGTCGCGCGCGCGGTCGGCGGCTTGAAAACCGGTGAGCGGCATCGTGCGGTCGCCAATCACCTTGCCGCCAAGATGGGCGGCGATGTCTCCCGCGGTAAATCGCATGGGCTAAAGCCTTTCGGTTAGTTGTGGTCAGTGGCGCGAAAGCGCCTAACGACGGGCGATAGTAGCGTTGTCCTCGCCGAGTACAATCACTTTCGGCTGCCAATCCACTGCCGCTGTGTCATTCACGCCGGCAAAAGTCATGATTGTCAGCCGGTCACCCACCTTGCCGAGGTGCGCAGTGGCACCGTTGAGGATGATCGCACCGCTGTTGGGTTCGCCGGCGATGACGTAAGTTTCGAAGCGCTCGCCGTTGGCCATGTTGCCACACAGTACGCGCTCGTACTCGCGCATATCCACATCGTCCATTAACGTGCGGTCAATAGTGAGGCTGCCCTCGTAATTTACGTTGGCATCGGTCACCGCAGCGCGGTGAATTTTCGACTTGAGCAGCTGCAAGGTCATGTCCAATCGCGTTGACTTGCCGTGGGCGCGGCACTATACACGCGGCGAACACCAAAGCAATCCCTCGTTAATTTTTTATCATGAGCAGAAAAATTCGTTACGGAATGGTCGGCGGCGGCCGCGGCGCGTTTATTGGCGCGGTGCATCGCATCGCCGCGAACATGGACGGCCAGATCGAGCTGGTCTGCGGTGCGTTTTCCTCCAACCCGCGCAAATCCAAGGCCAGCGGCAAGGATCTCTTCCTGCCGGCCAAGCGCTGCTACGGCACGTTCGAGGAAATGATCGAGAAGGAAAAGGCTCTGCCCGAGAGTGAGCGAATGAATTTCATTTCGATTGTGACACCGAATCACATGCACTTTCCTCCCGCCAAGATGGCGCTGGAAAACGGGTTCCACGTGCTCAGCGACAAGCCGGCTACTTTCGATCTCAAGGAAGCCAAAACGCTTGAGAAGCTTGTTAAAAAAACCAAGTGCCTCTACGGCCTGACGCATAATTACACCGGGTATCCGCTGGTGAAAGAGGCGCGCGACATGATCGCCGCCGGCAAGCTGGGCAAGATTCGCAAGGTGGTGGTGGAGTATCCGCAAGGCTGGCTCGCCACGCGTCTGGAGGCCAGCGGCCAGAAACAGGCCGACTGGCGTACCGACCCCAAGCGCAGCGGCGCGGCCGGCTGCATTGGCGACATCGGCACCCACGCGGAGAATCTTGCCGAATACATCACCGGCCTGAAGATCAAGGAACTCGCCGCCGACATCACTACTTTCGTGAAGGGCCGCAAGCTCGATGACGACGGCAATGTGTTGCTGCGCTTCACCAACGGCGCCAAAGGCGTGCTGCATAGCTCGCAGATTTCCGTGGGCGAAGAAAACAACATCAACATCCGCGTTTACGGCGAGCTGGGTGGCATTGAGTGGCACCAAAACGAGCCGAACACCATGCTGGTCAAATGGCTTGATCAACCGATGCAAGTTTTCCGGACGGCCAATGGGTACCTTGGTGCCGCCGCCGCTGCGGCGACACGCACGCCCCCGGCACACCCCGAAGGCTATCTTGAGGCGTTTGCGAACATTTACGTGAACTTCGCCAACCACATCCGCGCCAAACAGGAACGCCGCAAGCTGGCCAAGGACGATCCCGCGCTGGATTATCCGAAGATCAAGGACGGCATTCGCGGCATGGCTTTCATTGAGGCCGTCGTGAAATCCTCCAAGAACAACGCCCGCTGGACGAAGCTGGCGAAGTAAGGTTGCGCCCAGTTTAAACCCACGCGCGGCCTAAAACGGTCGCGCGTTTTTTATGATGCCAAAGAAAACACTGAACATCGGCCTCATCGGCTACCGTTTCATGGGCAAGGCGCACAGCAATGCCTGGCGGCAGGCGCCGCGATTTTTTGACCTGAAACGGGAGGTGCACCTGCACACCATTTGCGGTCGCAATGCCGTTGAGGTGGAAAAGGCACGTGTGCAGTTCGGCTGGGAACAGGCCGCCACCGATTGGCGGACTGTGGTGGCAAATCCGGAAATCGACGTAATCGACATCAATACGCCGAATGATTCGCATGCCGAGATCGCCGTCGCCGCCGCCAAGGCCGGCAAGCATGTGCTTTGTGAAAAACCGCTCGCGCTGGATGTTAAGGAGTGCCGACAAATGCTGCAGGCGGTGAAGCGTGCCAAGGTGGTGCACATGATCTGTCACAATTACCGCCGCATCCCCGCCATTGCGCAGGCAAAAAAGATGATCGATGAAGGCGCCATTGGTGACATCCGCCATTATTATGCCCGTTACGCGCAGGGCTGGTTAGTCGACCCTAAGATGCCGCGCTTGTGGCGGTTGCAGAAACAACACGCCGGCAGCGGCGCTCATGGCGACATTCACGCGCACATCATTGATCTGGCGCGTTTCCTGGTGGGCGAGTTCGATGAGGTCTGCGGCCAAATGCACACCTTCATTAAGCAACGCCCGCTGCCGGACAACCCCAAGAAGATGGGGCGCGTGACGGTTGACGATGCCGCTCAGTGCATTGGCCGATTCAAGAATGGTGCACTCGCCAACCTTGAGGCTACTCGCTACGCCACCGGTCGCAAAAACCACATCCATCTCGAAATCAACGGGAGCAAGGGTTCGCTGGAGTTTAATTTCGAGGACATGAATCGCCTCAAGTTTTTCGACAACAACGTCTCCGCCGATCGTCAGGGCTTTGCCGACATCCTTGTCACGCAAAAGGACGGCGTGCATCCCTACGTCGGCCAATGGTGGCCGCCTGGGCACATCATCGGCTACGAGCATACCTTTGTGCACACCATCGCAGATTTTGTGAACGCCATCGCCAAGGGCTGCGCGGTGCAGCCGACCTTTGAGGATGGGTTAAAAAACCAACAGGTGCTCGAGGCGGTGGAGCAATCCGCCGAGAAACGGCGTTGGGTGAGGGTGAAGTGAAGTCCGAATAATTTCCTCTTTCCAAACTCCCCAAACCCTCCATCATCGCCGCAGCTTTCTGCATGAGTGCTACACCTTCTCCCGAAAACCGCGGCCAATGGGGCTCCAAGATCGGTTTCATTCTCGCCGCTGCCGGCTCTGCGGTGGGGCTTGGCAACATTTGGCGTTTTCCGTATGTCACCGGTGAAAACGGTGGCGCGGCATTCGTCGTCATCTATTTGGCATGCGTGTTGTTTATCGGCCTGCCGCTGATGTGGGCTGAATTAACGCTGGGGCGGCTTACGGGTAAAAACCCAGTCGATGCCTTTCGCGATACCGGGGAAGCCAAGGATGTGTGGCTGTATAAGTACGGCGCACCGGCGGTGGGTTGGCTTTGCTTGGCGGCGTGTTTTTGCGTGTTGAGCTATTATGGTGTGATTGCCGGATGGACGATCGGCTTTATTTACAACACCGTGGCTCAAGCGGGCATGGAGTTTAAATCATTCTCCGCGAATCCAAACTGGGTGATCCCGCTGTTTGCCGTTTTCATTGGCGGCACGATTTACATCGTTCAAGCCGGTATCGAAAGAGGCATCGAGAAATGGTCAAAGATCCTCATGCCACTGCTGCTCGGTTTGGTGTTCGTGGTGATCATTCGCAGCCTCACGCTGGAAGGAGCCTCGGAAGGCATCAAGTGGTATCTCTCACCGGATTTTTCGGTGATTGATGGCAAGGTGGTTTTGGCTGCGCTGGGACAGGCGTTTTTCTCCCTGAGTGTCGGCTGGGGCCTGATGATTACCTACGGCTCGTACATGCCCAAGAGCCAAAACATTGTGTCCAACGGCTTTTGGGTGGCCTTGATGGACACCGGCGTCGCGTTGCTTGGCGGTCTGATGGTGATTCCCGCAGTGTTCGCCTTGGGCTTCCCGGTGGACGCCGGCCCAACGCTGACATTTGAGACCCTGCCGGCGGTGTTCGAAAAAATGCCCTTCGGCATCGTAGTGGGCGGCTTGTTCTTCCTATTGCTGACGGTGGCGGCACTTACATCCTCGATCTCCATGCTCGAAGTGCCGGTCTCCTATTTCGTGGATGGCAAACGTGCCACGCGCAAAAAAGCCGCCGTGCTGGTTGGCATCGTGGCGTTCGCGGTGGGGTTGCCTTCCGCGTTGTCGTTCGGCGGTTCGGATGCGTTTAGCAAAATTGTCACCACCGATGAGTCGACCCTGAAACTCACCGGCATCGATGCAGCGAAAGCCACGCCGGAAAGTCTTTCGGCAATCCTTGATGGCACCAACGCTGAAGTGGGCGCCATCAGTTTTCCCGTCACGCAATTGGAGGACATGAAATTTGCCGTGCCGATGGATGATCAAAACAACACCTTGGCGATCATTGGCGAACTAAAAGCTGGGAAAGTGACGCACCTGAGCCACGATGCCATCGATAAAGGCGACTCGGTTGAGTTCACTTTGATCTCCGTGGATGGCGGCAAAGATGCCGTGGCCGAGCTGCGCCGCGCGTTGGCCAAGGTGGATATTCGCATTCCGGAATCAGCTGTGACGCTCAGCCCCACCACCGCAGCCATCAAGGCGCGTACGGACGTTTCCTTCGCCGTGCCACACGCTCACACCAATGCCGTGCACACTACGCTGGTTGAAAACAATGCCACCATCGGGTTTGCATCCCTCAGCCTCACCACCAAATCAGTTAGCTTTTTCGAAGTGATGGACAAATATTTCGGCACGCTGTGCCTGATAATCATCTCGCTGTCGGTCAGCGTTTACGTGGGCTGGATGATGGATTCGAGCAAGATGGTCAAGGAACTGGCGCAAGGCTGCTCCAGCTTCACGAAACCGATCTTTGGCAATGTGGCACCCTCGGATATCTGGGTGTTTTTCCTGAGGATCATTTGCCCGATTGTGATCTTTATCGTGCTGCTCGGGCAGTTTGGCGTGGAGATTATTTAGGCGCGCCTACTCGGCAAACGCTTCCTTCAGATTGGCCAAGCTCTGCGTGGCAATCACCTCCGGGCCTTCGTCGAACTTGAACACTTCCACGGACACGACGCCGTCGTAATCCACTTCCTTGAGGGCGGCGCCGATCGGTTTGAAATCCACGTCGCCAAAGCCGGGGCCTTTGAGGTTTTCGTCGTTGGCGTGGAAGTAGCCGAATTCGCCGGCGCTCTCGCGGATAATGTCCGGGATCGGTTTTCCCATGGAACACATGGCTTTCACATCGAGGATCACCTTGAAATGGGGGTTCTCCAATTGCTGCACAAACTGGATCGCCTCGGTGTGCGTGTTGATGAAATTGGTTTCGCTGGGCGCCAGTGGTTCAAAGTTGATCACCACATCCCGTTCGGCGGCGTGCGCCACGCTGTCCTTGAATACGTCGGTGGCCCATTCCCACGCCTGCTCGTAGCTGACGCCGTCCATTAGGTTGCGTTGGTACGGTGAGCCGACGATGATTGAGCGGCCGCCGAAATCCGCACAGCAATCGACGAGGTCCACGAAGTAACGCGCGGTCTTCTCGCGAATGCTCGCGTCGGTATGCGTCATGTGCATGCCCTCGGCCTTCACCAGCACCCAATGGATGCCGGAAATCTCGATGCCGGTCTGGGCCGCCAGATCCTTCACCCGCTGGCGCTCGGCTGCGGAGATGTCGGTGACGTGATTGGAAATGGTGAAGGGCGCAATCTCCAGGCAGTCGTAGCCGGTCTTGGCCGCGTACTCCATCGTGTCCTCCATCGTCCACCCCTCAAAAATCTCGTTGCAGATACCAAATTTCATCTCGCGAAATGAGGCCGTTTGGCGGATGCTTTGTCGAGGAATTTGTCATGGACGGCATGCGACTCTTTCATACCTGCCCGGTGGATAACGCGGAACTGCTCGCGGTGATGCTCGGCAATCACGACATCAAGGCGGTGGAAAAAATGATCGAGCCAATGCCCGAGGGCGAGGACGAATTCAGCCGCCCTGTGGAGGTGTACGTGCCCGAGGCTGAATACGATCGCGCTTACGAGTTGTTTTTCGGGGATAACGAGAGCGAGATTTGAATGAACCTAAATAGGCGAGAACTGTTGCGCGCGGGCAGCTTGGGTCTGATGGGCCTGTCATTGCCTGAACTGCTTGCGGCCCGGGAGCAAAACGGCTTCGGCAAGGCGAAGGCGTGCATCCTTCTCTTCATGTGGGGCGGGCCGGCGCAACAGGATACTTGGGACATGAAACCGGAGGCACCGGCGGAGTTTCGCGGAGAGTTTTCGCCGATCCGATCGAAGGTGCCAGGCATTCACGTCAGTGAACATTTTCCCGAGCTGGCCAAGCGCACGGACCAGCTCAGCATCGTGCGTTCGATGACCCACACCAATTTTGATCACACGGCCTCCACTCATTATCTGCTCACAGGCGAGCCGCCGCCCATCTCCAAGTCCAAAGCCGATCAATGGCCGCACATGGGCTCGGTGCTTTCCAAGCTCGGACGAGGGAAAGGCGCCTTGCCGCCGTTTGTTTCCATGCGCCCGGAATTGCCCGGCGACGTGCCGCGATTTGTGGAGCAGAGCCAGGGACAATTCGCCGGCTGGCTCGGGCCATTGCATGATCCGCTGACGATTGATGCTGACCCGAGCAAAAAGGATTACAAGGTGGGCGAAATGACACTGCAGCCGGAGCTGTCACTGACACGGCTGGAAGGGCGCAAGACGCTGCAGCAAAAACTCGACCGCACCTTGGCCAGTGCCAATCCCGCGTTTGCTGCCACGGATAAAAATAATCAACGCGCCTACGACCTGCTGACCACCGCCGCCAATCAACGAGGCGCCTTTGATCTCACGGAAGAAACGCCAAAGATGCGCGAGCGGTATGGACTGCATCCGCATGGCCAGTCCGTCCTGCAGGCACGCCGGCTCGTGGAACGCGGTGTGCCGCTCGTCACGGTTTTCTGGCCGAATGACGGCATCAAAAACGTGAGCGTGTATTGGGACACGCACAGCCGCAATTTCATCGACCTCAAGCAACGCCTCATGCCGCCCGCCGATCAAGCCTTCAGTGCGTTGCTGGACGACCTGCGCGAGCGCGGCATGCTCGATGAAACGCTGGTGCTGTGGACCGGCGAATTCGGCCGCAACCCCAAGGTTGGACAACGCAGCAGCGATGCCGGAGCCGGTCGTGATGGGCGCGACCATTGGGGGCGCTGTTTCAGCTCCGTGCTCGCAGGCGGCGGCGTAAAGGGCGGGTTTGTCTATGGCAAAAGCGACAAGGTGGCCGGCGAGCCCGCGGAAAATGCCGTGGCGCCGCGGGATCTCATCGCCACGGTGTACAATCAACTCGGCGTACCTGCGGAACAAATGCTTCACGACGTCAATGGTCGCCCGCAATTTGTGCGACCTGGACGGGTGATCCGGGACTTGATCCTTTAGCCCAGTAACTCTTCGGCGTGTTTCGTGGCCGCCTCGACTTTACCGCCGAGCATTCGGGCCAGTTCCTCCACGCGGGATTTTTCATCGAGCAAGGAAATATTCGATTCTGTGCGGCCATCAATGACGGCTTTGCTGACGACGTAATGCGTCTGTGCGGCGGCGGCGACAGGGGCAAGGTGGGTGATACAGAGCACCTGCCGCTGGTCAGCGATCTGGCGCATGCGCTCGCCGACGGCATGGGCGGTCTCGCCGCCGACATTGGCGTCGACTTCGTCAAAAATCAAAACGGGGATTGAATCCTCGGCGGCGAGGACGGTCTTGAGCGCGAGCATCACGCGGGCGAGCTCGCCGGAGGAGGCAATGGCGCGCAAGGGGCGGGCGGGTTCGCCGGGGTTGGGGGCAAATTGAAATTCGACGGTGTCCAAGCCGGTGGACTTGGCCTCGGCGGGTTGATCGGTGCTGGTGAGGGCGACATCGAGCTGGCTTTGGGCAAAGCCGAGGTCGTTGAGGTGCGCGGTGACGGCCTTGGTGAGCTTGGGGATGAGCTTGGCGCGTTGGGCGGTGAGCTTTTGGCCGGCGGCGATGAGTTCGGTTTCGAGTGAATCGAGTTCGGCGTTCAATCGGGCCAATTCCTCATCGCGACTCTCGAGTGTGGCGAGTTTTTGGGCGGCCTCGTCGCCGAAGGCATTCACGGCCTCGATGCTGCCGCCGTATTTGCGCTTGAGCGATTGGGCGAGGTTAACGCGTTCCTCCAGTGTGGCGAGCTGGGCGGGATCGATGTCCACGCGATCAGCGTATGCCGTAAGAGCGCTTTGGAGTTCCTGCAGGTTGGTGCGGGCTTCCTCGTGGAGGTTGACCAGCTCGGTGGCGCTGTCATCCACCTGCTGCAAATCGGCCAACACACGGCCGAGATCGCCGGAGCGGTCGAGCAGTGAGCCTTCATTTTCACTGACCAACTGCAAGGCGCCCTGGCAAAGCTCGAGCAATCGGGCCGCGTTGCTGGAGCGTTGGTAATCGGCCTCAAGGTTTTCCTCTTCAGCCGGATCCAGCGCGGCATCGGTGATTTCCTTCACTTGGAACCGCAGCAAATCGAGCTGCTGCGCGTAGGTGGCTTCATCAACCACCAGATCGGCCTTGGCCTGTTCGATGGCGGTGCGGCGCTGGAGCAATTCGGTGAAAGCGGCGCGCGATGCCTGCAATCCGCCAAAGGCATCAAGGATGGCGAGCTGGCGTGCGGGATGCAGCAGCGATTGATGATCGTGGGGACCGTGCATGTCGACGAGCCATTCGCCGATTTGCTTGAGAACGGCGAGCGTGGTGGCGCTGCCGTTGACAAACTGACGGTTGCTGCCGGCGGCGGTGAAGGTCCGTTTGAGAAGGAGTTGATTGTCCTCACAGGGTTCGAGGCCATGTTCCTCGAGGAATGTGGGCAGAGGAGCGTCGAGCTTGGCGAGGTCAAACGTGGCCTCGACCGTGCATTGATCGGCCTCAGCGCGAATGAGCGTGCGGTCGGCTCGTTCGCCCAGCACGAGATTGAGCGCGCCAATGAGGATGGATTTGCCTGCGCCCGTCTCGCCGCTGATGGCGTTGTAGCCGGGGCCGAGCTCCAGCGTGAGGTCGGTGACCAAGGCGAGATTTCGGATGCGCAGCGTTTCAAGCATGCGGGGGCATTGTTACCGATTGGGCGCGCGGGAAAATAAAATTGTGTTCACCGTGCCGATCGGGCATCCCATGCGGCGCATGGCGTTTGAGTTTACGTTCCTAGGCACGGGCACCTCGCAGGGTGTGCCGGTCATCGGCAAGGAATATCCGGAGGAGTTTCTGGCCAACCAGAAAAATCATCGGCTGCGTTCTTCGATTTACGTGGTTACCAGTGAAGTCAAGCTGGTGGTTGACACCACGCCGGATTTCCGCACGCAGTGTCTGCGGGAAAACATCAGTTGGCTCGACGCCGTGCTGGTTACCCATGCACATACCGACCACATCATGGGCATGGACGACTGCCGGCGCTTTTGCGACATCCGCCAAGGGCCGCTGCCGGTTTACGCCAATGCAGAGACCATGGGGCACTTGCGGCGGGTTCACGCCCATTCGTTTCATGACGGCGAACATCCGCGTGGTTATTTTGTGCCGGAGGAGCATGTGGTCGATGGGCCGTTTGAGATTGGCGATTTGCGCATCACGCCATTCGACCTGCCGCATGGGAGCATGGGATCGACAGGATTTCTCTTCGAGCAAGCGGGCAAAAAAAAGTTGGCTTATCTCACCGATGCCAAGGCGGTGCCGGCTGAGGTGGTCGAGGCGGTGCGTGGTGTGGAGGTGGTTGTGCTCGACGCGCTTCGACCGCAAGAACATTGGACGCATATGAGCACCGGTGAGGCGTTGGCCGTGGCTGAGCAGGTTGGTGCCGGCCAGACTTTTTTCACGCACCTGACGCACTATTACGATCACGATGTGGATCAGGCGAAGTTGCCGGAAGGGGTGCGGCTGGCGTGGGATGGGCTAAAGGTATTTTCCAAGGACCAATGACCAAGATCCAAGGAATGTCCAATGCCCAGATTCCAATAGGTCATTGGAAATTGAAAATTGGTCATTAAAAAACGGCCGCCAATGGCGACCGTTCTTCAATGGCTTTATCGGCCGTTTTTTAGGCCCCCATTTCGTCTTCAAAGGACCCTTCGGCAACCGGGAAACATAGCTGGTCGCGGACGTATTGGATGCCCTCAATGGCGGTGGCGTCCGGGTCGCGGTAGTTGCTCTCGGTCTCAGCGATAAGCGGCGCGGTTTCGGTGCCCATGATCTTGTTGTAGCGCGCGGGGTAGCCGATGTTGATGAGCATTTCGACGTAGCGCACCATGTTGAGGTCGCCGCTGCCAAGGTCGGTGAACTGCATCGCGCGGTTGCGCCAGTTTCCGTCCATCTTGCGCAGGGGCACGTTGGGGCGGACGACGAAGTTCTTCACGTGGCAGGCATACACGCGATCGCGCACGGCGGGGTGGGTGAAACGTGTTTCCCAATCCTCACCTTCCCAACAGTGGGAGGGGTCGGCATTGACGGTGAGGGTTTCGTCGCCGTCGCAAATGTCCACGAGTGTGCCGAATTCCTCCGCACACATGGCGGCGGTGCCGGGGTGAATCTCGTGAGCGAGATAAATGCCAAGGCTTTTGGCGTGCGCGCGAATCTTGGCGGTTTTGTTCACGAAACGCTCGTTGCCTTCCTTGATGAGGTCGCCGCCGCCGGGGGAGGTCCAGAAACCCCACGGGTAACCAGTGGCCAGTTCCCAGCCGTGGGAAGCACCCCAGAACATGGGCAGGATTTTGATGTCCAATTCGGCGCACAGATCCATCAGACGCAGCAGGTAATCCTCATACCACTGCTCCAGTTCCTCCGGGCTCTTGTCCTGATTTTGGCCGTGGATAAATGCATGGCCGCTCTTGGTTCCCGTCCAAGCACTGGTGTGCACCCAGAACGCGCAGTGGCCGCTGACGCCGTCGAGCTTGAGGCCGTTTTGTTCGAAAGTGTCTTTTATGTCCGAGGCACTGCGGAACTTGGAGCCGTCCGAGCCGTCCTCTTCCATCATGTAGTTGCTCGGCTGCGCGCCAGCCGCACCGGCTTCCTTGGCGAACTTGAGAAAACCTTCAAGTCCCTTGCCACCGTGTTGTGCGCCTTCAATACTGCTGTGGTAGATCGGTTTCGCCATAAATCACCTGTAGGGTTGAATTTGGGTGGCGAAGGGATAGCGGAGTTTTTTGGGGAAGGCAACCAGTTTTAGAAAATACACCTATGCTGAAGTGGCATTAGGGGCCTTTTTTCTTTTTTTCCTCGCGAATTTTCATCAATTCCGCGCGGGCATTGATTTCGATCCACGATTGCCAGCCGACCTCAAAGGTCTCAATGCCGGTCAGTTGCTGTCCGTTTGGTCGGCGAATTTTGGGCCAAACAGTGTCAACGGCCTGAGTGAAGATAATTTCGGGAGGCCGATTTGGCATTTGTTGTGAACGCCGGGTGGCTTCCGCCAGTGCTTGTTGTGGCCAAACCACTTTTGCGCTCCTGCCGGAGCGAATGAAGAAATCGAAGATGGACCACCCAATGTCGTAGCCTAAGCCGATATCCTTGTCGAACATGTTGGACCAGTCTTCGTATTTGTCCGTCAAAAAATATTGTCGAATGTCGGGCAACCTGCCTTTGCGACGCATGTCCTCGAGCCGAAGCCAGCGGTTGCGTTGATCTCTCCCAACGGGCAACAGGCCCTTGTCGTTTTTTTGCAGCCAAGCTGGTGCCTCGCCGAACCAATCCGCGCTGCCCTCAATCATCCAGAACGGTAGATTGCCATACATGGCATCCATTACCGCGTGGCAGCCTTCATGTTGCAGTGTGGGCATCAGGCGCCATGGCTCTGATTGGCGCCAAGTGACGATCTCCTTGCCGCGTGGGCTATAGTAGCCAAGCATGCGGCGGTCGATTTTTTTCCGGTAGACCCTCTGAGAGTAGGCCTCGTAGTCGCTGAACTCTCCAAAAATTCTGTACTGCACCTTGAACCCGGCGGGGATGCGTTTACCAAAAGCCTGCTGATGGGCAACGACGAGATTGGTCAGGCCGAAATTGACAGCATACTCAAGATTGCGATCCACGGTGAACTTGTACGTGGCAAACTTGGCCAAGCCTTTGCCTTGAAAATCACGCGGGTTTGCCGCGGCACAGAGCTGCATCACCGGGCCGAAAAGCAGCCCGACGCAAGGCAACACCACGTAAAAAAGGCGGGTCAAACCCAAGGACTTGATTGGATTCATGGGGTGGTCAATCCTTGTGGGGATAGCGTGCCTGAAAAACGGGCACTTGTAAAGAACGCACACAAAGAGCTGACCGCAGTTAAATAGTACATGACCGAGTTCTACGATACCCACGCACACTTGACGTTTCCGGATTTTGCGGAGGAGATTGACCAAGTTCTCAGCCGCGCCGCTGATGCTGGCATAACACGTATCGTTACCATTGGCACTGATCTGGACAGTAGTCGGCGTGCTGTTGCGCTTGCCGAGAAGCATGAGGGGATTTACGCAGTTGTCGGATGGCATCCCAATGACTTGGAGTCGGCTCCGGATGACGTGTGCCCGGATTTAAGGGAATTGTGCGCCCATGAGAAAGTTGTGGCCATCGGTGAGACCGGGATCGACCACTACCGGCTGCCCAGCAGCCGCGGTGGATCTGTGGTCGATGATGCGGTATGGAAGGAACGGCAGATCCGTGTATTCAGGCAGCAATTGGACTTGGCCGTTGAATTGAAGCGCAATGTTGTGATTCACCAGCGAGTTGCCTTGAAACCGACCCTAGAAATTTTTGAGCAGTACGCCAGTCGTGTGCGTGGACAATTCCATTGTTTCGTTGACGATGTTGCGAGCATGCAACGCGTGGTGGAGCTTGGTTCCCTAATCAGCTTCACGGGCATTTTGACCTTCAAAAATGCGAAGGATGTGCGAGAGACACTGGCGGCTACTCCTGAGGATCGGTTTATGCTGGAAACCGACAGCCCCTTTCTTGCGCCCGTGCCTTACCGTGGAAAACGGTGTGAGCCGGCGTATGTGAAGGAAATCGCGGCCATTGCCGCGGAGGTGCGTGGCTGCTCGCTGAAAAAACTGAGCGGAGAGACATGTGCCACGGCACGCGATTTTTTCAAGGGGCTGAATTGAGGCGTTGATTGGTCAGCCAATCAACCTCTGGTAGAGCCAGCTCAAACGCTCAGGATGCATAAGGAGCAGGCCACCCCAAGCCGCTGCCATGGCCGCCAAGGGCGCGAAATCCACCTTGCCCCACTGCAACGGGAACAACCGTAAAGGACTGAGCATGGCCTGCCCTGAGGAATCGATGATCTTCCAGAATTTGTGTTCCCCAAAATAAATGTAGCTGTTGAGTACATACAGGCCGAGCACCCCCAAGGCCATCCATGCCACAATACGCAGGTTCAAGACTGCCATGCCGCTAGCCAGATGAAGCAAGGCCTCGGGGGATTGGCCGGGAAGGATGCCCAATTGCATGAGCCACCACGCTGAACCATAATGCACAGAGGCCCCCAGCAAAATTGCGAGTGGAACAATCAGCACGGCTGGAAGCATATCCAGAAAACCCAATTGGCTTCTCAAAAAATATCTCCACCTGCGGGCATCTTCAGTGGCCGGCTTAATGGTGGATGCAAATACCAGTACAAAATTATATAAAACCAGCCAACCAGAAAAGCTGATCACGGAAAACGCAAGCTGCTTGCCAAAATCCGCCCAAGTAAATGGCAGCGAGAACGCAGCTGAGAATTCCGGCGTAAAAGCTATGAACGTGACCCGGGGCTGCCAGTCAACTTCCGGCGCAATGCGATGATAAAACCATGCGCGGCCAACCAGCAAAATCGCCAAAAGCAGGAGCCCAACCGAGCCGCGTGCCAGCCGGGTGCCGTGTCTTTTAAAGAAACCTGCCTTGGATCCTGATGAATGGGCAGGCGTATGCCGCCAGTGTATCCACAACAGCAACGCCGCGAGGTTTAGAATCAGGTGCAACCACTCCATCCTTGACGGACGAAAGGCTACATCATCTCCAGCAAAGTGCCAGCCATTTCTGATGGCGTTTCCGCCACGCCAATGCCCGCCTCGCGGAAGGCGGCTTTCTTCGCCTCCGCCGTGCCCTTGCCGCCACTCACGATGGCGCCCGCATGGCCCATGCGGCGTCCTGGCGGGGCGGTGGCGCCGGCGATGAAGCCGGCAATCGGCTTGTCGCAGTTCACCGCTGCCCACGCGGCGGCTTCCTCCTCGGCGGTGCCGCCGATCTCGCCGATCATGATGATGCCGTGCGTGTCGGGGTCGTCATTGAAAAGCTTGAGCACATCGAGATGCGACATGCCCGGCACGGGATCGCCGCCGATGCCCACGCAGGTCGATTGGCCGACTCCAGCGCTGGTGAGTTGCCACACCGCCTCGTAGGTGAGCGTGCCACTGCGGGAAACGACGCCGATGTTGCCCGCCTTGTGAATGTAGCCGGGCGAAATGCCGATGCGGCAGCCGCCGCTGGAATCTTCGCCCTCGCCGGGCGTGACGACACCGGGGCAGTTCGGGCCAATCAATTTCGTTTCGCTGGCATCCAAAACTTTTTTCACGCTCACCATGTCGCGCACGGGAATGCCCTCGGTGATGGCCACGACCAGCTCCAGCCCGGCATCGATGCCCTCAAGAATGGCATCGGCGGCAAAGGGCGGTGGCACGAAAACAGCCGTCGCCGTCGCCCCCGTCTCCGCGACGGCCTCGGCGACGCTGTCGTAGATGGGCACGGTTTCGGCAAACGTTTGCCCGCCCTTGCCGGGAGTGACGCCGGCGACGAGTTGCGAGCCGTAGTCGAGGCTCAGTTGGGCATGGCGTCCGCCGAAACCGCCGGTGATGCCTTGGACGATGAACTTGGTGTCAGGTTTTACGAGAATGGACATGGCGTTACTTGGCGGCTTCGACTGATTTTTGCGCGGCCTCGGCCATTGTGCCGGCGGTGATGATGGAGATGCCGGACTCGGCCAGGGTTTCGCGTCCGGCGTCGACGTTGTTGCCCTCGAGACGAACGACGAGCGGGAGCTTGAGGTCGGTTTCCTGGGCGGCAGCCACGACGCCCTCGGCGATGGTGTTGCAGTTCATGATGCCGCCGAAAATGTTGACGAGGATCGCCTCGACGGCGGGATCGCTGAGGATTATCTCGAAGGCGGCTTTGACCTGTTCCTGCGTGGCGCCGCCGCCGACGTCGAGGAAGTTGGCTGGTTCGCCGCCGTAATGCTTGATGGCGTCCATCGTGGACATCGCCAGCCCGGCGCCGTTGACAAGGCAGGCGATGTTGCCGTCGAGCTTGATGTAGTTGAGGTCAAACTTGCCTGCCTCAACCTCCAGCGGATCCTCTTCGGACAGGTCGCGCATCTCGGCGATGTCCTTGTGGCGAAACATCGCGTTGGAGTCGATGGACATTTTCGCATCCAGCGCCACCACCGACTCGGTTCCGTCGTCGTTGGCGATGAGCGCCATCGGGTTCACCTCCACCATCGAGGCATCGCACTCAGCCCACGTGCGGTACAAATTCTGCAGCAACCGCGCGCACTGCCCGATGAGCTTGCCGCGCAATCCGAGGGCAATCGCGATCTTGCGCCCCTGAAACGACTGCATGCCCAAATCGGGATCAATCGTCTCCTTAAAAATCTTCTCCGGCGTCGCCTCCGCCACCTCCTCGATGTTCACGCCGCCTTCCGCGCTCGCCATCAAGATCGGCCGTCCCTGCGCGCGGTCCAGCAACACCGCCACATAATATTCGCTTTTAATATCCTGCGCCGAGGTGATCAGCAACCGGTTCACCTGCTTGCCCTCTTCACCCGTTTGCTTCGTCACCAACACATTGCCAAACATCGCCTCCGCCTTGGCAAATGCATCCTCCGCCGAATCCGCCAAATGCACCCCGCCCTGAAAGCCATCCTTAAACGTCCCTTTCCCCCGGCCGCCGGCGTGGATTTGGCTTTTGACAACCACGCGGCTATTGCCCTC
Organism: Verrucomicrobia bacterium UBA6614; assembly: GCA_002433235.1. GTDB lineage: Bacteria > Verrucomicrobiota > Verrucomicrobiia > Limisphaerales > UBA1100 > UBA6614. The sequence goes on from DJHS01000054.1 coordinate 63,286, forward strand.
GGCAAAGAGTTTCTCAATCGCCGCCTTGGCTTCATCCAGCGAAGTGGCCGGCTCGCCGGCGGGCACGGCCACCCCGTGGCGCCGCATCAATTCCTTGGCCTGATATTCGTGCAGATTCATATAAAAAAACCGGTGCCCCTGCTATGCGGCAAGGGCACCGGGCGTTCAAGTAATTTGTGGTGTTTAACGATTCTCCACCGGCACCCACTCGAGGCCCTCGTCGCCGGCATACTCGGCCTTGGGGCGGATGAGGCGGTTGCCGTCGAGGTGCTCGAGGATGTGCGCCGTCCAGCCCGCCGTGCGCGCGATGGCGAAGATGGGCGTGAACAGGTCGGTCGGGATGCCGAGGCTGTAGTAGACGGTGGCGGAGTAGAAGTCCACATTGGCGTTGAGGTTCTTCTTTTCCTTCATCAACTCGGCGATGCGCTCGCTCATGTCGATCCACTTGGTCTCGCCCAGCTCGTTGGTGAGCTTTTGCGCCATGCGCTTGAGGTGCGGTGCGCGCGGGTCCAGCGTGGTGTACACGCGGTGGCCGATGCCCATGATGCGGCGTTTGTTGGCCAGGCAATCCTCAACGTAGGCGTCCACCTTGTCGACCTCGCCGATCTCGTGGAGCATCTTGATGACGCCCTCGTTGGCGCCGCCGTGCAACGGGCCCTTGAGGGTGCCGATGGCACTGGTGATGGCGCTGTAAACGTCGCTCAGCGTCGCGATGGTCACGCGGCTGCTGAAGGTGCTGGCATTGAAGCCGTGGTCGGCGTGCAGGATGTAGCAGATGTCGATGGTGCGCTCCATGTCGGCGCTGGGCTTCTCGCCATTGATCAGCCACAGAAAGTTGGCCGCCTCGCCCAGCTCGGGATCGCTCGCGAGGATCTCCTTGCCCTGGCGGTTGCGGTGGAAGGCCGCGATGAGCACGGGCACCTGCGCGATGAGATTCAGGCTCTTGGTGCGCGCGCCGTCAAGGTCGTCGCCGGTCTCGGGATTGTCATCGTAACAACCCAGCGCGCTGACGGCGGTGCGCAGTGCGTGCATCGGCTGCGTGTCGGCCGGCAGGCCCTTGATCAGCTCGACCACGCCCGCGGGGATTTCGCGCCGCGAGGCGAGGTCTTGCTTCAGCGCCGCCAGTTCGTCGGCGTTGGGCAGCCGCTTGTGGTAAAGCAGATAGACAACTTCCTCGTACGTCGCGTTTTCCGCGAGGTCATTGATATTGTAGCCGCAGTAAATCAGCTCGCCGATGTCGCCGCGCACGTCGCTGAGGTACGTGTTCGCCGCGACCACTCCGGCCATGCCTTTGTCGATTTGTTGGGTGGATTCACTCATAGTCATGGCGATTGCCCTTGTGTAAAATTGGATAAGGGACGGGCAATCTAGGGATACCGCGGCCATGAGTCAAGTTTTTGGGCGTGACGAATCTGCCGCACTCCTCCCACATTCCACCCCATGGCGGACGCCACACAATCCATCGGCATCTTTGACTCCGGCATTGGCGGCCTTACTGTGGTACGGCAAGTCCGTCGTCTGTTGCCCTCCGAACATCTGGTGTATCTGGGAGACACGGCTCGTGTGCCGTACGGCACAAAATCCGCCGAGACAGTCACGCGCTTTGCCTGCGAGGACGCTGAATTCTTGGCGAAACACAATGTCAAGGCTCTGGTGGTTGCGTGCAATAGCGCCAGTGCCACCGCCCTGTCTGAGTTGGAAAGGCGGTTTTCGATGCCTGTGTTTGGAGTGATCTCGCCCGGGGCCATTGCCGCCATCGAGCGGACGAGCACGGGCCGTATCGGCGTGATTGGCACCGCTGCAACCATCCGCAGCCAAGCTTATCATCGTGCCATCGTTGCCCTCAAGCCGGATGCACAGGTTCATGCCCGTCCGTGTCCACTGTTGGTTCCTTTGGCCGAGGAGGGCTGGCAGCAACATGAGGTGACGGGTTCGGTTTTAAAGGAATACTTAGCGCCTCTTCTCGCTCAAAAAATCGATACGCTGGTCTTGGGTTGCACACATTATCCTATCCTGAAACAGGCCATAGCCGATACTGTTGGCGAGACTGTTTTTCTGGTGGATTCCGCCGAAAGCTGTGCCCAGTTCATTCAACGTGAACTGGAACGGTTGGGATTGCTTAACGAACAGGGTGGGCAGGGCAACCTGCGGCTTTTTTTTACGGACGCGGTCCCCAAGTTTTCTGAACTGGGAGTCCAATTCCTTGGGCAGCCCGCGGAGGTCGAACAGGTGAGCCTTCTTTAATCTGTACGATATACCAAAAACACCTCGCCGCTTGCGGGGCGCATTGATTTCAATTTGAACTGTCGGGCGTCCATGAGGCTTTCGGCAATCGGGCTGTCGGCGATGGTCGGGGCTGATTTGCCGGACATGATCTTGGGGCAAATGGTCAGGTTAATTTCATCAACCAATCCCGCAGCTAGCAGGGTGCCGTTCAATTGACCGCCGCCTTCACAAAGGAGTCGCTTGACGCCATTTTCAACTCGCAACCAGTTCAAAGCCTTGCGCATGTCAATTTTGCTGCGTCCAAATTCACAAACTTCGGCGGCGGTTTCGGCGAGAGTATGTCGGCGCGCCCGATGCATTTGTTTGGTCGTGAGGACAATGATGGGGGCTCCGGGGGAACGGAAAATCTTTGCCTTGGGGTTTAGTCGTCCGGAACCGCTTGCTAAGATTCGCAGGGGGGCGTCGGAGAGTCCCCTTGCCGCCCTTATTTCAGAATACTGGCGAGAACCGGGGCCAAGGGTGATATCCGGTTGAGCATTTATAGTGCCTGCACCGGTCATCACGGCATCAACAGTGGCGCGCAATGAAAGCAGATGGCCAAAGTCTCGGCGGCTGCCCAGCTTGGTTACGGCGCGGTTTGCCGAGGCGATTTTACCATCGGCGGTCATGGCCATGTTGATGAGGACGAAGGGGCGGATCACTGTATAAACATGGCATCGCCGTAGCTGAAGAAGCGATATTTTTTGCGGATAGCGGTGGCGTAGGTGGCTAGGATGGTTTCGCGGCCGTGAAGTTGGCCGGGGGTGGCGAAGGCACTTATCAGCATAAGGAGGGTCGACTGGGGAAGGTGGAAATTAGTGATCAAGGCGTCGACGGCATGAAACTCGCTGGGTGGATAAATGAATATCCTCGTCCGACCCGTGGCTGGCCCGAAGGTCGCATGGCTGCGTGCGAGAGATTCGAGAACGCGGAGGGAGGTGGTTCCGACGGCAATGATGCGGCGGTGGTCGCGGCGTGCCTTGTTAAGAATAGCCGCGGTGGGGCCAGAAAGTGTATAGCGTTCCTCATGCATTCGATGGTCCTGAATGCGCGAGGCTTTGACGGGGGAAAAGGTGCCGAGTCCGACGTGAAGTGTGAGTGTACACGGGATGACGCCTCTACGACGTAGTTTGTTTAGGAGAGCAGGAGTAAAGTGGAGTCCGGCCGTGGGAGCGGCAACGGATCCGGGGGATTGGGCAAAGACGGTTTGGTAGCGGGCAAGGTCGGCGGGGCGGCTGCCTGAGGGGCGTCGTATGTAGGGAGGCAAAGGAGGCTCGCCAATCTGTTCCAAGATTGGATGAATGTTTTTGCTGAACTGAATGCGGGCGTGACCTTCCACGCTTTTCCCGGTGATGATTGCGGTGGTGCCAGTGGACTTACGTCGGTGATCACAAATTTCGATCTCCATCCCAATTTTCAGTCGCTTGCTGGGGCGAAGGAGGGCCCACCAGTCGTTCTCGGTGTTTTCCTCCAGCAACAGCAATTCGATCCGAGCACCTGTGAGTTTTCTGGCGCGGAGCCGGGCAGGAATAACGCGGGAATCGTTCATAACCAATACATCCCCGGGATGGAGCAAAGACGGGAGATCACGAAATTGGTGGTGGGAAACAGTTCCCGTGACCCGGTCAAGCGACAGTAATTGCGAAGCGTCCCGCTGTCTTGACGGGGTTTGTGCAATCAGGGCGGGGGGGAGGGTGTAATCAAAATCGGCAGTTTTCAGGAGGGGCAGAGCCACAGGGCGGATTCTAGAGGGGGAAGAAACCAGAATGCGAGTTTTCTGTGAATAGTGTGAATAAAGCTGGAAAAAACCCCTTTAAATGGTCATTTTTGTGGTTGACCTATGTGAATAAATATAAATAAAGTGTTGCGTTGTGTGGCGAAGTGGGTTAATAGTGCAGCACGCGATCGATGTCGGAATATGGCACAAATACGCCTGTGTATTACAATTCACTCTATCGACATGGAGTGGACGGGAAGCGGCGTGTTCAGGTGCCTGCGAAGTGGCGGCCAACGGAAAAGGGGTTTGAATTCACCATGATGGTTTGGCCGAAATCAAAACAAGGGACTTGTTTGCGGGTGTTGCCTCCCGGGCAAATGGCAAAGCTAATGGGTGATATTGATGCCATGGGAAATGATGACCCGAACAAGGTTTTGCTCAAACGATTTATTGGAAGCGAATCGGTGCAGGTTGCCTTGGATAAGGCTGGCCGCATTTGCCTCCCCGAGGAAATGGCGGCCAAAGCCGGAATAGTGGAGGAAGCGGTGCTGGTAGGTTTGCTGGATCGGTTTGAGATTTGGCAGCCGGGCCGTTATGAGGCGGTGGCTGAATCCGACCGAATGATGGCTTCGGAGGCTTTTCGGATGATGGAATAAATCGAGAGCGACAGAAAATGCAGCTTGCGAAACATCATCAAGGGATTTTTACGACAGAGCCAAGGGGGTGCGCGGCTGCCCTGCCATTCGGTGGGTTGGCCGCGTCTTATGATACCAACAAAGCCGGTCGGTGAGCCGTTGTGCAAGGCAGCGGCTGCCGGCCGGTCTTTGTGGGTAAAACCCGGGGGGCTGTGTACAAGGACACGCCCGACGGATCCAGGAGACATGAAATGGAACGGGCGAAAGAGGCCGCTTTTGGCCTTGTGCGCGGCGTTGCTGCTAGGCGGCGGCGTTGAGGGCGGCGCGTTCTCGCTGATTGGCCCCGTAAACCCTGGCACGCCTGCGGTGGCCATTAATAATGCCAATTACTATTCATTTCCTCCCCCAGGGACAGTTTTCCCGCCAGGTGTTAACACCCCTCCGAATGGAACTCAGCAACAGGGGTATCTCAATCATTTTGATCCGATGGGCTGGCCTGTCCCAATCAAGCAGTTTTATCGGTGGAACTTTCCTGAGTTGACGTATGCCTTTGACAGCACCTTCGTGCATCATTTCGGGCACAATGGGATGCAGGCCATACACAGTGCCTTCGAGGTATTGAATGATTTTTTTCAGCCACAGGATGGCAGTTATAGTGGAGTCAGCGCCCTGAACCTGATTGAGGAATACGATAAGCACTATGCAACCTGGAAATTCAATCCATCCGCCAATGTAAACAATATTGTGGACATGGAGACCATGACGCTTGGCCTCCTGGTGAATCACTTGGGGCTGGGCAATCCGCATCGTCACTGTTTCACCATTCGGGATATCCTGAGTTATAATCCGGGCGCTTCCACCGGCAACTTCCAGATCGCCATACGAAATTACGACCCCTTTACATATCATCCGAGCAGGGTAATTAACGGTGTGACTTATAGTTATTTTATATACAGCGGGGTAATTGGCACCCCGACTGTGGTGGATGCCATTGAGTATGCGATTAGCAGTGACTATGAATACAGTGCGGTGGCCGGCATTCGGGATGTAATCAATTTTCCAAATGCATTGCCTTGGCCGATGATTGCGCCAACAGTTTTTCGGACACCGGGTGTGTATTTTGCGCCGGACGATCCTTTGAACAAGCCCGCTCCGCAAAACGTGACTAGGCAGGTTCGCTCGCAGCCAAGGCATACGCTGACGTTCGACGACGCAGGAGGATTGCGATATCTTTACCGTACAAACAATATCGTGTGGGAAACATATGATGCCACGGTGCAGCGTATTGAGGTGCCCAACATGAACCCCCAGAAAAGCGGCATTCCCAACGCTAATTGGCCATTCAATAATTTCGCGCTGCGGACATTTGCGGGCGGTGCCGCAAATGCCATAACACCCATTCATCCGGCAGGCGTTCTTCGCCCGCAGCCGGTGGCCGCGGCTTTTCCGGCTGCTGCTGCGAGGTCTGGTTTGCGTGGGGGTATAGATAAAATCCAATTCACATATCAGCCCTACGATTCACTTTTGGGAACCCTGTATCGTTCGAAGACGACCGTCTGGACGGATGTGTTTGTGACAAACACTTTACCATCAGATGTGCCCCAGGCTGATCCCCCATATTTTGCCCAGAAAGTGGGGAGGACGAGAGCTATTCCGGACATTGTTTTCATTGCAGATGATTTGAGTTTGGGTGCGGCGGGTGCATTGCCCGTTATTCAAATTCCTGGGCCGGGTATTGATTGGGACGGTTCCCAAATTGCAAATAATTCACAGCAGGGTGTTACCAGTCAAATGCTTGGACCCGGGGTGATTGAGCCTCCTGGGGCAACGCCTATTCGGTATTTTTTTACAACACGCGCGCCATTTAATTCGGTGATATGGACTGGTGAGCCGGGGCTGGAGGGTAACTTTATTACCCAATTTCAATGGGGTTGGATTACAAACACGGGGCCGAACGATTATATAAAATTCCCGGAAACGGACAAGACACAGGTGGAATCCATTGTTGGTCCGTCGGGAACGCCTCCAAAGGTGACCCGCATCACGGTATATGATGCGCTGGGCCTGAACTTTCAGCCTGTCCCCTTTGACATCGACAGGTCGCGCGATACAATCACAATTTATGGACAACGGCTAGATTCAGTGACTTCGATAAAAATTCTCGATCATGACACGATAGTGGACGGCAATTATGTGACGTTGGAAACAATTGAGGCGCGTCCATACATTCTTAGTGACCAGCAGATTATAATTCCACCTGGCACCTTGGGGCATAAATCAGTCAGTCCATCAACGGGCACAACGGGTTATCGGAAGATCGTCTTGGTTAATTCAAAGGGTGAAAGCGAGGCCGCTTTTTTATATGTCGTTCGGGATGGGCGTCCAATAATAAACAGTACGCAGTTTGATGGTTTGCCGTTGAATACCAGCAAGAGCCTGATTCTCCAAGGAAGCGGATTCAAGCTGAGTGGGGGGGATGTTAATCAGTTGTGGTTCTTTGATGACAGTAACAGTTCTAACTATAATCTGGAGCCGGGTAGTGCGCCGGGAGCATTTCCGGACCCGATTGCGATTCTGGATATCAATTCATCAAACACTTCGTTTGCGTCAACAACTGGTGTGCCGGTGAATTATTCGGACATTGTCGTGACCGACACGATGATTTACCTGCCGCCAAATATCTTGAGCGACGGAAATTATACGTACACTACAAGCGGGTTTGGTTCTATGGGGCTGGGAACGGTCATGGGACGCAGTGATGGCAATAATACAAGTATTGCCGTGGATGCCTTCACGCGACAGGTCAGGCTGGTTTTCAATCCGGACGACAATGGGTTGCCCAATGCGAACGTGAATATCAGCCCGCCTCGCGCGTTATCGCAGGCGTACACACATTTGGGAGTGGGTGGAGACAGGAACAGTACTGTTTCCGGGTATCCTTTGGTGACGCCAAATATTGTTGAGGTGTTTACCTCGGCGGCAATTCCTGGTGTACCCGCCACTCCGGATGATGCGAACAGGACTTGGATTCGGGGCAACGATGCCGATGTGTTGACCATTCGGGGAACCGGATTGGACTTGGCTTTGTCCGTGGAATTTGTCGATGGCAATGGGAACCCGATTCTGTCCACTGATCCGGCTACGGGTTTGCCGCCGCAACCAATCAGCTTGCGTGATGCTGCGGAGCCCAGTTCATTGACGGCGGGGATTACAATTACTGATTATCCTCCCTTGGGAAGGGACGGATATCAGATTCAGATTGCCCCTGTTGCGTTCGGAATGAACGCGAATCCTTTGTTTGATTCGCAAGCGGGAACAAACATCAACCAGTTAAGGCGGGTTGTGATTCGCACGCCATTTGGAACAGCCATGGCGCCATCGACGGCGTATATGATGATTCAGCAATAGTCGAAATGTTTGGAGAGTGGGTGAGTTGTTTTGAAAGAGTTTTTACATGTGCCAGTCATGGCAGGACTGGTCGTAGGGGCGCTGGGGGTGCGGCCCGGTGGGAGATTTGTGGATGGTACTCTGGGAGGGGGAGGACATGCACAGGTTATTTTAAAAGAAAGTTCACCAGATGGTTGGCTGGGAGGATGCGATCGGGATGCAGAGGCATTGGCGGCAGCAAAGGCCAAACTGGATGGTTATCCCGGTCGATGGGAGGTTCGGCATGGAGCGTTTGAGGATTTGGGGGAGTGGGTCGAGCATGGCAGTGTTGACGGTGTTTTGTTGGATTTGGGGGTCAGTTCGCCGCAGTTGGATTGGCCCGAGAGGGGATTCAGTTTTGCCGCAGATGGCCCCTTGGACATGCGAATGGATACCCGGCAGAAGATGACGGCTGCTGACTTGGTGAATACGATGGGTGAGAAGGATTTAGCTAACTTGTTTTGGGTGATGGGAGGTGAAAGACAGTCCCGCCGGATTGCCCGGGTTTTGATTGAAGAACGGGAAAAAGAACCGCTGGAAACAACGGGGCAGTTGGCGGCGGTTGCCGAGCGTGTCGTGCGGCGGAAAGGTGGGCGCCTGCATCCGGCGACGCGGGTTTTTCAGGCGCTTCGGGTGGCTGTGAATGATGAAATGGGTGCCTTGCGGCGGGGACTGCCGGTGATGGTTGACTTGTTGAAACCGGGTGGCCGGTTGGTAACGATTACCTTTCAGGGACTGGAAGCGAAGATGGTTAAGGATTTTGGTGACGAGATGGCCAAAAGGGAGAAACCAGTTTTGCGATGGGAGCGCCGAAAATCATTGAAGCCCGATGCGGAGGAGTTGGCTGCGAATCCAAGGAGTCGCAGTGCGCAGCTGAGGATTCTGGAGAAAATTTGAGGATGCGAAGTGAAATGACAAACATGGGGAGGCGTTTGCTTATGCTTGCATGGGCCGGATGCATTTCGTTGGGTGTCATGGGGGCGTTGAGTGTGGAGTTAAAGCCGTATCCCATTATGGGCGAGTTGGGTGGGCACCAGCAGGAGCCTGTGGTGGCAATGGGACCGGATGGGGGGGTGATGGTTTGGCACCACCAAGCGAACCATGCCGGATCGAGGGGGCGGTTGGTTGTCCAGAGAATCAATAAGGGTGGAGTGGGGATTGGAGTGCCTGTGCCATTGAGTGGATCAGATTTTGGGGTGCGGGAAATGCGGCCGCAGGTGGCGCTTTTGCTGAATGGAGGGGCTGTGGTGGCATGGGAATCTGGGCCCAAGTCGAATCGGGATGTCCGGCTGCGGTTTCTTTCGGCGAACGGCTTGTTCACCTCGGAAGTTAAAACTGCAAATACTTTCACTGAAGGAGATCAGTTTCAGCCAGCACTAGCCGCCTTGAGGGATGGCAGCGTGATGGTGGCGTGGGTGAGCAACGGACAGGACAACAGCGGTAATGGAGTGTTTGGGCAACGATTCACGGCACTGGGGGCGGCGATGGGGCGCGAGATTCGGTTAAATGAGAATATTGAAATGAACCAGTCGCAGCCGGCATTAGCGCCGCTTTCGGATGGCAGATTTGTTGGTGTGTGGATCAGTGAATCGATGGAAGGGAAGAATGAGACGGGCGCGCCAAATTTGCGGGGACATTTGGTGGGCCGATTCTACGGCGCGAACGGTATGCCGGCTGCGGGAGAGTTTCGAATCAACAGCATGTCGGGATTGTGTTCAAGACCTGTGGTTGCGGCATTGGGGGATGGATTTGTGGCTGCTTGGGAAAAACGTGATGAGGTGGAGATGATGAACCAAACGGATATATTTGTGCGGTCATTTGGGAGGAATGGGTTGCCGACCGGCATGGAGGCCCGATGGAATGCGTACAAGGCTGGTCGTCAGGGCCGGATTTCATTGGCAACCCAAGGAGGGGATGGCTTGCTCGTTTGGGAAAGTGAAGTCAGGGCGACCTTGGGAAGGGAAATTCATGGTCGGATGCTTTCTGGTGGGGCGGAGTTTCGGGTTAATGAGCGGGTGAAATATCATCAGCAACAACCAGCCGTTGTGAGTTTGGGACAGGGAGGCTTTCTGGTGACTTGGGTTGATTTTGTGAAATCAAACAACGCGATCCTGACGGCTGTCCAGTATGGTTCTTCATCAGTTGGCGATTTAACGAAAGGAGCACATGTAAGCTATCAGGAGACGGGGACAAAACCTTTGGTCCTGACGGCGCATATTGAAACACAGGATGATCCCGTGGGCGCTGCAATTGAGAATCAGGTGTTGGAGCAGCAGTTGGCGGTTGAATTTTCAGCAGATGAAAAAACACGCCAAGCAGCGGTAGTCGCCCAAGCGGCTGCCGCTGTGAAAGCCAGTGGTTTGTTGCAGCAAATGGCGGCCAAGGCTCCAGCGGCGACTGCGGTAGGAGGATTGTCTCTCCAAAGCGGGGGAATTCGCCGGACGCCTATGGGTTTTGCAAGTGCAGCGGCGCCAGCTCAGTCACTTGCACAGACACCCTCGATTAAAGCGGGGCGTGAAGCCCTTGAGTCGGTTGCACAAGCCAGTCTACATGGCACCAGGGTGGCTCCAACGCAGCCCATGCTCAGGACAAACTTCAGTTTTCCAAGGCCAGTGCAAACGCAAACGGCTGGAAATTCATACCGGACACCTCACGCTGCTCCTCTGCCTTCTCGATTGAGCCGGGCGGGACTGTTGGCTCAACCGGGGCGTTCATTACGGGGGATGCGGTTGACCCGTCCCTCGGCGGTGACACAGCGAACGGCAAGCCCTCATCGACCTTTGGTGGGCGGTTCATCAATGACTAGCCGCCGGGTCAACACGCAGGGCTTGGCCACTGTGCGCTCTCAACTTCCTAGCATGTTGAGTCAACGATTGGGATCGGCATCAGACCGGTATCGAAACATGACGCAACGGACACCGATGCAGCCGACTGTTCGCCGAAATGTGCCGGTGAGCGCTTCGTTGGTGCAGGGTAGAGGGAATTATCAGTTGCAGTGGAGGACACAGGTGGGGGCGCGTTATCAAGTGCAAAAATCGCGTGACAGCCAGACTTGGATGAACGAAGGGCCGGTTAGGCGGGGAACAGGCAGGGCAGTTCAGTCGCCGGTTGGTTCCGGTGGTTCGTATCGTTTTTATAGAGTTATCAAAACCCAATGAGAACCATGTTCAATAAAACAATCATCCAGATTTTGGCAGCGGCTGCGCTTATCGCGCATACAGCAAGCGCGGCGGAACGGCCTGTTTTGGCGGTGCTATTGGGCGAGGGTGACGCGATGCGCGTGGAGTGGGAAACACAGGAAGGGGCTAGGTATCAGGTTCAGGCTTCACGCGACAAAACGAGTTGGAAGAATGTCGGGGCGCAAATGATTGGTGAGGGCCGTCCGTTGACGGTGCCGGTTAGCATATCGGGCGGTCTTCCGCATTTGAGAATTCGTCGTGTGGATGACGGGGCTGATTTGCCGAAGCCAAGGGCGGAGATTACCAGACGAGGGAGGGAATATCGGTTGCGTTGGACGACTGTGAAGGGTGGTTGGTATCAGGTGCAGGGTTCAGTTGATGAGATGGCGTGGGCGAATATGGGGGATGTACGGCGTGGGTCGGGGCAGATGGATTTCGTTGTGGTGGATGTTCTGGGTGATATCCGGTTTTACAGGGTGTTGTTGGTGGGGAGGGAAAGGGAATGACCCGTCGCAACGGCACAATGTTGGCGAGGTTTGGTCCGGCCGTTAAGGCAGCGGCGATCTGTTTGGTAACATGCGGGCTCGGCCTGGGTTATGTTTGGCAAAAGCAACAGATTGCGCAGTTGGGCAAGGAGATTAAGGGGCTAGAAACGCGGCTGGGAGATTTGAATAAGGAAAACAAGGAATTGGGCGACACGCTGGCACAGTTAAAATCACCGCAGGTGCTGGATCAACTGGTGAAACAGTGGCGCTTGGAACTAGAGATGCCGAGGCCCAGCCAAGTGGTTGTCTTGGAGGAAAAATCTCCGACACGGGCAAACCATGATTCAAGTCGGCCAACCCGAACGGCAAGCCGATGAATTGATATGGAGGAATCCGCGACATCCAAAGGCCGGCGCTGGCTGTTGGCGTGTGCAGTGTTTCTGCTGTTGGCATTCTCGGGCTTGGCATATCGATTGGTCGATCTTCAAGTCTATCGGCATGATCAATTACGGGATACTGCCCGGGGCAACACGACCCGCACGGTAATCGTCCATCCGCGACGTGGTGACATTTTTGATGCGAATGGCAACAAGCTGGCGACGAGCCGCTTCGTGAAAACGATATGTGCGGATCCGGTAATGATAGGTTCGCATTATCCGGCCGTGGCGCGGGCATTGGCGCCCTTGCTAGGGTTGGAAGAAAAAGAGTTGGAAGCAAAACTGAAACCGAGATTGATCCGCACCCCTTCGGGCCAAGTGAAGACTAACCGTTATGTTCGTTTGAAAAGAAAGGTTCTACCGGAGGTTTTCGAGCAGATTACGAGGACGATGGCTGAATTCCCGATTGATGACCCATCAGTTGCGCTGGACAGAAAAAAGCAACGGTTAGTCAGAGATATGCGGCGCCGGGCTGTGTTCGCTGATCGCGCGGAGGATCAATTGCGTCTGTATCCAGCGGGCACCTTGGGGGCTCATGTTCTTGGATTTGTTGGCGGTGATGATCACCGAGGTAAGGAAGGTTTGGAGGCGGTGCTGGATTCCAAACTTACCGGTGCCCGTGGCTGGCGTGTGATCGAGACTGATTCAAAGAAGCGAGAACAGGTCGAGCGCCGGGTGCAGGATGTGCCTGCGAGGAATGGACTGAACGCTTTCCTAACACTAGATGCCGGGGTGCAGAACATCGTTGAAAGCGAATTGAAACTGGCTATGGAGAAACACCTTGCCGCTGGAGTGACAGCCATTGTTGTGCGGCCAAGGAGCGGGGATGTGTTGGCCATGGCCAACCTTCCGACTTTCGATCCTCGGCATCCCGGCGATGTTGAGGCGGCAGCGCGGCGCAATCGTGCGGTTACGGACACCTTTGAGCCTGGCTCAACATTCAAGGCGGTAACAGTTGCGGGCGCATTAAATGAAGGGTTGGTCACGCTGGAATCCCGTTTCCATTGCAGCAACGGCCGGTTTCTGTATGCAGGGAAAATTTTGCGCGACCATCATCCATACGGGCTTCTTTCAGTGGAGAAAATTATTACTAAATCATCTAATATTGGTTCTGCAAAGCTGGGGATGAGATTGGGGGCGCCAAGATTGTATCAGTACATTCGTGATTTTGGTTTTGGCTCACGGCTGGGCATCCAACTGCCGGGGGAAGTGGGAGGCATCGTCCATCCGCTGGAGAAGTGGACCAAGTTGTCGGTCTCACGCGTGCCCATGGGGCATGAGGTGGCGGGTACGCCATTGCAGGTTACAATGATGATGAGCGCGATCGCAAATGAAGGCCGGCTGATGAAACCAAGAATCGCGGATCGCTTGGAGGATGAGCAGGGCAGGCTTGTTTTAAAATACCCGGCCAAATCCATTCGGCAGGTGGTTTCACCTGCCGTCGCCCATGAAGTGACCAAGGCACTGAAAACCGTGGTGGCTTCCGGGGGCACGGCGCGGCGCGCGGAATTGGATTACTATACGGTGGCTGGAAAGACGGGAACGGCTCAGAAAGCGGGGCGGGGCGGTTATATTCCCGGGAAGTATTATGCCTCTTTCGTCGGATTTTTACCGGCGGACAGGCCCGAGTTGTGTATCCTCGTCGCGGTTGACGAGCCGCAAGGCGACTACTACGGAGGGCTGGTGGCGGCGCCTGTTTTTAAAAAAATTGCCGAAAGAACCGCCAGCTATTTGGGAATTCCGCCGGACAAAAAGCCGGAAGAGTTGGCTGCGGGAGATCGTCGCTGATCTGAATGAGACTTTCGCGGCTGTTGGATGGGCAGGACGAAATCCAAGCCCGGGGCGCGGTGGATCCCGAGTGTGTCGGGCTGGCTTACGACTCGCGACGGGTGACGCCGGGCAAGGTGTTCTTTGCCCTCCCAGGGGAGAACACCGATGGGCTTGAGTTTGCAGCGGATGCTATCGAGCGCGGTGCCGTGGCGATTGTCGCAGAACGGAAGATTGATGCCGTTGCTGGCGCCGAATGGATTTTGGTTCCAAGTGCGCGGCGGGCCTTGGCGCAGGCGGCTTCGGTTTATTACGATGGCCCTTCAAAAAACCTGAAGGTTGTCGGGGTCACGGGCACAAACGGCAAAACCACCGTGGCCTATATGGTCCGACATCTCCTGCGGCAAGCGGGGGTTTCCACGGGTATGTTGGGGACTGTTGAGTACGACTTGGGCAATCGTGTTTTTCCTGCCACGCGCACAACACCAGAGGCGCTTGAACTGCAACACTTGCTTGCGCAAATGCGCGATGCTGGATGCAAGGCGTGCGTTATGGAAGTCAGTTCACATGCCCTTGCGCAATGCCGGGTGGATGGAGTGGATTTCGATGTGGCGGTGTTCACCAATTTGACTCAGGATCACTTGGACTATCACGGGGACATGGTTTCGTACTTTGAAACAAAGGCATCATTATTTGAATTCGTCGACAGACGTAAACCTCCCGGGCTTGCCATCCTGAATGTTGATGATGATCACGCTCTCAGCCTAGTGCCGCGTCTCACAGGGAAGCCGCTTTTGTATGGGACAAGTAACAGAGCAGCCGTTCGCGGGACTGGGTTGCAACCAGCCACGGATGGCACTTTGTTTGACTTGAATTTGCGAGGGGATATTTCCCGTGTGCGGTTGCCGTTGATTGGACGGCACAACATCCACAATGCACTGGCGGCGGCGGGAGTGGCTCTGGAGTTGGGGCTGGAATCAAAAGTGATTCGCGAGGGCCTAGAATCAATGCCCCCTGTGCCTGGCCGTCTTGAGTCAGTTGTGGCCGGACAGCCTTTTGTGGTTCTGGTGGATTACGCCCATACGGATGATGCCTTACGCGCGGTGTTAAAGGCTCTGCGGGATGACACGAAGGGACGATTAATAGTGGCGTTTGGCTGCGGGGGTAATCGTGATGCTGGCAAGCGACGGTTGATGGGGGAGGCGGCTGGGCTTTTGGCAGATGAGGTAATCATTACCACGGATAACCCGCGGCGCGAAGATCCCGCGGAGATCGCTCGGCAAGTTGGCTCGGGCTTTGAATCGGTGCGCGGGAAAGGGATGGAAATTGAACTCGACCGGGCGAGGGCCATTGATGAAATCATCCGGCGCGCCCGACCTGGCGATACGGTGCTGATTGCCGGCAAGGGCCATGAGACTTGCCAGGAAATTGGGGAGACGGTGATGCCGTTTGATGATCGCGAACATGCGCGTGCCACCTTGGCGGCGTTGGGATACGAGGAGTGAAATGGAAGCTCGGCCCCTCCATTACATCGCCGAGGCTGTGAAGGGTCGGCTTGTGCGCGGTGATGGCGGGACATTTGTGCATCGCCTGATCACAGACTCACGAAAGATCCAGCCCGAAGATTTGTTTCTGGCTATTCAGGGGGACAGATTTGACGGGCACGATTATTTGGAACAGGTGGTTCAAGGGGGTGCCGCCGCAGTGTTGGTGGACCGGCCCGTTGATGTGGATTGCGCTGTGATCGAAGTGGATGACACCCGATCCGCGCTCGGACGGTTTGGCGCACGATATCGGCATGATTATCATCTTCCGGTTGTGGGTGTGGCCGGCTCAAATGGTAAAACCACCACGAAGGAGTTGTTGGCGTCCATCCTGCGCCGGCATTTTGCTGCGGTGTGGAGCGAGGCTAGTTTTAACAATGATATCGGGGTGCCACTGACCTTGTTGAAAATTGAGAATTTTCATCATGCAGCCGTGCTGGAACTGGGGACGAATCATCATGGGGAACTGGCCGGGCTGGTGAGGATGGCGGCACCACAATATGGCATCCTTACCTCGATTGGTCGGGAACATTTGGAGTTTTTCGGCAACGTTGAAGGTGTGGCCCAGGAGGAAGGGATGCTGGGGGAATTGTTGCCAAGTAGTGGAAAACTATTCCTGTACGGCGACAGTGAGTGGAGTAAACCCATTGCGGCAAGGAGCGCGGCCCCGGTTTGTACCGTCGGCTTTGAGGCTGGAAACGATTGGCGGGCGGAGAATGTGGAAACTCATTCCACCGGAATCTCGTTTCATGCCGAGGGGGGTATTTCTGGTGAGGTGCGTTTGAGCTTGCTGGGGAGGCATCAAGCAACCAACGCGTTGCTAGCCATGGCCGTGGCTGTGGAGTTGGGTGTGCCCCCAGATGCCATCTTGGCTGGGCTGGCCGAGTGCCGGGCACCGAGCAGGCGGCTGCAGGCGGAGGAATTGGGTGGAGTATGCGTGATCGACGATTCATACAATGCCAACGCCGATTCCGTGGCTGCTGCATTGTCGGTGCTCGCGGATATGCCTTGTGAGGGTCGGCGCATAGCTGTGGTTGGCTCCATGGCCGAATTGGGCGATGACACAGGTCGGGCCCATGAAGAGGCAGGGACTGAAGCTGCGAGATGTGGTATTGATGTCCTATTTTCGGTCGGGTCGGATGCGCGGGTGACTGCCGATGCCGCGCTGGCGGCTGGAGTGACCGAGGTGGAGGCGTTTGACAACAATGTTTCCGCCGGGGAGGTCTTGGGCTTGCGCGTCAAGGCGGGTGATGTGGTTTTGTTAAAAGGCTCCCGTGCGGCGCGCCTGGAGGAAGTGGGTGATTATTTAAAGAAGGACAGAAAATAGGGCGGACCGGTCGGGTCCGAGGCCGGAGATGTTTTATTACCTGAGTCAGTTGCCGGAGTACCTTGCCAGCCAGGGGCATGCTGGTTGGGCGGATTGGCTCTCGGGGCTTCGGGTGTTTCAATACATCACCTTTCGAGCCGCTGGCGCGGCGGTTACGGCACTGCTCTTGAGCCTTTGGTTGGGGCCATTCGTCATTCGCTGGCTTCGCGGCCTGCGCGTTCGGCAGGAATACGAGGATCGTGCCCGTCAAATGGGTGGCATGGTTTCGGACGGTGTCACCAAGATGGGCGTGCCGACGATGGGAGGACTGTTGATCGTGAGCGTGTTGGATATCACTGCGTTGCTTTGGGCGCAATGGAACCCGTTGGTTACATTAACCCTTCTGGCGGTTCTTGTCCTGTGCCTCCTTGGGTTTTACGACGACTACTCCAAGATTTCAGCGCAGGAAAGCAGTGGCATCGCCGGGAAAGTCAAGTTGGTCGTGCAGTTTGCGCTGGCGGCGTTCATCGGCGTTTATCTCTGGAAGTTGCCGATGCACAGCGAGGTTTTCGTCACAAACGATTCAACCAAGCATCCTCCAGTCAAGGCGTGGCATTTTACCGAGCGGCACAGTGAGGGCGAAATCGAGGCGAAGTTTGACAACAATAACACGCGTTATCGGTTGGCCTTTGCGGAGGGGTTGATGGTGAGAGGGCGTTCGTTTAAACCTGACGGAACTGAATCCGGTCGAGTGGAGGCGGGTGAAGGTCGTCTGGCTTTCTACTCTTCAGGCGGAAAGCGGGAGTTGGAACAGATTTATCGGGAGGGGAAATTGGTGCGGCACAGTTCGTGGGTGTCGCACAATCTCGTGGCGTCGATTATGCTTCCATTTGCCAAGCATCCCGTGTTGACGGGGTCGGGCATTCTGGGGCTTGTGCTGGTTATGTTGGCGATCGTGGGCAGTTCCAACGCGGTCAATCTTACGGATGGCCTCGATGGTCTGGCCATCGGCTGCACGATTATTGTTGCGGCCGTGTTTCTAGCCTTCACATACATCGCCAGCCACACTGAGTTGGCGGCTTACCTGAACATGCCACATGTGCTTGGCGCAGGAGAGTTGTCCATTCTTTGCGCGGCGCTTATTGGGGCATCATTGGGATTTCTTTGGTTTAACTGTCATCCCGCCCAAGTTTTCATGGGCGACACAGGGGCATTGGCGCTGGGAGGGATGCTGGGGATTATTGCAGTGCTCATCCATCAACCGTTTGTGCTCCTGATAGCGGGTGGCGTGTTCGTGTTGGAAGCTCTTTCCGTGATGTTGCAGAGCGGTTGGTTCAAGTACACCCGGCTACGTTCAGGTGAGGGACGGCGCATTTTTCTGATGGCGCCGCTGCATCATCATTTCCAGATGAAGCATTGGCATGAAAACCAGGTGGTCGTCCGTTTTTACATTCTCGGCGTACTCTTTGCCGTACTTGCGTTGGCCACATTGAAACTTCGTTGATGGACTCGGTGGCTGGCAAGCGCGTGGTGGTGATGGGCCTTGGAGTGAGCGGGTTTGCCGCTTGCCGGTTGCTGTTGGCTGAGGGCGCGAATGTCACGGCGGTGGATGCATCAAACTCAGAGGCACTTTGCGTTCGAGGGCGATCATTGGAAGAAGAGGGCGCGACGGTGCATCTTGGGGGTAGCGGAAAGTTGACTGGCGAATATGATTTGGTGGTCATCAGTCCTGGGGTTCCAACTTCCAATCCGACTGTGCAAACACTGCGCGCGGCGGGGATTCCCATTATTGGCGAATTGGAATTGGGCTGGCGGCATTCGCTATGCCTGAGCATTGGGGTGACCGGCACCAACGGCAAGACCACCACCACCGAGTTGATGGTCGCACTGTTGAACCACGCACAACGGCCCACGGTGGCGGCGGGAAACATTGGGACACCTGTTTGCGAAGTGGCTCCATTGACGCGTGACCTCGACGTTTTGACCTTGGAGGTGAGTTCGTTCCAGTTGGAAACTGTCGATCAGTTTCGGCCGACAGTCGGCATTTTGACTAATCTCACGCCCGATCATCTGGATCGTTATGAGGACATGGAGGATTACCTTCGGGCGAAGGCGCGGCTGTTTGGAAACCAGCAACCGTTTGACTGGGCGATCGTCCAACATGAGGCGCTGGAGCAATTGCGCGAATTGAGGCTGGAACCGGCCGCCAAGCGGGTGACTTTCAGTGCTCGTTGCGCTGATGCCGATCTGTACCTTGACCGCAGCCTGATTGTGAGCCGGCTGCCCGAGTGGGCGGGCCCCTTGCTGGATCTTGAGGAATGCCGACTGACCGGTCCGCATAATGCCGAGAACTTGATGGCGGTCTTAGCTGCCGGCCGTGTGATGGGGCTGGCCTTGGAGGATATGCGCGAAGCCTTGGCGGCTTATGAACCCCTGCCGCACAGGTGCGAGTTCGTGACCGAAGTGGACGGGATCAAATTTTACAACGATTCAAAGGGGACGAATGTTGATGCATTGCGAAGAGCGTTGGAAGCTATGCCCGCCGGGCCGGAGGGCGACAAAAATGTCTGGTTGATTGCGGGCGGCCAAGACAAGGAAATGCATTTTCACGACGCGGGGCCGGAATTGTCGAGACGGGTGAAGGAGGCTTTTCTGATTGGTGAGGCACGCGACAAAATCCGCGCGGCGTGGAGTCTTTTTACGGCTTGCCAATCGGTTGAAACGCTGGCAGGCTGCCTACGGTTAGCGAGGAGGAAGGCCAACCCCGGAGACGTGGTTCTGTTATCGCCGGCTTGTGCAAGTTTCGACATGTTTGAGAACTACCAAGCCCGCGGCAATGCCTTTCGGCAATTGGTTTTGCAGGCCGCGAAAGAATCCGCCGGATGAAGAGTGGCAACAACCTATCAACACCGGGTCGATAAGTTGTCATACATTGGGTTTTACCCCGACTTCAATTCGGCGTTATGAAAGAGCCCGCTCAAGGAGCGCAGGGGGCAGCTTTACTGACAGATTAAAGGAGAAAACGTAACCGTTGTTTAAGGAGGAGACATGAAGAACCCCAATCCCATCATCCCGCCCGGCATGAATCTGGACAAGGGCCGCGGCCGCTCAAACATGCGCATCGCGGTGGTTGTCATCGTGCTGGTGCACGTTGCTCTGTTCGGAGGCATCCTGTTTAACGCCTGCAGCCAGAAGGACGAGGAGGTGAAGAAGAAGCCGCCCGAGGAAAACAAAATCACGAGCACGACCTCGCCACCGCCAATTCCTTCACCGAGCGACACCACGGTAAACCCGTTGCCGCTCAGTGACACGACTGCGGGAGGGGGCGGCGCTATTGGGGTGGATCCGTTGACGGGAACTGCGGGTGGAATTGAGCCATTGCCCGACGCTCCTGGTGACAATACCCTGCCTGCTGTTCCCGCTGGGACAGGTGGCGAAGGGGCGACTGTGGGAGTGACGCCGCCGTCACCGGGTCAGGAGTATGCCATTATGCCGGGGGACAACTTTACGTTCATCGCCAAGAAGTTTGGGGTGAGTGTGAAAGCTGTGCAGGACGCCAATCCCGCGATGGATCCCAGGAAATTGCAGATTGGACAGAAGATCAACATCCCGGCGGCTGCCACAACGTCGGCGGAACCTGAAACCAATTCCGGCAGCGCGGCATTGACCGCTGTGGATGAGTACGTGATTCAGCGGGGTGACAATCTGACCAAGATAGCCAAGCTTCATGGCACCACGATCAAGGCGTTGCGTGAAGTCAATGGTCTGCAGACGGACCGGATTCTTGCCGGCCAAAAGCTGAAACTTCCCGAAGGGACACTGCCTGCCGCAGTTCCCACGTTGGACAAGGTGCTGCCGGTGCCACCGCCGGGCACGGAGTAATCCCTTGCCGAACATTTCGCCCCCGGCCATAGGCGGGGGCTTTTTTGTATTGAAGCGTATCGCATGAAATGGGCCACAACCATTCTGGTGGCGGCGGTTGCCGGATTGCTGGCGTTGGGTATGGTGATGCTTTACAGCGCGAGCATGGCCCAGACCGGTGCGCGTTACCTGACCATGCAGTTGGCTTGGGGCGGGATCGGCTTGGTGTCCTGCATGGCTGCGACAGTGATTGATTATCGCTGGCTCAAGCGGTTGGCCTTGCCCATCATGGTGGTGACGCTGTTGTTGCTCCTGTTGGTGCTCATACCCGGCATTGGGGTAAAGAATAATGGCGCGCGTCGATGGTTTGACTTGGGCCTGATGTACTTTCAACCCAGCGAATTGGCCAAGATAGGTATCATCATTGGGCTGGCTGCGTATGGCGCGCGTTTTCACGATCGAATGCACACCCTGAAACACGGGCTGTTAATTCCCGGTGGCGTACTGTTGCTGGCGCTGGGCTTGATCTTTAAAGAGCCGGATTTCGGCACAACACTGTTGGTCGCGGCCGTGGGTGGCATTCTTCTGCTGGTGGCGGGGGCCAACTGGAAATACGTCATTCCACCTGCTGGAGTGGGGCTGGGGTTGTTTGCGTTGGCTGTGTTTAATGACCCCGTCCGCATGAAGCGAATCATGGCCTTTCTGAAACCGGAGGAGCACCAGAGCGACACCGGTTATCAGGCCTACCAAGCCATGCTGGCCTTGGGCAATGGTGGTGCAACGGGCTTGGGCCTGGGTAACGGGCGCCAAAAACTTGGATTCGTGCCTGAGCACCATACGGACTTCATTTTCTCAATCATAGGTGAGGAGCTTGGTGTGGTGGCCACTCTGGGAGTGGTTTTGGCGTTCATGGTTATTGTGGTTTGCGGTCTGTATATCTCTTGGAAATCGGGAGACCGATTCGGGCAATTACTGGGAACGGGGATTACCTTTCTCATTGGGCTACAGGCGTTCATCAACATCGGGGTGGTGACGAGCGCGTTGCCGAACAAGGGGCTGCCTCTGCCGTTTATCAGTTATGGCGGCTCCAGTCTGGTTTTCATGTTGTCCGCAGTGGGGGTTCTTTTAAGTATAGCAAACTATGCGGAGCCGGCTCCAGTTGCCGCCACTGAGGAGGAGAGTGAGGCGGTGCCGGACTTTGACAATCCATTCATCGAGGCTCCGTGAGCAAGGCTTCTCCGCATATTGTGATCGCCTGTGGGGGAACTGGCGGCCACTTTTTCCCGGGAGCCGCCGTGGGGGGTGTGCTGCGCGAAATGGGAGCGGAAGTAACACTTCTTATTTCCACCAAGAAGATTGACCAACAGTCTGCCCGGACTTTGGAGAATATGGCTGTTCGGGAAATTCCCGCGGTGGGGTATTCCACGCGTGCGCCTTGGAAATTTGCCGGAGGCTTTCTGAAGGCGTTGAAGGCGACATTGGCTGTGTTTAAGGAGCCCCCCCCTGTTGCGGTGCTGGCGATGGGCGGCTTCACTAGCTTGGCACCGGTCGTCTTGGGGCGTTTGCGAGGGGTAACAGTTTTCCTGCACGAATCCAACGCCATCCCGGGCCGGGCGAACCGGCTGCTGGCGCCCCTGGCAGAGGAGATTTTTGTGGGCATGGAGAATGCGCGCGGGAGATTCCTGAATAAAAAGGTGACCGTGACGGGAACGCCCGTTAGGAAAGGGTTTGTTGGCCAAGTGAAGAGAGAGTGCCGAGAAAGGCTGGGATTGGACCCGGATCGACCAGTATTGCTGGCTATGGGGGGAAGTCAGGGTGCGCTGGGCATCAATGGTCTTGTGGCCGGTGCGTTGGCGGATTTTAAGAAAACGCTGCCCGGGCTGCAGTTGTTGCAATTGACCGGTGAGGGTGGGGCAGAGGAGGCGCGGACCGCTTGTGCTTATGCAGGAGTGGATGCCGTGGTGCATGATTTCCTCGGGGATATGGCTCAAGCACTCGGGGCGGCGGATGTGGCAGTGAGCCGAGCTGGAGCATCGTCCCTAGCGGAAATGGCGGCGGCTCGTCTGCCGGTTGTTCTGGTGCCGTATCCGCTCGCAGCGGATGATCATCAGCGGCACAATGCACGAGCGTTTGCCGGAGCGGGTGGAGGATTGGTCTTGGAGCAGAATTCGCAACCTTCGGAATTGGCGGCTGCGGTGGGCCAATTGTTCAAAAAAAGGGCTTCGGTGCGGCAATCGCTGGCACGGATGGATGTACCCGGCGCAGCGGGCCGTGTGGCAGTGCGGGTGTTGTCAGGCGGTGTGGCGGCGCGTCGGGGCGCAAGTTTGGCGGTGGCGTGAGGAACTGGACACAGGAGGAACTGGCACGATGGCTGGCGGCACCGCCGTCGGGCGCTGGGGTGTATCTGCTTGGCGCGGGCGGCTGTGGCATGAGTGGGCTGGGGCATCTGTTGCTCGATCTCGGTCTGAATGTGTTTGGCTCTGACTTGAAATCCAGCGGCGCAGTACGTGACCTACAGGCGCGAGGAGCGGATATTCGGGTGGGGCATTTGCCGGAACATTTGTCCGCGAGTGACCCTGCCATGGTGGTTTATTCGTCGGCCATGCGCCGCGACAACCCGGCCATGATGCGAGCAGAGCAATTGGGCGTGCCGTTGGCAAGGCGTGCGGTGGTGTTGGCGGCGTTGTTGAGGCGGCAACGGGGCGTTTGTGTGGCGGGGATGCACGGCAAGACCTCCACGACGGGATTATTGGCGCATGTCTTGCGTGAACTGGACACAGGGCTGGGGTTCGCGGTGGGAGGGGATGTTCCGCAATGGGAGCGGGCGGCGCGAATGCCCGAGGGAGATGGATTTTTCGTGGTGGAGGCAGATGAAAGTGATGGCACGTTGCGCGAGTTTTTTCCGGAGCAAGTGGTTTTGTTAAACGTGGATGAGGAGCACGTGGATTTTTTCGCAAACTTGGATGCGGTTTGTGACGAGTTTGAGGGGTTTGCGAGGCAGGCATGCGGGACAGTGTTTTACTGTGCTGATGACCCGCGTTTGGTAGAGATTCTTTCTGGATGGGAGAATGCCATTTCGTTCGGGATGAGCCCGGCGGCGGATTATCGAGTGGAGTTGTTGTCGACGGAGAGCGTGGGGGCTCGGTTTGAATTGTGGCGAGGCACGGAACGCATCGGTGAATTTCGGCTGGCGTTGTTCGGAGCACACCATGTTTCCAATGCGGCGGCGGTGGTCGCCTTCTTGGACCACAACGGTTTCGACATGACGGCGGTGGCGGAAGCGATGGCGGATTTCCGTGGAGTTGGTCGCAGGCAGCAATTGCTTCTGGAGCTCGAGGGGGTGCGGGTTTTTGACGACTATGGGCATCACCCTAGGGAGATCGATGCAACATTGCGGGCGATGCGCGGGATTGGGGGAGGGAGAGTCTTGGCGGCTTTTCAACCCCACCGATACACGCGGACACGGCATCTAATAAATGAATTTGCGACATGTTTCAGGGCGGCCGACCAAGTTTGGGTAACGGATGTTTACTCCGCCGGGGAGGAGGAAATCCCGGAAGTTAACGGGGCGGGTTTGGCTGCGGCGGTGGCGGAGGAGGGGACACTGGCGGCATTCGCACCGACCTTGTGCAGACTGCGCGAACAAGTCCGAATGGCGGCGCGTCCGGGGGACGTGATAGTTTTTCTGGGAGCAGGAGATATTACTCAAGTGGCACATCAAGTGGCATTGGATTTGGCGGTTGAGAGTGGTTCCCCGGTGGAAGC
Organism: Verrucomicrobia bacterium UBA6614; assembly: GCA_002433235.1. Lineage (GTDB taxonomy): Bacteria > Verrucomicrobiota > Verrucomicrobiia > Limisphaerales > UBA1100 > UBA6614. The sequence goes on from DJHS01000054.1 coordinate 87,673, forward strand.
GTTGATGGCACTGCTTTCTCCGGAGTCTGTGATTCGTGCTGATGAGCCGATGGCTCGGCGCACGACATTGCGAGTGGGCGGCCCGGCGGATGTTTACGTGGAGCCGGCTTCCGAGGTGGACTTGGCAAAAGTGCTGCGTTTCTGCGCTGCACGTGAATTAGGCTGGATGCTGCTGGGACGGGGATCGAACTTGCTGGTGCGTGATGGTGGAATTCGCGGGGTGGTGATTAATCTGGTTCGGGAGCCGTTTGCCCGTCTTGAGGTACGCGGCGGACAAATGTTTGCGGGTGCCGGGCTGCGTTTAAAGGCACTTGCGCATGCGGCCCGCGAGAGCGGCCTAGCGGGGCTGGAATTTCTGGAGGGAATTCCAGGAAGTGTCGGCGGAGCGTTGAGGATGAACGCGGGAGCCATGGGCTCGATGACATTTGACGTGGTGGAATCCATTCGATACATGACCCCGTTGGGTGAGATTCACGAGGTGTTGGCGGCGGATGTGGAATCGTCCTACCGCAGTTGTCCTCTTCTGCGGGAGAACATTGCGTTGGGGGGCGTTTTTCAGGGGAATCCTTCTAGCAAGGCGGATGTGGCGGACCGGATGCGGGAGTTCAGTGAGCACCGTTTTTCCTCACAACCGGGGGCCAAGAGTGCGGGTTGTATTTTCAAAAATCCCGCCGATTGCTCAGCCGGAAAATTGGTGGATGAGTTGGGCTTGAAAGGACTCCGGGTAGGGGGCGCAGTGGTTTCGGATGTGCATGGGAATTTTATCGTCAACGATGGTGATGCCACAGCGGCGGAAGTGCTGGAGTTGATTGGGAAAATCAAGGAACGGGTTCTCAATGATCGTGGTATTGAACTCCGGACTGAGGTTCAGATGGTTGGGGAATAACTGAGTGGATGGAGTGGAAAAAAGTTCCATTTTAACCGGCAATCCGTTACATTCGGTCGCGAGGAGGGTTTGATGGAACGGCTGCACATCGTGGTGATGTCCGGCGGGCCGAGCGCGGAGCGTGAGGTTTCGTTGCGCAGTGGTGTTGCTGTGTCGCGTGCCTTGAGGGCGCTTGGCCATCAGGTTTCCGATCTCGACCCCATAGACGATGACTGGAATTTGCCGAAAGGCACAGACTTGGTCTTTCTGACTTTGCATGGAACCTATGGCGAGGATGGGCAGGTTCAGGTGCGCTTGGAGAGGCTGGACGTGCCATTTACGGGTGCCGATTCCAGCGCCAGCCGGGTGGCGTTTGACAAGGCGCTGACCAAGGAATGCCTGCGGGAGGCTGGTGTGCCTACGCCGGCATGGGCGGTTGTGGATTCACCCAACACGGCTAGGCCGTTGAATCTGGAAGCGCCGCTCGTGCTCAAGCCGGTGTGCCAAGGGTCGAGCGTGGGTTTACGGTTTGTGGACAGTGCCGACCAGTGGGGTGAGGCGGTTATGGATGTTCTGAAGTATGACGACCGAGTTCTGGCTGAACTCCGCGTGATGGGGCGAGAGGTGACGGTGGGTATCGTGGGCGGGAAGCCCTTACCAATGGTGGAGGTGAGGCCAAAGAAAGGCACCTACGACTACCACAACAAATACACGGCGGGGGCTACGGATTATTTTTGCCCAGCGGATTTTGATGCAGCGGCCACGCAGGAAATTCAAGCGGTGGCTTTAGCGGCTTGCGGGGCATTGGGTGTGCGTGATTGCGCGCGAGTGGATATTATTGTGGACGAGGCGGGGCGACCGACTGTTTTGGAGGTTAACACTTTGCCGGGGATGACAGAGACCAGCTTGTTTCCGAAAGCGGCGGCAGCCTCGGGAATGACTTTTGAAGGGCTCTGCGGGCGCATCGTGGAGCTGGCCATGGCGCGCGACGTGAGCATGGCAAACTGATTTTAAGGAGGTGCCGCACCAAGCTGCGGCAGAACAACATGTTTGGCAGGAACAAACCGCGCAACCGGCGTCGGCGTCGCCAGAGGGTGCTGGATGTAAAGATCAGCATCGACAAGCGTCGGCGCGCGCAGGTGAAGGTGGCTTCCAAGATAACCGGTGTTGTGCTGGCTCTGGGAGTGGTTTTCTTTGGTGCGTGGCGCGGCGGTGAATGGTTGTTGCAGGCGGGTTTCTATGGCAACAAGGCGTTTTCGGTTAAAGAGGTGGACGTGAAAACGGATGGGATTATCGAGCCGGCCCAGCTTCGCCGGTGGGCCGGTGTGCGTGAGGGTGAGAATTTGCTTAGCCTTAATCTTGTGGGGGTGAAACGGGAACTGGAAGCCAATCCTCACGTCAAGTATGCGGCTGTGGACCGTGTTTTGCCGGACACACTGCGACTGAGGGTAATGGAAAGGAAGCCGGTGGCGCAGGTCATGCTGTACCGGCGCAAGGCGGATGGAGGCTACACGCGCACGACGTATCAGCTTGATGTGGAAGGATTTGTGACAGAATCGTTGCCGGGGGAAAAGGCGCGCAAACGGCGGGCTTGGCTTCCTATCATAATAGGGCTTGATGCCCGCGAACTGTTGCCGGGACGATCGGTCAATCAGGCAGCGGTGCGTTCGGCGCTGGAATTGATCGGGCGATTCAATCAATCTCCCATGGCGGGCTTGGCGAGTCTGCAGCAGATCGACGTGTCTGATTCGCAGACCCTGCAGGTGCGTACATGGCAGGGCAGCCAAGTGACACTGGCCCTGCACGGGCAGGAGCGGCAACTGAAGCGTTGGCGTTTGATCCATGATTACGGCAAACAGCACAGGCGCGTGGCCGAATCCATCGACCTGTCCATTCGAAACAATCTTCCGGTGCGCTGGCAAAGGGAACGTCAGGCCGTCCAGACGGATGGCACTCCAGCCTCCGGGTAGTCATCATGTTTGACGGCAGCCAGATCATAGTGGGCTTGGAAATCGGCACAGCCAAGGTGTGTGCGGTAGTGGGGGAAGCTGGGTCGGATGGTGCCACAAACATCATCGGCGTCGGGGCCGTGCCCAGCCGGGGTGTGCGCAAGGGCGAGATTGTCGACACAAACAAGGCTGAGGAGGACATTCGCGCGGCACTGGCGGAAGCGGAACAGATGGCCGACGTGGAGATCGAGAGCGTGATGCTTGGTGTGAGCGGGTCGCACATCCGCGCGTTTAACAATCGCGGAGTACAGAACATCACGGCGGAGGATGGGGAGATTGACGAGGGGGATGTTGAGGATGTTTTGCGACAGGCAAGCTCGATTAATTTGCCGGCAGACTGTGAGAAAATTCACACCGTGCGCCAGCACTTTCACGTGGACCATCAGGACGGCGTGGTGAATCCGGTGGGAATGCTGGGCAGTCGGCTGGAAGTAGATGTGCACGTTGTCTATGGGCAACGCAACCGGCTACAGAACCCCATTCGAAGCGTCGGGGGATTACAGGTGGATGTGGATGCGATCGTTTTTAACGGCCGGGCATCGGCGTTGGCTGTGTTGACTCCGGACCAGTGCGAGTTGGGGGCATTGTTGATTGACTTGGGAGCGGGTACGACGGAATACGTGGTTTATTCCAATGGCACCCCCCGTCACAGCGGTGTGTTGGCCTTGGGGGGAGACCACGTGACAAATGATCTGGCGATTGGCCTGAAGTTGTCACTTAACAAGGCGGATCAGCTAAAAAAGGAAAACGGTCGCGCAATTCCGGATTCAGCGGCGAAAGGAGAATCTCTCAACTTGTCCAGCGACTTGGGTTTTGATGACCAGTCCATCAAGCTGGCCCATCTGCAATTGATCATGCATGCCCGCTTGGAGGAAATCTTTCAGATCATCCGGCGCGATCTGAATGACGCGGGTCTCTTGAGCGAATTGCGGGGCGGTGTGTATCTGACTGGTGGCGGTTCACGCACGACTGCTATTGCGGATTTGGCGGCCGATGTATTTGGGGCGCCCGCCAAGGTGGCGCGTGACTTGGCGGACAGTGGAATGCAGGAAATTCTTGGCCGGCCGGAATTTCATGCGGCAATCGGTTTGGTAAAATGTGGTGCGCGGCAGGCGGGTACCCGAAAATCGCGCGGATTATTTGGAAGGATATTTGGAAAGGCGCGCAGATTGGCGCGGCACTAGAAATGAACTTTGCCCCAGGACAACATCCCCGCGAGCCAAAGGCCACCTTGGCGGTGAATTTACAAGTTGTCGGGATCGGCGGGGCGGGTGGCAATGTGGTCGATAAGCTGGCGACCCTGGGTCTGGGTGCGTCCGGGTTTCTGGTCATTGACTCTGATGCGCAGGCGTTGCAAAACATCTTGGTATCGCGAAAGGCGGCCGTTGGCGCCAAGCGCACGCGCGGCTTGGGGTGTGGCGGTGATATGGACTTGGGCCGGCAATGTGTGGAATCTGCCAAGCGCTCATTGGACAAGCAACTGGATGGCACTGATGTAGTCTTGCTGGTGGCGGGAATGGGCGGGGGCTTGGGCACGGGAGGGGCGGCTGCTCTGGCCAAGCAAGCTTCCGGGCAGGGCGCGCTTGTGTTGGGCCTTGTACTGACTCCGTTTGAGTTCGAGGGTCGCCGCCGGATGGATCAGGCGAGGGAAGGAGTTTTAAAATTGAGAGAGATTGCGGATGCCGTGATTTGTCTGCCCAACCAGCATGTTCTTGAGCAGCACGGAGAAGACCAGTCTGCGCAGGACACTTTTGAGGCGGCAAATGCTCTGGTTCTGGAAGGCGTGATGGGGCTGGGACGCCTGCTGAGAGCAGATGGATTGTTAACTGCCGGGCTGGCGGATTTGCGTGCAGTTTTAAATGGCCGCCAGGAGGAAAGCGTGCTGGCGGCCGCGGAGGCGAGCGGGCGAAAGCGCCATCGGGCTGTGCTTGACCAGTTGTGTGCCCACCCATTCATGGAGAAAGGGCGCGTACTGAAGGAAGCGAATGCGTTGCTGGTTAGCCTGATTGGGGGACTGGATATGACAATGGCTGACGTGAACCGTGTATCTCAACACTTGGGGGCACATTGTCCAAAGGCTGAGATTGTCCTGAGCGCTGCAGTGGAGCCGGGGTTTCAGGATAAACTTGGCATTACCGTGATCACCGCAAAGGGCAAGTCGGAGGATGTGACACTGACGGAAGGGCCGGCTCCCGTCATTGAGCCGGTCGTGCCGAGGAAAAAGCCGGCCAAGCCTCGCGGTCAGAAGCGCAAGGCCAAGCAACAGGAGTTGCAGTTGCAATCGGTTACAAAGGGTCGGTTTGAGAAAAGCGAACCTACGCTGCATGAAGGGGAGGATCTGGATGTGCCCACCTTTATTCGGCGCAGCCTTGTGCTCAAATGAACCCCGTCCCGTGCACTGGAGTTTTTACTTTTTCGCCGATTGAAATTCGGCCACCCTTCCACTGATGTCAGAGTTGGAGCTGACCCTGCTGCTGCTGTTTGCCGGCGCGGGCTTTTTTTTCGCCCTGTCCGAGACCGCCCTGTTGACACTCGGAAAATGGCGGCTGCGGCAGGTGATGGAACGCAGTCCGGAGAGTGGGGTGTTGATTCGCAAACTTTTGGCTGAACCGCACGATATGCTTGCGACAATCACCCTGGGCAACACCATGGCGCACGGGGCTTTCATCGCCGCCGCATGGATGATTGGAATCCAGTCAGCGGATTGGAGCACGGGGCTAGCGTTGACATTGCTGGCGGTGGCACTGTTGTTGTTTTGCGAAGTGGTGCCCAAGACCTTGGCAGTGCGCCGGCCGGAGCTGTGGGCGCCTTGGGTGGCTCGCCCGGTATTGTGGGCCATGTGGCTGTCCACGCCTGTGCGCCGTGTGGCGCAGTGGATCAATGGCCAGTTGTTGCGGCCAATGCCACGGGTGATGCCTCAGTTGCCGCCCTTGTCAGAGGAGGAGTATCAGGAATTACTGGAGTTGGCCTGCCAGCAGGGAACGCTGGCCCTTTCGGAAAAGGAGATCATCCTGAACATCATGCATCTGGACCAAAGAATGGTGGGCGAAGTGATGCGGCCCCGTTCGCAAATGGCGTGCATTGCCGATAACCTGACTGTGACAGAAATGATTGCGGCCGCACGCGAACACCGTCATCACCGGCTGCCCATTTTTGATGAGACTCCGGACACGATCGTGGGTGTTTTAAACACGCAACGGCTGGTGGCTCATCCGGATATCGACTTGGTGGAGGTGGTGGAATTTCCGTCATTTGTTCCCGCGGAAATGAACCTGCTGGACTTGTTGAAAAATTTTTCCCGGGCGGGCCAAGACATGGCCATTGTACTGGATGAGTACGGCGGAACGGCCGGGTTGGTGACTCTGGAGGATATCCTGGCGGACGTGCTGGGAGGACAGAGGCGGGACACCCTTGCCGAGGAATTTCTGATGGAGAAAATCGAGCCGGGCAAATGGCGTTTGAGCGGCGGCGTTTGGCTTCAGGATTTTCGGAGGGAATTTCCGGGGCTGGCATTGACATCGGGTGTGGACACGATCGGTGGCTTGGTGGCCATGAAGCTGAATGAAATCCCGCCGAAAGGAGCGCGGACTGAATTCAGTGGGTTGAAATTCACGGTGGAAGACGCGGATGAGCGACGCGTGAAACGTGTTTTGGTGGAAACGAGTAAATGATGCTTGGAGAAACGCTAGTTTTCACGACGGATATGCTAATGCCAGTCCTCATGGTTATGGGGGGGGCATTGACGTTGTCGGCGTTTCTTTCGGGAATGGAATCAGGTCTCGTTGAGTTGAGCCGGCTTCGTATCCGCAGGATGATGCGTGAAGGGAATATTCGGGCACGGAGATTGCAGCAGTTTCTGGATGATCCCGAGGATTGCCTGTGGACGGTGCTGGCGGGCAACACGATGTCCAACTTTACAGCGGTGTTGTTGGCACTCCTGTCACTCCGTGACCTGATGGTTCTTCCGGAAAACAGCGTTCAATTTTGGGTCTTGTTTGGGCTTGGTGGGCTGATGTTTTACATGATTTGCGAACTGCTTCCCAAGATGCTGTTCAGGCAATTCCCCGTTCAACTTTGTCTTTGGTTTTCCCGACCCTTCGCGGTTGTTCATGCGTTGCTGGCTCCGCTGGTCGCGGTTTTGCAATGGATGTCACGGGGCCTTCTTTTGATCACCGGAGGTCGTGCGGCACGGCGACGGATGTTTGGTAGTCGTGAAGAACTACGGCAGATGATGCGGGAAAGTGCCGAGGGGCTGACCGCTGATGAGCGTGTGATGGTGGACAAGGTTCTCGACCTGCAAAATATTCCAGTGCGTGATGTGGCCCGGCCCATGCAGGGTGAAAATGAAATTCATGCGGATATGACCGTAATTGAGGTACTACGGCATTGCGATGATCCATCGCAGGTCCGGGTTCCAGTTTGGAGCAGTGCGAGCGATACGCGTCGTGTCGAAGGTGTGGCGAATTTGCGGCAATTGTCTTTTTTGCCTGAGTCTGAGATGCAAAGGCCGGTTGGGCAATTTCTGGAGTCTGCACTTTATCTTGATGAAGATGTTCGTCTGGAAGCACTGCTGCGTGTCATGCGTCGAAGCGGCCAGCGGGTGGTGATTATTCTTGATAAGCGGCGGCGCGAGGTGGGAGTGGTGAGCTTGCCGGATGTCTTGAAGGTTGTGTTTGGCGAGGTTCAAGCCTGATGGATTTTAACGAGATACTAACAATTCTTTTCCTGATCTTGGCGGTAGGTTTTTTGGTATTCCTCAATGGATTCTTCGTGGCCGCTGAATTCGCGCTCGTCAAGGTGCGGGAAACACAGCTCGGCCCGTTGGCCGCCAAGGGCAATCGCCGGGCAAAAATGGCACGCCATCTGGTCTCGAATTTGGATGCGTACCTCAGCGCGTGCCAACTGGGCATCACCCTCGCCAGTTTGGCCTTGGGTTATGTGGGGCATCCTATTTTTGACAAGCTGCTTTCGCCAATTTATGAAATTCAAGTCGATGGCAGGGACCTTCTTGAGAGTGTGTATTGGAGGAATACCATTTCCTATGCCGTTGGATTTGGCGTTATCACTGTACTGCACATTGTCGTAGGTGAAATGGCGCCGAAATGGCTGGCTATCCAGCGTTCGCTGTCAACCAGTCTGTGGGTGGCTTATCCTCTGCGGTGGTTTTATTGGATTATGTATCCCTTTATTTGGGCGTTGAACAGTTGCGCCTTGTGGCTGCTGCGTAAGGCCGGCTTGGGGGAGGTGGATGAGCACTCTCACATCCATTCCGAGGATGAATTGCGAACTATGCTCGCAGGATCCAGTCGGGGAGGGGAACCAGTGGGTTTTGGACGGGACATTGTGTTGAACGCGTTCGATTTAAAGAACCGTGTAGCGAGGGAAGTCATGCGGCCTCGCCGTGAGATTGTGGGTTTCAATACAGGCGCGTCGATTGAGGACTGTCTGGAATTGGCGGAAAAGACTCGCCACTCGCGGTTTCCGCTGTGTGTGGATGGGAACATTGACGAAACGAAGGGGGTCATTCATATCAAGGATCTGTACGCCCAGCGGCACACGGCGAAAACGGCTGAGGAATTGTTACCCTTTGCGCGCTGCTTGGTCTATGTACCGGAGGTGGCGCGGTTGGAAAGGCTGCTGCATATGTTCCTTGATCGGAAACTGCACTTTGCCCTGGTGGTGAACGAGTTTGGGGATACCGTGGGCATGGTGACGCTGGAGAATATCATCGAGGAACTGGTTGGCCAGATTCAGGACGAGTTTGACCAGGAAAAACCCATGTTCAAGAAGCTGAACGACAACTGTTGGGATATTGCCGGGACGATGCCGCTGCATGAATTGACTGAGTTAACCGGGGAACCCTGCGAGGAGAAGGGGGTGTCCACCGTCAGTGGTCTGATCACACGGCGTTTGGGGACGTTTCCCAAGGTGGGGGACAATCTTCAGTTGGGCAGCTACGAACTGCGCGTGGAACAGACGTATCGATTGCAGGTGGAACAGGCGCGCTTGATCAAGGAAAATGGCAGCGAATCCGAGCCAGTTGAGGGAGCGGATGGTTAAGACCACGACGGTGCCTCTGGCAGGCAGGCATCAAATTCATCCAGTAGGTTCCGTTGATAGTCCCCGGCAAAGGAGCCGTCGAAGAATTTTACAAGCGCCTCGTCGTGCAGGCGTTTCCAACTGCCCTCTTCCTGGCCGGGATTGATGGGGAAGAACAGGGCTTGATTTGCACTGGCGGCTTGATGATCGCCGGGAGCATCGCCAATCATCAGCACCTTCGAGGGCTCATATTTTTCCCCAGTCGCAAATTTCAGATGCTCGGTTTTCGTGCCCATCTCCTGTCCGGCAATCAGGCGGACTTGATCCGTCATCTTATTGTCGGCCCACTCACGCTTTAGCGCATCCGAAGGTGTTTGGGAAATAACCATACAGTCGGCATGTTCGTTCATCTTAACGAGACATTCGCCAACAAGGGGAAAGGGGGGAATGCCGCGGACGATATCCTCAATCTGCGTGTTTACCGCATCGGACCATTCTCGGATTGGAATGAGGGCACTGTTGCCGGATTCAATTTCAGCGTACAACGTCGCATTGCCGAGCTTGGACTCCCGTTTCATCCAGTCATCAAGGGCGGGAAACGCGGGGGCGTTGATGCCACGTGACTTGGCTTCAGGGTGGCTGTTCATCAAGTCCAAGGCACGGGTGACCGCGTGGAACCGGTTGCAGCCGCGTGTCTTGGAATACAGATTCACAAACTCCCATATTTCACGCGCGTACTTGCTGGCCGCCTGCAGGTCAAAGTGTTTGATGAACATGGGGGCAAAACACTCCTTGTGCTTGATCTCCATGGAATCAAACACGCACCCATCCGAGTCAATGCCAATGAAGAAGGACTTCGCTGGCACGAAATCCTTCAGCGCTTGTGCGGGATCAGGCATTGTAAGTGCTGGAGGAAACACTACCCCCGCGGCCGGTCCAGTTGGTGTGGTGGAATTCGCCGCGAGGTGTATCGATCCGCTCGTACGTGTGCGCACCAAAGTAGTCCCGCTGTGCTTGGAGGAGGTTTGCTGGAAGGCACTCGGAGCGGTAGCTGTCGTAAAAGGCCAAGGCGCTGCTGAAGGCCGGGACGGGAATACCGCGTTTGGCCGCTACGGCCACCACGTTGCGCCAACCTTTCTGGCTGCGGCGGATTTGTCCCTTGAAAAAAATGTCGAGCATCAGGTTGGGCAGGCGGGGGTGCTTGTCGTAGGCCTCCTTGATTTTGTCCAGAAAACGGCTTCGTATGATGCAGCCACCGCGCCACATGAGGGCAATGTTGCCGTAATTCAGCCGCCAGCCGAACTCCTTGGCGGCCGCCCGCAGGAGCATGAAGCCTTGGGCATAGCTGACAATCTTGGAGGCATACAGGGCACATCGAATGTCCTCCACGAACTTTTTCCGATCGCGCGTGATGGCTGGCTTGGGGCCACGAAGTTTTTTTGAGGCCTTGACGCGTTCGTCCTTGAAAGCGCTGACGCAGCGCGCGTAGACAGCCGACGCAATCAGCGTGACTGGAATGCCCAGCTCCTGTGAACTGATAACCGTCCACTTGCCGGTGCCCTTTTGGCCAGCGGTATCGAGAATCTTCTCCACCAACGGTTCGCCGTTGTCGCGAAAGGCGAGGATGTCGCGAGTGATTTCAATAAGGTAGCTGTCAAGATCACCGTTGTTCCATCCCGCGAATACCTCATGCATTTCATCCGCTGTCATACCGAGTCCGTTTTTCATGAGACTGTAGGCCTCGCAAATGAGTTGCATGTCACCATACTCGATGCCGTTGTGAACCATTTTCACAAAATGCCCGGCACCATTTTCCCCTACCCAATCACAGCAGGGTGATCCGTCATCAACCTTGGCCGAGATTGCCTGCAGGATGGGCTTTATATGCGCCCAAGCCTCGGGGGAACCGCCGGGCATGATGGAAGGGCCGGTGCGCGCACCCTCCTCCCCGCCAGACACTCCCGCGCCAATGTACAACAAACCGCGGGCCTCGACATATTTTGTCCGGCGCACGGTGTCCTGATAGAGGGAGTTGCCGCCATCGATGATGATGTCGCCGGGATCAAGATGTGGCATTAACTTGTCGATAAAGTCATCCACCGCCTGCCCCGCCTTGACAAGCAGCATGACGCGACGGGGTCGCTTGAGGTTATCAACCATTTCCTGAATCGAATGCGCGCCGATGATGTTCGTGCCGGCTGCTTCACCGCGCATGAAATTTTCCACCTTGGAGACGGTTCGATTGTAGGCCACGACAGTGAAGCCGTGGTCGTTCATGTTTAAAATCAAATTCCGGCCCATCACGGCCAGACCAATCAGTGCAATGTCACCTCTGGGTTCCATGTGTAAAAGCCACCTCGGGGCGCGAAGGATTACCGAATCAAGCCCGCGATAAAAGCAGAATCTGTGGGTTAGGACGAAACGGCGTGAAGGAAAGGTTACATTAAAATTGCAACCGTTCGTCAGCGGCCAACAATTCTTCCAGATTACCCCAGCTCGCCTCATTCATCGTGTGGAAGGCGTGCAGGTAAAGAATGACGGATTCCTTGTCGTGGCTGGCCAAGAGAGTATCAATGGCCGTGTTCAACTTGTCATCCTCCATTGAGGGAGGCAAATCCTCCACTACGCCATCCTCATGCTGAATGCCGAGTTTATCGAGAAACGTCTTCACCATTTCCACCTGATTCTTGAGCAGCCAGCCTCGAATCAATCCGGACGCCGCTTCATTGAAGCCAGGGCGCGTGAGCGACTTGAGGATCATCTTGTGCCGCATGGACTTGGGTTGCTTCTTCAGGAATACGGGGCGAACCCGCTGCACTTGAGCCACGGCGTTAAGGGTGGCCTGATAGACCTCCTTGTTGTCCCCCGCGGTGTCCTCAATGATGCGGAGTGCCAATTCCGGGGACATAAACCCGAATAGTTCGTATGATGCCAGCATGTTGGTGTGTCAGGTGGCGGCCACCGTGATCTTGTGTTGCTCGGCGGCTCTTTCCACGACCTCACGTTCCAGCAACAGTGTGCGGCCGGCTTCAAAGGCCAGCACTGCCAGACGGGAGGCGGCGCAGATTTCCAAAGTTTTCGGACCAAGGCAAGGAATATCGAACCGGAAATCATGCCCGGGCTTGGCGACCTTCACGGCCACGGCGCCTCCCTCTTTGCCGGCCAGTTCGCCGCCGCGAGCCAGACAGTCATCTGTGCCTTCCCAGCCCTCCACGGCCAACACGGCACCATCCTTCACAACAACGGTTTGGCCGATGTCCAGACGCGCGATCTCGACAGCCATTTGGTGGGCAAACTTGATATCCGCCTGTTGCGCGGAGGTGGGAGTAGGGCCGACGGTAAATCCTTCGCCGGGCATGGCGGGTTGCAGCCAGGGGGTGGCTTCAATCAGGTTAATGCCTTCACTGGAGAGTTCCTTGGCGATGGCGCCAAAAATGGAATGGGCGTTCTTGGTTTTCAGTCCCATGAGAAGTTTTACCGCTCGCAGGTCAGGGCGGAGGTTGAAGAGATTGCCGGGGGCAACTTGGCCGACCATGACGCATTCAGAAATACTATGCTCCTTGAATCCATTGATGAGCTTGCCGAGTTGGCCCACTTTGATCCAGACGGTTTCGTCGACGAGATTTTCAATCGCTTCCTCGGTTTCCCCATGCATGGCCACAGCCACCAGTTTTTTTACTCCCGCCGCCCGCGCCTCCCTTGCGAGCAGTAGCGGAAGGTTACGATTGCCAGCAATGATGCCGAGTGCTTCAGGGGTGCTCACGGGTGGGAGTATAACAGGAGGATTTGATGCAGGCAAAAAAAACGGGCGGCCAAGCCGCCCGCTGATATAAATTTTTGCCCGAGTTTAGTTTTTCTCGGGAGCTGGGGCGGGTTTCTGAAGTTCCCCGGGTTGATGGGTCGGGGTGCTCCATTCCAACTTATCGAGCATCACCGCGATGGCATAGCGCAGGTCCAGGTCCTCCGAATCCATGTTTTCATCCTTGGTGACGGCCAGCTCCGAAAGGTCATTGTTAACCCTTTCCAGCCGCTCGTAGGTGGACTTGTAAACCTCATCGATGCCGGGATCACCAAACTCACGGTTCTCCGCAATTTTGTACAGGTCATCAATCAGGGCATCGGTCAGGAGCCGAATGCTGCCTTCCAGTTTAGCCTTCAGGCGGGCTTTCTCCTGCTCGTCATCCTTCACCGCCTGAAGATCCTTGACCGTGTCGATATAGGCTTTTAGTTCCGCTTGGTGCGCGTCGATCATGGTGCCAACGGCGTCCTTAAACTTGGGCTTCAAGTCATCCAAAACGGCATCCAGTTGAGCTTCCGCTTGGCCTTGAAAGGCCTGGCGATACTCGGGGATGGTCGAGGTAATCAGCTTGGGAACCTCGTCTTGAATGTACCGGGGCAGGTCGTCCCTGATTCCCTTCGCCAACTCTGGGCCACGGGTTTGAATCTGTTCATCTGCCCAAGTCACGACGTAACTCCGAATGGTGTCCTGAGTGACAAGTTCCTTGGTCTTGCTGGTGATAAACCACATGTAGCCTAGCACCACGACACAGAGAACCGCGGAGATCGTGATGGAATTGCTATGGGATTTTTTGGTCTTTTCGTAGAGCTCCTCGATGAACGCAGCCTGATCTTCGTTTGCGCCCGATTGCTTTTGTTGTTCGTCGCTCATTTTAGTAAAGTGTTTAAAGGTTTTTGTCGGGAACGCCTGCTAGTTGTTTTGCTGCTCATTCTGTTTGATCTGGTCAGCTTCTTGTTGTGCCTTGAGGGCTTCCTCAGCTTCGCGCAGTTGAATGTTGACCCGTTCCATCAGGGTCAATGCCATGGAAATGGTGAACTCCCGTTCCCGGCTTTGCAGTGAGCCGTATTCCTTGTCATAGATTGTATTGAGGTGATTTGACATGGAGGACAACTCGTCAATGTGCGGCTTGAACATCACGGCTATGATGTCCCCCGTGCGATTGGTGGAGGAGGTATAAACACCCTTCTGGATGGCCTCAACCAACTCGCCGGACTCAAGCTCGCCGATAGTGCCTTGAGGCGTTTCGACAGCCTCCAGTTTTTCACCCAAGGACTCGTAAAGAATCTGGTTCAGAGTCTCGATGCCCTTGTCCGGCACGGTGCTAACCAGCAGGTCCAATTCCTCGGCCGCAATCTTGACCACATCACTGCCTTGGTTTTGCCAAAGCAATTTAAGCTGTCTTTCGATTTCCTTTTGGGAATCGGCAAAGGTATCCTTAACTAGTTTTTTGGCGCCTGGAATCACGGAGACTTTTGCATCTTCGTGAAGCTTGTTGAAAAACTCTTGGGCACCCGCCGCATCAGTGGGGAATTCACCGCGGACATGGTTGACAATGGACAGGATGAAGAGGGCAATAATCAGGAGGACGGCGACCACTGAGCCAATACGCCACATGCGTGTCTCGGCCGTGAGTCGGTTAATTTCCTGAATCAGCATCGACTGATCTTCACCCGTATTGGTTTGGTTGTTTTTTTCTTCTGAGGATGACATTACTAATGGCCTCGATTGGGTATTTTTGGGTTGAGACAGCGCACTCTGGCCTTATTGTGGACAACGTGTCAATAATGTTTTTCGTGAGCCAGAGTCTATTGACTTTTGCCCAATATTGCGGGGAATATCGGCCTGTGAGTGATGTGACTTATCCACGAAGTCCACGTGAACAAATGGCCGGCTGGTGTTGGTTGCCGCGGTTTGTGGACAAGATTCGCCTGAACGCGGCGGGCAAATTGCACCCGGATTATCAGCCCAATTTTTGCCACAAGGGCTTCGACTTGGCTTGGTTGGAAGCCGCGGGACTGGAAGGAGATGCCTTTGTACGGATGGTTGAAGCTACGGTGACTGATGGTGAAGTGTGTGATTGGGTGAGCAGGAATGCCCGGGCCTCCGATGCCGACAAGGAGGCGTTTCGGGAGAAAATGGAGTTTTACGGGCGCGATGAATCCAACGCTGAACTGCGTGCCTTGCTTCAAAAGCGCAAGGAGAATGCCGGCCTTGGCGACCGGGATGATATCCAGTGCTTCGTGGATTACATCGAGGCGGATGAAGGCAGGTCTTAGCCGACAAAAAAAGCGCCGGAATTATCCGGCGCTTGGAGGGTGTGATTCAAGTGCCTAGCCTAGGTCCGGCACAACGTATGGCTTGCGGTATTCGCGCGTGAGCAGCTTGTTGGCCGCGGCATTGCCGGGGAAGGTTTCCTTCTTGGTGTCCATGGTCAGCGCCGGACCCAATGTCAATGGCGTGGCCTTTAGGTCCACCTCGTTCTTCGCCGCCAAGTGGTCAATCATCCGGTCCACGGCCTCAGTGGCAGCGAAGTCGCCCTTGATGGTTTCCCGAATATCCTCCACCGAGGCTCCCTTGCCGACGCGGTGGGAGATGTTGCCGGTGTGGCAGAGCGCGCTGGAAAGATGGCCCTCCAGGATTTCCGCGTTGAGATCCGATGGCTTGCGGCTGCGCACGGCCTCGATGAAGTTGCCGAAGTGATCGCCGCCGCCACCGAAGTTTTTGATTTGTTTATTGTCGTTGTCGTAAACTTGGACGGAGCCATAGTTGCGGACGGCTACCCAGCCCTTTTCGCACTCAACAAACACCGCCACGCTGCCACCGCGGTAGGTCGGGCGCTGGCCCGAACCCTTCACAACGCCAAGGCCCCGCACTTCAAAGATCAATGGCGCGGTTTTGTAGTCATGGTAAATTACTTGCGTGTTTGCCGTTTCGCCGTCGTCCTCGTAGCCGAGGCGTCCGCCGACACTCCACACACGTGGTGAAAGTTCCATGTCGCCAAGGAACCAGCGGGCGATATCCATCTGGTGGATGCCTTGGTTACCCAAGTCACCATTGCCGTAGTCCCACATCCAGTGCCAATCGTAATGCAGTCGCTTGCGGCTCAATGGCTTTTTCGGTGCCGGGCCAAGCCACAGGTCATATTCCACGGAGTCCGGGATGGGATTGTCCTCGGTGGTCAGCCCAATGCTGGGGCGGCGCTTGTAGCAAAGGCCGCGCGATACCTTGATCTTGCCCAAGGCGCCGGACTGGACAAACTCAACGGCGTCCTGAATGCATTTGCTGGAACGCGCCTGGGTGCCGGTTTGAACAATCTTTTTGAATTTGCGCGCGGCATTCACAATTTGGCGGCCCTCCCACACGTTGTGGCTGACGGGTTTTTCCACATAGACATCCTTGCCGGCTTGGATGGCCCAGATGGATGCCAATGCATGCCAGTGGTTGGGCGTGGCTATGGTCACGATGTCGAGATCCTTGTCTTCCAACATCTTGCGCAGGTCGGTGAAGCCTTTGACCTTATATCTGTTCACGCCGCCTTGAAGCACGCCCTTGTCTACATCGCAAAGGGAATGGAGCCGGACGCCTTTCTCGGCCTTTTGCATGTTGCGGATGGAGCCGATGTGGCTGTTGCCGCGTCCTCGGAAACCGATGGTTCCCGCGTTCAAGGTGTCATTGGCACCCTTCACTTGGGCCCAACTTTTGGCCGTCCAACTCACGGTCGCGCCCGTGTAGAGTGATGTCTTCAGGAACGACCGGCGAGTCTGCCGGGTGATGGTGGTTTTGTATTTTTTTTCCATGATCTTAATTTATTAAAATTTGATTTCAGAGAATTTTTTCCATTGTTCTTCAATCTGCTTGGCATCCGGCGGGCCGGCATGCCAAACGAACCGGTAATTGAAAGTAACTCTTTCACCGCGCTTCAGTTTCATATTACCCGCGGATTTGTCTGGCAACCGTTCAAAATGGCGTTTGCCAAAGACGTTTGCCGCGCAGAGGCCATAGGAGCGGGCGTGCCAGTTGGAAGGATGACGGGGGTTGTCTGGGTGGTCAAAAATGGTGACGCCAAGCGTCTTGCCTTCCACAGTGCCATGGTAGTTGACCCACTTGGCGCGTTTTCCCCAGCAGGCGGCATCCTTGACGCCCTCGCTGTTCAGCATGTGGCCCTTGGCTTTGACCTTGGAGGTTCCATGGGGCGAGACGCACATGGTGTCGGGTACCCGGATGGACATGCCGGCATCCTTGTCGTCCTGCAACTCCAAGTCGCCCTCGGAAGCATGGATGGTAATGGAGTAATCCAGCATGCGGTCGGCTTTCCGCGCGTGAAACGTGATCGTACGGCTGTCGGTGGCAACGGTCTCGCCATTGTTGCCCACCCACTTGTTCCAGGACTGGATGCTGTTGTCCTTGATGGCGACCTTCGTTTGCACCTGCTTGCCGCTGGAGGAATTTTCTCCCCAGAAATCATGTACGCCGCCGGATTTCCCACCTTTCACGTGGCGGTGGCCCCACCAGAGGCTGCGATGATGCTTGTGGTCGTTTGACTCGCCCGGCTTTGGGGGCTCCATCGGGAATCGCCGGGTCATGGCCGTTCCATCAATCCAACGTACCGGATAAAGCACAGGCTTAGGCACGTTGGTATAATGGTATTCGGTGAAAAGCTTACCGTCTATCTTGACGACTACCTTGCCCTTGTCCTGGACAATGGAAACCCCGCCACCAGCAAAGGTCACGGATTGGGAAAAAGCACAGACTAGAAGCAGCGCGATCCGTTTCATAGGCGATCCGGAATGCTGGGCAGGCAGGTGGGTTTGGTCAACCCAAATCAAAAATTTTCAGGGGCCATTCCGGGCGTGACACGATTCGCGTTTGAACATCAATCAACGGGGGAACAGCAGGAGATTCGGGCGTCTTTCTGGTCCCATTCGAACCCAGCCTGAGCGCTGCAAGACACCATCGGCAAAGGCAACCTTTAGCCAGTCATCTTCGCGGTGCTCCAGAATATCCAGTTCAATACCATCACGCAAAGGGTCGGGGTCGGCGTGGTCAATGCCCGCCGGAACTTCACTGGGTTCAAGGGGGCGCTTATAGACAGGTGTTTCCCGAATGGCCACAGCCTCGTTGCCGGCGGATTGGGTACTCCATGCCAACACGGCTAGGAGCAAGAATCCAAGGGCCGCACCACCCAACAGCGGCAACCAGGATCGCCAAGCCGACCTCCATGCCGGACGAATGCAGCCTGCGGTCATCAAGCTCAGCCAGACTGTCAGGCACACGGACGCCAATGCGGCCCATTCGTTGAGTGTTAAAAAACCGAGCAGCACACGGCTGGCAGGCTCGCGGGGGGGCTGGCCATGAACGCGTTCGCGGGCCTGCTGCAGGTGGTCGGTGACAACCCGTGATCGGGGCGATAACCGACGGGCCAGACGGTAGTGATAGATGGCTTGCCCCAACTGGGTGGCCCCGAGGGCAGTGCCATGATCGCGGTCACGGCTCACCTGGTGATGTGCATTGGCTAGGTTGTAATGGAGGGCGGCTGAGGTGCGGTTAACCTTGATTAGTTGGCGGTAATGGGTAATAGCATTTTCATATTGGCCGAGCGCATAGGCGCGGTTGCCTTTCTGGAAGGATTCTTCATTGTCGGCCAAAGCGGTTGTGGCCAGCAGGATTGGAAACAGCGTTTTAAACATCATCCACGGGGGTTTCCAGTTGATCCAGCGCGGAGAGAATTTCGCGCAGTTGGGTCGGGGCGGTTTCGGGGATCGATCGTGTGCCTGCGCCAAATCGGACGGCGTTGGCCGTGGCAAAAAAGGCGTCCAGTTTTTGGGCGGCTTCACGCGGCAATCGTTCGGACCATTCATCGCGGAGCACCGCCTCGGTGATGCCTCCGGCTGGAATGTCCAGACGTTCGCCGATTCGTTCGCGTAGCAGGCCCGTGGCTTGGGCGTAAAACTCCGCCGCATTGTCGCCCTGAGCCAGTTTCTCCAGTCGAGGTGCGGCCTTGCGGAGAACCTTTTCAACGCGCAACCTGCGGACAAGGCGGGGCCGGGCATCGTAGTAGTCCCGCCGCTTGCGCCACGTGAGTGCAATCAGCCAGGCAGCCATGGGCAGGGACTGGGCGGCCAAGAACCAAGTCTGAGTTAAAAGCGGCGGAGCAGGAGCAGCCAAGGGTCCGGGATGCGGCCATTGTGCGTAGGGTTTTTCCGGTTCCGATTCTGGCTCGGCGGTCATGTTTACGGCGGATTCGGGCACGGTGGATTCAACCGGTGCATCGCCATGAACCACGAGGGGAAGACGGGCGGAAGTAAGTTCCTGATATTGGCGGGTGCTGGGGTTGAAAAAACTGAACAGGAGCGGGGGGATGCCCGATGCGCCCGCCTGAAGCGGGAGTAGGTTGACGCGGTACTGCTTGGTGGAATGGGCGGTCATGGCCTCGAGGTCGATGGTGCCCACGCTTAGGCGGGGGGTGAGCCGGTCCACGCGAAATCCTTCCCAGCCATTATCCGGCGCGGGCATGGGCACGGTGTCCAAGGCGCCGGTCCCTTGGAGGGTGGCCATCAGTTCAACGGGGTTGTTTACTCGGACGCGTTGTTTTTCGGCCTGAACGATCAATTCAAATTGTCCAACCGCGCCCGTGAAATGGGCAGGCCGTCCCTCGACTGGTAGGGGCCGCACGTCCAGTGGGATGGGGCCGCTGGCCAGTTCGTATTTGATCTTCTTGGGAATGCCGCCGGTGAAATCCTGCACGAGCAACTCGGTGTTGAATTCCAACTCCAATTTACCGGTGCGCGTGGCTACCGCGGCTCGCTTGTAGTGGTAAATGGCAACGGGCCGTCCGCCAATGGAGCCGCGGGATTCCGAAAAGTAGGGGCGGTTGATGAGAAAGCGGATGCCCTCGGTGCGCGCTCGGGGAGGGTGGTTGCGCAGTTCGTTGAAGTCAATGCGACGATCACGATTGGCGAGGAAGTGAATCTGCAGGTCGACAGCGAACATTTCCCCGCGGAAAACCGGGCGCGTGGGGAGCACGGCTTTGAGTTGGACTATGCCGTCGGGCGCGGCTTGCAGGGCAGCGTGCGCCAAGAGGAGCAGTGCGGGAATGGCGCGCTTTAATAGCATCATGCTACCAGTTCTTGCGCCGCTTGAATTCCGGGCGGCGTTCATTCGTAAACTCCTCGCGGCCGGGAGCGAAGAGCAGTGGCTTTTCCTGGTCGCGCGCGGCTTCCAGTAATTCCAAAGCCTCGGAATGGGAGAGCTTGCCTTCCTGTTCCTCGCCGTTTTCCCCGTCATTGGTGAGGTCTTCCTCACCGGAGTTGTCCAGTTCCTGGTTGGAGTCGGGCGGTTGAGGTTGCTGGCCGTTAGGCTGGGAATTGTTTCCTTGCGGATTGGTTTCAGAGGGCTGCTGTTGGGGTTCTTCCCCTTGGCCTTCGCCCTGGTTTTGGTTTTCCTCCGGAGGGGTGGGGTCTACGCGCACCCATTTGTCGCCATCAAAAATCTCACACCAGGCGTGCAGGTCGCTGAGTTTGGCGATGTGGCGCTTTTCCTTTTGCGAGAATTCCGCGCCGGCCAATCCGCCGATCACGCGGGTGGGATGGCCGGCTGCCCGGGCGAGCATCTGGAAGGAATAGGCAAAAAATTCGCAATGGCCGGGAGTGTTGGTGATCATCCATCGCAGAACGGGATCGCCGTTGCGGGAGCTGGGATCGATGCGGGAATCGCGTGTGTAGGCGTGATTGTCCTGCAGGTATTTCGTTGCGGCGGCGGTGAAGGCTTCTGCCGCAAGCGGTTGTCCGCCCGAGAGATGACGGACGACGGCATTGAGCTGTTGCCGTTCCGCGGGAGAGAGGTGGAGGGCCAGCGTGGTGCCGGGATAGGTTCTGGCATTCAATGCGGTGCCGCTGGCCAAGGGAAGATCTTGGGGCGCGGCGGCGATTCGGCGAGTGTCGGCGGGGAACATCACACGGTAGCGAACTTGCTTGGCCGGCAGTTCCTCCAGTCGGGTGAAGAGGGTGGGGTCGTTGTGTCGGTAAGTTCGGCGGGCGGGCACAACGATTTTCTCGAAAGGTCCGGGCAGGGGAAGATGCTTGCTGATCAGCGGCTCGAAATGGAATTTCCATTCCCCCGGCATTTTTTCATCGGGAGGCGGAGCTCGGCCGCCAAAATCAGAGATGTGCGAGCCATTTTTCAAGGCAGTGCTCGCCGACAGCAACGAAGAGCTGGTGCTGCCAACTCCATTGTCGTACTGATCAAAGACCAGCATTCGCCAATAGGGTTTCTCCGGCATGCTCTCCTTGGAAGGGGGAAATATGGCCAGAGCCACGGCATCTTGTTGCTTGAGTCGGTTGATGCCGCCCAAGGGAATGCGCGTGGTGAGGTTATCGAGCTTGTCTTTCTCCCGCTTCAACTGAGTGCGGACGTATATAAGATTCGCAGCGGCGTCGGCATCGGTGGGGTCCAGTTTGGCGGCGGCGGCTAGGTGTGCCGTGGCATCCTCCCAGAGAGCGATGCGTCGCTTGATATTCTGGATGCGGCCGGCGGCCTTTTTTTGTGTAAGGTTGCGCGCAATTTCCTCGCGGCGGGCTGAAGACAGGGCTAGGGACAAGGCCGTTTCCATTTGTGTTCGATCGTATTGGATTTCTTCAAGCAGCCACGGGTCATTCGGTCGGGTCTTCAGGATTTCAGGCTGGGTGGAAAGGATCAACTGGACGGCCGCGGTGAGTTGGGCAAGCAGGAGGGTCTTGGATTCGGCCCATTGCTCGGCTTCCTTCAGTTGGTTCCCGGTCAGCTTGTTGCTCTCTATCAACTCCTTCAGCGCGGCTTGGATCGGCTGGCGGGCCGAGTCACCAAGCATCTTGAACGCATCCTTCTTTCCGGCAATCTGAGCCTGGCCTTGATGGAAGTGGGCGTTGCCCAAGTTGTAAAAAGCCTTTTGCTGGAGGACCAAGTCGTCGGAGTCCAGTGCGGCCACAAAATGGTTGATGGCCTCCTTCAGGTCATTTCGCTTGTCTTGGGTGTCCTTCTTTTCGCCAGCTTGCCGGTAAAACAGAATGCCACGGTTGTAGTGCTGGGCATGGGAATCGGAGGATCGATCGTCGATGGCAGGCAGTTTTTCCGCGGGTGTGCCGCTAAATTTTTTTCTCAGCCAATCCCATGGCCCGGCCTGCGTCTCCATGGGCAGGATGAACAATATGGCCAGCAGAACAGCCGGACCACCGGCAAGTCGCCGACGGGTGGGGATGAACAATTCACCAAGCAAGAGCAGCACCGCCGCAGCCAGCGGCCAGCGAAATTGTTCGCGGGCAATTTCCTTCTCCACAGTGCCAGTATCGTCCGACATGGCCAGCGGCGCCAGTCCATTTTTATGCAGGGTGGCCATGGTTTGTGTGCCGCGCAGGGGGAGGTAGAATTCCCCGGAGGCACTCGCCAGTTCGCGCAGCAGCTTTTCGTTGACGGTGGATTGCACAAGCTGGCCGTTCTCGTCCCGCAGATAGTCCGCATCAGGGAGGTTGGCATTGCAGGTGATACAATGTTTGCGAGCCACGGGGTTGTGCGTGTGGCAGGCCGGACACCGGCGCACGGCTATGACATCGCCCGCGGCACTGCCGGCACCAATGGTGAAAATCTTGATGCCATCGCCCTTCACGCGCTTGGCCATTTCCACGGCCTCGCCTTCGTGGTCTTCCCCGTCGGTGAAAAGAACGATGATCTTTTGGCGGGTGGGATCGTCGGCGAACGCCTTGGCAGCCTCATCGATGACGCGCGCGAGGCTGGTGCCTTCCACGGGAATGGCGCCCACCCGAATGGCCTCGATGTTTTGGCGAAAAATACCCTCTTCGCTCGTGAGCGGGCATTGAAGAAACGCTGCGCCGGCAAAAGGCATGATGGCGAACCGGTCACTGGGCATCAATTTTTTCAGTTCCTTGGCGGCGAGCTTGACGCGTTCCAAGCGGCTGGGCTGAAGGTCGCCGGCGAGCATGCTCTTGGAGGTGTCGATGGCGAGGATGATGTCGAGGTTGCTCTGGGTGGTTTTGATGGTTTCCGATCCCCAGCGCGGACGGGCCAGCGACATGACGACTGCGGTGAAGGCAAGTAGCACCATTCCCATGCGCAGCCATTGCCAGCCGGGGGCAATGCCGGAGGCGAGGTCGGGAAGTAGCCGGGCGTGTGCGAACATTTCCATCACGCTTTCGCGGCGGCGCAATGCCCACGCGAAAAAGAGCCCCAATACGGGGAGCAGGCCAAGCCAAGCAAACTGGCCCGGATCGCGCCAGGACATGGGCAGCCAGCGGTCGGCGGTGAGTACCAGGAGTGCCGGCGTCAGCAGCGCAAGCCAGAGCGCGATGGGTTGCCACGGTTTCTTCACGGGATCCTCCTTAAAACGGTGTGAGCCAGCGCAATTTCAAGCATCAGGACAAGCAGTCCGGCCAGGATGACAGACTGGAAAAAATCGCGGTAAACCTTGAAGCGCTTGGGGTCGCGCTCCGTGGTTTCGAGTTGGTCAATTTCGTTGTAGACACGCTTGAGGGTGTCGGCGTTCTGGGCTCGATAATATTTGCCGCCCGTTTTCGTCGCCACTTTTTGCAATGTCTCCTCGTCGATCTCTACATTCAGGGGAACGTAAACCACACCACCTGGAGCAAAGGGGCTGGGCCGGGGCAAACGGTTGGTGCCTTTCTTGCCCACGCCGATGGTGTAGACCTTGATGCCCAGGGTGCGGGCGACTTCGGCGGCTTGGATGGGAGGGATCTTGCCGGCGTTGTTTTGGCCATCGGTCATGAGGATGATGATCTTGCTCTTGGATTTTTTCAGTTCAACCAGCCGGTTGATGGCACCCATAATGCCCGAGCCAATGGCCGTGCCTTCCTCGTCGCCACGGTTGAAGGTCTCGATGGAAAGCCGGGCGAGGTTGCTCTGGAGATACTTGTGATCCAGCGTGAGCGGGCAGGCGATGGCGGCGATGCCGGAAAACGCGATCAGTCCAATGCGGTCATTGGGCCGGTTGCCCACGAAGTCGCCCAGAACTTCCTTGGAGAGGTCGATGCGGCTGGGTTTGATGTCGTCCGCCAACATGCTGTCGGAGAGATCGATAGCGAGCACGATGTCGATGCCACTGGGTTCCTTTCGGCTTTCGCCCAACTCAGTTTGGGGGCGGGCCATGGCGGTGATGAACAGAGCGAGAGCGAGCCAGCGCAGGGAATTCAGGATCAATCCGGCGCGTGATGGCGCATCTCGTGTGAACTGGCGGACCAATGCCACGGAGGAATAAAGCAGGGCGGCGGGGGCTCCTTGGCGGCCTCGCAACCACGCGCCAATGGGAAGCAAAATGAGCAGCGATAGGAACCAAGGGTCGCGGAAGGAGATGTCGCGCGCGCGCACAATGGCCCAACCGATGAACACCGGCGTCAGCCAGAGCATGGCGATGATCAGCCAGCGTGTCGCGTGGGTTCTCACGTGGACTTTGGCGGGGCGGGTTTAAAGGCGGTGACGTGAACCAGTCGGTCGGCCATCTCATGAAGCTTCGCCATGTCTTCTCCTGAAGGATCGGTGCCGGCGAACTTAGCGTCGTCGCATTCCCTGAGGAAATCCTCGGCCAATCCCAGTTCCTCCTTGTTGAGCAGGGTGCAGGTTCTCAGGTGATCAAGGATTTCATCGGTGGTGCGCTCGGAGGCCTGAAGAGTGAATTTTTCCGCGAGATAAACGCGAATGGTGTCCGACAACAGTGCGCAGACCGTTGCGGGTTCGCCAATGAGTTTTTTGCATTCCGAGAGCTTTCGCATGGCTTCGATATGGGGAGGTTCGCCGGGTGGGGTTTCCCCGGTGCGGCGGTAGACCCACAATAAGCCCGCCACAAGGAAGGCCAGCAGGACAGCCAAGGCAAACGCCCAAGGGAGCCATGACCACGGGTCGGAATTCTCGATGGGCGGCTTAATGTCGAGCAGCTTAGCGGGGACGGCACTGGGGTGGGTGGCGTTCATCGACGGAAGGCGCGCCGACGTTCGCGCACCGCGAAGAAACGGGACAGGGGTCGCACATAGTCCTCGCCCGTCCGGAGGCTGAGGCTGTCGATGCCAAGCCGTCCGAGATCTTCTTCCAGCAGGGCTTGTTCCTCTGCGCGCTTGGCGGCGAAAGTGTCGGCTTGCCGGGTGGAGAGCTCGATCACTTCGCCCGTTTCCGCATCCTCTAGCGCCACGCGGCCGACAAGGGGCAGGGTGTGTTCGCCGGGGTCGGAAACCTGTATGGCCACAACATCGTGGCGGCGATTGGCTTGTCGCAGGGGTTTTTCGGGAAGGGCATCAAGGAAATCCGAGATGAGAATGGCGACGGTTTTTCGGGCTGAGATGCGGCTTAGGAATTCCAGTGGGGCGTGCAGATCCGTGCCTCGCCGGCGGGGCTGGTGATGAAGAACCTCGCGGACGACGCGGAGGGAATGGCGCTTGCCGGTGCGCGGAGGGACAAAGAGCTCGACTTCCTCGGTGAAGAGGATCAAGCCGACCTTATCATGATTTCGATTTGCGGCTAGGGCGAGGACGCTGGCCATCTCGGCGGCCAGTTCGCGCTTGGACTGTTCCCCGCTGCCGTACCGACCGGATCCACTGAGGTCAACGGCCAGCATCACGGTCAATTCGCGTTCCTCAACGAATTTCTTGATGAACGGGGTGTTCATCCGCGCGGTGACGTTCCAGTCAATGAACCGTACATCGTCGCCGGGCTGATATTCGCGCACCTCGTCAAACTCCATTCCATGTCCCTTGAATGCGCTGGTGTACTGGCTGGAAAGCAGCTCGGTGACCAGACGATTTGTCTTGATTTCAATCTGCCGAACCTTGGCGAATAGTTCTGTGGGAACCATGGCGGAATGGGTCTATGGCACGGGAAGGGTGTCGAGGAGTTTCTGGACAATGTCCTCGCTGGAAAGCTCTTCGGCTTCGGCCTCGTAGGTGATGATCACACGGTGCCGGAGGACATCGAGCGCGATGGCCTTGACGTCCTGCGGAGTAACATAGCCGCGGCCTTGCGTGAAGGCGTGTGCCTTGGCGGCCAGAGTGAGGAAAATGGTGGCGCGGGGCGACGCGCCCAGTTGGATGTAGGGTGCGATGGGAATCTTGTACTCGTCCGGCTTACGCGTGGCGCAGACGAGATCGACGATGTAATCCTTGACCTTATCATCGACATAAATCTCATCGAGCAACTTTCGGGCTTTGAGGATCTGCTCGCCGGAAGTCACCCGGTTGGCCTCGGGCAATCCCTCGGTCTTGGCCATAAGGTCGAGAATTTGCCGTTCCTCCGAGCGGTCGGGGTACTCGATCTTCAGCTTGAGCATAAACCGGTCGACCTGTGCCTCGGGCAGTTGATAGGTGCCTTCCAGTTCAATGGGATTCTCGGTAGCGAGAACAAGGAATGGCTCCTCCAGACCGAATGTTTTGTCTCCGAGGGTGACTTGCTTTTCCTGCATGGCCTCAAGGAGCGCGCTCTGTACTTTTGCGGGCGCGCGGTTGATTTCATCCGCCAGAACGAGGTTTGCATGGACGGGGCCAAGGTGGGTTGAAAACTCGCCGTTCTGCGGGTTGTAAATTTGCGTGCCCACCACGTCGGCGGGCAGCATGTCTGGCGTGAATTGAAGGCGCGAAAAGTTTAGGTCCATGGTGGAGGCCAGCGTCTTGACGGCCAGGGTCTTGGCCAGGCCAGGCACACCCTCCAGGAGCACATGGCCATTGGCGAGCAGGCCGATGATGAGACGATCCACCAAGTAGGATTGGCCGACGATAACTTTGCCAATCTCCGCGCGCAGGGGCTCGAGAAACGCTCCTTCGGCTCGCACCGCTTCGTCGATGACGGCGATTTCCTCAGTCTTCATGCGCGGCCAATGTAAAGCCCGCTGAAAGAGGCGCAAAGGAAACTTATTCGGGAAGGGCCGGGTTGTTGGATTTAATCCAGCAGATTTGTCCAGTCCGCCTCGTTAAAACCCACCACGCCGTCCTGTCCTTTCAACACGAAGGGGCGCTTGACGAGATTGCCGTGGGTGGTCAGCAGGTCGATAGCCTCGGCGGCGGTCATTCCCGGCAGTTTGTCCTTCATGCCCATGGCTTTGTAGTCGCCGCCGGAGGTGTTGAAGAGCTTGCGCAGGTTGCCGTTGTACACCTGGAGCATCCGCTGCAACTCCACCTTGTTCGGCGGTTGCTCACGGATGGCGATTTTCTGGTAATCCACGCCGCGTGCATCCAGCCATTTCAACGCCTTGCGACAGGTGCCGCAGCCTTTGTATTCGTAAACTTTGAGCATGGTCTTGGCGGGTCAGCGATCTGCGAAAATCCCCCGAATGGTGGCGATATCTTTCGTGATCTGCGCCTGCAAAACTTCGAGGGAATCAAATTTCTGTTCGTCGCGGATTTTCTGGACGAAGGTGAGTTGGAGGGTTTTACCGTAAAGGTCGGCGTCGAAGTCGAGGAGATGGGCCTCGACGTGGAAGGAAGGGGTGGCGTCGGTGACGGTGGGGCGGTGGCCGAGATTGACGGCGGCACGGTGAGTTTGTCCATCGACCTCGGCGTGGGCGGCGTAGACGCCGTGGGGCGGAGTGCTGCGGCCGGCGCAGTCGAGGTTGGCGGTAGGATGGCCAAGGTCGCGGCCACGCTGGTCACCCCTGATGACCTGCCCGGTCAGGGCGTACTCGCGGCCGAGCATCTGGGTGGCCTCGTCCAGCAAACCCTCGCTGATGGCTTGGCGAATGCGGGTGCTGCTGACCGTCTGGCCATCCAAGGCAACCGCGGCAAGGCCGTGGACGGTGAAATGGAGTTCGTTGCCTAGTTGCTGGAGCAGGGCGACGTCGCCCGCGCGGTTGTGGCCGAAGGCGAACTTGGCGCCGACGCAGAGGCTCTTTATGTCGCTCAAGCCTTTGTGGAGCTGGCGGATGAAGTCGGCGGCGGGGACTTGGCTCATGGCCTCGTCGAATTTTAAAAGAAGGGTGGCATTGACGCCGAGAGCTGCGATGGCGTCGAGGCGCTGTGGGAGGGATTGGATGAGACGTGGTGCGCGGGTAGGGGCAATGATGGTGGCGGGGTGGCTGTCGAAGGTGACGCAGAGGCTGGCAGCCTCGTGCTGGTGGGCGTCGGTGACGGCTTGGCGGATGACTTGTTGGTGGCCGAGGTGGACGCCGTCGAACATGCCGATGGCGGCGCAGACGCGGCCGGTGGGCGGGGCGAGCTCGGCGGGGTCGTGGATGATTTTCATGCCGGCTGCAGCAGGCGGGCGAGGTCGATCAGGGTCATGAGGCGGCCGGGCAATTCCCCTTCTGGTAGATGGCAGAGGGCCTCGAGACGGATGGCGTCGGCGACGTCGAAGGTGCCGGAGCGGGTGCGGTGGAGGTGTTTTAAATGTGCGCCGCAGCCGAGGTGCTGGCCCAGTTCGTGGGCGAGGCTGCGGACGTAGGTGCCCTTAGTGCAGCGCACTTGGAAGCGCGCGACGGGCGGGGCGTAGGCGGTGAATTCAAATTGATAAATGTGGACGAGCTTGGGTTCGCGCTCAACCTCGCGGCCTTTGCGGGCGAGCTTGTAAAGGGCGACCCCGTCCTTCTTGACGGCAGACACCATGGGGGGCAGTTGCTGCTGGTCGCCGTGGAAAGTGGCAGCGGCGGCGTTGAGAGCATTGAGGGTGAGGTCGGGCAGATCACGGGTCTCGGTGATTTGACCGTCGGCATCGTAGCTGTCGGTGGTGGCACCGAGGGAGATGGCACCCTCGTAGGCCTTGTCCTCGGCCATGAGTTTCTGGCTAAGCTTGGTGGCGCGGCCGAGGAGGCAGACGAGCAAACCGGTGGCACCGGGGTCAAGCGTTCCACAGTGGCCGACCTTCTTCAGTCGGTACAGATCACGGACGACATCGACGACGTCGTGGCTGGTGGGGCCGGCGGGCTTGTCGATGAGGAGCGCGCCGTGAATTTCACTGGGCTCGGACATCACGGAGTTCCGTTGATAGCGGCGACGGCGTCCTTGGCGGCTTTCAAGACTTGGCGTTGCACAGTACGGGGGTTGCCGGGGATACGAGCGCCGGCGGCGGATTGGTGGCCGCCCCCGCCAAAGGCGCCGGCGATGGCGGAGACGTCAATGCTGGGCGCCTTACTGCGCAGGCTGATACGGGTGATCTCAGGTTCGATCTCCTCAAAGAGGCAGGCGACCTTGACGGTCTCAATGTCGCGGATGTGGTCGATAAGGCCCTCACTCTCGTCGGGGATGGCACCGGCACGCGCGTAGTCGCGGCGGCGAATCCAGAAGTAGGCGATCTGGTTTTTCTGGCTGAGCTTGAAGCTGTTGTACATGTGCTTGAGCAGGCGCACGCGGGAGAGGGGGTAGCTTTGGTAGACTTCGTTACAGATGGTGGCGAGGTCGGCACCCTTGGTGACCAGTTCGGCGGCAGCGTGGTAGGTGGTGGGACGTGTAGTGGGGTACTGGAAGCTGCCGGTGTCGGTGCTGATGGCGGTGAAAAGGTTGTCGGCGATGAGGGGGGTGATGGGCCAACCGGCCTGCTTGATGAGCTGGTGGATGAGTTCGCCGGTGGAAGCGGAGCGGGCGTTCACCCAATTGATGTCGCCGTAACGCGAGTTGCTGCCGTGGTGGTCGATGTTGATGAGCAAGCTGCGTTGTTCGATGCAGGGGCAGATGGTGCCGAGGCGGTCGTAGTTGGCGCAGTCGGTGGTGATGACGGCGTCGAATTTTTTCCCGGGCTTGGGGGTGGCGAGCAGTTTTCTGGGGTCGAGAAAGGCGAGCTTCTCGGGCATTGGATCCTGGTTCCAGACGACCACCTTCTTGCCGCGCTCGCGCAGGGAATAGGCCAAGGCGAGCTGCGAGCCGATGCAGTCGCCGTCGGGTCGCATATGGCCGCCGATGGCAAAGGTGTGGCAGCCCTTGAGCGCGTTGAGGATGCGGTCGATGATTTTCAGCCGACGTTTCATGCCTGCCCATCCTCCAACTCCTCGAGGATCTGCAGCACGCGGTTGCCCTGCTCGATGGAGTCATCCAGCTTGAACTTGATGCGCGGCGTGTATCGCAACACAACGTCCCGGGCCAATAGGGATTGCAGGTGGCCTCGCTGTTTCTCGAGCGTGTTGGTGGCTTTCCGCCGCTGTGCCTTGGATCCAACCACGCCGACGTAAACGATGGCGGATTTGAGATCATTGCCGACGCCAACCTCGTTGATGTTCAACAGGCCACACTCGCTGCTGTCGATCTCGCGGCGGAGAATCTCAGCAAGGGTGCGTTTCAACAATTCACGCACGCGTTCATGGCGCAGGGAAGGCATGGCCGAGTTGGTTTAAAGTTCCTGGGCAACCTGCTCGAGCTTGAAGCTCTCGATGACGTCACCCTTTTCGTAGGCATCAAAGCCGTGCACGCGAATGCCGCAGTCCATACCCGTGCGAACTACGTCGACATTTTCCTTGAATCGGCGGAGAGACTCGGTTTCGCCGGTATGTACCGGTTTGCCGCGGCGCATGACCCGCACCTTGCCGCGTGAGATGCGTCCGTCGCTGACCACACAACCGGCGATGACGCCACCCTTGGAAAGCGGGAACAATTCGCGCACTTCCGCGCTGCCGATGACGACCTCCTTGGCAATGGGGTCGAGCAGGCCGGCCATGGCGTCCATCACTTCGTCAACCAGTTCATAGATGATCTTGTAGGTCTTGATCTGCACTCCGTGGTGCTTGGCGAGATCGGGCACAGCTTTGTCGATCCGGGTGTGGAATCCTAGGATGACACCCGTGGAGGAGGCGGCGAGATTGACGTCCGATTCATTAATCGTGCCTACGCCGGAATGGATGACTTCCATGCTGACCTTCTCTGACTCAATCTTGTTGAGTGCCTCGACGATGGCCTCGGCTGAGCCTTGTGTGTCGGCCTTGACAATGACCTTTAAAATTTTTGCCTGTTCGGCTGCGATAGTGTCGAACAGGTTTTCGAGCGTGACGCCCGCAGCCCGGCCTTCGAGGAATTCCTGATGCGCCTTGTCGGCGCGATTTTCGGCCAGCTCGCGCGCAGCCTTCTCGTTTTCCACCGCGTGAAAATCATCGCCCGCCTCGGGCGCGCCGTTGAGACCGAGCAGTTTGGCAGCTACGGACGGCCCGGCTTCCTTCATGCGCTTGCCATCCTCGTTGATGAGCGCCCGCACTTTGCCGTAGTGCTGGCCACAAATCACGACCTGTCCAATCTTCAGGGTGCCCTTGCGGACAAGGACAGTCGCGGTGGGGCCGCCTTGTTCCATGGCGCTTTCCACCACACTGCCCACGGCCAGCCGGTTGGCGCTGGCCTTGAGTTCCATGATTTCCGCCTGCAACAACACCGCCTCCAGCAGCTCGTCAAGTCCCTGCTTCTTCAGGGCGGAGATGTCGCGAAACTGGGTGTCGCCTCCCCATTCCTCGCACTGAAGACCGTGCTCCTGCAATTCGGTCCGGGCCTGTTGTGGGTTGGCGTTGGGATGGTCGCACTTGTTGACGGCCACAATAATTTCCGCCCCTGCCTCTTTGGCGTGGTTGATGGCCTCGATGGTTTGGGGTTTCACCCCGTCGTCGGCGGCAATGACCAAAATGACAATGTCCGTGACATCTGCCCCGCGAGCACGCATGGCGCTGAACGCGGCATGGCCGGGGGTGTCGAGGAAGGTGATTTGCGCATCCTGTTTCTTCTTTTCCGGGTGAGGGAGAGTGACGGTGTAGGCGCCGATGTGCTGGGTGATGCCTCCCGATTCGCCAGCGACTACGTTGGCCTTGCGGAGGGCGTCGAGGAGTGTGGTCTTGCCATGGTCAACATGTCCCATGACGGTCACCACGGGCGGGCGGGGCTTTAAATCTTTCGGGTCATCGTCGTTGTCCAGTTCGAGGTGCTTCTTCTCGACCACAGGCTTGGCCGCGCCGCGTTCCCGTTTGCGCGCCTCAAATTTAAACCCATTCTTGGCGCAGAGCTGGCTTGCGGTCTGTTCGTCAATGGCTTGGTTGACATTGGCGAATACGCCAAGCTTCATGAGGTCGGCGATGAGTTGGAAAGGCTTGCGATTGATTTGTTCGGCCAGCTCACGGACGATGATCGGTGGCTTGAGAGTTACCACTGGGGCGTCGGCTGGCGCAGTAAACTTTGGTTTGGCCGGTCCGCCAGATTTTTGTTCGCCTTTTCCACGGTCGGATTTCTTTTCGTCACGCTTGCGGTTTTCGCGTTGCTCACGGCGTGACGGGCGCCGGACATAATTTCCAAGATCAATAAAACCGATTTTTTCGCCGACTTTGGGGCCGGTTGCTTCCGCTGCCGCTGCCGGAGGCTCTGGAGCTTCGACGGTTTCCTCTTCTTCAACGGTTTCTAGGGCATCCTCCTGATCTGCTAGCACCGCTTCCTCGCCATCGTCCTCGGTCTCTGCCTGAGGTTCTTCTTCGGGTTTCTCCTCGGGGTCGGGCTCGGGTTCCTTCTCGGGGGCGACAATGAGGATGGGGCCGCTATCCACGGGAGTCTCGACTTCGGCGGGCTTTTCCTCCGGCTCAGCCTCGGCGGGCTTCAATGATTTGGCGATCTCGGTCTCAAGAAATTCAGCCGTGATTTTGTCCAGCGAACTGGATGCCACACGCGCATTTTGAATGCCTAAGTCCTTGGCTTTCTCAAGCACGTCCTTGCTCTTGATGCCGAGGCTCTTGGCGATGTCGTAAATGCGTACGGGCATGGTGTCTTATCAGGTGGATGGGGTGGGTTCGCCCATGCTTTCCTTGCTGTCTTCCGCGGATTCTTCGTCGGGCGTGGTAGCCTGCTCGGTGGCTTCCTCTTCGTCCTCTCCACTCGCGGGAGCGGGTTCCGCGGATTCTTCTTCTGACTCAGGGGTTTCATCAGGCTGCGGTTCAGCCTGTTCTGCCTCGGCGGGAGTTTCGCCGTTTTCACGCCGGGTCGTCTCAGCTTGTACGGCCTCGTGGAGGGCTTGGGCGGATTCCTCCAGCCCGGGCATGCCGGCAAGGTCATCCACCTCGGCTTGGCGAAGATCTTCAAAGGTGTGGAAGCCACAGTTGACCAGCGTAGTGGCCTGTTCCTCAGAGATGCCCGGCACCGCGGCGATGGCGGCGATGGCTTGGGCAACCTGATCGTCAAAGCTGACGGTCTCCACTTCCTCAGCGTCGATGTCAATTTGCCAGCCGCTGAGCTTGCTGGTCAGGCGGGCATTTTGCCCGCGCTT
Source organism: Verrucomicrobia bacterium UBA6614 (assembly GCA_002433235.1). Lineage (GTDB taxonomy): Bacteria > Verrucomicrobiota > Verrucomicrobiia > Limisphaerales > UBA1100 > UBA6614. The sequence continues at coordinate 120,566 of DJHS01000054.1, forward strand.
GCCGATGGCCAGCGAGAGTTGATCCTCGGAGACGAGGATGCGCACCCGCTTGTTGGCCTCATCGATTTCAAAATCCTTCAGAACTGCCGGCGCAAGGCAGTTGGTCACGTAGGTCTGGATGTCGGAGTCCCACTTGATGATGTCGACCTTCTCGTTATTCAACTCGCGGACGATGTTCTTGACGCGTTGCCCACGCAGGCCCACGCAGGCACCCACAGGATCCACCCGGTTGTCCCGGGAGTGTACCGCTAGCTTGGTGCGAAAGCCCGGTTCGCGCGCAATGGCAATGACTTCCACCGTGCCATCGGCGATCTCAGACACTTCATTGTTGAACAGCTTGATGACAAACTGCGGGTCGGCGCGGGAGAGGATAATCTCCGGTCCATTCGGCCCATCCTCAACCGCTTTCACAAAGCAGCGCAGCCGTTCACCAACCTGATATTCCTCGATGGGGACGCGTTCGCGGTTGGGCAGGAGTGCCTCAAACTTGCCCAAATCCAGCTTCACGTCGGAGCGTTCAAAGCCGCGCACGGTGCCGCTGACAATGTCACCGGTACGGTCCTTGAACTCATCCCAAATCATCGCCTTTTCCGCCCGGCGCATTTGTTGCAGCAGGGCCTGCTTGGCATGTTGGGCGGCGATGCGGCCAAAACCGGCGGGTGTGACTTCCTTCTCAATCTCGTCCCCCGGTCTCGCATCATCCTTGATCTGCATTGCGTCAAACCGCGAAATCTCGTCGTGTTCCGATTTCACCCGGTCCACCACGATCAATTTCGCAAACGCGCGGATTTCGCCCGTCTTTGGGTCCGTCTCACACCGCAAATCTCGCGCGGGGCCTACGGCTTTTTTGGCCGCGGTCACCACCGCCTCGTTCACCGCAGCCATCAGGTCCTCGCGCTTGATGCCGCGTTCTTTTTCAAACTGGTCTAGGACAGCCAAAAGTTCAGCATTCATAACACATCCGCCAGTTTGCCGGGGACAATTTGGCTAACAAAAAAGCCGGAAAAGAATCCGACTTGCCATGCTGGCCATCCAGCAACAACTTGACTCGCCGGCAGCCTAGCCCTCGCGCCAAAGTGCGTCAAGCGGCAAAAACTTGCCCGAAAAAGCCGCCCGCGCTAGCTTGACCGCATGAGTGAAGACCCTCCGGAACACGGTGTGCCCCCCCGCCTCAACATGCCCCCAGCCGGGGGAGATGAGCCTCGCCGGCGCTCCGGTTGGTGGCTGGTTGGGTTGGCGCTTCTCTTCTTTCTGGCTGTGTTGGGCTTTAGTTTTATTCAAGCCATGGGAGACTTGGCCGGCAGTTTTCGGTCCGCTGCGCCCGGCTTGGACAAGTATCGCGAAATCCAAATGCGCGATGGCGACACCCAGGCCAAAATCGCTGTGATCAAGGTGGAAGGCGTTATTTCCCGATACAGCTTTGACGGCACGGGCCAGAACATGGTCACCCGCGTGCGCGACCAATTCATACTCGCCAAGCGCGATTCCTCCGTGCGTGCCGTTCTGTTGCAGGTTGATTCGCCCGGCGGCGAAGTAATGGCTTCGGATGAAATCCACGACTTGATCGAGGGTTATACCGAGGACACAGGCAACCCCGTCATCTGTTCCATGTCGGGCATCGCCGCGAGCGGTGGCTACTATGTTGCGGCTCCGTGTGAATTCATTGTTGCGCATGAACTGACCCTCACCGGAAGTATTGGCGTGATTATGCAAACTGTAAACGTCCACGGCCTGATGGAAAAAGTTGGAGCCCGGCCGTTTACCATCACCAGCGGCGAGAACAAGGATGCCATGAGCATCTTCAAAGCACCCGATGAGATTGAGGCTGACGGCGATGAAAAGCTCTTCGATGAACTGGTTCAGTTTTACTTTGGCCGGTTCAAGAAAATCATCGAGGACGGACGCGGCGCGGCGCAAAAGTTCAACCGTGACAAAAAAGACAAGGGTCGGCCGCTATCCGCCGGCTGGGCGAGTCTTGCCGATGGGCGCATCCTCTCGGGCGTCGTGGCATACGAGAACGGCTTCGTTGACAAGCTGGGCGGATTCGATGACGCCGTGGCCGAGGCCGAGCGCATCATTGGCCTCACGGATGATGGCACGGCCAGCCTCGTGCGTTACGCCGCGCCGTTCGACTTGTCCGGTCTGCTTCGTTTTTTTGTCAAGGCCGATAACCCTGAGTTGAAAGTGGATCTTGGTGTGGAGTTTCCCCGGCTGGATCCTGGTCGGCCCTATTATCTTTCTCCAGTGATTTACAGGTAGCTTGAAAAACGTCACCGTCATCGACCATCCCCTTGTGCAATCGCGCCTGTCTCGACTGCGCGATGCCTCCACGCCGCACGGCGAATTTCGCCGACTCTTGCGAGAACTGTCTGTCCCGCTCGTTTACGAGGCCGCGCGGGATCTTCCCACCAGGTCACGCCGGGTGAAGACGCCGCTGGCGGCCACCGGGGGAGTCACTTTGGCTCGGGAGGTTTTGTTGGTTCCGATTCTCCGGGCGGCACTTGGGATGCTCAGTGGCCTCGATGAACTGCTGCCAGATGCCCGGGTTGGATACATTGGACTGGCTCGCAATGAGAAGACCCTCGAGCCGGAATGGTATCTGGACAAGGTGCCGCGTCGCTTAGCACGTTATGAGGTTTTCCTGCTGGACCCCATGTTGGCTACGGGAGGCAGCGCCTTGGCGGCGGGGGAAATGCTTGAGCGTCGGGGTGCGCGAACGATTCGGTTTGTCCATGTGCTGGCCGCTCCCGAGGGCCTGCGTACAGTCCGCAAACGATTTCCCCAGTCTCAAATCTACACCGGGGCTATTGACAGCCATCTGGATTCCAACGGCTACATTGTGCCTGGGTTGGGTGATGCGGGTGACCGGTGCTTCGGCTGTTAAAAGGCAAAAAAAACTTTTCGACCGTCCGCTACCTTTCTACCTTCGCGGATGCCTTCCGAAAATCTGTTGCTCATTGCTGACAGCGAGAAGGATGCCGATATGCTTTATGCCACCGGCCTGTTTGTGCCGGATCCGTTCATCTACCTGCGGCTGCGGGGGCGGCATTACATCGTGATGAGCGACTTGGAGTTCGACCGGGCCAAAAGACTAGCACCCCATTGCCGCGTCCTGTCGTTGTCCGAATATGCCGAGAAAGCGAAGGGGCATGGCGCCAGAGAGGTGCCGCTGGTTGAGGTCGTGGCGGTTGTTTTAAAGGAGCGCAAAATTCGTTCAGTTACTGTGCCCGGAAGTTTTCCCCATGGATTGGCGGTGAAGCTGGAGAAGTTGGGCGTCCGGGTGAAAGCCAGTCGCGGGCCGATTTTTCCACAGCGCGAGTTTAAAACACCGGATGAAATTCGCAAAGTGAAAGCCGCCGTGGCAATGACCGAGGTGGGCATGTCGGAGGCCATTCAGACCCTGCGCCGGAGCCGTATAGACAAGGGAGGACGGCTCATTTACCGTAACGCCACGCTAACCAGCGAGAAACTGCAGGCCATCATTGGCGCGGCCGTGCTAACGGCCGGCGGCATCGCCGCGAATACCATTGTCGCCTGCGGCAATCAAGGCACCGATCCGCATGAACGGGGTCACGGGCCGCTCAAGGCGCATTCACCCATCATCATCGACATTTTTCCCCGAGCGGAGAAGACGGGCTATTTCGGCGACATCACTCGCACGGTGGTGCGGGGTCGCGCTAGCGAGCGCGTCCGGGAGATGTATGCGGCCGTCCTCAAGGCGCAGGAGGTGGCGATGTCCAAGATTCGTGCCGGGGTGTCGATGGTCGGCGCGCATCAGGCGGTGGTGGATCATTTTGAATCAGGCGGTTGGTTTTCCGGTCGTCGAAATGGCCACATGGAAGGGTTTTTTCATGGAACGGGGCATGGGCTGGGGCTGGAGATTCACGAGATGCCTCGCATCGGCGCGGGATCCAAGGCCAAATTTCGCCCGGGCCAAATCCTTACGGTGGAGCCGGGGTTGTACTATCCTGGTGTCGGTGGGGTTCGTCTCGAGGATGATATTCTGGTGACCAAGGGGCGCCCGCGCAACCTGACCCGCTGTGAAAAGGTGCTGGAGGTTTAACACGAAAAAGGCGTCTAAAAACTTGCCACTTTAGGGCGAATCAGTACTTTTCATCCCCGCATGGTGGCTAAATCAGGGAAAACGGTGAAAAAGAAAACCGCAGGCAAAAAGGTCTCGGCGCGGAAGCGTCCCGCTGTCAGGAAAAAGAAGGGCACCAACGGCGTTTCCAAGCATCCGCCGGTGTCGGTCATTTCGCACGCCAAACAGCCCGATCACGCTGGGCCAGCTTATGATGGTGACTCGGCCATCAAACTTTACCTGAACGAGATTGCTCGCACCCCGTTGCTCACCATCCAGGAGGAGATTGAACTGGCCGCGCGCATCAAGAAAGGTGACGAGGAGGCCGAGCAACACATGATCAAGGCCAACCTTCGCCTGGTGGTCAAAATCGCCCGTGATTACGAGGGGCTCGGCCTGCCGCTTTTGGACCTCATCGACGAGGGCAACATGGGCCTTATGAAGGCGGTCACCCGCTTTGATCCCGCCAAGGGTGGCAAGCTGTCCACATACGCCTCGTGGTGGATCAAGCAATCCATCAAGCGGGCCCTTGCCAACCAGTCCAAAACCATTCGACTGCCTGTGCACTTGGTGGACAAGATTTCCAAGATGCGTCGCGTGGCCATGCACATGCAGGAGGAACTCGGACGCGAACCCACCGATGATGAATTGGCTGAGGAGATGCACATGACCGCCGCGCGCGTGGCCCAACTCCGGACCGCCGCCATTCGCCCCGCGTCTCTTGATGCCCCGGTAGGGGACAACGCGGATTCTGATACGCTGGGCGATCTGGTGGAGGACAGCCATGTTCACAATCCCTACGAGGAACTGGAGGAAAAAACCGTCAACGCTATGTTGCATCAGTTGCTGGACACACTTAGCGAACGCGAGGCAGAGATATTAAAATACCGGTTTGGAATTGGTGGGGGAGACGTGAAAACGCTGGAGGAAGTGGGCGAGCAATTCGGGGTCACCCGCGAGCGTGTCCGGCAGGTGCAGAACATTGCCCTCGCGCGCATGCGCCGAATGATCGAGAAGCTGGAGAAATACGAGCATCATTAAATGAGCGCCGTTACCGCCACCGAGATCGAGGCTGCCATCCGCAACGTACCCGACTTTCCGCAGCCGGGAATCCAGTTTAAGGACATCACCCCGGTGCTTGGCAACGCCCGCCTCTTTGCCGGTGCCGTCGACCTTATGACCGCCAAGCATGCTGGGGCCGGTATCGATGCCTGTGTGGGTATCGATGCGCGCGGATTCATCTTTGCTGCCGCAGCTGCCAAGCAGCTCGGTGCCGCCTTCGTGCCCATTCGCAAAAAGGGCAAGCTGCCATGGAAAACCCACGAGGAAAGTTATAGCTTGGAGTATGGCGAAGCCACCGTCGCCATTCATCAGGATGCTCTCCAGCCCGGTGCGCGCGTGCTGCTTCTCGATGATCTTCTCGCTACTGGTGGCACCGCAGCGGCAGCGGCAAATTTGCTCCAGAAGATCGACGCGGAAATTGTGGAGGTTGGGTTCCTCATCGAGTTGGGTTTCCTCAATGGCCGTGAGAAAATGAACGGTGCTCCGATCAGCTCGCTGATCACCTACTAGCGCATGGCGGCCTCAGCCACCGCCACGTTTCTGGTACGCGACTATGATCTCGCGGCTACGCTCACCTCCGGACAGGCCTTCCGCTGGCGCGAAGTCGATGGCGCATGGGAAAACGTCCTTGCCGGTCGTTGGGTTCGCCTAGCCTCCAACGGCCAAACCATCGCCGCCCGTGTCGTGCGCCCCATCCGCGATTGGCAGTGGTTGCGCGATTACCTGCAAGTCGATCTTGACCTGCAAACCATTTACGGCGGTTTCCCCGCTGCTGATCCGCATCTCGCCGCCGCTCGCCGCACCTGCCATGGCCTGCGCCTACTGCAGCAGGATCCCTGGGAAACCCTCGCGGGTTTCATCTGTTCCAGCAACAAACAGATTGTGCAGATCGAGCAGATCATCGGCGAAGTTTGCACGCGCTTTGGCAAACCCGCACGCGTCGGCTGGCACACTTTTCCCACAGCGGAACGCATCGCCGCCTGCACCGAGGCCGAACTGCGCGCCTGTCGCATGGGCTACCGCGCCAAGTACCTTTTGGGCAGCGCCCAAATGATTGGGCGGGGCGAGATTCAACTCGAGGCTCTCCGCGCCATGTCCTACGCCAAGGCTCGTGAAGAAATCCAGCGCCTTCCTGGCATCGGCCCCAAGGTTGGCGACTGTATTCTCCTGTTCGCCTATGGCTTTCCCGACGCGTTCCCTGTTGATACCTGGGTCCTCAAAGCTCTGCGTCAGCTCTACTTTCCCCACCGCGCCCCCAAGCCCAAGCGCCTGCAAGCCTTTATCCAAAAACACTTCGCTCCCCATCACGGCTACGCCCAGCAATACCTTTTTCATCATGTGCGCACGCAGGATGGATTGAGAGGGAAATCTTGAGGCTCAAGCTCCTTTCCACTACTTCCTATTCCCCACTCACTACTCGCAACTTATGCTTCGCGTTACCAACACCCCCGCTGATTTTGAGGCGCTGGCCAAAACGGACCTGTCCGAAACCACCTGTATCGTACTCGACATTCTTCGTGCCACGAGCAGTATGGTTGCCGCACTGGCCAATGGAGCAGATGGAATTCTGCCGGTGGCCACGATTGAGGAGGCGCTTGCTGCGAAGGAGTCGCGGCCGGACGCGTTGTTGGCTGGGGAACGGGAGGGATATCGCATCACGGCCGCGCAGGCCGGCGGAACGGACTTTGATCTCGGCAATTCGCCGCGCGAGTACACGACGGAAGCGGTGGCGGGCAAAACGATCATCACCACCACCACGAATGGGACGCGTGCCTTGAGGGCATGTGCAGGCGCGCGGCAAGTGTTTGTGGGCAGTTTCTTGAATCTTACTTCAACACTGAAACATCTTCGGACTGATTCTCCGGCCTGCCTGATCATTGTTTGTGGAGGGACGTACGAGGAGGCGGCCTTGGAGGATGTCCTTGCCGCCGGCGCAATCACGAATGAACTGTGGGACTTATACGGAACTGGGGTGGAGGATTCCGCACAGCTCGCGCGCCACTTGTTCCTAAGCATGGGCGATGATCTTGAGGGGGCCATGCGTTACGCCCGGAATGGCCGCCGTTTATTGAGCCTGCCGGATTTGGCGGCGGACGTGAGGTATTGCGTCCAGCGGGATATTTATTCGCTCGTGGCCGGGGTTTCGGCAGAGGATGAGGTGGTGTCCATCGTCGGCTGATTTCTCCATCCAAACGCAGCCGCAAAACAAGCGACGGTCACCAGTGCATCCAGAATCACGTGCAGCCAGCCCACACGCGCAGATAGCAGTGGGCCGAGGCAGCCGCATTCGCCCTCAAAGCCCTGCAGGCGCAGCGAGGTCAGCAGTACCGTGAAGGCAAGAAACAGCATGCCGGCGACCAGTGAGGCGGGGCGGGCGGCAAATGTGCTGACGAGCAGCACCCCCAAGCCCAGCTCAAACCAAGGAAGGGATTCGGCAAACTGCAGGAGCAGGCCGGGATGGTCGCGCAGTACGGGAAGCTGCATGGTGTCGAGAGTGTTGGCGAAGCTGTTGAGGTCGCCGAGCTTGAGCCAGCCAGAGTAGAGCAGGAGACTGCCAGTAATAAGTCGGATGACCAGAGGCGGCCATGCGGAGGAGATGGGTGTGGGCTCAGCGTCCATCTAATGGGGCATGTTTACCGACCAGAGGTCGAGCGGCCGGGAACGGATTTTGAAGAAACCAGGATGTTCTCCTCGGGCGGGAAATATGACGTAAACCGGCGTGTCCACTAGGCTTTCAAGGAGGGGAGCGAGCTTGTCCCATTCCGGGTCACCGGATTCTTCCGGCACAACAATGGCGCCGCCGGGAACAGGGTCTTGGGCGCGCTTGTCCCGTGAACGAAGATCAAGGATGACTCCGGTTCCGGCCAATGAATTATCCACGGCAAGTTTATAGGAGATTTCCTGGGAGAGAGGCTTGAGAGGATCGGGCAGCTTGGCGTGCAGGCCGGTAACGCGGGGCAGAAAAAGCGAGAGGATGATCAAGCCTGCGCCGGCCAGCAACGAGCCGAGGATGATGTTGCGGGGCGATTCAGCGAGGGATGACATGGATGGAAAAACTGGGCTCAAGGGTATGCGCGGCGGGGAGGTCTGTGCGAATGTTGAGACGGGTGGCTTGGAACCCCTGAGGAATGTCGGAGGGCAGGGCGGCGGTCAGGATCAGCCGGTGTCGGCGGCCCTCGTCGATGGGCTCGGTTTCAACTTTAAAAATGTCGCCATGAACGGCGGCGGCCTCGATGATCTTGAAGCTGGAATTGCTGTCGCTGGCGAGGATGAGGCTGGTTTGTCGGCTTTCTCCAGGATGTGCCACACCAAGGAAGTGCCGGGGCTTTTCCTGCCATTGCAGGGGATGACGCAGGGCGAGGTAGGAGTTGATTTCGCGGGCGGGGATCAAGGGATGATCCGTGTGGATGACGGGGGAGAAATCGATCTCCGGCTGATGGTGTTCGCGCGGGGTCACAATGAGGGAAACGTCCCAGCCGGCGGCACGGCCCTCAGTGTTGGGTTCAACGGGCCGGGCCTCGAGCGCCGCCTCAATGCCCGGCAGCTCGGGCAGGGTTGGGCGCATCAGAGCAAAGGGGCGGCCATCGCCGGCGGTCATCCGGATGGTATTGGTTGAGGTTTGGCCAAGCCGTAGTTCGCCAAAGTCAAAACCAGGCGGATCAAGGAGTACGGTGGCGATGCCCTCGGCGTGTAGGCGAATGATGGATCGCGCTTGTCCGGGATCGTTCGATTCGATGTAGATGCTCTGGGTGTTCTTGCCCGTCTTCACTGTCAGTTCAGCGGTGATTGTGGCGGCGCCATCGGGCTGTATGCGTTTTCTTTCCACATGTGGCACGGTGCAACTACAGGACGCGGAAATTTTGCCGAGGATCAGTGGCGCATCCCCGGTATTGCGTATCTTAAAACGCTGTGTGACTTTCTGGCCCGCCATCACGGTGCCAAAATCATGCGAGTCTCTGGCGAGTTTTAATTGTGGTTCCGGTCCGGATGATTTCTCCTTTCGCGGCTGGGCTGGCTGTAAGACGAGCCAAGTCATCAACCCCGCCAACAGCACGGCCGGGAGTGCCCAGTTCCAGATTGGGTCGGATTTGCTCATTCGTCGGCACCCTTGAAATCCCCATTACTGAGGATGTGGATGTAGGGTGAGTTATTGGGGATGGGAGAGGAGGTAATGTTGTTGTTGGGCCATTGGATGAGGATGTGTGTGGGTTTTTTGGGTGTTGGGAGGACGTGAATGGGTGAGTCCTGGGACCAATAGCCTGAACCGGCGGTGATGAGTCTTGCGGGGCCCTTGGAGCCATCCTCGAACTGGAGTTGGAGGATGGCGCCGATGGCGTAGGGGTTTTGGGGTCCGGCCTCGGCGCGAATGCGCAGGCCGGGCTTGGCGCGCTGGTTCTGGAAGAGGCGTGTGGCGGCGCCGTTCTGGGTGACGGCGAGGTCTGGGCGACCGTCCTGGTTGAAATCGGCGACGGCGGAGCCGCGTTGTTCGCCATAGATGCGCAGGCCGGAGGCGCGCCCGTCCATGGGTTGGAGGCCGCCCTTGCCATCGCCGCGCAGGAGCAGCCCGCGGCCGCCATCGCTGCGGGGGGTCTCGGCCTGGGAGGCAAAGAAGTTCTGGGCGAGGAAAAGATCCTCGTGTCCGTCGCCATCAAAGTCGGCGACGTTGATGCCAAACACGGGGGCGAACTGTGCCTGGGCGGGCAGGGGCCGGGCCTGAAAGGTGTTGCCGCGGTTGAGGAAGAGGGCGTGATGGAGGACGTTGGCCTCGAGGACGGTACCCTGCTTGAGGCATTCGCCATAGACCTGTTCGAGGCTGCGGGAGCCGAAGATCTCAAAGGACTCGTTGCGCTTGCCGATAAAGGGCATGGCGCGGGTGGTGCAGGAGCGGCCGCGCTCGGGAACCATCTTGCCGGTCAGCTTGTCGAAGTGGTACTCGACGATATCGACCACGCCGTTCTCGTCAAAGTCGCCATAGGCCACGCGCAGGGGTTGCGGGTTGGTGTAGGAGTACTCGTACTTGCTGTTGAGGCCCCAGTTGCCGGCGATGATGTCCAGTCGGCCGTCGGAATCCAGATCACCCAAGGCCACGCTGTTCCACCAGCCCTTGTGGTCCTCAAGTCCCAGTTCCCGGGTGGCGTCGGTGAACCGGCCCTTGTCATTGCGCAGCACCCTGATGGGGCCCCACTCCAGCGCGAGCACCAGGTCACTGTCGCCATCGCCGTCCAGGTCGCCGAACACCGCGCCGCTGACCAGTCCCAGCTTGGTGAACGTCTTCGCGTTGGCCGTGTCGGGCTTCAACTGTCCTTCATCGTTGAGGAACAGCCGGGAATCCGCCGGCTCCGGGTAACGCGCGGGGTTGCCGCGTCCGCCCACGAAGAGGTCCAGATCGCCATCGCCGTCCACGTCGGCCATCGCCAACGGCCCGGTGGTGGCTTGGGCTCCCGGCAGGGCGAACGTCTCTTTCCACGTCTCCCCATCCCGGGCCAGTCCATGCGCCGAGGGTGGCAAGGTGAAATCCCGCTTGGGCTGCTCAAAGTTGGAGACGCCCAGAAGCAGTTGTAGTGCCCCCTTGGAGTCGGGCCATGCCAGGGGCGTGGTCTGGTCCAGTGCGTTCTCCGGTCCAGACTGGTGCCGGAAACCACCCTCCTCGGTTCCATGGAAGATGTTCATCTGGCCGGCACGCCCGGCGGTGACCACCAGGTCTTCCCGGCCGTCTTTGTCCAAATCCATCCAGCCCACGCCCGGCCCCAGTTGGCTCAGTCGGTTGGGCAGCAGGGACTGGTACTGGAAATCATCAAACGGCGCCTCCCCCTGCAGCAGGCTGACCACTTGGCGCGGGTTCTGGGGGTGGGCAATCTCCAGCTTCCCGTCCGCGTTGGAGAACAGAGGCTCCGGGGTGGGTGTGGCTGGCGGTTGATAGACTGGCGCATCCTCCGGCTCGGTGATGGTGTAGAGGTGGTTGGGCTTCACGTTTTCGATGAGTGTGCGCCGCAGGCCCGTGCCCCGCCGCCAAAGAATCTCCAGCTTGAGCTGCTCCGAGGTGGCCTGACCCGTGCCAAACACCGCCATTGTGTCACTGCCCGAGGCGTAGCCGCCCCCACAATGAATCTCCTGCTGCATCGGGGCGGGGCCACCGGGTCCGCCCAGAAGACGCACCTTGGCTCCGATCGCCTGTGTGTTGGGGGCACGGCCCAACAGGCGCACGGCCACCCGTGGGGCGGGGCTGTCGTTACGGTAAATCTCCAGTGGGGTCTGGTGGTTGTTGAAGATCACGTCCAGGTCCCCGTCCCCGTCAAAGTCCGCCTCCGCAAGGCCCCCCGTCACCCGCTCCACGTCAAACCCCCAGTCGTCGCTCTTGAACTCAAATGTCAAATCCCCCCGGTTCCGAAATAACATGTTCTG
>DJHS01000088.1:0-9956 GCA_002433235.1 Verrucomicrobia bacterium UBA6614
GAGCAAGCTCGGCAAAACCATGGGACCCATTACCAAGTTTAAGGGCCGCCTGCGCACCGAGGGTCACTTCGGCTTTGCCGGCCACGGGGCCGCGGTGCAGTTTCGCAACGTGCGCATCAAGCGCCTGAAGTAAAGATAGCCGTTTTCAATTTCAGGCGTCTCCAATTGGGGGCGCCTTTATTTTTTCGCGCATGCGTACGAGCATGGCTTGGCAGCCGTTAAGCATATTTTGATAAATGATAAACGATTCATCGGCGGCGAGCTTTTCCTTGACCAACTCGGCTGAAGCGCGCTGGCGGATTTTAAGGAGTTCGTCTTCCAGCTCGTCAATTTCCTCCAAGTTGGTTCCATCATGCAGGCGCCTAATGACATCATCGACCGCTTGGTAGTAAAGGTCGATGCGGTTCTTTTGGTTTTGCAAATACCACCGCCGCATCCAAGTGATGATGCTCCAAAGCAGGAGCATAGCTGACATCAGGAAGGCCATTGGTTCGGCGTAGGTGATCAGGAAGCCTGGCTCGCGTCGGTGGTAATAGTACTCCGCGCCCTCGTGCAGGGGAAATTGCAGGGCAGATTGTGCGGCGGTTTCATCAAGGTGCGTGAACGAGGGTTCCTTCTGCGAGAGCACGGCTCTCTGCTCAAACAATGTGCGGGTGATGCGGTTGATGACATCCGCATCCACCTCCAGATGGCAGGCGATCACGGCTCGGACGCCCAGTGACGGCAGGGGCTTGGCAGGCTGGCCAGTGTAGGTCATTACGGGGATTGTGCGAGGCCCAACATGAGGGTAACGCACTCGAAAACCTTCGATATAGCTTTCGACGTTTTCCGGCGGGCCATCATGCAGGGGAGCCAGCTTGATGTTGCCATCAGCCAATGCATCCCTGATGGCAGGCGCGCCGAGGCCCGTCAAAAAGAAGGCGGCGTCTAGTTTTCCCTCTGACAATTGATCCGTGGATCTACTGAATGGCAGACGTACGGTGTTGGCGTGTAGGCCAGAAAAATCCAGAAGGTTGGTCACAATCTGTTCTGTGCCGCTGCCCGCTGCGCCCACGCCAATCCGCTTTCCTTCAAGGTTCTTCAGGGCGTGAACCGGGGAATCGGCGGGGCACAGGAGATGAAGCACCTCGGGATATAGTGCGGCAATGCTCCGCACGGATTCACCGCCCATGGCATCATTTTGAACCAGGGCCAGCTGGGCTTTGCCGGCATCTAGGTTGGCAATGTTGTCTCGGCTGCCGGCGCTGGGTTGCAGGTCGATGATGATGTCGGGGTGGGTGGCTTCAACCACGAACTTCACCTGCAGCGCGAGCCGGTGGTATAAGCCCTCGGGTGAACCCGTTGCAAAGATCAAGCGGGTTTGGTCGGGTGTGCCGAGCCACAGCCACATTGTGCCGGCCAAGATCAAGGCACCGACCACAGGCAGCAGCCGCAATTTTTTTAATGTTGATTCGTCCATTATCAGGATCTCATGTCCCCAGCCGGCGGCACGGAGATGGAGGATGGCGTTTGATGGATCAGATCACAAATTATTCCAACTGTCCATTTGTGTCCTCTCAGAATGTGGGGCTTGGGCATGGTCATGTCGGCAAAGGAATTCTTGAAAATACGTGGCCATTTTACTAGCGTCCCAGCCCATGAACCTCCCCCGACGACCACGCCGGTTGCGGCGAAATGCAGCGGTCCGCGCCTTGGTGTGTGAAACGCGTGTGTCGGTGGACGACTTGGTTTATCCCTTGTTTGTGAAAGAAGGTGAATCATCGGAAGAGGTGCCGTCCATGCCCAACGTGTTGCGGCATTCCATTTCCAGTCTCTTGGAGGAATGCCGCGCGGCGAAGGTGGCGGGGATCAAGGCCGTGGCGCTGTTTCCTGTTACCCCGGCAGAGTTGAAGGATGAGAAAGGCAGTGAGGCGTTAAATGAAGATGGCCTAGTTTTGAGAGCGGTGCGGGCGGTGAAGTCGGCGGTGCCGGACTTGATTGTCATCACCGACGTGGCATTGGATCCCTACACGAGCCATGGGCATGACGGTGTTTTAAATCAGGCGGGAACGGATGTGGACAATGATGCCACCGTGGCCATTTTGGCTGAGATGGCGGTGGCGCAGGCAAACGCCGGGGCGGATTGGGTGGCTCCCTCAGACATGATGGACGGTCGAGTGGAGGCCATCCGCGCGGCATTGGATTCTGCAGGCCACACGGAGGTTTGCATCCTCTCCTATGCGGTTAAGTTTGCCTCGGTATTTTATGGTCCGTTTCGAGACGCAGTGGGGAGTCAATCGGCTGCTGGCGCGGCATATTTGGACAAGCAAACCTACCAGTTGAATCCGGCCAACCCCCGGGAAGCTTCCATGGAGGCAGGTCTGGATGAAGAAGAGGGAGCGGATATTTTGATGGTCAAGCCAGCGGGCGCTTATCTTGATATCATTAGTGACGTTGCCCAAGCCACGGATTTGCCGGTGGCGGCATATCAGGTGTCAGGAGAATTTGCGCAGATCCATGCGGCGGCTGACAAGGGTTGGCTGGATTATCAAAAGACGCGCGATGAATCGCTGTTGGCCATCAAGCGCGCGGGGGCGGACTTGATCCTGACCTATTTTGCGCGCGAATTCGCGGAAACCAACTAGGCGTTACCGGCTTTCGTTAAGGCCGGCCAAGCCCATGCTGGCCAGTCGGTCGCCGAGAAAATCCTTTGTAACAGCCAGGTCATTCTTCAAGTTGTTCAGCTCGTTCTCGTAGGGAGTGGTGAATGAGATGCTGAGTTTGGAAAGCGCGTTTTCAACAGGAGGACTGGAAATTCCAGGTAATTCCCGGCTGGCCTCGGCTCTTTTGCCGGGCTCGGAGGGTGACTGAGGCTGGCTGGCTTGTTGTGTTTCCGTGGTGGTGGGTTGCCACAAGGTCCAAGTCAGAGCCACCAAGGCAACTGCGGTGATGGCGTGCGCCCAAGCTGGCAGAGGGGGCTGCGTATGGATTTGTGGCTCTGCGGAGATGGCATTCATGATGCGCTCTTTCAGGAAAGGCGGCGCTTCGGGTTGGTGTTCGCTGGCTCGGGCCAATAGTGCCGCAACCCTGCGTTGTTCCTCGTGGTGTGCGGCGCACCCGGAACATGTCGCCACATGCCGACGCAACCAACTGGGCAGCGGATGTCCGCCATCAACGGCTTGGCTGATTCGGAACTGGCGGTAGCGGCAATACATTTTTGGTCTAGGCAAGGCCCGGTTGCAGGATCATGTCCCGCTCCAAGTTGGGGGGTGTTAGTTTTCCTCCGGCTTGATTCAAGCCAGCCCACTCGCCGCGCCCGCCCAAGGCCGCGCCGAGTGCTTTGCGGGCTCGATGCAGTAGCACTTTTACAGTCACCTGCTTCTTGCCCATTGCAGCGGCCATTTCCTTGATGCTCATATGTTCGCGGTATTTCATCCACAGCGCGGTGAATTGGCTTTCGCTTAAGTTTTCGCGGGCGGTTTTCCAGAGCAAGGCGTATTCATCTCGTTCGGCAAGATCGCTGGCGGGTGTGTCGTGCGTCACCAGTTTGCCATCAGCCTCTTCCAGTTCCACAAACACTCTTGAGCCTCGCGCGCGGTAGTAATTGATGGCCAGTCGGCGTGTGATGGTGAACAACCAAGTGGCGAACTTTGCTTCCACTCGAAATTGATAAATGCGCTGCCATGCGACGATGAACACCTGTTGTGTAACGTCCTGTGCATCCTCCGGGCTTGCGGTTTTGTGGCAAAGAAAGTGGTAAATCCTTCCGTGATAACGGCCGACCAGCATGCCAAACGCTGCCTGCGAACCATCCTGTGCCTCGGCGGCCAATTGCTCGTCTGTAACTTCTGGCGTGGGCTGTGCCATGTCAGTCCCGATCTGCGGTTGCCTTGGCAGGATTGGTTTTCATCTTCAACTTCATTGCCTCAACAATGTCTCGCACAGGGATTTTCAGGTTTATTGAGATGAATGGTTCAGCCATCTCGATTTTCAATCGTTTCACCAGTTCCTTGAGTTTTCTTTGTTCCGGATCATTCTCGCCCGGTTCAATTTGTGCGAACGAAACCATGCCCTTGAATATCTGCATGATTTGACCGCCGGATTCCTTGTCGTGAGGCTGAACTAGCAGCCGACCTTGCAGGTCACCCCCCGCTTGGCCTACCGCGAAACACAGTGAATTTAACTTCTGCAGAATTTTTGCATTCGCATCCAGTGTGCCCAGAGCCTTGAAATCCACGAGGCCGAGCAAGAAGAAGGGATGATCTCCTGCGGTTGCGCGCCGCACGATGGCCTTGGTTTCAAGTCCGAGCGATTTTTGTTCCAGCACGTTCACGGTCTCCCGCAGAGTCTGCATTCCATCGCTAAACACCAGAGTGTTATCCTTGAGCAAACAGCCGTAGTGTGTGCCTTTTTTGTCCTCCCAGCTGTGGATCTTGTGCTCGCGCAATCGTACAACACGGTGTTCCTTTGCCGTACTGGCCAAGGCGGTGATGCGTTCACGGTCAAAACGGCCGTGCAGCACAACCACGGCCTCTGTCTCCTCCTTGCCAACACCGTACAGCGTTACACCGTGCAGATCCCGTCGGATATCGAGCTTTAGCATCTCTTCCACCGATTGGATTTGCTTCCCCAATCGGTCCGCCTGACCGAGCACAAACTTGCCCAAACTGCTCTTTTTGAATGCCTGCAGATCGGCGTGGACGAACCACTTTGCCTTCGCCGAAACGTTTCCCGGGGAAAACGGCCGTGCCGCAAGCGTTCCCACCAGCAACACGCCCAGTAGCACGCAAAAGCAGCGTTTCATCGGGCCATCAGTAGCTTGTTTGAAACTCATTGGCAATCTCCAACGCTGGATACACCCCGTCAATGAACTGGGTTACAGGCGAATGCCACGGCAAATGGCGCGTCGAACCTGATGGATAATATCAACCATGAAAAAGACCCTACTCCCCCTTGTCATCCTCGCGGGCATGACCCTTTCGGCCGTTGCCGGCGATTCAGGGGACGCGTTGCGCAAGCAGTTTGCCGATCTGGAGAAGCAAATCAACTCGAACAGGGCCGCGCTGAAGTCCCTTTACGAAAAGCGTGATGCTCTTTCGAAGCGCCTGCGGGATGTTCGCCGGGTGGAAATTGAGCGCCAAGCGGCCGAGAAAAAAAACGCGCCGAGGCCAAGCGCAAGGCTGAGCCAGCCAAGAAAAAGCCCGTGGACAATGACGCCCGCAAGCGGGCGGAATTGGCCAAGCGCAAGGCGGCAGCGGCCGCTAAAGCCAGGGCCGAGGCACGGAAACTCGCGGACGCCGCGAAGCAAAAGCAGGCCAAGCCAGCCGCCAAGAAGCCTTGCCCGAAGAAGGCGCCTTCAAAACAAGCGACAGGCAAGCCCGCTGCCAAGAAACCCTGTCCCAAGAAAGCGGCCGAGGCCAAAAAGCGCGCCGCGGAGCGTGAGAAGAAGAATTAACCACTGACCCGGAAAACACAGGAGGCGGCAAGCCGCCTCCTGTGTTTTTTGTTGGGTTGAAAACCGGCTGGAGTTTTCGCCACAGATTTGAGAAGCTTGACCCATGATGTCGCGTATCAATTTCCTGTTGGCTTTGGGGTCTGCCTTGGCACTCCAAGCGGAGGATCGGCCCACCGCCGCGCAAGTGGAGTTTTTTGAAAAGAAGATTCGCCCTGTGTTGGCCACCCACTGTTACGAATGCCATTCCGCCAAGTCCAACAAGGTGAAGGGGGGGTTGCTACTGGATTCAAAGGCTGCCACGCGTGAGGGCGGTGACACTGGCCCGGCAGTCGTGCCGCGTGATTTAAAGGGTAGTCTGCTCATCGAGGCGGTTCGCTGGGAGAACGAAGATCTTCAGATGCCGCCTAAGAAGAAACTGCCGACAAGCGCTATTGCTGATCTTGAAAGTTGGATCAAGATGGGCGCGCCAGATCCTCGGTCGGTTGAAGGCACCGCGGCCATCGAGCGGGAAATTGACATCGAGGCGGGGAAAAATTTTTGGGCATTTCAACCTGTGAAGGACAGCGTTCCGAGTGTCAGAGACAAAGATTGGCCGCGGACTTCGATGGATCGCCATGTGCTCGCGGGCCTTGAGGCCAAAAACTTGAAGCCCGTGGCGGATGCCGACCCTCGAGTTCTTGTCCGCCGGGTTTACTTTGACCTTATCGGTTTGCCGCCCGCTCCCCAGGATGTGGAAGCCTTCTTGAAGGAAGATGCTCGTGACAAACAGGCTGCGCTGGAGGCGTTGGTCGATAAGCTTCTGGCCAGTCCACAATTTGGTGAGCGTTGGGGGCGCCACTGGCTGGATGTCGCCCGCTATGCGGAGAGCAACGGCATGGAGCGTAATGCGGCCTTTCCACACGCGTGGCGCTATCGCGATTACGTGATCGATTCATTCAATGCCGACAAGCCTTTCGACGTGTTTATCCGGGAACAGATTGCCGGCGACCTGTTGCCCGGGGAGGCGACCGACGCTCGCCGCATTGCCACGGGTTTTCTGGCTATGGGACCCAAGTCACTGAACAACCGCAATGGGAAGGAGTTTAAAATGGACCTTGTCGATGAGCAACTCGACGTCACCACTCGAGCCTTCATGGCCGTCACCGTTGCCTGCGCCCGCTGTCACGACCATAAGTTTGATCCTATTCCAACCGAGGATTATTATTCGCTGGCCGGAATCTTTTCGAGCACACAGACAATGTTTGGCGGTGCCTCAGGCGGAGGCATCCGTCACCAAACCAAGCTCATCGAGTTGTCGAAAGGCCGCCAGACCAAGCCCGTGGAATCCAAGGCGAATCTTGTTGCCAAGATTGCTGCTCTGCAAAAACGGCAGCGGGAACTGGTGGCTGAGCGGCGCCAACTACAAAAGGAACTGAAGGCTAAGGCCAAGACGGATTCGCGTTTCAAGGCGAACCTGAAAAACACCCGTGAAATATCCAACCAGCTCAAGAGCTTGCGTAAACGCACTGCCGGGAACAACAGGCAAACCGGTCCACTGGCCATGGGGGTGGTGGAAGGCCGCCCGGCGGACATCAAAGTTCATATACGCGGGAATGTGGCCACGCTGGGCAACCCCGTTCCGCGTGGTTTTCCGAGGGTGATGGATTTTGGCAGCTCAAGGGTGAATCCGGCCCAGAGTGGCCGTCTGCAACTTGCCGAGTGGATTACTCATCGTGACAATCCGTTGACCGGGCGCGTGTTTGCCAACCGGGTTTGGCATCATCTGTTTGGTCGTGGTGTTGTCCGGACGGTCGATAATTTCGGTGAAACAGGCGAGCGCCCGGGCAATCCCGCGCTGCTCGACCATTTGGCATCCCGCTTCGTGGCACTGGATTGGTCGGTTAAAAAACTGATTCGTGAAATTGTTCTTTCCCGCGCCTACCAGCTTTCCAGCAATCATTCGGCTGCCAATGCAAAGGCTGATCCTGGCAATACGCTGTTCTGGAAAATGAACCAGCGCCGGCTGGATGCTGAAAGCATGCGTGATGCCATGTTGGCCGCCAGCGGGCTTCTCAAAACCAGTCCTTATCAAGGCTCAATCGTGTCCGAGGTGGGTGCGGTAAATCTGGGTAGGAGCATCAGCCAGTTGCAAAAACTGCGCAGCGCAGAGTTTGCTCATCGCAGTGTTTATCTTCCAGTGGCGCGCCAGGCCGTGCCGGAGGTTTTGAAGACGTTTGATTTTGCAGAGCCCAGCATTATTGTGGGGCGACGCGAGATCACCACGGTTCCAACCCAGGCGCTTTTTCTGTTGAACAGCAAGTTTGTCACCCAGCAAGCCGCCGCCATGGCGGACAGGGTTTTAAAGAGAGGGAAGTCCAGCGAGGATCGGATCAGCCTTGCATTTCAGCTGGCCCTGTCCCGCCCCGCAAACGCCACAGAACAAGCCCGAACTACTGCGTTCCTTGCTGAATGTAATACGGAGGGGGGCAATGCCGAACTGAGGGCCTGGACCACCCTTTGCCAAGCGCTGCTTGCCAGCGCTGAGTTTCGGTACATCAACTAGGCAGCGCTATTCCTTGCGCTTCCAAGCCCCGCCTTGCTTGATCCATTCGCCGGGCCTGGCGGATTGGATTTTTTTGATCCCGGAAAGCTGCCCCACTTTTGTGGCCGATATCCCTCGTTTATTGGCGATCAACGTGTAGCCAGTACGCCGATCCCGGTTTTCCGCCTGCATCAGGCTTGTTTCGTTGTCGGAAAGGTTCGCTCCTTTGACTGGCTCGACGTACCCCACATCCGTTTCACCCAGTTTGCCATCTGCCCGCAACTTGCTGAGCACCTGTGCACGTTCCTGAAATCGCTTTTTTAAATCTTCCAAGCCGTCCGCCATGGCGGGCATCAAAATACCGGACAGGAAAATGGCTGATAAAGTTTGGATCATTGTTTTCATAATCAGATCATTCGTCGTTTGTCCCTTCATTCTCTTCACCAAACAAATCAGTCAAGTCCTCCTCCACCTCCTTTTTTAGCACGAGATTGATGTCCAACTTGATGTGAATGGGCTCGTTGACATTCACGTTGTGGTCCAACTTGTGGTTGGTACACGCCAAGGATCCTGCCGCCAGAATGATGGCAAAGCCGGTGGCTCGTATGTGTTTCATGCTCTCCTTCAATTAATTCCCAAACAAGTTATCCAAGTCTCTCTGCACCAAATTCTCCAGGTGCGCCAGCAGCACAAGCTCATTATACGCGTCATTGACCCACGACGCAACCGGCTGAATGTTCAGCGTGGGGTCAAACCGGATGATTTGGCCCTTGTCCGTCTTGCCTTGGCCTCGCACTGCCACGCGCATACGGTCGGCCTTGGCGTCGTATGAGAACTCGATGGATGAGTAGGTGAAATCCTGCAGCGCTTCCACTACCCCCTGCCGGAGTTGTTTCAACACGGGATCGGATTTAAAGCGAGGGTCCACCGACTCCAACCATTCTCCCGCCCATTGCGCCGACTTGAACTGCAGCTTGCCCGGTCCCGCCGTCTTTAAAAACGCGCCGTCCCCCACTCGTACTGGCAGGTTGGATTCTCCTCCTGCCATTGTCACCGGCACGCGTCCCGAGAGTTTACCCGTCGCCTCCACCCTGCCGCCGGTTAGCAAGCCCAGCCAAATCCCCAAGTCCAGCCGATCCACTTCCACCGTCGCCTCCGCCGGTTGCCCCGCTATCAGCCGAATGTCCCGAGCGCGAAACCGCCCTTCTGGATCGCGTGCCAGCGACCAACTTTCCGCATCGACCACAACCCCCTTGCTGGTCATCTGGAAATCCATTACGCCGTTGATCAAATCCAGCATCCCCAGCCGCGCGCGCCGTACCGTGATTCGCTGTGGAGCCAGTGTTGTCAGTCGCGCTTGCGCCGGTAGCCCTTGCAAATTCACGGTCCCGGAAATGCCCTCCGCAATGATCCCCAGATCCGCGCTGGTCACCGCAGCATCCTGTAGTAGCAGGAGGGTTTGTATTAAAAATCGACCGTTGGAAAACTGGTCAACAGTCACCTCGAGTCCTGCCGTTCCGTTAATTTCGA
This sequence comes from Verrucomicrobia bacterium UBA6614, assembly GCA_002433235.1. Lineage (GTDB taxonomy): Bacteria > Verrucomicrobiota > Verrucomicrobiia > Limisphaerales > UBA1100 > UBA6614. Next base: position 9,486 of record DJHS01000088.1, read on the forward strand.
GGTTCTGGAACAACTTAAAGCGTCGCCCCAGCGCTTGAGCATCCGTGATGAGCTTGGGTGGCATAATTAGCTTGGCCCGCAGACCGTCACCGGTCCAGCTTCCAGCCAGCGTTGCACGCAAATCTTCAACCAAGTCACTGGACGCTGAGAATTGAACGCCTCCATTAACGCTCCTGGCGAGCCCTTGGATATTAAAGAGGGGAATCCCACTGAGCTGCGAACCGTCGATTGTGCAATTGCCCAACCACGTGTCTTCTTCCAAAATGAGACTACCCTTACCTACGTTCAGCGAGACACGTGTATCATTGAAATCGATCAAGCCATCCTCAACCTCCATATGCCCAACCAAGGTGTTTGTTTTCTCGCCGATGTATTTGCCAGCAAACGAAACCCGTTTAAATTCAGCCGTGCCATCCTGGGTGCGGGCAATGACACCCGTGCCATCCAGCCTTCCATTAAACACAACCCCCA
>DJHS01000163.1:0-27079 GCA_002433235.1 Verrucomicrobia bacterium UBA6614
TCCTTGGCCACGGTCACGCCGTCCTTGGTGGCGGTCGGCGAGCCGAACTTCTTGTCGATGAGCACGTTGCGGCCCTTGGGCCCGAGGGTCACCTTGACGGCGCGGGCGAGTTTCTCCACGCCGGACAGGATCTTCTGCCGGGCGGCTTGGTCAAATGCGAGTTGTTTTGCTGACATGTTTTTCGTTCCTTTTAATCGTTACTTGATGATGGCCAGGATGTCGTCGGAGCTCAGGATCTTGTACTCCTTGCCGTCGAGCTTGATCTCGGTGCCGCCATATTTGCTGGCCAGCACGGTGTCCCCCTTCTTCACCTCGAAGGGAATCTTCTTGCCGTCGTCATCGGTCTTGCCGGTGCCGAGCGCCACAACCTTGCTCTCCTGGGGTTTTTCTTTCGCGGAATCAGGAATGATGATCCCGCCCTTTTTCACTTCTGCCTCCTCGACCGGTTCCACGAGGACCCGATCGCCGAGGGGTTGGATTTTCAGTGCCATATTTTGTCTATGTTTGTTGTTTGGGTTTGGTGTGAATGCATCCGCGACACTCGCCGCGGCGAAATTATTTCTTCTCCTCGTCGACCACCTCGGCATCAACCACGGGGCCCTCCCCCCTAGCCTCTTCCTCGGCCGGCTTCTCGTCACTGTCACCGGCCTTTGCGTTCTCCGCCTCCTCCGTGGCAGCCTTGTACATATCCGCTGAGGCATCCTGCAAAGCCGACTGCAACTTATCGGACTGTTCCTTGATCTTCTCAATGTCATCGCCCTTCAAGGTGTCCTTCAGAGCCTCCACCTCGGACTCGATGGAATTCTTCTTTTCATCAGAAATCTTGCCCTCATTGTCCTTTAACAGTTTTTCCGAGGCATAAACAAGATTCTCGCCCGTATTCCTGGCTTCCGCTGCCTCGAATTGCCGTTTGTCCTCCTCGGCATGTTCCTCGGCATCTTTGCGCATGGATTCAATTTCATCCTCACTCAGGCCACTGGAATGAGTGATGGTAATTTTTTGTTCCTTGCCCGTGCCCTTGTCCTTGGCGGATACGTGCAGAATGCCGTTAGCATCGATATCAAATGTCACCTCAATTTGCGGCACGCCTCGCGGTGCGGGCGGAATTTCGTCCAGCTTAAAATTCCCAATCTGCTTGTTGGCACTGGCCATGCGGCGCTCGCCTTGGAGCACCTTGATATCCACGCCCGGTTGATTGTCCGCCGCCGTCGAGAAAATCTGGGATTTCTTCGTGGGAATGGTGGAATTGCGCTCAATCAGGGTGGTAAAAATCCCCCCCTCAGTTTCGATGCCCAGCGACAACGGGGTCACATCCAGCAACAGGACACTATCCAGTCCCTCCTCCTTATTCAACACGCCACCCTGGATCGCCGCGCCAATGGCCACCACCTCATCCGGGTTAACGCCTTGGTTCGGCTGTTTCCCCAACAGTGCCTTGGCGGTGTCCACAACACGCGGCATGCGCGTCATTCCGCCAACGAGCACAAGCTCATCCACGTCGCCCGAGGTCAGGCCCGCATCCTTCAGGCAGGCTTTCACCGGGCCTGAAGTGCGCTCAAACAGGCCATCACAAAGCTGCTCCAGCTTGGCGCGGCTAAGATCCTGCTTGATATGCTTCGGCCCTGACTGATCCGCCGTAATGAACGGCAGGCTGATCTCGTAGGATTGCGAACTGGACAGTGCGATCTTCGCTTTCTCGGCCTCCTCCTTGATGCGCTGCATGGCATCAGGCTGGCCCGTAAGATCGATGCTCGTCTCGTTTTCAAACTCATCCACCACCCAGTCAATGATGGCATTGTCCCAGTCATCACCTCCAAGGTGGGTATCACCATTGGTGGCTTTGACTTCAAACACCTTGTCACCGATTTCCAAGACCGAGATGTCGAAGGTACCGCCGCCCAAGTCATAGACCGCGATCTTTTCGTCACTCTTCTTGTCCAGCCCGTAGGCCAGCGAGGCCGCTGTCGGCTCGTTGATAATACGGAGAACATCCAAACCGGCGATCTTACCCGCGTCCTTGGTGGCCTGCCGTTGGGAGTCATTGAAGTACGCCGGCACGGTGATGACCGCCTGCGTGATGGTTTCACCCAGTCTCATTTCCGCGTCGGATTTCAGCTTGGAAAGAATCATCGCGGAAATTTCCTGCGGGCTAAAAGTCTTCCTTTCGCCCTCGATCTCCACCTCGATCACCGCATCGCCGTTCTTGCCGTCGACAATCTTGTATGGCATGCGCTTGGATTCCTCGCCCACCTCACCATGCTTGCGGCCAATGAAACGCTTGGCTGAAAAAACTGTGTTGGCGGGATTGGTTACCGCCTGCCGCTTGGCGGCATCTCCCACCAGCCGCTCGCCATTTTTTCCAAAAGCCACCACCGAAGGCGTCGTGCGCTTGCCCTCGGAATTCTCCAGTACAGTCGGCTCCCCTCCGTCCATGACAGCCATGCACGAGTTCGTCGTTCCCAAATCAATGCCTAAAATCTTTCCCATATCTTTACCCTGAATGTGTCAATTCACGGAGTGCCACACCCATTAAGCAATCGTTGTGCCATCATAATAATCCCGATATTGTAGGGAATAATTCAATTTTAAGACGTAAGATCACCCAAAAATGTGCCATACTGACACACCTATGTCTCATTTTTTAAAACCATTGTGTCACACCCCAAAAATGCGGTGGACTTGAACTATCCAACAAAAGGCTTATGTTGCCGGGGAGGCATTTTTCAATGACAATGAAATGGATCACTTTGTTTTCGATGGTGATTTCTGCGGGGCAAATTGATGCCGCGCCACTGATCGTCAAGGCCCCCGTTGAGCAAATCCAAAAAGGGCGGGCGTTGCAAATGCGGCTGCTGCGAATGCAGCCAAGGGAAGAATTCGACGGCAAGGCTGTCCTGCATCGCCGTGATGCCAAAGGGAAGCCGTTGCCAGAATTACAGGCCAGTTTCCAGTCCTATCGGCCCGACCCCAAAAAACCCGACGAATGGATCCAGTATTATCAGGCCATTAATCTCGACGGCGAACCCGCTGGCGCTGTCACCCAACTGGTTGTCTACCGCAAGGCGGGGGAGCCCGGCGAATACGCAATTCTTAACCGTGAGCATCCTCGCATCTCCACCGCCCCGCGCTTCAAGGGCAACGCGTCCATGAAACCTTATGCCGGCTCCGATTTTTGGCTGGCGGATTTTGGGTTCGAATTTTTCAACTGGAAAGACCAGCGACTTGTCGAGGAAGGCATGCACCGCAGCCAGTGGTGCCTCATTCTCGAAAGCCGCAACCCAAAGCCCGTCGCCGGCACCTATGCCCTGGTCAAAAGCTGGATCGACAAGGACACTCTCGGCTTGGTCCAAGCCAACGCCTACGACCACCAAGGCCGGCTCCTCAAAATTTTCAAACCCATCTCCTTTAAGAAGGTCAAGGGCCAATACCACTTGGAATCGATGGAAATCCGCAACGCACAGACCCGCACCCGGACCACCGCCAAGTTTGATCTCCGACCGCGCCGTTAAAGCGACGCATGAGCTGGACCTTCACGATTGTCCTCCTGCTCGCACTGGCAGGATTTGGCGGCTACCAGTTGATGGCCGGCGGCCGCGAAAACCAGCTCTTCCTCTCCATCAAGATTGCCTTCTCGTTTTTCATGATCATCGCCATGAAATACCTCTCCGGCTTGGGCGCAATGTCTCTTCTGGCCATTCTGCCCGCCATTTTGCTGGCGTTGGCCTGGGCGGGATCCTTGGGAGAGTTTCTCGGTGGCGGAATGTCGGGCCTGCTAACGGGCGGCAGACAGGAAATTGAACCCAAAGCCTTTTACTCCATAGCCGAAAGCCGGCGCATGAAGGGCGACCTCGACGGCGCCTTGTGTGAAATCAACGAGCAACTGGAAAAATTCCCCGGCGACTTTGACGGGCAAATGCTTCGTGCCTCCATCCAGATGGAAAACCAGCGGGACTTGGCGGCCGCACAGATCACCATTGAGGTGTTAATTGCGCAGGACCATCACCCACGCGGTAAGATTGCCTATGCCCTGACCACGTTGGCAGACTGGCACCTCAAGTACGAACGCGACCAAACTGCTGCCCGCAAGGTGTTTGAGTCCATCATGAAACGCTTTCCCGGCACAGGAGTGGAACTGCGCGCCGCCCAACGTGTCGCCAGAATGGACGCCACCTTTGACGCCCATGATCGGCGCGATACCGGCTCATTGGTTTCCGACTGCCTCAAGCATCTGGAACAACATCCATTGGACAATCTCACCCGCGAAACGCTGGCCCAGATTTACCAGGACCGCTATGGACGGCCGGATCTCGCCATGGAAGAATTGAACAAGCTCATCGCCATCCCCTTCCAGACTCGCAAGGATATTTCAAGATGGATGAACCTAGCCGCTGACTGGCACATCAAGGGCGGCGACGTGGCCACCGCACGAAAGTGCCTGATGGGAATCACCGAACGCATGCCCGACACGGTCCATTCCGAAAAAGCACAACAACGGCTCGCGCGGATGCGTGACGCAAAATCCACGTGAGGCACTCTACAGTTTCGCAGCCCGATTTACGGCTGCGGATTCTCCTGAACGACCAGGTTCTGGAAGGTGCCTTCCGCCAACTCAGCGGCCATCCGCACGTCCGGGTTGCGGCCCGCCACAATCCAGGATGATTTTGTGCGCACCTGATAGGTGACCCTGGAAATATTGTCAGACTCCGCATCCGGCTCCACTTTCACCCAGACATACCGGGTGTTGACGCGTGCGCTGATGACATTGGTGGTCGCATCCTCCGCCGTGATCACCCCGGCATCCGCCAAGGTCTTGCGCACCGCGGGCAACACCACATCCACCGGGCGGTCGTAGCGTCGCACCAGCTTGTCGTCGCTGAACACATTTAGCGTGTAATTCGACTCTCCGCTCTGCGTGGCGTAACAACCGGTCAAACAAAACGCGGCCAACAGGCCAGCTTGTAGAATGGTTTTCCTTAACCTCATGGCGTGGCTATGGCAACACGCACCCCCTGTTGAGTCCAGCGAGGAGTGTTCACATTCGATTCACTCACGGCCCGCCATTGGTGAAAAACCCTCGCCTTTCCCCGGAAAACTTCAAGGAACTTCCCCAGTTATCCACCGGAGTGAACCGGCTTCACCTGCAGCGTGGGCTTAGCCTCAAATCGCGCGGCTTGTTCGCGGGCCACCTCCACTTGCGCCGGCGTCAACTCCCGCGCAATCTCCTCGCAATACTTAGCCGCTTTCTCGTGCCCGTTGCCCGCGGACAACAGCAGCCATTTGTAAGCTTTCACTGGATCCTTCTCCACGCCCGCACCATGGAAGTAAAACAAGCCCAGACTGATCTGCCCCACCGAGAGCCCCTGCAACGCCGCCCGCCGATACCATTCCGCCGCCAAGGCGAAATTCTGTTTCACGCCCCGTCCATTCTCGTACATCCAGCCCAGCATCGCCTGCGAATAGGCGTTCCCGCGGTGAGCCGCCTTCTCGTACCACTCCGCGGCAATGATCAAGTCCGCGTCCGCCCCTTTCCCATCCCGGTACAAGGTGGCCACGTTATGCATCGCCAGCGCGTATCCACGATGCGCAGACTGAAGATACCAGAAGATGGCCTTTTCATAGTCACGCGAAGTGCCCAATCCTTTCTCAAACAACCACCCCAAGCTGTTCATGGCGTACACGTTGCCGAGCGTCGCCGCCTCCAGATACAACGTGCCCGCCTCGCGCGGATCACGTTTCAGTCCCAGTCCCTGTTCATATAACAGGCCAAGATTGTGGAGCGCATCCGTGTTCTTGGCCTTGGCGGCGCGGCGGAATAGCCGAATCGCCTTGGCAAGATCCTTCTCCACCCCGCGTCCATCCCGATACAGGCAGGCCAGATTATTCTGGGCAAAGGGATGTCCGGGCCTTGCCTTGTTTGTCAAAACGTCCCGCTTGTCCTTGGCGGCAAATTCGTAGAGTTGCGCGGCCTCGCGCAAGTTTCGAGGCACTCCCAACCCGTGTTCATGCAACCAACCCAAGTTGTTGCGCGCGTGATCGTTGCCCTGCTTGGCCGCCTTCCGAAACCACTCGGCTGCCTTCGCGTAGTCCTGAATCGTTCCTCGTCCATCCCGAAACAGGCAACCCAAATTGTTCTGCGCCAACGAATGTCCCTCCTCGGCAGCAAACTGGTACCACTGTGCCGCCTTGACTGGATTCTTTGGCGCCCCCCGCCCCGTGTCGTAACGCCACCCCAAGTGCGCCATCGCCGCCGAGCTGCCCAATTCCGCCTGTGTGTACAAGTCCTCAAGACTGATCTGGTCATTGAACGGCGGGTCATTGTAGGAATAGCCCGGCTGGTCGAGAACACCACACGCAGCGAAGAAAGCCATGGCACACGCCAAGGCCACCGGGGGCAATATCTTGAGCAAACCTCCCTTCACTCGCCGCCATTCTCTCCGGGGCGCTCCCAAATGCAAGCAAGAGCTATTCACCAGACTTGCCGCCGAAAACCTCCGCTGATACCGTTCGCCGCCTTGGTGATGAAGCGATTTCTTTTTTTAACAATTCTCTGCCTTGCCGTGCTGCCAACACACGCCCAGCGCGGCGACCGTAGGGGCCAAGCCCAACCCGAGGTATGGCGCGACATGAACGTGCCACCCGCCCCCATCCTCACACCGGAAGTAGCGCTAAAATCCTTCAAGCTGGCTCCTCCCTTCCGTATTGAAATTGCCGCAGCCGACCCCCTCCTGCATGACCCCGTGGCCATGGCTATCGATGCTGCCGGCCGCATGTGGGTGGTGGAGATGCGCGCCTACATGCCCAACGTGGACGGCACTGGCGAGGATGCCAAGACCGGCCGGGTCGGCGTGCTGGAGGACACCAACGGCGACGGGCGCATGGACAAGCGAATTGATTTTCTCACCGGCCTGCAAATGCCCCGTGCCATTGCCTTGGTCAAGGACGGCATACTCGTAGCCGAACCCCCCAACCTCCTTTTCTGCGAGGACACCGACGGCGACTTAAAAGCCGACAAGAAAACCGTCATCCTCACCGGGTATGCGCGCCAGGGCCCGGTCGAACACACCGACAACGGCCTCATGCCGGGCCTCGACAATTGGCTGTACAACGCCAAGTCCACCAAACGCATCCGCCAAATTGACGGCAAATGGGTCGTGCAGAACACCGTCTTCCGGGGCCAATGGGGCATCACTCAGGATGATTATGGGCGGCTTTACTATAACAGCAATTCCGCCCCGCTGTTTGGCGACCTCATTCCCGGAATTTATACCACCCGCAATCCCCACTACGGCACCCGCAATGGCATCGGCCTGAGATTGTGGGGAAGCAGCGAGGTGTGGACCAGCCGCGTCAATCCCGGCATCAACCGCGGCTACCAAAAGAACATGCTTCGCAACGGCCACCTTGCGGTCTGGACCGGCGCGTCCGGCCCCGTCATTTACCGCGGCGACCAATATCCCGCATCCATGATCGGTGATGCATTCATACCCGAGCCTTGCGGAAACATGGTCCGCCATCAGCGCATCACTTGGAAAGATGGCCAGCCGCGCGGCAAAAACGCCTACGACAAGACTGAGTGGCTCACCTCAACCGATGAACGCTTTCGGCCAGTCAACCTCTACAACGGCCCCGACGGTTGCGTATACATTGTCGACCTCTATCGCGGCATCCTGCAACACAAGCACTACGTTACCACATTTCTTCGCAAACAAATCATCGAGCGCAAACTCGACCAACCCATCGGCTTGGGCCGCATTTATCGAATTGTTCATGGCCCGAAGCCGCCACACAAACCCGCACAGGTGAAAGGCGACTTGGTTGCCCACTTGGAATCCCCAAACGGATGGACTCGCGACACGGCCCAAAGGCTGATTGTTCAAAGCGCCGACGCCAAACTGGCCCCCGCCCTGCGCAGGACCGCCACATCCGGCAAGAGTCACCTTGGCCGTCAACATGCCCTGTGGGCGCTGGAGGGAATCAGCCAACTCGATGCCGAAACAATCAAGGTTGCCTTGAGTGATGAACATCCGCGCGTGCGCATCGCCGCCCTCAGGACATTGGAAGCCTACATGGCCGATCCTCGAAAGGACTCCCCCGAGACTGAGGCTGAACTGGTCTCCGCGCTTCTGCCTCTCCGCAGTGACAAGAATCTGGATGTCCGCCGCCAACTGGCGCTTTCGCTGCCCGCCATTCCCCTGCCCGGCAGTGAACCCTTGCTGCGCGACTTTGTGCTCGCCAACGCGAGAGACAGTATTGTCCGCGATGGCCTCATCACGGGCTTGGCTGGCCGGGAACTGGAATTTCTCCAGCGCACAGCCGCACATCCAAAATGGCGCGGCGATGACAATGGATGGAGGGCTATCGTGCGAGCCCTTGCTGGATGCGTGGCACGTGAACGCAGTGCCCCACGGATCGACCGCTTGCTTCGCCTTGCCGCGGCCACCACGCCACACGAACATTTCCAACGAGCCTTGATCGACGGCCTCGTTTCCGCCGCTCTTCCCAACGGTCGAGCGCTCAAGCCGGTCACCTTCAAATCCCAACCCTTGGCAATGGCCGCGCTGGCCCAATCCAAGAACAACGCGATCCAAAACCAAATCAAGAAGCTGGAAAAATTTGTGGTCTGGGGCGAGGCCGCCAAGCCCCCGCCACCGCCCAGAGCCTTGACTAACGCCGAGTCCAAGCGCTTCGAGACGGGTAAGTTGCTTTACCAAGCCACCTGTGCCGCCTGCCATCATGCAAACGGCCTCGGCGAGGAAGGCAAAGCACCTCCACTGATCGATTCCCCCTTCCTTGTCGGACCGGCAGACCGGGCCATTGGTATTGTGCTTCACGGGGTCACGGGGCCCATTACCGTGCATGGACGCACTTACCGCATGAGTATGCCGGCACTGCAGGGTTTCAATGACGAGCAAATTGCCTCCATCCTCACCTATGCGCGACGTGAGTGGGAGCATCGCGCAGACCCGGTCACACCAGCCGACGTCATGCGCGTCAAGCAGGCCAACGCAAACCGAGAAGCCCCGTGGACAGAAGCGGAGTTACTGAAGCTCAAGTAACTAGTGCGGAATTGGGAAACGCCCATTAAAGTTGGCAAACGGCCAATCCGCCGGCTGGTAGGCGATCTTTAATTCATCGGTTTTAAACAACCGCCCATCCTCGGCCGCGCTGTGCATGACGCGGTCCAGAATGCCCGTCACAAGCAGTGTCCTTTCCACCGGATACGAGGGTTTGCCTGTGTGGATCATCGGCTCAATGGCGCGGACCAGATGTTCAAAATGACGGTAAGGCTTGCCGTCCTGCAGCCAGAAATGATTCACAAATGGCTGGGCTTGGCCCCTCACTTTCAGCGCGGCCCCAAACTGCCGCGCCACACCATTGGCCATTGCCACGGCCGCGCGGCGGCCGTCCCGATATTCGATGAGCATCAGGGCCCCTTTCTTTTCGAAAATATCCCGCATCTTCTCGGCTGCCATTTTCCTGCCGGCACCCTGTACCGCGGCTAGGAACAAATCGAAGGACCAACGCCCAAGTGCCTCTTCCTTCCAGATTGGCTTCCCCTTGATCACCTGTACCGAGGCCACTCCAGTTTCGCCTCCTTTTCGCCTTTCCATAAGGCACTGCAACATTTCCAGCGCATGAAACCCGTAGGACTCCAGCCCTCCATACGCCACCGCCATACCCGCCTCGATTTCCGCCCCCCTTGGCAAGGCCCGTGCTGGCAACCGCCATGCCAAAGGCAGCGATGAGCCTGCCATGAAAGGGATTTTCAGCGCACGGGAGCGATCATACATGTGCTTGGCATCCGTCCAATTATAGGCCAAATGCTTGTCATTAAAAACGGGCACGGCCTTGCCACACTTTTCAAAAGTATCCGCGATTGCATCAAAGAACCGGCGGCGGGGATACATGTGTTGCCGGGTAAACTTTGTGTAGGGATATTGTCCATGTTCACCAATGCTCAACACACCGGCCACGCTCACCTTGCTCGTGCCCAGAGTGATGGCCTCACCGATGGTCCTGGTGATTCGGAAACCATGCTTCTTGGCCAGCGCACGTGAAAGGTCGCGATCCGTGAACTGGTCCACGTACATTGCCACAAGCTTCAAGGCCGGTCCCTTTCCACCATCCTGCCCCCAACCTTCCAACATCTTGCCGATGATGACATCCGCGTGTGAGTTGGTTCGATATTCAGTCACCACTGCCGCCACCGGCAACGGCGCGGGGGCAGCCTGTGAGCACAAAGGCAAACCGCCCAATGCCACAAGGGCAGTGCGTCGATTCATCGAGGCCATGTTTCAGGATCGAACGGCGTGCCCTCATAAGCAAGCCGATTTGACCGCACTGCGCATCTCATGCGATGCTCGGCGCATGGGCAACACATTTGGCCAGCTATTCCGCGTGATGACCTGGGGCGAAAGCCATGGTGGTGGCGTGGGTGTGGTGATTGACGGCTGCCCGCCCAGGGTCCAATTGACCGAGGCGGACATTCAGCCAGACCTCGACCGGCGGCGGCCCGGCCAGTCCCGCATCGTCACCCAGCGGCAGGAAGCCGACCACGTTCGCATCCTGTCCGGGACCTTTGAGGGCCAGACCTTGGGCACCCCCATCTCCATGCTTGTTAGCAACGACGACCAACGCTCCGAGGCCTATGCGGAGATGAAGGAAAAATATCGCCCTTCCCACGCAGATTACACCTACGACGCCAAGTACGGCGTGCGCGCCTGGCCCGGCGGCGGACGCACCAGCGCCCGGGAAACCATTGGCCGGGTTGCCGCGGGCGCAGTCGCCAGGAAAATTTTAAAGGAACAGTTTGGTGTCACGGTGCTTTCCTGTGTTCAACAAGTACAACGCATCAGCGCCCAAATTGACCCCGACCAGTTTACCCCAAAGCAAACAGAATCCAACATCATCCGTTGCCCGGACAAAACGGCGGCGGAAAAAATGATTCGCCTGATCGAACGCGTCCGCAAGTCCGGCGACAGCGTGGGTGGCGTGCTGCTAGGCGTGGCACGCGGCGTACCTGCGGGCTGGGGGGCGCCGGTGTTTGACCGCCTAGAAGCCGATCTCGCCAAGGCGATGATCAGCCTTCCCGCGTCAAAAGGGTTTGAGATCGGCTCCGGCTTCGCTGGCACTGCCATGAAAGGCAGCGAGCACAACGATATTTTCCGCATGCGCGGCGGAAAAGTGAGGACAGCGACCAATCGTTCCGGCGGCGTGCAGGGAGGGATTTCCAATGGGGAAACCATCTATTTCCGAGTTGCCTTCAAGCCAACCGCCACCATCCTGCAGTCTCAGGACACCGTCAGTCGCGCGGGCAAAAACGTAAAACTCAAGGCACGCGGACGCCACGATCCCTGCGTTTTGCCGCGCGCGGTCCCTATGGTTGAAGCCATGACCGCCTTGGTGTTGTTGGACCACGCCCTGTTACACCGCGGGCAATGCGAATAGGTTCGCGGGTATTTTTGTTTGCTTCACTACCGGTTTGCGCGAATCGTTGCCGCAATGACCTCCCCCGCCAATCGTCCAGACACCGGGAAATCCTTCCGGCAATCGCTGCGTGAACTCCGGGTCATGATCATTGTCTGGGCTTGCGCGTTCGTTTGGGTCATCGGTTACTGTACTTTTAACGCCTACCAGACCGACATTCACATCCAAGTTCCATGGTGTGCCATTCTGGCTATCGGCGCACACGCATGGTGGTTCATCAAGGTTTACCGAAAACTCCATCGCGATCTCCCATGGGCAAGCAGCGTAGGCCTGCTGTTGTTGATTGCGGCCAACGGAGCACTGGCCGGCGCGGCGTGCGATCAGGCAGCACGCCACCTGCCTGCCCTGACATTTCATTTCATAATATCGGCCAACAAAGATTTGCGCCTTACCTTGGGACTTCCATCGTGGACCGTGTACGGCTGGCTGCTGCCGCTGTTCGCCGCCAACGTCTACACTCTTTGGTTTTGCCTCAAGGGCATGAAGGACGAACCCATGGAAGCGATGCCAAAAGACGAGACACATGCCTAATCCTCTACTCGCCGCCTCAGCGGGCAATGCCGCGCTGGTTAGCTTCACAATCTATATCGCCATTGTGTTCGTGCTTGCGTGGCTCGCCAGCCGCAAACAGGAAAGCGGCTCCTTCATGAACGAATATTTTCTTGGCAGCCGCAACCTTGGCCTCTGGGCCTTTGCCTTCACCTACGCGGCCACCAGCGCCTCGGGCGGCAGTTTCATGGGATTCCCCTCGCTCATCTATACCCACGGTTGGGTACTGGCGCTTTGGATCGGCGGCTACATCGTCGTGCCGCTGGTCGCAATTGGCCTCATCGCAAAGCGGTTAAATCAAGTCGCCCGCAAATCCGGCTCCATCACCGTGCCGGAATTAATGCGTAAACGCCTTGGCAGCCAGACTGTTGGCAACGTCGGCACAATATTGCTGGTGTTTTTTCAGTTCTTCTTTCTCCTCGCCCAGTTCAAGGCTGGCGCCATGATCATGACCACCCTGCTGGACGACGTAGAGGTATTCCATACCGCCGCCCAAGCCATGGATCGATGGACCGACCCCATTCCCTGGGTAGGTGCAGCCGAAGGCAGTTATCTGCTGTGCCTTTTGGTCTTTTCCCTTTCGGTCATCGCCTACACGGCGTGGGGCGGCTTTCGCGCCGTTGTTTGGACCGACGTGATGCAAGGGGTCATCATGGGACTCGGGGTCATGATCCTTCTCGCCTTGGTGCTGGTGCAACTCGGAGGCCTCGGCAATGCCACGCGTGAACTGGCTCGCCAAACACCTCCGCTGAAGGGCACCGCCATCCTGTCCATCGATAGTGCCACCACAAACCCCATCACACTCAAGAAAGGAACCTGGATCGAACAATCCAACGAGCACAACGCCACCCATAAATTTTACCTGCGCACCAGCCAAGATGCCCAGATCCCAACTGGCAAGAATACTGCCCAACAGAATCAATCTGAAAACGAAAATCCGCTGCACATTCCCGTCATTCAGATTCACACCCCGCTGGAAAACCGGATTGAGCTAAGCTCCATCGAGCGCGAATTGAACCAGCAATCCGTCCCCGCCATGCAAGCCCAACCTGCCGGGGATTTCCAAGCCTACGCTCACGGCGCGGGCCAATCCGGCGCTTACATCAATGCTCCAGGCCCACACGCAAGCAAGGCATCTGGCTTCCTTCCCCTTCTGTTGGCCGTTTGCTTCTTCACTTTCTGGCCCTTCGCCGGCTCCGGACAACCCAGCTACATGGCCCGCCAAATGGCCTTCCGGGACACCGCCACCCTCCGTCACTCCATCATTTTCGTGATGGTCTACTTTTCCCTCATCTACTTCCCGCTTATCATCATTTTTACATCCGGCCGCGTACTGTTGCCCGGCTGGGAGATTGCCTCCGACCGGATCATGCCCGAAATGGCCGCCCACCTCACCAGCACCGCCGGGGTTCCATGGCTGGCGGGACTGCTGGTCGCCGCCCCTTTCGCCGCCGTCATGAGCAGCGTGGACAGCTTTCTCCTCCTCGTTTCGTCGAGTGTCGTTCGCGACGTTTACCAGCAGAACATCAACCCCGGAGCTGATGAGCGCACGATGAAAAAAGTTAGCTACGGCACCACCATCGTTGTCGGCGCCTTGGCCATGCTGGCAATGGTCAACCCTCCCGAATTTCTGCAGGACCTCATCGTCTTTGCCTCCGCAGGGCTCGGCGCAAGTTTCCTCATGCCCGTCATTCTCACCCTTTATTGGCCCCGCCTCACGGCCCGCGCCTGTATAGCAGGGATGATCTCCGGCGGGGCCACCATTGGCGTGCTGTACCTCATCGGCTACATCGTCAACGGCAAGTTCGGCGAATACCTTCTCCTCGGTCTACACCCCTTCCTGTGGTCCGTCGCCATCTCCACCACCGCCATTCTCGTTGCCGCCAAGCTGACATCCCCGCCGAAGCCCGAAATCGTGGAAAACTATTTCGGCAAACAAGTCCCCTAAAGGGAAAATTACTTCACTTCCCCTCCCCAGCGCGGCCCCCGTCTTTTGCTCAACCACCCCACATTCTTCATGTTGATGCATCGCTGTTCGATGTCATATTCTTTCCCATCCACGGAGATGACAACCGTCAAGGCACCCTCCTGCACCAAATCATCGGCCCCCATCATCAGGCCCTGACCCTTTTCAAATTTTGCCTCCATAAACTCCGCCTTGCCCCAATCAATCCCATCACCCTTCGCATCAACCAGTGTTGCATCAAAATCAGTCTTCATCCGCTTCAAGTTTGATTCAATTTCCGACTTGGATTCCGTCCAAGCCTTTTCAATTTCGCTGTCTATCTGAGCCATCTTTTCATCAAAACGGTCCAACATCTTTTGCGCCATCGGGTTTCCGCCCAATTTATCCTCGATATTCCGCCTCATCACATTCGCGGCCTCCCTCGTGATCGATTCAAACTGCCCCTTGGTTATCACCTTTGCAGTCGCAGTTTCATACTTTGAAAAATCCTCTGCCTTCAGGGCAGCCACGATGCGGCGACCAAGATTTTCCGCGGAATCCGGCGCTCCCGTTCCGTCCGCCCCTCCGCTGCCACCACCAAAGACGTCTTCACCCACGCGCCGATCAATGTGCTGTGTTCCGTCCGCCCCTCCGCTGCCACCACCAAAGACGAACAACAGGATAATGCCGATTAGCAAAACACCCCCACCCGCGGCCAACCCAATCAGCAATCCCTTATTGGATTTGGATTTCCCCGGCAAAGCCTGTAGGTGATGCCCACACCCCATACATACCACCTGCCCCGCCTCAACAGGCACCGCACACTGGGGGCATGTCGAAGCCATTTCACCGCCCCCCGGCGTTGGCGGTGGCGGAGTGCCGCCCGCACTTGCCTCCACTCCCCCAATCTCTGTGACCGGCACCCAGTCCGCCATTCCATCATGCCAACCCAAATCCGTTGGCAACACGTTCCCCGCCGCCAAGTACTGGTTTACCTCATCAAGCGAATAAGGCCCAAAACGCTCCCCCTGCCTGTCGATGTGAATCTGCATGCAAACTCCGACTGCCCGTCGTCAGCCAACACAAATAAACAGTTATTTGTCCGCCCGCCCAACGAAAATATCCATGCCCCCCAACGGCAGCACCATCATCATACCCACTGCCGCCAGTGTCCCGTGCAAGGCGTAGGTTAACTGATGCAAGGCCAGTTTCATTTTATCCCCGAATTCACCCCCTCCTGAACTCAGGACGGGAGCAAGGATTGCCATCAGGGTCATTGCCGCAACGGCGCTAAACATAAAAATCAAGGACAAGCGAACAAACTTCTGTACTTTGGGCACAGGTTGCTTGGGTGTGTTAATGAAACAGAACACCGAAGCCGCAATTGACAAACCAAGCATCAAAATCATTCCTATCGCCAGCGCAACCGAAATATCAAACATCTTGAAGGCAACAATCAACATCATGCTCCCGTCACGCCCCATCATTCCCTCAATCGGAATCAGCCAAAACAGGCATATGAAAGCCCCTCCCACAGTGGCCAAAATAAAAGCCGTCAGGCTGTCCGGCCGATAGTACCGCGACAACGCCCCCATTAAATAACAAGTGAACCCGACAAATATCAGGAAAATATGAACCGATGAATTGCCAACAGGGATTGTACTTCCCGTGTTTGCCAATTCCACAATCAGATTTACTCCTCCCAAGGACAACAGCACAATGCTCCTGGCAATCGCCTGGGTAGTAAAGGCAATGCCGCAAAGGGTAGCCCCGCAAATCAAAGGCATCATCTGGTTGAATACATCAAGCGTCTTCTTCCCGGAAAACTTGAAGCTTGGAAAAACAATATCACCCATCACCGTATAAACCGGCATCAGGAAAGCCACACAAAGCAGGATGCCAACCACCAACACCCATTTGCTCTTCTGGCGCTCTTCAACAACCGGATTCACTGGACGAACTCCTCGGGAAGCGGTCACTCCGCCAAGCCTTGTTCCGCATCCCACGCAGATCACCTGTCCCGGCTCTGACGGTGTGCCGCATTGTGGGCAGGCAGTGGCGCTGGGTGTGGGAGGCGGCCCCGGTGTGGGCGGCGGAGGAGCGTTTCCACCCCCCTGTAATTCGGCAATGGAAGACAGCGGCGCCCAACCAGCCATGCCGTCGCGCCATCCCAAGTCGGTGCCCAGCAGAGTACCGTCCGCCAGATACTTTTTGACGTCCGCCGCGTCATACGGCCCAAATCGCTGCCCCCCCCTGTCAATGTGAAATTGCATAAACGCTGTCAGTCAAAATTCCGCACATACATGGCCGCCATGGCACACCAGCAAATTGGGAGGGTGAAAAGCACGCCAATCCCAAAGGCAATCTGCCCCAGTCCCCCAATTAGTTGAGCCACAAATACCAGCCCAAATACTTTCCAGAATTGCCCACTGACTTTGTTCGAGCTGACCCCCATGGCATCACTGAAACTCATCCGCTTATCCACCACCAACCAAAAGGCAAATGAGAACCGGGTCATAACAAACGCATTCCCCACAACCATCAGAAAAATTCCCGCCATAACCACCCCAAAGGATGCCTTGATCAATGTAAATAAAGGCGCCAACCCTTTGGTTTCATTCGCTTGCTTGAGGGCATCCCACAAGCCTTCAACGAAACCTGTTGCCCCCAGCACAATCGTCAGTATTCCCGGCAACATGGCAACCAAGCTGATAATTCCAATCGCAATTGGCAGCAAAAGCAAGTGAAGGTAGTTTCGGCTGAATCCTTGAAACAAATCTCCAAACCCACATACCTCTCCACGAATCTGCCGGATGAAAAACAAATGAAATCCCCCAATCAACGGCCCTAGGATAAAAATGTTCAGGCCAGGAATGAAACCGGCAATCGCCAAGATAATCATCGAAACCAAGGCAAATACAACACATCCGCCGATGTTGGTTTTGAATGAATCGAACCCGTCACTCACACAGCCGCCAATGGACCAATCCCCGCCACCGACCGCTGCCGCCCCCGCCATTTCGGGCACGGGCGCGAGGGCCACGCCCGGCGACTCGGCGGTCCCCATCACCTCTCCCAAGCTCTCCCAACCCGCCATGCCTTCGTGCCACGCCATGTCCGTAGGCAACAGTTGGCCCTGCGCCAGCATGGACTCCACTTGTTCTCGCGGATAGGGCCCGTACTGTTCCCCGTCCCTGTTGATATGAATCTGCATCACACGCCCGCCGGGGCTGGCGATGGTCTACCGAATTAAGAGCGAAATGTCCCGCAAAAAGGGCGTGCCGCTCAGCTTTCAATAACGTTGATCTCGACCGGCTCCACCTTCACACCGCGGCGCTCGAGCCAGGTGGTGGCTTTCTTGAGGCGGTCGCGGTCGCCTTCCAGCTCGAGGCAGACGATGCCGATCTCGTCGCGGACCTCGGCTTGGCGGATGTTGGTGACGAGGTCAAACCTGGTGGCCAGTTCCCACATCACCGGCGTGGTGATCAAGCGCGGGGGGTACATGAGCCACAGGCGGCGCTTTTCACGCGCGGGTTTCCCGGCGGACTTCTTTTTCTTCGCCGCTTTGCGCTTGGCGGGCATCGTTTAACCGCCGGCGATGGCGGGGATGATGGAAAGCTCGTCGCCGTCCTTGAGCGCGGTGGCCTGGTTGTCGAGGAAACGGATGTCTTCCTCGTTGACATAGACGTTGACGAAGCGACGGACTTCGCCGTCGTCGTCCAGCAGGCGTTCCTTGATGCCGGGGTAGCGGGTCTCGAGGTCGGCGATGGCGGCGCCAACGCTGTCGGCGGCGGTCTCCACGACTTCCTCGTCATTGGTCAGCTTGCGCAGGGGGGTGGGGATGCGTACTTGTGTGGGCATTATCGGGTTGTCAGTTCCTTTTCGACGAGCGCGTCAAACTCGCGCAGGCTGGGCTTGATTTCGCGGGTGCGGCCGACGTGGCCCTGCACCGCGTCGAGGGTCTTCAGGCCGTTGCCGGTGACGCACAGGACGGCCGAATCATCGGCGGGGATGGCGCCGCTGGCAATGAGTTTCTTCGCGACGCCAACGGTGACGCCGCCGGCGGTCTCGGCAAAGATACCCTCGGTCTCAGCCAGCAGCCGGATGGCCTCGCGGATCTCGTCGTCGGTGACATCCTCGGAGGCGGCGTTGGTTTCCTTAAACACCTTGAGCGCGTAAAAGCCATCCGCCGGCGTGCCGATGGCGAGGCTTTTGGCGATGGTGTCGGGCTTCACGGGCTTGAAGAAATCCTGTCCCGCCTTGTACGCCGCGCTGATGGGCGAGCAGCCGGCGGCCTGCGCGCCGTGCACGCTGTACTCGGCCTCGTCGGCCAGGCCGATCTTGATGGCCTCTTGATAACTCTTGTGAATCTTGGTGAGCAGCGAGCCGCTGGCCATGGGCACGACGGTGTGTCGCGGGATTTTCCAGCCGAGTTGCTCGATGATCTCCAGCCCCTGGCTCTTGGAGCCCTCCGCGTAGTAAGGCCGCATGTTGACGTTGACGAACGCCCACTTGTACTTGCCGGCGATCTCCGCGCACAGCCGGTTGACCTCATCGTAATGGCCCTTGATGCCGATGACATTAGCGCCGTAGACGAGCGAGTTGACCACCTTGCCGGGCTCGAGGTCGTTGGGGATGAAGACAAAGGCGGTCATGCCGGAGGCCGAGGCATTGGCGGCGACGCTGTTGGCGAGATTGCCGGTGGAGGCGCAGGCGACCACCTCGAAGCCCAGCTCGCGCGCACGCGAAAGGGCGACGCTGACCACGCGGTCTTTAAAGGAAAGCGTGGGGTAGTTGACCGTGTCGTTCTTGATCCACAGCTCGCGAATGCCCAGCGCGGCCGCCAGGCGGTCGGCCTTGATGAGCGGCGTGCCGCCGACCTCCAGCCCCACCGTCGGCTCCTCCGCCACCGGCAGCAGCTCGCGAAAACGCCACATGCCGCGCGGCCGGCCGGCCACCGCCTTGCGGGTCAGCTTGCCCTTGATGGCGGCGTAGTCGTACACCACCTCCAGCGGCCCAAAGTCGAACTCGCACACGTGCCGCGCCTCCAGCGGGTAATCCCGCCCGCATTCGCGGCACTGCAGCGCCTTCATGAATCCCTGTTTCTTCGCCATGTCGTTGTCGTTTAAATTCTCGCGGGCCAATAAAAAACCCGCCCATAAATGAGCGGGTGCAAAATTCTTTGCGCCTCCACTCATCTTCCCGGCTGGCTTTCGCCCACCGGCTGGATTTGGCACCTGGACATCGGGACGGCGCGTCCCGACCGGTTGCCGTGGCTTCATCGGACCAGATTCCTCAGCCACTCTTAATGAGTTTCCTGTAAGGGAACGCGGCCAGCATACGCCCGCGCGCCCGCCCGTCAATCCAATTCTCCCGCAAACCCCTGCTGCCGGAGCGCCTCGTAAAGTACCAGTGAAACACAGTTGGCCAAGTTCAGCGACCGCGCCTCCGCATTAAACATTGGGATGCGCAGCCAGGAATCCGCGTGCGCCTCCAGCAACCCCCGCGGCAACCCCGCCGTCTCCCGCCCAAACACCAAGTAATTCTCCGCCCCAAACGAAACCGAGTCATACCGCACCGGCCCACCCTGCTCCACCAGCCAAAGCCGCCCCTCACCCTTCGCCGCCAGAAACTCCTCCCAACTCCCCCAAGCCCGCCACTCCACCTGCCGCCAGTAATCCATGCCCGCCCGCCGCAGCGTCGAGTCATCCAGCCGAAACCCCAATGGACCGACAAGATGCAGCGGGGATTTTGTCGCGGCGCAAAGGCGTGCCACGTTGCCGGTGTTGGGAGGAATCTCAGGCTCGACGAGGACGATGTTCATTTTTTAAGTAATCAGTGACCAGTATTCAGTGAAAACCCAAGCGCACCGGATGTGCACACGAGAATAGCCCAGCACTTTAGTGCTGGGGTCGTTGGCGGCTCAACAAGCAGTCCCAGCGGGACGGCTGAAACCGGGCAATTTCACCCGTCCCTCCGGGACTAGACGGGAAACCACCGCCCCATCCCAGCGTTAAAACGCTGGGCTATTCTCAAATGGCCCTCCAGGCCAATCATTCCCACCAATGAGGCTCCCAATGGGCAATCCCCAATCCAAAATTTGTTTCCCATGTTTTGAACAGAATTTGTCATCTATCTTTTGGCTGCGCCATCACTCGATCACTGATTTCTGATCACTAATAAACCACACGCCACAAACACAACCCACAAGCCGGCGCATTCATCCCCGCCACGCGGCGATCTCGCAGGCGGAAAATCTCCCGAATCTCCCGTTGCGTCAGCTTCCGCTCGCCCACGCGCACCAGCGTGCCCACGATTCCCCGGCACATCTTGTATAAAAACCCCTCGCCTTCCATCACCACCGTCAGCTCGCTGCCGCGCGCGTACACCTTGCAGGCCGTCACGCGCCGCACCGTGCTTTCCATCTCATATTCGCGCGTGGTGGCGAACGACTTGAAATCCTTGCGGCCCACGAACAACTTTGCCGCCCGCTGCATGCGGTCCACGTCCAGCGGCACCGGCACATGCCACGCGCGATCCCGCAGCAGCGGATTCATCGCCGGGTGATTCCAGATCATGTAACGATACTGCTTCCCCTTTGCATCAAACCGCGCATGAAAATCCGCCTTCGCCCGCCGCACCTCGCTCACCCGGATGTCTCCCGGCAGGAACGCATTCACTGCCAGCAGCAACTTCCGTTCATCCATCTTCAACTCCGCCCGCGCAATGTCCACGTGCGCCACCATCCCCATCGCGTGCACCCCCGTGTCCGTGCGGCTCGACCCGTGAACCCGCTTCACCCCCGCAAACAACTTCCGCAGCGCCTCCTCCAACCGCTGCTGCACCGTCACGTCCTTTTTTTGCACCTGCCACCCAGCGTACCCCGAGCCGTCATACGCAACTGTGAGCCGAAGCCTCACGAACTCCACCCCGCCCTTCATAAGGCAAAGCTGTCCAGATACCCCTGCAACAACACCGCCGCCGCGGCCGCGTCCACCTTCTCCTTTTGCTGCTTTGCCTTCTTGCCGCTTGCCCGCAGCTTGCCTGCCGCCTGCACCGTCGTCAGCCGCTCGTCCCAAGTCTTCACCGGTTGCGACACCGCCCGCTTCAACACCGCCACGAAATCCTGCACCTTCAACGCCTGCGGCCCGTAGCTCCCGTCCATGTTCCGCGGCATCCCCACCAAGATCTGCTCCACCTCCCACTCCGCCAGCAACCCCTTCAACTCGGAAAGAAAATCCTCAAACGGCTCCGCCGCGATAAACCCCACCGGCTGCGCCAACATCCCCAGCTCATCGCTCACCGCAATCCCCATCCGCTTCGTCCCGTGATCAATGGCCAGAACCCGCATGACTACAACCCCGCCAACACTCGGCCCGCCGCGTCGATCGTGCGGTCGATGTCCTCCTCCGTGTGCGCCGCGGAAATGAAGCCCGCCTCGAAGGCTGATGGCGCCAAGTAAATTCCCTCCGCAAGCATCCCATGGAAATACTTTTTAAACAAATCCCGGTCGCTTCCCATGGCCCCGTCGAGGTTGTGCACCGGCGTGTCGGTGAAATAGCCGCACGACATCGACGCGATGCGCTGGAACTGCACCGGCACAGCCGCATCCGCCGCAGCCTGCTTCATGCCCGCCTCCAGCCGCGCGCCCATTGCCTCCAGCCGCTCGTGCACACCGGCCGACTCCAATTCCTCCAGCGCCGCAATTCCTGCCGCCATTGCCAGCGGATTGCCGCTCAATGTCCCCGCTTGGTACACGGGCCCGTCCGGCGCGAGCACGTCCATCACCTCCGCACGACCTCCGAAGGCGCCCACGGGCAGACCGCCCCCAATAATTTTGCCGAAGCAGCTCAAGTCCGGCGTGATGCCGAAGCGCTCCTGAGCTCCGCCCATCGCCACGCGGAAGCCCGTCATCACCTCGTCGAAAATCAAGAGCGCTCCCTCCGCCGTGCAAACTTCCCTCAGGAATTCCAATAAACCCTCGCGCGGCAAATACAACCCCGCATTGGCCGGCACTGGTTCCAGGATCACCCCCGCCACTTGCCCCGCATTCGCCGCGAAGGCCTCGCGCACGGCCGCCTCGTCATTGAACGGCACCACGATGGTGTGCGCGGTGAACTCGGCCGGCACGCCGCCACTGTCCGGGTTGCCAAAAGTCAGCGCGCCCGACCCCGCCCGCACCAGCAGCGAATCCGCGTGGCCATGATAACACCCGTCAAATTTTATAATCTTCGGCCGATCCGTAAACCCGCGCGCGATGCGGATGGCCGACATGCACGCCTCCGTGCCCGAGTTGCACACCCGCACCTTTTCCACGCTGCCGACGGCCGCCTTTACCACCTCCGCCATCCGCACCTCCAGCGGGTTCGGGATGCCAAAGCTCGTCCCCCGCCCCGCCGCCTCGCGCACCGCCTCGATGATCCTCGGATGCGCGTGCCCCAAAATCGCCGGCCCCCACGTGCCCACGTAGTCGATGTACTCGTTCCCATCCACGTCCCAAACCCGCGCGCCCTCCGCGCGATCCACAAAGAACGGATCCCCGCCCACCCCGCGAAACGCCCGCACCGGCGAGTTCACCCCACCCGGAATGTGCTCCAGCGCGGCCTTAAATAATGCGTCCGATTTGTCGCGAGAAATCATGGGGCGCGGAGCATAGCGAGCGAACCGTCCAGTGGCGAGTATTCAAATATTCCTTCATCATCAGGAATTGCCTTGTGGCTGCAAATCTGCAACCTTCGCCGGCATGTCCTCCCGGATTGAACGCACCGTGACGGTGAATTGGCGGCATCAAGTGCTGTTCACACAGAATGTCTTCGATACTGAGAACGCGACGTTGCGAGATATCTTGGTGGATGGCGAAAACCGAGAACCGCGAAAAGTATTACTGGTTCTCGACGAAGCACTGGCTGTAGCCCAGCCAACCTTGACGCGCCAAATTGAAGCCTATTTTAAGACTCACGAGGACTCGCTTTGCCTGGTGGCCGCGCCCGTGGTCATGGAAGGCGGGGAGCGCACCAAGAATTCCTACTTCCACGTCTCAGAGGTTCACTCTCAAATTGATCGTTACCATATTGACCGCCATTCGTACCTGATTTGTGTTGGCGGCGGGGCGTTACTTGACATGGTGGGGTTGGCCGCGGCCACGGCACACCGGGGGATTCGGCACATTCGCATCCCCACGACGACACTCAGCCAGGATGACT
The DNA here is from genome assembly GCA_002433235.1 of Verrucomicrobia bacterium UBA6614. Classification (GTDB taxonomy): domain Bacteria; phylum Verrucomicrobiota; class Verrucomicrobiia; order Limisphaerales; family UBA1100; genus UBA6614. Next base: position 23,185 of record DJHS01000163.1, read on the forward strand.
CTGGCGTGGGCGTCAAGAATGGCATCAATGCGTTTGGAAAAAAGAATTTCATTGGCACATTTGCTCCGCCTTTTGCAGTAATTAATGATTTTCAACTGCTTGCCACATTGTCGTCGCGTGACAAACGCAATGGATACGTGGAGGCCGTCAAGGTGGCCTGCATTCGTGACACGAAATTTTTTGAACAGATTGAGAAGGACGCGGATGGACTGCGGAGTTTTGAACCGGCGGCGATGCAACGGTTAATCCATCGGTGCGCGGAACTGCATATGAATCATATTGCCACCAGTGGAGACCCCTTTGAAATGGGGTCGGCGCGGCCACTTGATTTCGGCCACTGGGCAGCGCACAAGCTGGAGCAGATTTCTGAGTATCGTATACGCCACGGCGAGGCAGTAGCAGTGGGGATAGCACTGGATTGTATCTACGCCCGCGAGATGGGGCACTTATGGGCGGCTGATTGCGACCGCATTCTACGCCTACTGGAACGGCTCGGCTTCTCCCTTTGGGCCAGCGATTTGTTACACGAAGGCGAAGATGGCAAACTGGTAGTGCTGGAGGGCTTGGAGGAATTCCGCGAGCACCTAGGTGGACGCCTGACCATCACGTTGCTCCGCTCCATTGGCGAGGGCTTTGAAGTGCACGAGATGAATGTGCCCAAGGTGTTGGGGGCGATCCACGAGTTGCAGGCGCGGGGCCATGCGGAAGAGGATGGCAAGATCATCCCGGCACATGGTTGATTATCCACTGGCCCGCGTAAGTCCATGAACCGCATCGCAGTCTTGAACGTGGTGGGAATGTGCGATCGACACATTACCCGGGACATGCGGTTTGCCCGGCTCTACCGCAACAACGGACGGCGGGCGTTTATCGATCCGGCGTTTCCCGCGGTAACCACCACGGCGCAATCCAATTATCTCACCGGACAGACGCCTTCCAGCCATGGGATTGTAGGTAACGGGTGGTACAACCGAGAACTGGCGGAGGTGCAGTTCTGGAAACAATCCAACCACCTTGTGGGCGCCTCAAAAATCTGGGAAAGCCTAAGGGCAAAGGATGGGGAATTTACCTGCGCGAAGGTGTTCTGGTGGTACAACATGTACTCGGGCGCGAATTGGAGCATCACGCCGCGCCCCATGTATCCCGCAGATGGACGCAAGGTGTTTGACGTATACACGTCGCCGATGAAAATGCGCGAGGCGATCAAGCATGACTTGGGGGAATTTCCCTTCCCGGGTTTCTGGGGGCCGGCGGCGGGTGTCCAGACTCCGCAAGGTACACCGGATTGCGCCACGCGTTGGATTGCTGACTCGGCGCGCTGGATCGAGGAGAAACATTCGCCAACGTTGTCATTGGTTTACCTGCCACATCTGGATTACAACCTGCAACGCTTGGGACCGGAGGCCAAGGAGGCCAGAGATGACTTGTATTTGGCTGACGAATTGGTGGCCGATCTGGTCAAGTTTTATGAAGAGCGCGGAGTGAGGGTTTTGTTGCTTTCGGAATATGGCCTTTCAGAAGTCCATCGCCCCATTCACCTGAACCGGCTTTTCCGCGATCAAGGCTGGCTATCCATCAAGGAGGAATTGGGACTGGAGTTGTTAGACCCAGGCGCAAGCCGGGCGTTTGTCGTGGCGGATCATCAAGTGGCGCACGTTTACATAAACGACCCGGCCATTATCAAGCCCGTGCAGGCACTGCTGGAGAAGACGGACGGCGTCCAGTTTGTGCTGGATGACGGGGGAAAAAACGAGCGCGGCGTAGCACATGGGCGCGCAGGAGATCTGATCGCCATCGCCGAGGAGGATGCGTGGTTCACGTACTACTACTGGCAGGATGATGCGCGCGCGCCAGACTTTGCCCGCACGGTGGATATTCACCGCAAGCCCGGCTACGACCCGGCCGAGTTGTTTATCGATCCCCGAATTGGTTTCCCAAAAGCCCGCATTGCCTGGCGGCTGCTGCAAAAGAAGCTCGGCTTCCGCATGTTGATGGATGTCATCCCGCTGGACGCCTCGCTGGTCAAAGGCTCCCACGGCTGCCGCCCCGTAAGCCGGGCCGATTGGCCGGTAATCATTTCCCCAGAACCTGATTGGCTGCCCGATGAAGTGATCGATTCCACTGATGTCCGGGCTATCATTGAGCGCGCGGTGATAGGAGAGGAAGCACGCTAACGGCCTCCTCGCGCACTGACATCTTGCACCCCATCTTCAGCCGCCTAAAATACCCCCATGCGATTCATATTTTCCCTCGCCATCCTCACACTCGGCCTCACTGCAGAAAACTGGCCGGGTTGGCGAGGCCCGCGTGGCGATGGCACCAGTCTGGAGAAAAACATTCCCACCATCTGGAGTCCCACGAAAAACATCGCGTGGAAAACACCCATCCCCGGCAAGGGGCATGCATCACCTGTGGTATGGGAGGAGAAGATTTTCCTCGTCACCTGTGACGAGGCGCGACAGGAACGATTGTTGTTCTGCGTGGATCGCATGTCCGGGAAAATCCTTTGGAAACAGGTTGTCCTTCAGTCACCGCTGGAGCGGGTGCATCGCCTGAACAGTCGGGCTTCCAGCACCCCGGCGACTGACGGCGAGCGCGTGTATGTGTCCTTCCTAGATCAAAAGGACATGGTGGTGGCCGCGTACAGCCTTGATGGCAAATTGCTGTGGCGGGCGCGCCCGGGGGTTTTCAAGAGCGTGCATGGCTACTGCAGTTCCCCAGTGATCTGGAAGGAGAAGCTGATTGTCAACGGAGACCATGACGGCCCCTCCTACATCGTCGCCCTCGATCGCGCCAACGGCAACACCCTCTGGAAAACCATGCGCCAAAACCAGACCCGAAGTTATTGCGTGCCCACCATTTTCCACTTGGGTGGCCGGCCGCAAATGGTCTTGTCAGGCGACCGCTCCGTCGCCAGTTATGATCCGGACACCGGCAAAAACATCTGGTATCTCAACGGTCCCACCCAACAGTTTGTCGCCTCCATTGTTTACAATCCGGAAGCAAACCTTCTTTTCATGACGGGCGGCTTTCCCCAGCACCATATCATTGGTCTGAAACATGACGGGCGCGGCGTCATTGACGACAGTGGAAAAATCATGTGGCACCACCGTACAGCGAATTGGGTGAGCTATGTCCCCTCACCCATCAGTGCGGGAAAATATTTCCTGCTCGTAAATGATCGTGGCTTCGCCAGTTGCTTCGACGCCAAGACAGGCGATGCCCAATGGGCAGGCGAGAAAATGAGTCGTGGCGCCCACGCGAGCCTGGTGAGCGCGGAGGGACTGGTTTATTTCACATTCGATGACGGAACAACCCGCATAATTCGACCGGGGAAGAAACTGGATATTGTCGCGGAAAATTCCGTTGGCGAAGGAGTCTTCGCCAGCCCCGCCATCAGCCAAGGCAATCTCTTCATCAAGGGAGACCGGCACCTGTTTCGAATCGGGAAATAACGAGGATTATCGGTTGCAAATCAGTCAAATCGGGGTAATTTTCTTGAAGTTTTGGCCGATGCATGATTGTGTTTACGACATCAAGGGAGCGGGATATGCAAAATAATCAAAGCCAGGTTAAACATGCCTCAAATGGCCTGACGGCACTCGTTGCCCTATGGATTCTCACGGGATTGGCAGTGGGCGGCCCGGCACCGGGATTCGGTTTTAATCCTAGCGGCACGCCTGCTGGCGGCCAACCCGGCGTGGGTGTTGGAATACCGGGCATGCAACCCGGGGTCGGAGTGCCCGGAATCCCACCAGGTGTTGGCGTTCAACCTGGAATGCAGCCAGGCGGTGGCGGCTTCCCCGCGGGGCAACCTGGTGTCGGTGGAGTCCAGCCCGGTATGCAGCCTGGGGTCGGCGTTGCCCCCGGAGTTCAGCCCGGCATGCAGCCGGGT
>DJHS01000142.1:0-31370 GCA_002433235.1 Verrucomicrobia bacterium UBA6614
CTGAACACGGATCAAGCCGCCGCCAAAAAGGCGTTTGATGATTCCACCAAGAAAGCCACGACGGCGCAGGGCGAATACGACAAGCTCGAGACACCGCGCAAAAATGCCGTGAACGAGTTTGACCTCGCCACCAAGGCCAAGGCCAAGGCCGATGCGACGCACAAGGAAGCCGATGCCGGCAAGAAGGCAGCGGATGAACACAGCAAGCAGCTGGAGACCGCTGTGGCGTCCAACAAGGAGGCCACCACCAAATCCGAGATGCCGATCCGTGCGATCGCGTTCAGCGCCGACAGTCAGCAGGTGCTCACCGGCGGTGACGACATGAAGGTGCACACCTGGTCCGCCACCACCGGCGAGGCGCTCGAATCCTTTAATGGCCACAAAGGCGCGGTTAAGGCGCTGGTGTTTAATGGAGAAAAATTCATCTCCGCCAGTGCGGACAAGACCGCGCAGGTTTGGAGCCTCGGCATCGAGTGGAAACTGGAACGCGTGGTGGGCACGGGCGATGCCAAGTCGCCCCTGACGGATCGCGTGAACACCATCGACTTCAGCCCGGACGGCAAACAGATCGCCACTGGGAGCGGCGAGCCGAGCCGCGGCGGCGAGGTGCAAATCTGGAAAATCGCCGATGGCAAGCTCGCCAAAAACTTTGCCGAGGTGCACAGCGACAGCGTGCTCGGACTTGAGTTTTCGCGCGACGGCAAATTCATCGCCAGCGCGAGTGCGGACAAATTTGTCAAAGTCACCGAGGTGGCCACCGGCAAGATCGTCCACAACTTTGAGGGGCACACCCACCACGCCCTCGGCGTCAGCTGGTTGCCTCACGGTCGCCAGCTGGTCAGCGTTGGGGCCGACAATAGCATTCGCCATTGGAATTTTGAGGCCGGCGAACGCATTCGTCAGCGCACCAACCTTGGCAAGGAAGTCACTTCCATCCACTACGTTGGGCTCACCGAGCAGGCGGTCGTAACGGCCGGTGACAAATCTGTCCGTCTCATCAACACCAGCAACCTCAACGACGCCCGCAGCTTTGCCGGCGGCACCGACTACATGTACGCCTGCGCCGCCACTCCGGACGCCAGGTACATTGTCGCCGGCGGCGAAGACAGCGCTCTCCGGGTTTGGACTCTGGCCGACGGTAAAGCCGTGGCGACCTTCGAGGCACCCAAGCCGCCGGCCGAAGAAACAGAGGAGAATCAATAAAAAAGCTCTTTGTCGTCGATAAGAAAAATATCGTCCACCAAGGCGACTGGACTTTATTTCTTTTGCGAACAATTTGCCGTTGCTGAGGGGCGTGGGCGCGGGTTTGATTCAGCGGATGGCGGCCACACGTGGCGGGAGCTTTTTTGTGGGTGTGGATGTTGGGGGGACCAAGATCCTTTCGGGGCTTTTCGATCGTTCACTGAATCTGGTTGCCAAGCGGAAGATCAAGACCAAGGCCAGCAAGGGCGGGGATGTTGTTTTGGAGCGTGTTGAACTGGTGGTGAGGGAGTTGCTCAAGGGACAAGGGGTGCGCCTTAAGCAGGTTGAGTCCATTGGCTTGGGAGTTCCCGGCGTGGTGAAACGTGGTCGGGTACTTAATGCCTACAATGTGGGGTGGGAGGATGTGCCCATCAAGACGGTCCTCGCGCGGCGTCTGCGTGTTCCCGTGAAGGTGGATAATGACTGCAACCTGTTCACGCTGGGTATTCACCGGGTGGAATTGAAGGGCAAGCCGCGCTCCATGGTGGGAATGTTCTTGGGCACGGGGTTCGGGGGCGGATTGATTCTCAATGGGCAACTGTATCGGGGGCACAATTTCGCGGCGGGTGAGTTTGGCCAGATGACGATTGATAAGAATGGCATCAAGACCGCGCACAGTTTCCGCGGCAGCCTGGAGTCCTTAGCAAGCAGGACGGGGATCGTTCGCCGCCTTCGCCGTGCTGTGCTGGAAGGGGAGACGACCTTGCTACAAGAGGAACTGGGAGCGCAGTTGAAGGGGGTTCGGAGCCGTCATTTGCGCCAAGCCATTGCCGCGCGGGATCCACTGGTGAAAAGGGTGGTGCGTCATGTTGCGGAAGACACGGGCATTGGAGTGGCCGCGGTTGTGAGCGCGCTTGGGCCGGAGTATGTTGTGCTGGGCGGGGGCGTGATGGAGGCGTTGCAGAAGACAATGCTGCCCATTATTAGGCGTACGGCAGAGCAGGCGGTGTTGCCGGGCTCGATGAGCGGGGTGAAGGTTGTCACCAGCCGGCTGGGGGATGACGGGGGGATTTGTGGCGCGGCGGTACTGGCACGCAATGGGGATGGGTAGAGGTTCAGTTGACGCGCGTGGTTTCCGATTCGCGAGGCATTTCAAACTTGGGAAACTTCAACTTGCCCTTCTTGGAGGTGGAGTTAAAGGCGGGCTTGTTCAGGGCAATCAATTCGTGCTGGCTGCGGTGTGACTTTTCCCCCTCGGTGGGAACGATGCGAGTGTAGGTGGCGTCGGGCTGCAGGGCGCGGGCCTTGTCATTGTCACGGAGGTGGATGGCCAGGATTTCATCGGTTAGACGCTTACGGATGGCGGGATCCTCGACGGGGAATGCCACCTCGATGCGTTTCTGGAAGTTGCGGTACATCCAGTCGCCGCTGCTGATGTAGACTCGCGGGTCGCCATTGTTTTCAAAGCAGAAAACCCGGCTGTGTTCCAAGAATCGGTCGACGATGCTGCGCACACGGATGTTCTCACTAAGGTCCGGTACGCCCGGCCGCAGGCAACAGATGCCGCGCACGATGAGATCAATTTGCACGCCGGCTTTGCTGGCTTCGTACAGCGCCTCGATGACAGGCTTGTCGACCAACGCGTTCATCTTGGCGCGAATGGCGGCGGGTTTGCCCTCACGAGCGTTGCGGGTTTCCCGGCGGATGCATTCAAGCGTGCGTCGCTGAAACTCGAAAGGCGCCACTACCAGACGGCGCGTGCCTTGGAACTGACAGAATCCGGTCAGCAAGTTGAACAAAGCAGTGGCGTCCTCCCCGTACCCCGAGCGGCAGGTGAAGTAACCCAAGTCGGTGTACAGGCGGGCGGTGTTGGGATTGTAGTTACCGGTTGAAAGATGCACGTAACGGCGCAGGCCATCTTCTTCCTGCCGGACTACCAGGCAAATCTTTGAGTGGATCTTGTAGCCGACCAGGCCGTAGGAAACGTGCACCCCGGCCTCTTCCAGCTCTCGTGCCCATTGGATGTTGTAGGCCTCATCAAAACGCGCCTTCAGCTCCACCACGGCGGCGACTTGCTTGCCGTTTTGCGCGGCGCGCATCAGCGCCCCTACCACGCGGGGATCTCCGCCGGTGCGGTATAGGGTTTGCTTGATGGCCAGTACTTTGGGGTCACTGGCAGCCTGGTTCAGAAAATCTACCACACAGTCAAAGCTCTCATAGGGATGGTGCACCAGCACGTCCTGCTGGCGGATGACCTCAAACAAGTCTGTTTGTCCGCGGAAGGCTGGGGCGGGCGGCGCGAGGAAAGGCACATCGCGCAACTCGGGAGAGTGGTCGCCCTTTAAAATGGTCTGGAGATGAATGGGGTTCACGGGGCCGTCGATGCGATAAAGATCGTCATAAGTCAGCTCCAGTTTCTCCAGCAGTTCAGCCACGAGGTCATCGGGTGTGTTATGATCTACCTCCAGCCGCACGGCATCGCCCTTGCGTCGATTGCGCAGTTCGTTCTCGACGGCCTGCAGCAGGTTTTCCGCGTCCTCCTCGCCGACGTACAGTTCGCTGTTGCGGGTTACGCGGAAGCGCCAACTACCGTGCACCGTCGTGCCGGGAAAAAGATTCTCGATAAAATAGGAGATGATGTCCGCAAGAAACACATAGTCATGGCGGCGGTCGGGCCGGGGCAGAGGGACCAGTCGCGGGATGACGCGCGGTACTTGGACGATGCACAGCCGCTGCTGGGTGGCGTTCTTTTCCTTGAGCTCCACGCGCACGATGATGTTCAACGACTTGTTGCCAATGAGCGGGAAGGCCTTGGAGGGATCCACGGCCAGCGGTGTCAACACTGGCCGGACTTTGTCGCGATAAAAAGACTCCACCCACTGACGGTCATCGGGCCCCAAATCATCGATCTGATGGAAGCGGAAACCTCTCTTTGCCAGCGCGGGCATCAGGTCCTGACGCCAGCACTGGAACAGCGCATCCACCATTCCGTGAATGCGTCCGGAGACAGCATCAAATGTTTCCGTGGCCGTTCGTCCATCCATGCTGCGCTCGATGACAGCGCTTTCGATTTGCTGCTTGAGCCCCGCCACACGCACCTCAAAAAATTCGTCGAGGTTTGAGTTGGTGATGCAGAAAAATTTCACTCGCTCCAGCAACGGGTTTTTGGGATCCATCGCCTCCTCCAGCACTCGCGAGTTAAACTCAACCCAGCTGAGCTCACGATTGATGAAGCGGGACTGTTTTTGTTTCTGCGTCATTGATTGCGCCCTAATTTACACCAAAATGGGTAAGAAGGAAACATACCATCAAGAACCCCTCTAAAACAGGTCTTTATTGTTACAATCGGTCATCCAGTCGGCCGTGCAAGAGGTTGCTGGCACTTTATTCGCAGCCCAAGAGGGGTCGGCAATTGCGGAAATCTGCCCGTATTTCAGGGGCTTTTGAATCGCCAAGCTCACTCCGGTGAATTTGTTCCCATCTTGTGCACACCCAAAATCTGACGCATCGGCCCGTGATTTTCGTTGCTGAAAAAGACCGTTTCAGCGAGAGTGGGCGGCAGTGGAACCAATGAAGGCCCTTTGTCAGCGCATAATCGCGGTCGCCCTTGTCTTGGCAGGGGTTGGCGCTGTGTTTGCGTGTTCTGTTCCCGTGTTTCGTTATGCCTTGGAGCGGTGGCAGTCGGACAACTATCTGGTCGTGGTTTTCCATCACGGCGCGCTGGAGGACACTAGCCGCAAACTGTTGGCTAAACTTTCGCCGGACCCGCTGGTCAGCCCGCAACTCGCCAACATTGAAATCCAAACCTACGATCTGGACAACAATCCGCCAAAGGACGTGCTCGACTTTTGGCGGAAGAGTCAGGCCAGCGCAAAGGCCGGACCGTGGATGATGGTGTTTTATCCCAAGACCGTCGGCAATCCCAACCCGGTCTGGAGCGGCCACCTGAACGAGGCCAACGCAAACTTGGTGGTCGATTCGCCGAAGAGGCGTGAATTGTCGCGCCGGCTTTTAAAAGGGGAATCCACGGTCTGGTTGTTTCTGGAGAGCGGTGATGCTGCCAAGGATGCCGCCGCCTTGAGCGTCCTGAATGCCCGCATTGCCGCCTTGGAAAAAACCTTGAAGCTGCCCGAGATCAAGCAGGAAGATATTGCCGCCGGCCTACTCAACATTGAAGCTTCGCAACTGAAGCTCAAGTTTTCCGCACTACGCGTATCCCGTAGAGACGCCGCCGAAAGTGTCTTCGTGAAGATGCTTCTCACCAGCGAATCCGACCTTAAGGATCTGAAGGAGCCCATGGTCTTTCCCGTATACGGCCGCGGCCGCTTCATGCCGGCCCTCATCGGCAAGGGCATCAACGACGAGAACCTGACCGAGGCCGCCAAGTTTTTAACGGGCCCCTGCTCCTGCCAGATCAAGCGGCAGAATCCCGGCACGGATCTGTTGGCGGCCGTCAACTGGGAAAGCCTCATCCAGCCTCAAATCAACATCGATCGCGAACTGCCGCCCCTTACCGGCATCGTCGATCCCGGTGCGGAAAAACCCACCGAGGTGGTGGCTAAGGCCATAGTCTCCAGTGAACCCATTTTCAGTAACCCCATTCAACTGGAGAATGGCGCATCTCCAAGTACTCCAACCTCCGCCCCGTCCGCTGACGCAACGGAAAGCAAGCCCATGCAGATCGCCATGGCGGGAGCCGGCAATGAAGAGGGGCCGCCCCCCGCCGCCACCAATCCCGCACCGGCTGCGGCACCGACAACGGGCGCACCCATCTGGGTGGGTCTGGTTGTTGTGGGCCTCGGTATCCTTTTGGCTGGTGGCTGGCTCCTGATCGCCAAACCCTAACGAGTCATGAATCTCTGGCGCCTGACGCTACGCGAAATATCCCATCGCCGGCTTCATTTTGGCCTTGGATTGATTTCCGTTTCCGCCGCCGTTTCCGTTTACATCTCCACCACCATCCTGCTGCGTGACAAGTCCCTGCGGGATGAGGACGCATTGGTGCGCATGGAACGCCAACAAAAGGAGCAAATTGCCGAAGACCAAGCCACCCGTGCCCAAGCCCTGCAGAAAAGGCGGATGGAATTGGAGAATAAACTGGGCGCCCTGCGATCCAGACTGCGGACCGAATTTGCCGCCAAGCGCGGTGAGCTGTCCGCCCAACTGGGCAAGCGCCAGATAGAGCTGGAGGGCGACTTGCGGGAAACGCAGGAGATTCTTCGTGCCAGCCTCAAGGAACGCGAGTTTGCCGTGGCCAAGGCTGGCGCCGAGCTGCAGGACGCCATGCGCAAGATCACCAAGGGGCTGGGCTTCAACATCCTCATCCTGCCGCGGGACCAGGATTTAAACCGGTTTCATCTTGAGGGTGTTGCTACTGCGGTCATGCCCGAGGCGCTGGTCACCAAGCTGGCCGGTTCCAAGATTGTGACCGTCAACCACCTTCTTCCTGTCGTCACGCGCCGCATCAAGTGGCCGGAACGGGATAATCTGGAAGTTGTTCTCATTGGGACGCGCGGCGAAGTTCCGTTGGCACATCGCGACCCCAAAAAGCCGCTTATCGATGCCGTCCCCAAGGGGGTCATGATCGTGGGGCACACCGTTGGCCGGAGGCTGGGCATCAAGGCCGGCCAGGAGGTTGAACTGTTGGGACGGGAATTCAAGGTGGCCAAGGTCCACGGGGAGCGGGGTTCCATGGATGACAGCTCCATTTGGCTGAACTTGGGCGAAGCCCAGGAACTTCTGAAAATGCAGAATGTCATCAATGCCATCCTTGCACTGGAATGTAATTGCGCGACGGTGGATCGCGTGGGGGAGATTCGTGCTGAGATTGCGGGCATCCTGCCCGGCACACAGATCATTGAGCGGGGTTCCCAGGCGCTGGCTCGCGCCGAGGCACGCAACAAGGCAAAGGCACAGGCCGATGCCGACCTTGAGCAGGCGGCCGCCAACGCCCGAAAGACCCTTGAGGAACAACAACGCACGGCACAGGCGACTCTTGCCGCGCAAAAAACCGCCAATGAGGAAACCCTTGCCGCCCAGTCCCAGCGCGACGCCGCCACTTTAAAAATTCATGAGGATAAAAACGCGGAGTTGATCACGTCCCAGCGGAAGGGTGATGTTATTGCGTTAAAGCAAGAGCGCAAAAACGCCGATGCCTTGTTGCAAAACGAGCGGAACAGCCGTGACATTCTGCGGGACCAAAACCATCGTTTTGCTGATATCCTGATTCCACTGGTGGTGGCCGCATCCGCGCTTTGGGTGGGGCTGCTCACTTATGGAAACGCGCGGCGGCGTCAGGCAGAGGTGGGCATTCTTCGCGCCATTGGCCTGAACACCGGTCAAGTGCTGGGGCTCTTTCTGGGCAAGGCCCTGTTGTTGGGCCTGCTGGGAGCTGCGCTGGGTTTGGTGGCGGGGCTCACCATGGGGTTGGCCATGGGCAACCGGGGCATTGAGGAGGCACGGACGCTGCAATTGTTTGAGGCTCGCCAACTTCTGATCGCGGCTTCGCTTGCGCCCGTCATCGCCATGCTGGGGAGTTGGTTGCCTGCCATTCTCGCCGCGCGGCAGGATCCCGCAGTGGTCTTACAGGAGGAATGAGCATGTTGCTGCGGGTTGAAAACCTGACCAAACAGTACCCCGGACAGAACGGGTCACCGGTCCATGCATTGCGGGGCGTGAGTCTTGACTTGGAGGAAGGTGATTTTGCCGCCATTCAGGGCCCCAGCGGCTGCGGCAAGAGCACGTTGCTCCTTGCCGCAGGCGCGTTGCTTCAGCCCACTGGTGGAACGGTTTCCATTGATGGAGATGATCCCTACCGCCTTTCCTCCGAGCAGCGGGCTCAGTTTCGCGCGCGGTATGTTGGGTTTGTCTTTCAGCAATTTCACTTGGTCCCTTATCTCAGCGTCAGGGAAAACATCGTCGTGCCGGAGTTGGCTGGCGATTTTGAGGGGAACTCGGGAGACGTGGATGCATTGCTGGAACAGTTTCAACTTAAACATCGCGCGGAGCATCCTCCGGCCAAGCTCAGCACGGGCGAACGGCAGCGTGTGGCCTTGGCCCGGGCGTTGTTCAACAAGCCCCGGCTGCTGTTGGCTGATGAGCCGACGGGCAATCTGGACCACGAGAACGCCGATATTGTGTTGGATCACTTTAGGCGGTTTGCCGAGGCCGGTGGAGGCGTGCTGCTGGTCACGCATGACCCCCACGCGGCGGCACGGGCGGGCCGTACCATCAACATTGTGGACGGTTGCTTGGCGGGGGCGGATTGACCCGCCCATGGTCGCACACTAGGATGAACCCATGAATGCGTCGTTACCCAAGGTGAAGATTTTTGACGCCGCGGAGTTGCATGGCACTGGAGGCGGGTTGGCCCTGCAGGAGGCAATCAATGACTGGGTGGAGCGCACCCGATCCCGCATCGTCAACATCACGGGTCTTCACGCGGGCGCATCGCATGTATGCGTCATCTACGAGCCGGCTGATGATCCCGCGAGTGTAGATGGAGGTGCCCACGAATTAACCGACGACGATTATTTTCAACGCTAATTTTTATGAAATGGTTCCTGACAATTTCCCTGATGTTGACATGTGTGGCCGTGGCGGACGATTGGCCCAACTGGCGTGGCCCGCGGCATGATGGGCTCTCACGCGAAAAGGGCTGGGCCGCGGATTTTAGCAAGGTGGCGTGGCGGGCTAAGGTGGGGGTGGGCTTTTCCAGCATGGCGGTGGCGGACGGCCGCGTGTTTACGATTGGCTGCACGGGCAAACGTCAGGGCAACGAGGAAACATTCTACGCGCTAAACGCAGCCACGGGAGAAGTGTTGTGGAAGGACACTTATCCGTCCGCGCTTGTGGACTACCTGCACGAGGGCGGTCCCTGCGCCACGCCAACAGTGGATGGCAGCCGGGTGATTGGCCTGAGCAAGGACGGCCGCCTGACGTGTTACTCCATTGGCAGCGGGCGCAAGGTTTGGACAGTGAACCTGATGGAAAAGGCGGAGTTGCCACGGCCGCCGGAATGGGGATTTGCTGCCTCGCCACTTGTGCTGGGGGATTTGTTGATTGTGGAAGCTACTTTCACGCTGGCTTTGAACCGGGAAACCGGCAGGGAGGTTTGGCGCAGCAAGGCATATCGCCCGGCTTACGGGTCGCCCGTTGCATTTGATTTCAAGGGCCGAAAATATCTCGCGACCTTGAAGACGGATGGGTTGGTCATCCTCGACGCGACGAACGGAAAGACCGTTGCCTTTCAGGACTGGCGCACCTCGTTTCGCACGAACTCCACCACACCCATTGTTGTGGGGAACAGGATTTTTGTTTCCACAGGTTACCGGAGGGGGTGCGCCCTACTCGAGTTCACGGGCACTGGCCTGAAGGAGATTTACACCAATCGTGACCTAAGCAACCACATGAACAACTCCGTGGTGCTGGGGGAATTCCTTTATGGGTTCGATGGCAACACGCACATGGCAGGACCGAAACAACTGGTTTGCATGCGGTTGGCTGATGGCGCCGTGCAATGGCGCAAAGACGGTTACCGTTGCGGATCGCTGATGGCGGTTAACGATCAACTGCTGGTACTGGGCGAACGAGGAAACTTGGCGGTGGGAGCGGCGTCTCCCAAGGGCTTCCAAGCGACTGCGGAGGCGCAGGTGCTGAACGGCCGTTGTTGGACTGTTCCGGTTCTGGCCAACGGCAGGATTTACTGCCGCAACGCGGCCGGGGATCTTGTTTGCCTCGACGTGCGCGAGGCGCGGCGGTAGATTTTTCCCTCATGAATTCCATGATTCTCCGCTGGTCGGGGTGTGTTCTTTTGGTGGCCTTCACGGCCGGGGCACAGCCCAGAGGTTATAATTATGATGAGGCCAAGGTCCCCAAATTTCAACTTCCCGACCCGCTGGTGATGGAGGACGGCACACGTGTTGTCTCTGCTCAGCAATGGCGAAAAGAGCGCCGGCCGGAAATACTCGAATTGTTCAGGAAACACGTGTATGGACGCAGCCCGGGAAGGCCGGCGAAGTTGTCTTTTTTCAACTTGGAGGAACGCCACGGGATTTTTGGGGGCCTGGCCAACCGTCGGCAGATTGAGGTGCGTTTTGATGGCCGGCGTGACGGGCCGCGAATGACCATTCTGATTTATGCGCCGCGCAAGGCCAAGGGGCCCGCCCCGGCTTTTCTGACCTTGAATTTTCGCGGCAACCACACAGTGCATGAGGATCCGGCCATTCGGCTGCCGCATTCATGGGTGCGAGGCCGGTCGCCGGGCGAGGTGGTAAACAACCGGGCCACGGAAAAAGGACGCGGCGTATCGAAGAGTCGCTGGCCGATCGAGACCATCCTCAAGCGGGGCTATGCGTTCGCAACCATTTACTATGGAGACATTGATCCGGATTTCCATGACGATTTCAAAAATGGAGTCCACGCACTGTACCCCAAGCCGAAACCGGACGAGTGGGGGAGCATCGCAACGTGGGCTTGGGGACTAAGCCGAGCCTTGGACTACATGGAATCAGACAAGTGGATCGACGCGCAGCGCGTTGTGGTGATGGGCCACTCCCGGCTGGGCAAGACATCCCTGTGGGCGGGCGCGAACGATGATCGGTTTGCTCTGGTCATTTCCAACAACTCGGGATGCGGTGGAGCGGCGCTTTCCCGCCGGGCATTCGGGGAGACAGTGAAGCGCATTAACACCTCCTTCCCCCATTGGTTTTGCGACAACTACAACAAGTACAACGACAACGAGAATGCCTGCCCGGTGGATCAGCACCAGTTGGTGGCTTTGATTGCGCCGCGGCCGGCTTATATTGCCAGCGCCACGGAAGATCGGTGGGCCGATCCCCGGGGTGAATTTCTGTCCGGCAAACATGCGGAACCGGTTTACAAGTTGCTTGGAGCAGGAGGACTGCCTTCGGCCCGGCAACCGAAGCCGGATCAGCCGGTGGCTGGTGGCATTGGGTATCACTTGCGCACGGGCCGCCATGACGTGACGGATTACGATTGGGCGCGCTATCTTGATTTTGCGGACAAGCACTTGCGGGGCCGGTGATTGGCTCAAGGCCGTGTCATGGAAATACACGTTCGCATCGGCAGTCAGAACTACGGGCCATTCGACCTGCAGCAGGTGAAGGACATGCAGGCGACGGGCCAATTGCGCGAGGACGACCCGGCTTGGTGTACGGGCATGGAAGATTGGACAACCTTGGAGCGTGTGCTGGCCCGGTGCAATCCGGCACCCCCGCCGCCCGCAGTTAATCTATCCCCCAAACAGGTGTCGACAGAGCCAGAGTCGAAGCAAACAGCGGAGCCAACGCATGAAACTTGTGCCAAGTGTGGAACCGCGCTTCCAGTGGGGGAAACTTGGTGCCATCGGTGCGGCCATCAATCAGGAGCCAGAGCTTCTGGCGGGCGGCATCAACGTCATCTGGAGGGGTTCCGCGAGGAGATGCAACGCAAGGACATGCTTACGCGTGTGGGCGGGGCTCTGTTGGCGGCTGGGTTGTTGCCGGCGTTGGTGGGTTCCGCGGCAAATCCGGATCTGACGTTCCCCAACTTTCAACTGGCCGGGCTGTCGGGCGCACAGGCGTTTCTGTTGTTGAGCCCCTCCATTGCGGGGTTGCTTTTGTTGTTGGCCGGAATTTTTGTGCCTGCTCCATTTCGCGCGATGGTGGCGGTTGTGCTTGCGGGGTTTGTGATCGTTCCGATAGCCACTGTGCGAGGTGCCGGACTGCCGGGTTCACTGGATTTTCTGAACAACATCGGTGTTCTGACGGCTGCGGGCATTCCTCCGCCTTGGCTGATGATGGCACTGGGCTGGACGTGCTTATTGGGCGGCTCACGGTGGCGCAGCTTTGTGCCGGGCAGCTTGGCGGCCTACATTGTCACAGCCGCGGGCGGGGTTTTGTTGGTGTTGGGATGGGTTGTGCCGGGGGGACAGGGGGGAGGATTGTTCGCATCTGTATTTGAATTGTTTAACAACAAAATCGTTATGGCGGTGTCGCTTTCATTGGTGATGCTTTGTCACGCTGGAGCGGTGGGATTTTGTGTGCTCTCCACAGGCGGGAAGGCAACGATGTCGATTGTGAACATGAACCGCTACGCCATGTATTTGCTTGTGGCGTCTGTAATTCTCCCGGCGGTGGTATTTGTTGTGATGGCGGTGGGAGAGACTCTCCAAGGCGGCGGCCCGAGATTGAACATGGCGATGAATGTCATTCGGCAGATGTTGACGGAGGTCAAGATGGGCCTGTGGCTCGGCGGGGCGGCGTTGTTGGCTCCGTTCGCACTGGCGGACCTGTGTGCGTGGCGGGCGGCTGAGGAAAAACCTACCCGGCGACCGAATCCTGCGGGTTTGCCAACCGCCGAAAACTAGGGTATTTTTTGGAAGACGAGCCACAACAGGGAATTTTTACATGAAGAGACTATCATTCCTATCAGCAGTGCTGTTGGCGGTCGGCGTTCTGAATGCCGCCGACCCTGTGGAAAAGCGCACGCCCGAAGGTGTTGAAGACCTTTTGACGCTGCAAAAGAAGGTACTCGAGATTCGCGACGAGGTCCGGGCCGCCACCGTGGCGGTTAAGATGGGCCGGGGCGCGGGCAGTGGTGTGATTGTTTCCAAGGATGGCTTGGTGTTGACGGCGGGTCATGTCTCGGGCAAGCCGGGGCAAAAGTTTCAGGTGATACTGTCCGACGGTCGTACATTTGAAGGGGTGGCCTTGGGCAATTCCCCCAAGACTGATTCGGGTATGATCCAAATCAAGAAACCGAAAGATCTGCCGATCGTGGATTTTGTGGGCCCCAGCCAGCCGGATATCGGCCAGTGGGTCGTGGCGGTGGGCAACATGGGCGGTTGGGATGCCAAGCGCGGTGCGGTTTTCCGGTTGGGCAGGGTGATCGCGGTGTCCCGTGATACCATTCGCACGGATTGCAAGCTACTGGGCGGAGATTCAGGAGGGCCGCTCTTCGACCTATCCGGCCGGGTGATTGGCATTCACAGCCGGATTTCCAGTGCGCCGGACCAGAATTATCACGTGGCCATGATTGCCTTTCACGATGACTGGAAGGATTTAAAGGATGGCAAATCGGTCAAGCCCATTGGTGAAGGCGAGCGCGGATATCTTGGAGTCAATTTTTCCACGGACCCCAAGGGTGCGCGTGTGACCCGTGTGGGCGAAGATACCGTCGCGGAAAAGGCGGGTCTTAAGCCCGGCGATATCATTACCCACTTCGATGGCCACAAGCTTTTTGCGGGTGGCGATCTTCGTGCCTTGATCGAAAAAACCAAGGCAGGGGATGAAGTCATCCTTTCCGTTGAGCGTGAAGGAAAGAGCATGGACATTGATCTCAAACTGGGCAAACGCCCGTAGACCCTGATTGTTGAAATGAAGAAAACGATTACCTTGTTGCTTCTGGCCGCACTGCTGCCGATTGCTCAGGCAGCTTCCCTGCCTTCCACTCAACGCACAGATGGACGTGCGGTCATGGCGGCTTTTGAAGATGCCGCGGAGATCGCCAGCAAATGCAAGGTCAGCCTCATGGACGGGGTTAAGATTCTGTGCATTGGCACACTCATCACTGACGATGGACTGATCTTGACCAAGTACAGTGAGATTCAGGATGCCCGCCAGCCATTTCGCATCGCGGGCAACGACCGACGTTTGCACCGTGGGCGCATGATTGCCTACGATAACCAAACCGATCTCGCGCTGATCAAGTCTGACATTCGGTATCCCTGCGGCATTGAGTGGGGCAGCACGGATAAGCTGGAGATTGGCCACTGGCTGACCGCCGGGGTCGACGCCCGGCCCGGCATTCGCTGTGGCATTGTGAGTGCGTATACGCGGGAGATTCCCAAGGCCGGTGGCGCGCTTGGCATTCAAATGGGTGATGAAGGCCGCGACAACGGCGGCGTGACGGTGGATGCGGTTACCCCCAAGAGCCCGGCGCAGAAGGCAGGGCTTCGTCGGGGTGACATCGTTTTCGCATTCAACAAGAAGGAAATGCTTACACGGGAAAAACTGCGCAGTACCGTTCAGGCCCATCCGGGAGAGAAAGTCACGCTATCCATCATCCGGGAAGGGGAAAAGATGAACATTGAAGTGACACTGGGCTATTTCACTGATGTGTTTGGGCTGCAGGAGCGCAATCTGCGGATGAGTGGAAAAGTTTCCAAGCGGCGCGGCGGTTTTGGCACCGTGATTCAGCATGATATCACCATGACGAACACGGATATTGGCGGTCCGTTGTTGAGTCTAGAGGGCAAATTTTTGGGCATTAATATTGCGCGGTCCAACCGCGTTGAGTTTTTCGCTATTCCCGTGGAGCGTGTTCGGGAATTTCTCACCAAAAACGCTGAAGCCATCCGCAAGTCCGGCGCCCGCCTGAAACTTTAAACTTAAACTAGGGCTCCCGTAGCTCAGTTGGATAGAGCGGAGGTTTCCTAAACCTTAGGTCGCAGGTTCGAATCCTGCCGGGAGTGCCATTTGATGTTTCGTGAAAGTTCTTGTTACTGGATCGAGTGGGTTGCTTGGTGGCGGTGTGGCGTCCACGTTGCGAGGGGTGGGCTATGAGGTTCTGCCGTTGACGCGTGGCCGAGGCGAATTTCAGTGGAATCCACCGCTGTCCGGGCCGTCGGCCAGTGTCCTAAAGGGGGTGGAGGCGGTTGTTCATTTGGCCGGGGAAAACATCGGGGCGCGCCGGTGGACCCATGCTCAAAAGCAGGAATTGCGGGAAAGCCGGGTTAAGGGAACCGCCTTGCTGTGTCACAGTTTGGCGGCCATGGAAACTCCTCCTCACATCTTGGTGTCGGCGTCAGCGGTTGGGATTTACGGGGACCGTGGCGAGGAAATCCTGCATGAAGAATCTGCTCATGGCAGCGGTTTTCTGGCGGAGTTGGCAGATGATTGGGAAAGGGCAACGGAGTCCGCTAGCAAGGCGGGAGTGCGTGTGGTTCATCTTCGATTTGGGATGGTGCTGGATGGCAACGGAGGCGCGTTGGCGAAAATGCGACTACCTTTCCGCTGCTTTGTCGGGGGCCGGATGGGTTCAGGAAGACAGTGGTGGAGCTGGGTGACTCTGCACGATGCGGCTAAGGCGGTATTATTTGTGCTTCAGGAAAAGTCGTTGAGTGGAGCAGTGAATGTGACGGCCAATGCCGACACGAACGAACAATTCACCAAGACATTGGGCGGGGCACTGCGTCGCCCCACGATTTTTCCACTGCCGGCTTTTGTGGCAAGGATTGTCCTTGGAGAAATGGCGGATGGACTGTTACTGGCCAGCACGAGGGTGGAATCCAGAAAGCTTCGGGACGCGGGGTTTGAATTTAAACATGCGCGCTTGGAGCCGGCCCTGAGGGATTTGCTTGGAGGCTAAGCCATAAATCGCAGGTCGCCATCCAGCCAGACGGCGCGGACGCGGAACCGGTTGTCAAACCAGACCAAATCGGCCCGTTTTCCCTTCTCGATGGAGCCCCATTCGTTTTCGCGGGCCAGTTGGCGCGCCGGGTTCAGCGAGGCGGCCAAGACGGCATCGACCAGCGGGATGTCGGCCTGCTCAACCGCGGTCTGGACGGCGCGCATCATCGTCAATGTGCTGCCAGCCAGACCCTGTCCGGAGGCCACGGTGGCTGTCACAGGCGTGACCTTGCACTGAATGCCGTACAACTCAAACTTGGTCCCCGGTTTCAGGCCCGCGCCCATGGTGGCGTCAGTGATCAGCACCACCTTATCCCGCGGCTTGGCGTTGAAGAGCATTCGCATGCAGATCGGGGGCACATGCTGGCCATCGGCAATCAGCTCGCAGGCAATCTCATCGCGTGCCAACGCAAATTCCAGCATGCCGGCCGCGCGGTAGGCGCCCCGCTTGAACACGCTGCTCATTGCATTGAAGGTGTGTGTGCTTTGGTTCATGCCGGCGCCTAGGGCGGGCTCCAGTGCCTTCTCATCGGCGTTGGTGTGGCCTGCGCTGGGGATGCTCCCGTTTTTTCTGAGCGCCTTGATGAGCAACAGGGCCCGGGGAAGCTCGGGGGCTAGCGTCATCTGCGTGATGAGCCGGCCATATTTTAAGATGGGCTGCCATTCCTTGGCAGTGGGATTGCGGACAAATTTTGGGTTTTGGGCGCCGACTTTTTCCTTGGAGATGAACGGGCCCTCGATGTGGACGCCGGCAATCCGGGAGCCGCCAATGGCTTGGTTGCGCAGGGGGGCAACTGCATCAAGCACCCTTAAAATGTCCTTTTGCGCAGCGGACAGCGTGGTGAGCGTCAATGAAGTTGTGCCTCCGCGCAGATGAAATTGCGTAATGTCCCGGAATGCGTCCAGCCGGGCTTCCATGGTGTCGCGCCCCATGGCGCCATGGATGTGGAGATCGATGAACCCGGGTGCCAGAAATCCGCCGCGCAGATTGATGGATTCGCCTCGTGTTTTGGGGCTTGGATTGGAGGAGAGCTTGTGAATTTGACCACCACGAATAGACAGGGAGCCACGCCGGATTTCGTCCGGCAAGATGAGCCGTGCATTGGTGATCTCCACAGGGCGATGATGGGGTCTAACGCAACCTGAGGCAAGGAGCTACAGCTACGCCAAGACCCCGGGGAGCGGTTTGCCTTTGCCATCCTTGGTGGCATAGAAGGGCCGCTGTTCAGCGGTGACGTGGTGTGTGGGAGGGATGCCCATGGCTTGCAGGATGGTTGCGTGGATGTCGGTGATGGTGGCGGGGTCCGCGATGGTTTTACAGGGCCGCTCGTCGGCGGTCTTGCCGTAGAGGTGGCCTTGCTGCACGCCGCCGCCCAGCATGAGCACGCTGCCTGCCGCGGTGAAATGACGGTGCATGCCGTAGAATTTCAAGTCGTTGATAACATCGGGCTGGGGTACCTGACCCCGCACTTGCTTGTCGGGCTTGCCTTCCACCAGCATGTCACGGCTAAATTCGGTGGCCAATACGATCAGGGTTCGCTTGAGCAGACCGCGTTCCTCAAGATCCAAAACGAGCTGGGCTAGAGGCTGATCGATATCTTTCTTGAGGGCGGTCAAACGGGTGTGTCCATTTTCATGGGTGTCCCATCTCTTGAACGGACCATAGTCACTGGTCACCTCGATGAAACGCGCGCCGACTTCACACAGCCGCCTGGCGAGCAGGCAGCCGCGCCCGAATTTGCCTTGGCCGTAGGGGGCGGCGCTTTTCTCTGGTTCCAGCGAAAGATCGAAGGCCTTGGCGGCGGGGCTGCTGAGGAGGTTGAAGGCTTCATCCATGGACTTGATTAGCTCGTCGCGCTTGCGCGAATCAGCCTGCGTGAAGGATGGACTGGCCTTAAGCATGCGGAGATAATTCTGGTAACGCGCCTTGAAACGCACGGGACTCATGCCCGCCGGCGGGCGGACTGCCTTGATGGCGTTGGCAGGGTCATCAATAGTGAAGGGACTAAACTCGGCGCCGAGGCAGCCGCCGGTTTGGAAGGCCTTAATTTCCTCGCTCTCGCCATTCGGCGTTTGGCCAATGTCGATGAAGGCGGGCAGGGCGGGATGATTGCGGCCCCGTGCGTGGGCGATCCATGCGCCAATGTGTGGCGCGGCAACGGTCAAGGGGGGCTCGTAGCCGGTGTGCCAGTGGTACTGGTGGCGTGAGTGGAGAATGAAGCCAAGGTCCGCACCCACTTGAGTGCGGATCAGCGTTCCCCGATCCATGACCTTGGCCATGTGCTCGAAGCCCTGACAAATCTTGATGTTGTCCACGACGGTGTCGATGGCCGGGAAGGTGCTTAAAACTTGGTCGGACTTGAGGCCTTTTTTAAAGGGGGTGTGTTTCTTGGGATCAAACGTTTCCGTGGACGCCATGCCGCCAGCCATCCAGCAAAGGATGACGGTGTCCACCTTGGCCTCGGGCTTGGGCCCGAGATTTGCATAGGTGGGTAGGGCTGTGGTACCGACTGCTGCTGCGGTGGTCTTCAGGAAATCGCGGCGTTTCATTTTTATTTGGATTCTAGCGGATGATTTGGAATTCAGGCAACATGACAAGGATCCACAGGAGATCCGCGGCGCTGTCCACGGTAGGCTTGGGGCCGAGGGTCTCTAGGGCAATGGTGTGTTCCGTGCGGCTGGGCAGCCGCCCCAGAGCAGCTTGGTACACCCTGCCGGCCATAGTGGCTGGCTTGGGTTCCTTTTCCAGCCAGTATGTGGCGGCTTGTTTCAGGTATTTGTCGAGAGTGCTGCCATTGGTCAACTCCAGGGCCTGCAGGAGCGTGGGCAGGGTATCGCGAGTGGTGACGACTTGATCGCGATTGGGCCGTCCGAGGGCTCTTTGCAGCGGATCGAGGCGCGAAAGGACAGCGCGAATATTGGTGATATTTGTGGCCGCGGATGAACCGCCGAATGTGCCCGCTAGTTTCCATGGCCCGGCGCCGGGAGGGCCCAGTGGCGCGGCGTGTTTCCAGCCGCGAGGTTTAAATGTGGGCTGGTCCCAGCCATTGAGCCTTTCCGTGGACACCAGCCAAGTATTATCGGTGACGAGATGGCGGCCTGCTCCCAAGTTCAGGCGCAGGATGAATCCGGCGGGTCCTTGAGCGGTGTTGGTGGCCTTGACGGCGATGGTGTTGGCTCCTTGCCGCAGGTGTTTTGTGAGATCGAATTGGGCGGGGCGGCTCCACTCCTGACTGTTGGCGGCGCGTCGGCCATTGATGTACAGGGTGAATTCGTTGTCGCAGGTAGCGATGCCTACGGCCTTGGCCGGCTTGGCAGGCAGAGTGAACGATTTGCGGATGTAAATGGTTTCATGGGGAGCGGTGGAGGCGGCGTTTTTTTGCGACCAAATCCAATGGGGCAAGGGCCGGTTGCCATCGCCGCCGGTCTTGGGCAGGTGAGTGGCGATGGCAGCGGCCACGGCACCGACTTGGCCACCCTGTTTTCGGCCGTCCAAGCTGCGAAAGGCGCCGCCGGGCTGCCATTGGCCGCTGAGAGTGGAAAGGGCATCAATGAATTGCTCGGCATGCATCCGCTTGGGAAGAGGGCCGCGAAAAACGTAATTCTTCCCTGCCGGTCCGGAAGAGGGCAGCTGATAGGCACGGCTGGTGCAGATAAGTTGCAGGATGTGTTTCAGGTCATGACCGTGAACGGCGAGGTTGCCGGCAAGCCAGTCAAGCAGGTCTGGATGCCATGAGGGCTGATCCATGTCGTCCAAGGGCTCGATTAGGCCGCGGCCCAGCAGGCGAGACCAAAGGCGGTTGACAATCACGCGTCGAAGTCGACCGTTCTTGTTGCTCGTGACCAATTCGGCGAGCTGTTGGAGACGCTCGGCTCGGGGTGCCTTGGGATCGATGCTGCCGAGTTCCGGGAAGATGAAGCGTGGCTTGGCTGGCTTGCCGGTGGGCTGGTCACAGCGATGCATTTCCAGAGAGTCATTGGCAAAAGTGGCCGCGAGGGCATAGCTGTCCTCCAGCTTCCAGTAGTTGACAAAGCTGTTGTGGCAGGAGGCACACTTGAGGTTTGTGCCCATGAATACTTGGGCGAGATTTTGGGCCGCCTGCATTTCGCGCCGTTGGCTGGCATTGACCGCGCCGCGCCACTTGATGCCCGCGAGAAAGCCCTCCGCCCCGGCCTTGCCACTGACGAGTTCATGGACAAATTGATTGTACGGCTTATTGGAATAAAGGGAGCCGTAAAGCCAGCCGGTGATCTGCCGGCGCCCGCCATCAATAAAGCCGGGTCCAAAATAGGCATTGCGCAAATGGTCATTCCAGAAACTCATCCAGTGGTCGGCATAGGCGCGGTTGTCGGAGAGCAGGCGGTTGACAAGTTGTGGCCGCTTGTCGGGAGATTTGTCCGCCTCGAATTGCTTTAATTCGTCCAACGGCGGCAATAAACCGATGAGGTCCAGCCAAGCCCTGCGGGCGAAGGTGGCGTCGTCCACGAGTTTGGAGGTATCTACCTTGTGCTTTGCAAAATAGGGTGCAAGCAGCCGGTCGATGGGGTTGCCCTTCCCCGGGGCCAGCCGGACTTCGCGGGGGGCCAGCGGCGCCTTGCGCCACTCGGCAAAATTGTAGCCTTCCGGCCAAGTGATACCCTCATCGATCCATGCCTTGATCAAGGCAATTTCCCTGGCCTCCAGCGGCTTGCCTTTGGACGGCATTCGCTCATCCGGATCGTCGGAAATGATGCGCTTGAACAGTTCGCTGCCTGTACTGTCTCCCGGCATAGCGGCATCAAGCAACGTGGTGCGTGTGTTGATCGAAAACCCACCCTTGGCCTCATGCCCCGAGTGACATCGGGAACATTTGTTCTTCAGCAGCGGCTGGATGTCCTTTTGGAAATCTACTGCCTGCAGCGAAAACGCTGCCAAAAACAACCACGCGAAACGCATGGGAGAAAGGATAGCGTGGTGGCAGGGAAAGTCAGTATTATTACCACAGAGTCACAGAGGGTCCAGAGAGGTTAATCAAACTTCTGTGTTTTCTGTGTCTCTGGGGTGGATCACCTCCTTGGCAAGCACGGGCTTGAGAATCCAGATGATTCCGACAGTGATGGATGAGGCAACGGCGACCTCCCAGTTTTCCTTGGCGACAGACACCGTCATCCACAGAGCCAAGCCGATGAAAAGGATTGGAGGCAGCGGGTAGAGGGGGACGCGGAACGGGCGTTCGGTGTCGGGTGCCCTTTTTCGCAGAACTAAGACGCCGGCAACGGTAGCCCCCATGATGATTGTCAGGGGTAGGCCGATGTAATCGAGCACATCGCCCAAGGTGCCAAAATTGTTTGCGGCGAGGATAAAGACTACCG
Source organism: Verrucomicrobia bacterium UBA6614 (assembly GCA_002433235.1). Taxonomy (GTDB): domain Bacteria; phylum Verrucomicrobiota; class Verrucomicrobiia; order Limisphaerales; family UBA1100; genus UBA6614. The sequence goes on from DJHS01000142.1 coordinate 20,946, forward strand.
TGATGATGCCTTGGATAATGAGAGCATTGGCTGGCACTTGCCTTTTGTTCAACTTGGCGAGTGCTGGCGGGAGCTGCCCGGCTTGGGCCATGGCATAGAGGATTCGTCCGCCAACCATGGTGATGGTGCTGACCGTAGACAGGAGAACGACAATTACCATCCCGTTAAACCAACGAACCATGTCCGCGCCAAAAAGTTTTTCGGAAACATACGGGCCGATCACATCGATTCCCTTCCTTTGGCCGTCTTTTCCCAGTTCGAACATTTCCTCGGGAGGTTGTGCGTGGAGGTAAACTACATTGATCAGCAGGTACAGGATGATGACGATCGTGGTGCCGATTAACAGCGACCATGGGAGGACACGCCCTGGATCCTTAACCTCGCCGCCAATAAAGGTTGTCGTTTCCCATCCCAGATAGGCGAAGCTTGCGGAAACCATGGCAGCAGCAAACACGGTGTTAAAAACAGGGGCGCCCTCAATTTGGATTTGAACCCCCCGGCCCTCGGCACTTAAACCAGCAACGATAAAGGCGATGATCACCAATATCTTGAATATGGTGAAGGCATTATTGATCCATGTGCCTTCGCGTAATCCCGTGCAGTGAATGGCGGAAAATCCCACCACCGCCACGCACGCGACAGTTGGCGAGGATACGTCGGGCATAAATTTTTGGACATAAAATCCCAGCATCAAGGCGATGAACGCCATGGCCCCGACGAAAGCCAGAAGTGAACTCAATACGCCGGCTAGATAACCTGCGGTGGGGCCATATATTCTTCGTATGTATGTATAGCATCCACCGGCGCGGGGCATCATGCCACCCAGTTCGCCCAGTGAAAGCGCCCCAGTGAGCGCCAGTAATCCGCAGCAAAGCCACACTAATATAACGGCAAAGTCTGAGCCCAGTTTGTATGCGAAACCACCGGTAGTGCCCCAAATACCCGCGCCGATCATGGTGGCGATTACGGCTGCAGTCGCCGAAAACAGCCCCAACTTGCGGTGTTTGGATTCGTCACTCACTTTTGGTCGGCGAAATAGACAATGGTGACAATGACGGCAAGAATTGCCAATACGGCCAAGGTGATCTTGATCCAGCTCCAAGGGCGTTCGCCTTGGACTTCGCCTGTGCGGGCATTGACGAGAAACTGGAACGTCCTGTTTTTAAACCGGTAGGCGCTAATCCAGACGGGGAGCAGGATATACTTGAAGGTGATGTCGTGGTAGTAGGTGGTTTTACTCAAGATACGCTGCTCGTCGCCCCCGATGTCCCAACGGATTTTGCCGTCAATTTCAGGCTCCATTTTTTCCTTGGCGGAATTGAAGCCTGCGCGGAGATCGGTGGAGTAGCTTTCGCTTTGAAAGCCACTGAGGTACGCATCGTTGTAGGGTGTCAGCTTGGGCAGGTCCCACGGCTCAAGTTCATCCACGTATTTGCGCGGCAGTGTGTCGCTGGCGGGGATGAGGATGTCATCAAAATTTACAAACACGCGGCCCCATGCGGGGTACCAGCGGATGCGGCGCACCTGCCGGGTTTGGCGGTTGCCGTTGCTGTCAGTGTAAGACTCGGTGACGTAATAGGCTTCGCCGCGTTGGCCGGTGTAGTCGGTGATGGTGTGGGTGTCGTAGGTCCAATGAGGGAGATACAGGCCCTTTAGTTTCTCAATGTCGCGCGCAAATTGCTTTAATTTATTAGGGGCAAACCAGCGGCTCTTGATCCAAGACCGGAAATGTTCCAGCCCCTGCTCCCGGGTGACGGCGAAAGGGAGTACGGCGTGTGGCTGGAGTGTGTTGGCGGATTGGGGCTGCTGGACGAACGGGGTGCCGCAGAAGGCGCACTCGCCGGAGGTTTGGTTGGCTTCCAGTTGGTTCTTGGCGCCGCAGGCCTCGCAATCCACCTCGGCTACGGTGGTGGTGGCGGCGCCGGATTCCAGTGCGAGAAGTTGGCTTTCAAAATCGTGTTCCAATACCTCGCCTTTCGGTTCGGGGCATTCGACCGTGGCACCGCAATAGGGACATTCCATGGAGGCAGCTCCGGGGCTGTAAACCAGTTCCCCGGCGCAACCTGTGCATTTGAAAGTGGATGGAGTTGTGGGGATGTCTCTGGAGGATTCCGTGGATTCCTTTTCAAGGCCCGGGACTTGGGTCACGGGCATCCAGTTGTCGGTTCCTTCAACATGCGCGAGGTCGGTCTGTTGCAAGGTGCCGTCGGCAAGGAGGCCCCGCACCTGCTCCAAGGTGTAGGGGCCATGGTTTTCGCCATCACGATTGATCGTGATTTGCATGATGCTTAGGGCAGGGGCGGCGGTTCATCGTTGCCTGGCAAGGGGGGTGGCCCAAACAGCCCGGCCAAGTCAGAGACCTCGCCAGCCTTCGTCCACGCTCCCATGCCCTTGGCCCAGACGAGCATGTCCGCTGTGAAGCTGCCATCGTTGGCCATGTCCTGAAGGCGATTGAGTCCGTAGGGACCATATTTTTGCTTGTCGATGGCAACCGTATATTCCGTGGCCGCGGCAGGCTTGGCCCCGGGCAATGGAGGAGGTGCGCCTTGTTGTGGTTGAGCCACTCCTGCGAGGGCACCGCCAACTTGATTGGCCATCATCATCCCCATGGCCACCTCCATCCCTGCCCCGGCCGCTCCGGTGCCGCCGGGGTTTTTGGCCATGTCGCCCATGGCGCGGCTGGCGCGGAGGGCGGTGAGATTTTGCATGGCGGATGGATCAGCTCCCTTGAGCTTGGTGGCATCCAAACGGCTTAACTCCATAAGCTCCTTGCGGACGTCGTCGGGCATGTTGATGCTCGTGACGCGAAAGCGGGTGATGGTCAGTCCGCGGGGTTCAAAATATTCCTGAATGGGCCCTTGGAGTTCTTCGGAAATATCCTTGGTTTTCCCGGCGAGCTTGAAGGGGTCCAACTCCATTTCCCCAAGGCAATCGGTAACTTGAAGCAGAATTTCCTCGCGCAAATCCCCCACCAAGCTGTCCACTTGAAAATTGCTATCGGTACCCACCCGTTGCTCCAGAAACGCCTTGGGGTCTGAAATCCGCATCACATAAGTGCCGTTGGCGCGCAGTTCCAAGCCTCCATATCCGGCGCACATAACGGGGATCGGATGGCGCGTGCCCCACTTCAAGTCGGAAAACTCCGTGGTTTTCATGAAGTACACTTCGGCCTTGAAGGGGCTTTCAAACCCATATTTCCAGCCCATGAGGGTGGAGAGAACAGGCAAGTTTGCGGTGGTTAATTCATGGGTGCCGGGGGGAAAGACATCGGCAATGGACGTGCCGCCTTCATTGACAAAGATGGCCGTTTGGCCGGGCCGCACGATCAACTTGGCGCCATTTTTAATCTCGTTGTTGTGGCGCTCAAATCGGTAGACCATCGTTTCCTGTCCATCGTCGAGCCACTCGATGATGTCAATGTATTGTCCTGATAACCATCCCATGATTAGTCTCCGTTGAGTGTTCTTGTTGATCGGTGCCCACATGCTTGCTCAAAACGACCGGTCCTCGCAACTACAATCTCCCGTGGTTTTTGGAGTCCATTGATTGCCGACAGGCACCCATTGATTTTATCAATTCGCCTCCCCCGCGCGTTTTCGATACGCTGCCGCCGATGAACATTTGGGCCTGCAAACCGTTCCTGAAATTCATGAGGCTTCTGCTGCGCGTATGGTTTCGGTTCCGCGCGTTCAACGAGGAAGCCGCCAGCGTTAAGGGCCCTGTTCTGCTGATTCCCAATCACGTCTCCTGGATTGACTGGCTTTTTGTGGGGTTGTGTCTGGATCCGGAGTGGAAGTTTGTGGCGTCGGTGGTTCCCGCGCGCCACAGCAAGCTGCATGCTTGGATTTTATCGAATCCGCGCATTTTCCTGATCGACAATCAATCTCCCTATGCGGTCAAGGAAATGGCCGCGCATTTGGAAAAGGGGGGGAAACTGATTCTCTTTGCCGAGGGCCGGATGTCCCGCACGGGCACGCTTCAGAGATTGTTCGGGGGCACCGGTTTTCTGCTGCAAAAGACCGGCGCGAAAGTGATCACGTGCCGGCTACACGGGGCGCAGCGCGTGCTGTCATCGCCGCATCAGGGCTGGACCAAGTGGTTTCCAAGGATCAGTGCACATTTCAGTGATCCCATGGAGCCACCGAAATTTGAAGGCATGAAGCCCAATGAAGAACGCGCCGCGCTGACGCAATGGCTGAGGGACAAGATGGTGCGGCAACAGTTTGAAGTGGACATGGCATTTGGGGAAAAGACGGTTCTTACTGCTGTCGCCGCTGTTGCCCGTCAAATCCCCAATCACACTGTGCTGGAGGACACAACGCATCAGGCGCTCACCTATCGCAAACTGCTCGTGGGAACAGATCTCTTGGCCGCCCAGTGGAGGGAGCAACTTGACCGGGACACACGGCATATCGGAGTGCTTTTACCGAATGTGAACGGCAAGGTGGTTACCTTGCTGAGCTTGTGGGCGGCGGGGAAGGTGCCGGCCGTGTTGAACTACACCGCGGGCGCGGCCGCCATGCTGGCATGTGCGGAGTTGGCAGATTTGAGGCAGATCATTACTTCCCGTCAATTCATCGAGAAAGCGAGTCTGGATGTCGAGGCCCTTGAGGACGCGGGTATCGAGCTTATATTTCTGGAGGACATCCGGGAGAACATCAGTGGGCTGAGTAAACTGGCAACGCTTCTGTACCACAAATTTGTGCCATGGGCCGGTCAGTATTCGCCGTTCAATGACACGGCGGTGGTGTTGTTTACCAGCGGTTCCGAGGGCGTGCCCAAGGGTGTGGAGCTGACGCACGAGAATCTTCTGGCCAATGTTCGCCAGTGTGCAGCTGTCATCGACCTGACGGACAACGATCGTGTCTTCAATTGCCTGCCATTATTCCACAGCTTTGGGCTGACGGTGGGACTGTTACTGCCTCTGGTGCGCGGCATGTTCTGCTATCTCTTCCCCAATCCGCTGCAATATCGGGTCATCCCGGCGGTGTTTTATGATCGCGACTGCACGGTCATGTTGTCCACCAACACGTTTTTGAACGGTTATGCCAGAGCCGCGCAACCGGCCGATTTTGCCCAAATGCGCTACTTGATTTGTGGCGCGGAGAAAATTCAGAAGGCTACTCGTGAACATTGGGCGCGCGAATATGGCGTGCGGCTGTACGAGGGCTATGGTGCCACCGAAACCAGTCCGGTCCTTTGCACAAGCACAGTGTTTGAAAGCCGTGAGGGAAGCGTGGGGCGCCTGTTTCCAGGCGTTGACTACAAGCTGGAGACAGTTGAAGGCGTAGATGAAGGGGGGCGCCTTTTTGTCAAGGGGCCGAATATCATGAAAGGCTACCTGAATAAGGAGCCGAATCAGATATTTAAAAATCTGGGAGGCTGGTATGACACGGGAGACATCGTGACGGTGGATGCGGATCGGTATGTCACCATCAAGGGCCGCGCCAAGAGGTTTGCGAAAATCAGCGGCGAAATGGTGAGTTTAACCGCAGTTGAGGATGCCTTGGCGGGGGCGTTTCCACACTTGGGTGATGATTGTCAAGTGGCTGTCATTGCTCGGCCAGATGCTGACAAGGGTGAAATGTTGATCGCCGCAACCAACAAACAGGAGCTTGGAATGGATGAGGTGAGAAAGGCCATCCAAGCCAAAGGCCTGCCCAATCTGGCCGTGCCGCGGGAACTGCGGGTAATGGAAGAAATCCCCGTCCTTGGCACGGGCAAGATCAATCACCGGGAGCTGGAAACCCAACTGGGGTAGTCGGGCCAGCGTGGGCGACTATTTTTCATTTACAAAAGGGCCGATGGTGTGCACCCGGAACTTGGGGTAGAACGTGAAAATGAATCGATTATATGAAATGGGTTTCAAGTTGGAGGAGTGGGTAACCTTGATAATGTCCGGGACTTTATCCCCCGTGACATCCTCGGAGGCTGCGTCAAAAAACTTGTGGCCACGGGCGCAGAAGATTCTTTTGCCTTCCTTTAAGATCTCCAGCGAGGCCGGGGTTGGGGGCATGGTTTCGCGGTTTCCCTTGTAGACCCGAAGGACGTGGCCGGTTTTCATTTTTACCTCGGCTGCGAGTGTTCCCGATGGCTTGAAGAGGGGCTGCCAGGCCGCCTCAATGGAGTAAATGCCGCGTGCGAAGGGGTTGCTGGGAGATTTCGAATCCTCGGCTTTTTCCAGCCAAGCCGGTGGCGGCAAAACCTTGTGGATCGGTTTCTTCGGCTTGTCTTCTGCGAAGGAAGCGAGGGTGGAGATCAGCAGCAGGGCGATGGATTGGCGCATGTCAATGAAGGTGTTGGGTTTGGACAACGAGTTGCTTTTCTACCATGGACGCAGTTAGTGCGCGAGTATTCGCCGGGAGCTGACGGAGCAGGGCCGAACCTTTTGTCAAAAGCGCGGTGGCTAGGGCATCACTGGCGGTCGCATCCGCGTGAATGACGGCCGACACTCTGGCTGATTGTGTGGGGTGGCCCGTGTGGGGGTCAATGACATGCCCTTGCTCATTGCCGTCTGCGTCCAAAAACGACTTCCCCCCAATCCCAGAAACGGAGAGAGCCTCATTGTGTAACTCGACGATGCGAAGGGGAGGCTTCCCATCGTCGGGATGCTTGATGGCTATGCGCCATGGTGAGCCATCTGGCTGGGTGCCGCGGGCACAAACGGTGCTGGTACCGCCGTGGATCAGGAAATCTGTGAATTCATTCTCTTCCAACAATGCTGAGGCGCGCTCCAGAGCGTAACCTTTTCCGATGGATCCCATGTCCAACATCACGCCCTGGCGTCTGAATCGAACCGTAGTGTTTGCCTCGTTTAACTCAACCCAGCACATGCCGACATTTTGGAGGGCTGATTCGATTTCATCACCGCTTGGCCGCCCTCCTGTGTTGCCGATAAAGCGCCAACATTGCATGAGGGGGGCGATGGTGATGTCAAACGCGCCGATAGTTTTGGCCGTTAATTTTTGGCAACGTTTCAGGAGATTGAAAACCTCTGCGGAAACGGGCACGGGTTTTTGGCTGGCACGCTGATTGCAGTGGGCAATTTCGCTGGTGGGCTCGTACAGGCTGAGCATGCCTTCGAGCCGGGTGATTTCATCCAATGCTTCCCCCGCAGCGGCTCGCAGGCGTACTGAGTCATCGCCATGCAGGGCGATCTCAAATCGCGTGGCCATGGCCTCGCGAGCGGAGGTTACCAGCGCGGCATCAGCGGTCATGGACATGAAAAAAGGCTTCACGGTTGCCCGCGAAGCCTTGGAATTAATGGGCGCCTCAGTCGCCTACTTCCCCGCTGGGGCCGTAGGGGGATTCGAGTTTGGCTTCTTCGTCGTAGTCGATTGGCTTGATCTCGCGGCCGCCACCATCGGTGACCTTGCGCGTCTTCGGATCGAAGTGGCACATAGTGCCGCGGCGGTCACTCAACTCGGCCAGCGAGATGACCGTTTGGACCTTGATGGCCAGATCGATGCCCGCGTTCGGCTCTTCCCCGGTGCGAATGCCGTTGAACCAGTTGGTATGGTGCTGGGGCGTGGTGTTGCCGCTCGGGGTCAGGTTGGTGTGGCTCTCCGGGTCAAACTCCTCGGCGAACGGGCGCTCCGGCTTGTATTCTAGGCTGCTGCCGTTGGTGCTGAGGTACATGGTGCCGTAGTGGCCGCGAATGGTCTCGTTGAGGCCCTGCTCGTTCACCGTTGCGCTGGTGACAATGAGCGTCATTCCACTGGGGAACTCGGCGAGAACCTGGGTGTTGTCGCTCACGTCCCGGTCGGGAGTAACCTTGCGTGTGCCCAGACAAACCACGCGGCTGGGGAATTCCGGCTTGCCCGTCGCGCGCATCAGCGGGAACAGGCGGTGCGGAATGAGGTCGCCCAGCAGGCCCGCGCAGTACGGCAGGTATTTGCGCCAACGGAAATAATGATCCGCGTTGAAGGGAACACGCTTCTTCACCGGGCCCAGCCAGCCCACTTCGCCATTCCAGTCAATGTCCTTCGCCGTGGCCCAGTCACGGATTGTGTAGTTCCATTCCCCCTTGGGGTTGTTGCGCATGTAGGACCCCTGCGCCAGCACCAACGGACCAAGCTTGCCGTCAGCCACCAGCTTGGCGGCCTTGGCGAAGTTTCCGCAGCTTGTGATCTGTGAGCCGACTTGTACCTTCTTACCCGTACGCTTCACTGCATCGTAAAGCTCAAACGCCTCGTCCAGGTAACGCGTCATGGGCTTCTCCACATAGACATGCTTGCCACTCTCCATGGCCTGCACACTCACAGGAGTGTGCCAGTGATCTACGGTCGCACAGACAATCGCATCAATGTCCTTGCGTTCCAACATCTGCCGGTAGTCCTTATAGCCCTTGACCGCATCCTCAGAATTGTCCTCAACAAACTTCTTTGCCGTGTTGATTCGATGCGTCGAAACGTCGGATACCGCAGCCTGCGCAATGTTGTTTTCCTTGGCATGTTGGCGCATTTGCCGCACATGTGCATTAAATCCGCGCCCGCCGACGCCAATGTAGCCAACGACAATCTTGTCATTCGCGCCCTGCACATTCGCGCTGGGAGCTTTGTCTGCGCCATAAATCGGCGTCTTCAAAACACCTGTGGTCGCCGCAGCGACGGTGGCCGCGCCTGACTTTTTAACGAAATCCCGGCGAGTCTCACCGGGCTGGGCTGATTTGTTTTTGCTCATAAAGAATCCTTTTCCCTGCCGTTGAAATAGTGCTCCCACTGTAGACCAACCCCGTCCCCGGTCAACCCGAAAGAAACAGGACGAACGAGAATGACGGGTTGCCCTGAAAAACCTGTGAATCGGATTCAGTTGCTGCCGCCGTGCCGCGCGCCACAATGCCCCGTGCTCGCCGCCGCCACCCTAGCCCCCGCCGACTGGGCCGTCATCGCCCTTTACCTTGCCGGCATCATCGCCCTTGGCCTGTGGCTCGGCCGCGGCCAGCGCACCACGCGCGACTACTTCCTCGGCGGCCGCGACCTCCCCTGGTGGTCCGTCGCCTTCTCCATCATCGCCACCGAGACCAGCGCCGTCACTTTCATCGCCGTGCCCGCCGCCGCGTACGGTGGCAACCTCGGCTTCATCCAAGCCGTCATCGGCTTTGCGATCGCCCGCATCGTGCTGGCCGTGTGGCTGGTGCCTTACTATTTCAAGGGCGAGATCTATTCGCCCTACGAAATGGTTGGGCGCGCCTGCGGACAAAGCGCGCGCCGCACCGTTGCCGGGCTTTTCCTGGTGGCTGGTGCCTTGGCCGCGGGTGTGCGCGTGTACGTCATCTGCATTCCGCTCGAGCTGATGCTGCCGGTCTCCATCGGCGCAGCCATCTGGCTGTTCGTCGGGCTCAGCCTCGTTTACACCTACGCCGGCGGCATCCGCGCGGTGGTGTGGACCGATGCCGTGCAGTTTATCCTGCTCATTGGCGGCGGCATTTTCGTTTTCTTCCACCTCGCCGGACAACACCCCGGCGGCCTGTCCACCGCTTTCGGGGAACTCAACGCCAAGGGCAAACTCGACTGGCTGAACACCGACTTCACCCTCGGCGGGAGCCTTACAATTTGGATGGGCATCTTCGGCGCGACCTTCCTCACCCTCTCCACCCACGGCGCCGATCAGCTCATCGTCCAGCGCGTCCTCGCCTGCCGCACCCAAGCCGATGGCCGCCGTGCACTCGTCCTCAGCGCCCTGCTCATCCTGCCGTTGATCCTGCTCTTCCTCCTCATCGGCGCCCTGCTTTTTTATCACCACGATATCATGAAAATCCCCTTGGGGATGCCTGCTCCCGAGGTTCAGCCGGGCATGAAGCAGAACGACTACCTCCTGCCTATCTACCTGGTCACCGCGCTGCCGCCGATCGTGAAAGGCGTGCTCATCGTCGCCCTGCTGGCTGCCGCGATGTCCTCCGTGAGCTCCGCGCTCAGCGCCATGGCCAGTGTGTTCACCATGGACATTCGACAGCGTGCCGGCGATGAGGCAAACGCACTTCGTGATAGCAAACGCGCCACCCTCGCGGCCGCGCTGGTGCTCATCGGCATCGGCCACCTCTGCCAAGGCGCTGCGTCGGCCCTCACCCTCGCCTTCAAGCTCAGCAGCCTCACCAGCGGCGCATTGCTCGGCGCGCTGGCGTGGAGTCTTTGGCAAAAAAAATCACCCCCACCGCCCATTATCGCCGGCATGCTCGTCTCGCTCGTCCTCATGTCGGCCATTGCCTATGGAGTTCCCGGTGAGCAATTCGCCTGGCCGTGGTACACATTGACGGGCACAATCATTACCCTAATCACTACCAAGCTGGTCACCCCCGCCTATTCACGAAAGACCACCCCCCTATAGGCGGGGCCGATGGCCCCACGCCCCGGCCACCAGCGGGGCTACAACGACTGCTCCAGCAAACTCAAGTGTCCCAGCGCCAGCAGCCCGTAAAACGTGTAC
>DJHS01000092.1:0-1762 GCA_002433235.1 Verrucomicrobia bacterium UBA6614
CACGAAAGCTGCGGCCAATGCACTCCCTGCCGCGAGGGCGCCCTGTGGATGAGCAAGGCACTGCATCGCATGACCCACGGCGAAGGCCGGCCCGAGGACGCCGATCAACTCCTGCACATCGCACAGAACATCCAGGGCCGCACCATCTGCGCCTTCGGCGAAGCCTGCGCGTGGCCGGTCCTGAGCTTTGTCGGCAAGTTTAAAAAGGAATTCAAGGCAAAGGCCAAGCGAAAGGAAGTGGCGGCCTGATGCCGGCAAAGAAGACAGACACGCCCCCCGAGACCGTCACCGTCAAGGTCGATGGCCGCGAGGTTTCGGTGCCGAAGATGACGCCGGATTGGCAGGGGGATCCCGCGCCAACGACGGTGTTGCAGGCATGCCAGCATGCGGGCGTGGAGCTGCCGCATTACTGCTACCACCCGCGGCTGCCGGTGGCGGGCAATTGCCGGATGTGCCTGGTGCACGTGGGCATGCCCGGGCGCCCGGGACCGGATGGCAAGCCGCCGATGGACGAAGACGGCACGCCGAAGATTTTCCCGATGGAGCTGCCGTATGAGCCGGGCACGGCGCGCGGGGTCATCGGCTGTGCGACGGGCATCCTGCCGGGCATGGAGATTTACGCGAGCAGCCCGGAGACGAAAGAGATGCGCGAGGCGGTGCTGGAGAGCCTGCTGGTCAACCACCCGCTGGACTGCCCCATCTGCGACCAGGCCGGCGAGTGCAAGCTGCAGGAATACAGCGTCGAGCACGGGCAGGCGGAAAGCGAGTTTGCCGAGACCAAGGTGCACAAGCCCAAGGCCGTCGACCTCGGCCCACGCATCACGCTGGACGCCGAGCGCTGCGTCCTGTGCACGCGCTGCATCCGGTTCACCTCGGACATCGCGGACGACGACGCGCTAGGCATCGTCAACCGTGGCAGCTACAACACCATCGCCACCTTCCCCGGCAAGCCGTTTGACAACAACTACACTTTAAACACCGTGGACATCTGCCCGGTGGGCGCGTTGACGTCAAAGGATTTTCGTTTCCAAATGCGCGTGTGGTTCCTGAAAGAAACCAAAAGCCTCTGCACCGGCTGCGGTACCGGCTGCAACACGCTCATCGGCTCGCGGGAAAACAAAATGTACCGCTACGAGCCACGCGAGAACGACGCGGTGAATGCCAGCTGGATGTGCGACACGGGCCGGCTCGATTACAAGTGGATTGGCCGCGAAGACCGCTTGGGCGAGGTACTGGCCAACGGCCAGAGCGTGAGTTGGAAGAAGGCGCTAAGTGAAATTTCGGAGAAGCTTGCAGCTGTGGAAGCCGGCACGACGGCCATTATCGCCAGCGCGCGACAGACCAACGAAGAGCTGTGGCTTCTGGCTCAACTACGCAAGAAGCTAAAGGCATTTACCGACTGTGTCCCGCGTCAGGGTGAGGGCGACGGCTTTTTGTCCAATGCCGACAAGAACCCAAACAGCACCGGCGCGCGGCTCATTGGCCTGACCACCAAACGACTGGGCCTACGCCTCAAGCGAATTGCCGAGGGCATTGAGTCGGGTGATATCAGCACACTCATCGTGTTCGGCGAGGACGTCACCAAGCACGGCATTGCACCGAAGCTGCTGCGCAAGCTAAAGCTGCTGGTGGTCAGTGATATCCTGCCCAATGCCACCACCGAACGCGCACATTACCTGCTGCCCGGCTGCGCGCACGCGGAGAAGCGCGGCAGTTTCACCAACGTGAAGGGCCGCGTACAAAAGTTCATGCAGGCACTGCA
>DJHS01000092.1:2093-33099 GCA_002433235.1 Verrucomicrobia bacterium UBA6614
CCACCGGGCAATGCTCGCGCGGAATGGGAGTTTTTACACGAGCTAACGGCCAACGTGACCGGCGCCAATGGATTTAACAGCATCGAAGGTCTTTTTAACCAGATGGCCGCCGACGTGCCCGCCTTTCGGAAGGCAGAACTGACGTGGGCGGCGCTGGGCGACACGGGGGCCACGGTGGAGATTTGATGGAATGGATTAACAACCTGACCCCGGCTCAGCAGTTTGCGCTGTTCAGCCTGGTGAAAATTGGCATCGCGGTGTTCGCGGTAGTGCTGCCAATGGTGGCGTACTCCGTGGTCGCCGAGCGACGCGTGTCGGCGTGGATTCAGGACCGCGTCGGGCCCAATCGCGTGGGCATTCCGTTCACCAACATCAAGCTCTGGGGGCTCGGCCAGCCGGCGGCGGACGGCGTGAAGTTCATCCTCAAGGAGGACTTCACCCCCGCGCATGTGCGCAAGGTCTACTTCTGGCTGGCGCCGGCGGTGGCGATGGTGCCGGCGCTGCTCACGCTCGCGGTCATCCCCTTCGGCTCCAACCTCGGCTCGCAGCAGGCGGTCATCGCCGACCTCAACGTCGGCATCCTGTACACCTTCGGCATCGTCTCGCTCGGCGTGTACGGCATCGTGCTGGCCGGCTACGCGAGCAACTCCAAGTACCCCTTCCTCGGCGGCATTCGCTCCAGCGCGCAAATGATCTCCTACGAGATCGCCATGGGCATGAGCGTCGTGCCCGTGTTCATGTTGGTAGGCGACCTCAACCTCGGCAAGGTCATCGCCTACCAAGCCGACGGCGCGTGGCTCGTCTTTAAACAACCGCTCGCCTTTGTCATTTTCCTCATCGCCGCGTTCGCGGAAACGAACCGGCTGCCGTTTGACCTGCCCGAGTCCGAGACCGAGCTGGTCGGCGGCTATCACACCGAGTACAGCTCGATGAAATTCGCTCTGTTCTTCCTCGGCGAGTACGCCGCCATGATCGCCGTCAGCGCCATGATGGTCGTGCTGTTCCTCGGCGGCTGGACGCTCCCCGTCGCCGGTCTCAACGCCCCCGCCGAGACCCTCGCCGTAGGCCTGCTGCAGGTCGGCATTTTCATCGGCAAGCTGCTGCTCTTCATGGGCCTGTTCATCTGGGTGCGCTGGATGCTCCCGCGCTTCCGCTACGACCAGCTCATGGACATCGGCTGGAAACGCTTCGTGCCCCTCGCGCTGGCGAACATCATCGTCACCGCGATCGTGCTGTACTTTTTAAACGCGAAATAAAATGGCCAAGGTTGTCAAGAGAGCCAAGCTGAGCCTGTTCGAGCGCCTGTACCTGCCGGCGCTGTGGAACGGCTTCAAGGTCACGCTGCGCCACTTTTTCTCGTGGAAAAAGTCCGGCGTCTACGCCGACAAGAACCGTGACAACCAGTTCAAGGCCACCCTCAGCTATCCCGAGGAACTCTGGACCGTGCCCGAGGGCTTCCGCGGCGCGCCCTACCTCGTCAGCGATCAGGACGGCGCCACCAAGTGCGTCAGTTGCCAGCTCTGCGAATTTGTCTGCCCGCCCAAGGCCATCCGCATCACCCCGCCCGGCGAGGACGGCGAGCCCGCCCACCGCGCCAACGCCGAGAAGATGCCCGCCGAATTCGAAATCAACATGCTCCGCTGCATCTTCTGCGGCTACTGCGAGGAAGTCTGCCCCGAGGAGGCCATCTACCTCGCCAAGGACTACTACAAAGGCTACGACGAAAACCTCATGCGCCGCGACTACGCCCTCACCGGCCAATCCCGCGACGAGATGATCTTTAACAAGGAGAAACTCCTAGAACACGGTGGCACCCACGCGGATCGGATCAAGAAATGGGCCAAGAAGGAAAAGGACGCCGGCGCCCAAGACACTTTCCCCGTAAACGACTAATGGCCGACACCCTATTCTACATCTTCAGCGCCCTCACGCTCCTCTGCGGCCTGCTGGTGGTTTTCAACCCCTTCAGCCGCAATCCAGTGACCAGCGCCATGTTCCTGGTCCTCACCATCATCAGCCTTTCCGGCCTCTTTGTCCTGCTGCAAGCCTACTTCCTTGCCGCTGTCCAGATCCTCGTCTACGCCGGCGCCGTCATCGTCCTCTTTCTCTTCGTCATCATGCTGCTGGATTTAAAGGAAGCCGAGCAGCGCCGCTACCGCAAGTTCGCCACGGGTATCGGCGCCTTGGCTGTCCTAGGGCTCGCCTTCGTCATCGCCGGCACGCTGCGGGGCGCACAGCCATTGGCCAGCGAAACCATCGCCGGCGAAACGGCCGACCTCGGCAAGCTGCTGTTCACCGAGTACCTGCTACCCTTTGAGATCGTCTCCGTGCTCCTGCTGGTGGCGATGGTCGGCTGCATTCTTTTAAGCAAACGCGAGGAGGCCCCCGAGTGACCGTCGGCCTCGACCATTACCTCGTCGTCAGCGGCGTGCTCTTCTGCCTCGGCCTGCTGGGCGTCGTCACCCGCCGCAGCCTCATCGTCATGTACATGGGCCTGGAGCTGATGCTCAACGCCGCCAACCTCGCCCTCGTCGCGTTCTCCCATTTCAACGCCGACCTGCATGGACAAATCCTCGTCTTTTTCATCATCACCGTCGCCGCGGCCGAGGTCGCCGTAGGCCTGGCCCTCATCGTCGCCCTCTACCGCAAGCGCCAGACCACTGACGCCACCGACCTCACCGAACTGAAACTGTAAATGCCCCTCCTGCTTGCCAGCACTGGAAATGCCGACGCGGCCACCGCGCCGTACCTCGTGCTGGGCCTCCCGCTGCTTGCGGCCGTGGCCATATTGCTGTTTACCCGCAACCGCCCGGGCACCAGTGCCACCCTGTCCATTGGCGCGATCTTGACCAGTTTCATCATCTGTCTAAACCTTTTCAGCGATTATAAGAATGAACCTATCACCGACCATGTAACTTGGCTTGCCATCGGACAACTGGACCTGACATTAGGTTACACTCTCGACCGGCTTAGCCTGTTGATGCTCCTGATTGTTACGGGCGTTGGCGGTCTCATTCACATTTTCTCTTGGGGTTATATGCACGAAGACAAGGCTGTGCCCCGTTATTTTGCCGGCCTCAGCCTATTCACCTTTTCCATGTTGGGAATCGTGTTGGCCAACAATCTCGTGATGCTGTTCATCTTCTGGGAGCTTGTTGGTGTCTCCAGCTATCTCTTGATCGGCCACTGGTTCCAGCGCCCGGCCGCCGGTGATGCCGCCAAGAAAGCCTTTATCACTAATCGCATCGGCGATTTCGGTTTTCTTTTGGGCATCCTCGTAGTCTGGGATCAGACTGGCAGTTTGGATTTCGAGTCACTCAAGGCCAGCGGCACCGTCACCACCTTGGGCGGCCTCTTGATCTTCTGTGGGGCAGTGGGCAAAAGTGCTCAGTTTCCGCTGCATGTTTGGCTGCCTGACGCCATGGAAGGCCCTACGCCCGTCAGCGCGCTGATCCACGCCGCCACCATGGTTGCGGCCGGCGTCTATATGCTGTGCCGGCTTTATTTCATTTTTACACCCGAAGCCCTCGTCGTCATCAGTTGGATTGGCGGCTTTACCGCCCTTATGGCTGCGCTAATGGCCGTCCAGCAGGATGACATCAAGCGCATCCTCGCCTACTCCACCCTCTCACAACTTGGCTACATGGTCATGGCTGTTGGTTTGGGCGGCCCCACCACAGCCATGTATCACCTCACCACCCACGCCTTCTTCAAGGCCCTGCTTTTCCTTGGGGCCGGCTCCGTCATCCTCGCTGCCCATCACGAGCAAAACATCTGGAAAATGGGCGGGCTACGCCACCGGATGCATACCACTTTCTGGACCTTCCTTGTCGGCACCCTAGCCCTGTGCGGCATCCCACCCCTTAGCGGTTTCTTCAGCAAGGACGCCGTTCTTGCACAGGCATTTGTGGGCAACAAGATTCTTTTTGCCATCGCCGTCTTTGTTGCCGTGCTGACCGCATTTTACATGTTCCGTCTACTCATCGTTACCTTCTTGGGCATGGCTCGCACTAATAACGTGCGCCATGCTGAAGAATCTCCCGAGGTAATGACTTTCCCTCTGGTCGTGCTCACCCTTCTCAGCGTTGGCGCCGGTTTTCTCGGAATTGACACCTTTATCGGCAGTCAGTTTGCAACCGCCCCCATCGGTGAAGATGCTCAAACCAATGGCATGATTGCCGGGCTCTTGGCCGCTGCCATTGGCATTGGCTTGGCTTGGCGATTGTATCGCGGTGTCGATAGTGATCCTCTACCCGAAATTCTTGGCAGCCCATCCCGCTGGATGCGCCAACGGTTTTACATCGACGGCCTGTACGCTGCACTCAATCGCCACACACAGGAAGCCATGGCCACCGTCACCGATTGTCTCGACCGCTGGGTCATTGCTGGCTTGGGCGTCAAAGGCAGTGCGGGCATCACGTTCGTGACCGGCAGTCTCCTGCGCCTTCTGCAAACCGGTAACTTGCAAACCTATGCCCTGCTTCTGCTGCTGGGCGTGCTTACCCTGCTTTACTTCGTGCTGACCTGATGTCTCCCCTCACGCTCATTTTTTTAATCCCGCTGCTCACAGCCGTCGCGCTGTTGTTTGTGCCTACGCGGATGGAGCGCGCCGTGCGAGGCCTGACTCAGGCAGCCACCGGAATATCTTTACTGCTTGCCTTGGGAGTATTCGCCCAATTTCAGCCCGGCCTAGGTTACCAGTTTGTTGAGCAACATGACTGGATGCCTTCTCTCGGCATCGGCTATCACGTTGGCGTCAACGGCATCAATATCGGGTTGATTCTCATGGGTACACTCGTCGCCTTTGCCGCCGCCTGCTCCACAAGTGAAATTACCCAGCGCGTCAAGGAATACCACATCCTGCTGCTCTTCATGACCGGGGGCATCCTGGGCGCATTTGTTTCTCTGGATATCTTCATGATGTATTTCCTGCACGAACTTGCCCTCGTGCCCACCTTCATCATGATTGGCGTGTGGGGCCATGGCGAAGACAAGAATTTCGCCGCGTTCAAGATTACCCTGTACCTCAGCTTGGGTGCACTCTTGGCCTTGGCTGGCCTCATTCTGCTTTACACTCAAATCGGTGCCAACAGCTTTGACCTCCTCGTGCTTCTGGACCACGCCTCCGAGCATAATCCCGGCCTCAACATCCCGATGCAGAACACCATTTTTGGCCTGCTCCTTTTCGGCCTCGGCATCCTGGTCAGCCTTTGGCCCTTCCACACATGGGCACCCCTCGGCTACAGCGCTGCCCCCACTGCCGCCGCCATGATGCACGCGGGTGTCATCAAGAAGTTCGGCCTCTACATGCTCCTCACCGTTGCCTTGCCGCTCCTGCCCGATGGTGCAACGGGGTGGGCTTGGGTGCTTGCCTTGCTCGCCTTGGGCAACCTCCTCTGGTGCGGCCTAGTTGCCCTCAAGCAGAAGGATTTCACCCTCCTGCTGGGCAACTCAAGCGTCGCCCACATGGGCTTTGTGTTCCTCGGCATTGCCAGCCTGAACCTAATCGGCATCACTGGAGCTGTCCTAGTCATGATTGCCCACGGACTCTTGGCCGGGCTTGCCTTTGGCCTCGCCGGCTGGATTCGCCAGCACACCGGCTCCACCGACATGGAGAAACTCGGCGGCCTCCTGCAAACCATGCCCTTCGTCGGTGGCGCCCTCCTGATGGCCCTCATGGCCGGCTGTGGTCTGCCCGGCTTCGCCAACTTTGCCGGTGAGATCGCTGTGTTCTTCGGCGTCTGGCAATCCGACTTTAAGATCATCGCCGTCGTGGCCGCGTGGGCCGCACTCGTTATTGGCGCCGTCTATATGCTGCGCGCCGCGCGCAATCTCCTCCACGGTCCTCTACCCGCCATTGAACTGGGCGGCGAGGATGCCCACTGCTGCGCCCGGCTGCCCTTTGTCCTCCTGCTTGTCGCCCTGCTGCTCTTTGGCCTCTGCCCCCATCTACTTACCAACAAGATCACTCCGGCCGCCAAGACACTCCTGCCACCAGCCAACCGCGCCGTGCAGTCCGCCCATAACCAATGAACCTTACCCTCGTCCATCAGGAAATCTGCATCACGCTTACCGGCGTGCTGATCCTGTTGCTCGACCTCTGCACTCCGCCCGCTCATAAGACCAAGCTCGGCTGGCTGGGCATCGCTGCCCTCGCCCTCGTTCTCCTCAGCGGTCTGGGCCCGTTACCCGCCATTGAACCCGGCGATCAGGTTTTCCACCGTGGTGATGCCGAGGTGCTAACCGTCACCCATACCCAAGTCATCAACGGCCACGACCACCTCCACTGCACCCGTCCCGGTGGCCAACCACTCGACCGCACCATCCCCGCCCACGAGACGCTCCGTTCCGGATTCCACGGCGGCATCACCCAGGATGCCCTGGCCCAATATTTTAAAACCCTCTCCCTCACCGCCGCCATTCTGGTCCTTCTCCTGGGGATAGGCTTCGCCTCACGGCTTCGTGACGGCGTGGGTGAGTTTTTTGCGCTCACCTGCTTTGCCTTGGTGGGCATGATGTTCGCCGCCGGCGCGGCAAACTTTGTTGTTCTCTTTGCCGCCATCGAGCTCATCACCATCACCTTTTATGTCCTCACCAGTTTCCAGCGCCACCGCCTCCGTTCACTGGAGGCCGGCGTGAAGTACCTGATCCTCGGCGCTGCGGCTTCCGCCCTCATGGTTTACGGCATTGCCCTCATCTACGGTGCCACCGGCACCATGAGCTTTTACGCGCTCCAGACCCCCGCTGGTGGCAATGCACAAATCTTCAACCTCGGCCTGCTCCTGCTCCTGGCCGGGCTGGGCTTCAAGATCGCCGCCGTCCCGTTCCAAGTCTGGGCACCTGACGTCTATCAGGGTGCCCCTGCGCCGGTCACCGCCTTTCTGGCCATTGGCTCCAAGGCCGCGGGCGTCGTGCTCCTGCTCCGGCTGGCTGCCACTGGATTGCAAATCCATACCAGCCTCCTGTGGCCCCTGTTCAACTGGATTGCCGCCGCCACCATTGCCTACGGCAGCCTCTGCGCCTTACGCCAACGCAACCTAAAGCGTCTCATCGGCTACGCCGGCATCGCCAGCGCCGGATATCTGCTGCTCGGCATCGTTGCCCTTCGTACCGGTCATGGCCATGAAGGCTCCCAAGCGATCCTTTACTATTTGGCTGGCTATCTCTTCGCCATCATCGCCGCTTTCATGGTCATTAGTCGCGTCACCCGCGAAGCCGATGATGAAGACCTCTCCGTCCTCGCCGGCCTGCACCAACGCTCACCCCTCATGGCTACCGTCCTGACTCTGGCCATTGTCTCTCTGGCCGGCATTCCTCCCCTCGCCGGATTTCTGGGCAAATTCCTGCTTATCAAGCCAATCCTCGCCGGGACAGCACAGGGAGCCGAGCACACCGCTCTCATCATCGTTGCCCTCGCGGGCGTAGTCGTCTCGCTCTACTACTATTTCGCCGTGATTCGAGAAATCTACTGGTCCGCCGGGATCAATCCCCACGATCGCCCTCAAAAACTTCCGGTCTTCGAAATTGACTGGGCCACCCGGCTGGCCCTGATCATCTGCGCCATCATGCTCGTTGCCCTCGGCCTCTTCCCAGAACCCCTCCTTGCTTGGGCTCGCGAAGCTGTCACCGTCCTCGCCCTCCACTAATCACCATGAGGCAGGCTCGAAAACCTGCGCTACTTCGCCGAGGCTCGCCTTTGACAATTTGCGGGATTCATTGGAGCCTCGGAGCATGTTTCCCTACACGACATCGGCCAAGGAGAAGAATTGGCAGGCTGGCCCTTACGAAGGCGTGGAGTTGAAGATTTTGCATCGGGATGAGGCCACGGGAGGGGTCACGGTGTTGCGGAAGTTTCATGCCGGCACGATGGTGCCCGCCCACATCCATCCCGAGGCCAATGAAACTGCCTATATCCTCAGTGGCGAATGGGAGGAAAGCGGCGCCGTGCATCCCCCCGGCACGCTGTTCCACGCCGCCAAGGGAGAGCCCCACGGCCCTCACAAAGCCCGCACGGAGGTCGTCAGCCTGACTGTTTTTGATGGCCCCCTGACGGTGAAGGGTGTTGAGGATTGATTCAGGCTCGCGCGGAAACCCGAGTTTCAAACCACCTTCATCTGGATTGAGTCGGCGATGGACTCGACGGCCAATTCGGAGCTGATGACGACAGTAGTGTCGCCTTTGTTCAGGATTCTCCTGTTCGCCAGTTCTTTCAGGGCGCGTTCAGTGGTTTCGTCGGGGTCGCCTTGATCCCAGGGCAGGACGATCGGACGAACGGCACGGTGCAGGGCCAGGGCGCGGGCGATTTGATCGTTCAGGCACAGGGCCAAGATGGGGGCGTGGCGAGGGCGCATGCGAGCGGCCTCGGGAACCATGCCGCCCACGCGAGTAAAGACGACGAGCGCGGCGGCATCCAAGTCGTTGGCCATGCGGACGGCGGAGTGGGCGAGCTTTTCGCGGGGGTCGTCCAATTGGGCGGTCTTGTGGTAGTTGGCACCACCACTACGCTCGATGCGGCGGGCAATGCGGTCGGCCACCTCAACGCAGGTTTGTGGGAATTTGCCGACGGAGGTCTCGCCGCTGAGCATGATGGCATCGGCTTGCTCAAAGACAGCGTTGGCAACATCGGTAACCTCGGCGCGGGTGGGGTGCGGATTTTCAATCATGCTTTCAAGCATGTGGGTGGCCACGATGACGGGGCAGCCGCGCTGCTGGCAAAGCTTGGAGATGCGGCGCTGGATGATGGGGAGTTCCTCGTAGGGGCACTCGACGCCGAGGTCGCCGCGGGCGATCATGATGGCGTCGGTGGCCTCGAGGATGGGGTCAAGGTGCTTGACGGCATGTTGGTCCTCAATCTTGGCGACAAGGCGCGGGGGCCGGGGAGCATCAGCGACGGCGGCGCGCAGCTCGGCGATGTCCTTGGCCTCGCGGACGAAGGAGAGGGCAATAAAGTCCACCTCCAGCGCCAGCACGCACTCGATGTCGGCGCGGTCCTTTTCGGTGAGGGCGGGGAGATTCACCTTCACTCCGGGGAGATTGATGTGGCGACGGCTGCCCATTTCGCCCCCCACCAAGACTTCGCACTCGATGGTGCCGTCTGTCTCAGCGAGGACTTTCATGCGAATCAGACCGTTGTCAATGAGAATGGAGTCTCCGGGGTTAAGGTCGTTTGCCAAGCCGGGATAATTTACGCTGACGGACTGGGGGCCGGGAGGACGTTGATCGGTGTAAAATATGAAAGGCTGCCCGGCTTCGAGCTGAAAGGGGGTTTCCACCGTGCCGGTACGGATGGCGGGGCCTTGCAGGTCAGCCAGAATGGCAATGGGGCGGCCGGCGGCGGATTGGCGAATGTGACCGACCACTGTGGCGGCCCAGTCGTGCCGGGCGTGGGACATATTGAGGCGGAAGATATTCGCGCCGGCCTCGATGAGGCTGGAGATGGCCTCGGGGGTAGCGGTGGCGGGACCGAGGGTGGCAATGATCTTCGTCTGGCGCGGCCATTCCATGGGCGGGAAGGTAGCGGAATCGGCTTGCTTTTCATACGGAAAACCGGCACTTTCCCGCCCGAGAATTAAATAACATGGCGGAAAAAGAAGACAGATACGAGGATAACGCGCAGGGCAAATACTACTGCGACAGCCAGTGCATTGACTGCGACCTGTGCCGCGAGACGGCACCGGATAACTTTACGCGCAATGAGGATGGCGGCTATTCCTTCGTGTTCAAGCAGCCGGAGAACGAGGAAGAAGAGGCGCTTTGCGTGGAGGCCATGGAGGGCTGCCCGGTGGAAGCCATTGGCTCTGACGGAGCGGACGACTAGACGCAATTTTCCACGAAAATTCGAGGCCCGTCGGGATGGCGGGCTTTTTTTGTCCACCGCAAGTCAAAGGGCGACCGGCGGCGGATTCCCTACATCCGCCCAAGCAATTCGCTGGCTTGACTCGGATGCCTTCCTCCCTATCATCGCCCCCCCTTTGACATGACGACCATTGTAGACATCCACGCACGCGAAATCCTCGATTCCCGAGGCAATCCCACCGTTGAAGCTGACGTCATCCTGGAAAATGGCGCCCTCGGCCGCGCCGCGGTCCCCAGCGGTGCCAGTACCGGTGAAAACGAGGCTCTTGAACTGCGCGACGGCGAAAAGAAACGCTATCTCGGCAAAGGTGTCCAAAAGGCGGTCAAGAACATCAACAACAAGGTTCGCACGAACCTCCTTGGCCTCGACGCCACCGACCAGCTCGCCATTGACCGCGCCATGCTCGACCTCGACGGCACGCCCACCAAGGCCAAGCTCGGCGCCAACGCCATCCTTGCCGTCTCCCTCGCCAACGCCAAGGCCGCCGCCGACGCCCTCGGCCAGCCGCTCTACAGCTACCTCGGCGGCCCCAACGCCAAGGTGCTGCCCGTGCCCATGGCCAACGTCATCAACGGCGGCGCCCACAGCGATGCCCCCATCGACTTCCAAGAATTCATGATCATGCCCAAGGGCCTGCCCACCTTCCGCGAGGGCCTGCGCGCGATCACCGAGATTTTCCACGCGCTCAAGGGCGTCCTGAAAAAGCGCGGCCTTTCCACCGCCGTCGGCGACGAGGGTGGCTTTGCCCCGCAGCTCGACAGCACCGAGGACGCCATCGAGTGCATCCTCGCCGCCACCAAGGCCGCCGGCTACAAGTCCGGCAAGCAAATCTTTCTCGCCCTCGACGTCGCCAGCAGCGAGTTCTACGATGCAAAAAAGAAGCGCTACATCTTCAAAAAGAGCACCGGCGACAAGCTGACCGCCGATGACATGGTCGCCTTTTACGACAAGCTGACCAAGAAGTACCCCATCATCAGCATCGAGGATGGCTGCGACGAGAACGACTGGGCCGGCTGGAAGAAACTCACCGACAAGATCGGCGACCGCGTGCAACTCGTCGGCGACGACCTCTTTGTCACCAACGTCAAGTTCCTGCAGAAGGGCATCGACAACGCCACCGCCAACTCCATCCTCGTCAAGGTCAACCAGATTGGCTCATTGACCGAGACACTCGACGCCGTTGAGCTGGCGCACATCAACAACTACACCTCCGTCCTCAGCCACCGCAGCGGCGAGACCGAGGACGCCACCATCGCCGACCTCGCTGTGGCCACCAACTGCGGCCAGATCAAGACCGGCTCCCTCAGCCGCAGCGACCGCACCGCCAAGTACAACCAGCTCCTCCGCATCGAAGAGGAGCTCGGCAGCAACGCCATTTACGGCGGTCGGATGTAAGACACGCGGCAGCCGTAATTTAATCGTGCGCAAAGATTTGCTGCTGCCGCACGACGTGGTTTCGGGTTTGCCCGTGCGGCCCGGATGCATAGACTCCTCCCCGTGAAATCCCCTTTGCCGATTCTAATGGGGCTTGGTCTCATCATGGGCTGTGCCTCCCCCAAGCCCCGCCCCATCACCTCCGTCCCCCAGCCCCTCGCTGTTTTCCCGGCTACCAATCCCACCGTCATCCTGAAAGATCCCTCGGGCGGAACCCCCGTGAACCCCATCAGTTCACTGCTGTATTTCGTGCACCTCATTTCCCCCGAACCTGTGGAAATCTCGGCCAGCGAGGGCAATACCCAATCCTCCCGCATTCTCTCTCTCTCGAATCAATCAGGAGATGAAACGCTGACTGTTATTTGTGATTTTGAAATCACCGGCGAAGGCACACAGCAAAACCTCTTCGACCAATCCGCCGCCGCACGCCGCTACGCAGACCATCTCGCGCAAGGCAACACCCTCAAGCGGCGCCTTGACTTCATCAACATCCGCGGCGCGGGCCAAGGCCGAATTATCGTCAAGGGCAGCCTCGTCGACAGCAGGCCGGTCGCCGAGGAAATCACAATGCGCTTCAACATGCGCGGTGCCAGCACACCCGTCTCCATCGGCATCAATGACATCCGCCACATCGACGGCCAACCGCACAAGGTAAACAGCCAAGTAGTGGAGGTAAACTCCCTCACGTTCCGCCGTCAAGAGGGCCGCCCCAAGATGGAAGTCTCCGTTGCCTCCATTCGCGCAGGCGGCTCCAGCGGCGTCCTCAGCAGCCTTGCCGGCCGCATCAAGGGCGCGGTGGCCAACCTATTCATCCCTCCCGTCCCCATCCGAATCACCGGAAACAACGCCATGCTCCAGTTCGCCCAAGCCCTCTTGGAAAAACGCCCCGCCTACACTTTTCCAGCGCCCAACTGACGCCCCTCAGATCAGGCACACTTCACGCACAGCACGATATCCGGCGCGGCCTCCAGCCGCCCTTCGTCAATCGGCCTCTTGCATTTGCCACAGACGCCATAGCGCCCCTGCGCAATTCGCTTGAGGGCATTCTGAACTCGTAAAAGGCGGTTCTCCTGGCGCCGCCGCAATTCCAGCGCCATTTGCTGATCTTGCATGGCGTCCATCCGCGAGAGGCGACCAATAGCAGTATCCAACTCCACCACTTCCGCCGCGTTCCGGCTGGTGTCCAAGTCAGTGCGTATCTCCTCCTCCAGAAACTCCAAACGCCCGCAAAAAAAAGCCAGCCGCTCAGGGGTCATAATCCAATAAAAAGCCCACCGTTATTGGGCAACTTTCTGGAAAAAAATCACGTGCTGCCAGGGAAGTTTCTTGTAAGTCTCCACGTGCTTGAGCTGGAAGAGGCTGGCTTCTTTTTTGACCTGTGCCTCGCTCATCTTGTGCAAACGTTTGATGGGCACCTTGGGGTCTTCCGCCCGGTACTCCACAAAGGCAACGCGCCCGCCCGGCTTCAGAGCTTCCACAATGCCGCGCATCATTTCATACGGATGCGAAAACTCGTGGTACACGTCCACCATGATCACAAAATCCAGCGAGTTGGCCGCCAGCTTGGGATCGCTGATGGTCCCCCGAACGCCCCTCACGTTTGTAATGCCCGCCTTTTTCATGTTTTTGTCCAGCAACTCCAGCATCTCCGGCTGGATATCCACGCCAAACACCGTGCCCTTGGGGCCAATGACCTTGGCCATGCGCCGGGCGATGTAGCCCGTGCCCACGCCGATGTCGGCCACTTGGTCACCGGGCTTGAGCTTGAGGCACTTGATCATTTCCGAGGTGTTTTCCTCACGCTCACGCTCCGGCCGCTCCAGCCACGCCGCGCCTTGATGGCCCATCACGTGCGATATCTGCCGCCCCATATAGAATTTGCCGATGCCCTCAATGTTGGACCGGAGAATCTGCTGATAAAGGGGAGCCGTGGAGGAAAGCGTGACGGACACACCGCCAGCCTTGTCGGCCGCGCCCAAGGGGAGAACACAAAAAAGCGCCACCGCCAGACTGGCGGTCGCGCTGAAACGGAGCTGTTGCTTCATGCGCGAATTGTCGACGCGCACGGAGCATTCGTCAAATCACATCTCCTCGTCGTAAAATTCGCCCAAGCGCCGGGTGAACGTGTAGTGGTAAGGATAATCCACCAGCTTGCGCTTCACCTCCTCCGTCCCGCCTGCGGGCACGGTAAAAGGCAAGCTGACCACATAAAACGCAGACCCCGCCACCAAAGCAACCAGACCCAGTGGTCGACAGACAATGACATCCGCCACAATTGCCGGCACACCACTGCCATCGCCGGCAGGGTTGGCTTGGACATCCGCGTTGAACAGAAACATCAGGGCAAGCACAAGCGCCCATCTTTTGCTGGATTTCATAAACACCTCCTGCCCCGGATAGGACCACGGAACTGTCCAAAAGTCAATCCAAGCCCACTACAGCCACAGTCATCCCGACTTGCCACACAAGCCGCAGCCCGCTAAACCGGCGGCGTGCAGCCACAGGAACCGCCCGCCAACGACCACACATGGATCGTGCTGTGTCATGCCAGCGCCCTTCTGGTGCTCGTCCCAGTGGTGCACTACGGCGCACTCGCAGGCCCCCTGATTGTTTGGCTGGTAAAACGGGACTCACTCCCCGACGTCAACAGTCATGGACGCGCCGCCCTAAACTTCCAGATTTCAATGACCCTCTACTCCATCGCAGCCGTTACCGTGCCTGCATTCTTGATTGGCAACATGCCTGTACTGAAGCTCCTGCCATGGGCACTGGGCTGGGTTCTCCTGCTTGCCAACCTAATCTGTATCATCACCGCCAGCCTCAAAGCCGGGCGCGGCGAACTCTTCCGTTACCCCTTTGCCATCCCTTTCCTGCCCGCCAAGACCTGAGGGCTTGCCCGATTCGCACCCCGATGGTAGAGACTCCCAAGCCTCATGCCATTCACTCGCATAAAAAAACTGATCTCCCTCTGCGCCGCGCTCGCCGGCTCCATGGCCAACGCTCAGGAATCGCCCCCGATGGAAAAGCCCGGCGAACACCACGCGCATTTGAAAATGATGGCCGGCACGTGGGACGTGAAATCGAAAATGTTCATGATCCCCGGCCAAGTCATGGAGGGCACCTTCGTCGAGAAAGCCCGCATCCAGCCCGGCGGATTCTGGCTGATCTCCAACTTCTTGGGAAAATTCATGGGTATGCCCTTCCACGGCCACTCCGTGCTCGGTTACGAGGCGCACAAGAAACAGTACACCGGCATCTGGGTGGATTCTCTGGCCAGCGTGATGGTGCACTCCACAGGCCACTGCGAAAAAAACGGCAAGCTCAACGTGATGACCGGCAAGGGCTACGACCCCATGAAAAAGCGCAACGTGACCATGCGCCAAATCACCGAGATCAAGGACGCCAACACGAAAATCTTCCGCATGTTTGACGTGCAGGGAAAGAAGGAGAAGCTCATCATGGAAGCCGTCTACAAACGCCGCGACGGTAATAAAAAGCCGAAAAAAGACGCCAAACTCGAGGCTCCCTTCACCCACACCATCGCTGGACTCGGTGGCACGCACTATTACCTCACCGGTCCGCAACAGGCTCGACCGCCCGAAGGCAAATTCAAGACCGGCACGCGCGTGCGGCTGGTGCGCGGCGCAGGCAGCTATTCGGTCGTGCAAAGCGAAACCGGCATCACCGCCCACGTCGCCACGGCGGCGCTCAAGAAAATCGCCAAATAAATGCGAGTCGGAATCATCGGCGGCGGCCTCATGGGGCGCGAGGCGGCTTCCTGTTTCGGGCGGTGGTTTGCGCTCACCGACGTGCCCGTGCGCGCCGAGTTGCTGGCCGTGTGTGACCTCCGTGAGGATTTGCTCGAGTGGTTCGCCCAAGTGCCCACCGTGCAATTGCGCACCACCGACCACCGCGAATTGCTTGCGCGCGACGATGTCGACGCCGTTTACGTCGCCGTGCCCCATCACCTGCACGAGTCGATTTACTGCGACGTGCTGGCTGCCGGCAAAGATTTGCTCGCCGAAAAACCATTCGGCATCGACCTTGCCGCCGCCCACCGCATTGCCGAGACCGCCGAGGCAAGCGGGCGTTTCGTGCGTGTGAGTTCCGAATTCCCCTTCGCCCCCGGCGCCCAACGCGCCATCGACTTCGTGCAATCCGGCAAGCTCGGCCGCGTGCTCGAGATCCACTCCGGCTTCCTCCACAGCAGCGACCTCGACCCCGCCAAGCCCGCCAACTGGAAACGCCAATCCGCCACCTGCGGCGAAATCGGCGTGATGGGCGACCTCGGCATGCACACCGTCCACGTCCCCTTCCGCCTCGGCTGGAAACCGCAGCGCGTCTTTGCCCAATTACAAAAAGGCTACGCCCAACGCCCCGACGGCCAAGGCGGCACGGCGGTATGCGACACCTGGGACAACGCCACCCTCAATTGCGACGTGGAAATCGAAGGCCAAAACGTCCCCCTACGCCTCGAGCAAAAACGCCTCGCGCCCGGCCAAACCAACTCGTGGTACTTCGAGGCCATCGGCACCGAGGGCGGCGTGCGCTACAATACCCGCGACGCCAATTCGCTGTTCACCTTCGACAACGCAAAATCCCCCGGCTGGACCCACGAAGACCTCGGCCATGCCACCCCCTTCCCCGTCATCACCGGCGGCATTTTTGAAACTGGCTTCCCGGACCTCAACCTACAAATGTGGGCCGCCTACGCCACCGAACGCGCCGACCAACTTGGCAACCGCTTCGGCTGCGCCACAGTTGAAGAAGCCGTCGCCAGCCACGAGCTGTTCGCCGCCGCGCTGGAATCGAATGAAAAGAAAGCGGTGGTGGCGTTTTAGCTACGCGAGCATCTTCTTCACCACTTCACCATGAACGTCGGTCAGCCTATGATGTCGGCCCTGGTATTTAAACGTCATCTTTTTGTGGTCAATGCCGAGGCAGTGGAGCATCGTCGCGTGAAGATCGTGGATGTGTACGGGATCCTTGGCGATGTTGTAGGAGAAATCGTCCGTCTCACCAATGGTCACGCCGCGCCGAATGCCCGCGCCGGCCAGCCACATTGAAAAGCAGCGGGGATGATGGTCGCGCCCGTAGTTGTCCAGCGTGAGCTTGCCCTGACAATACACCGTGCGGCCAAACTCCCCACCCCACACCACCAAGGTGTCCTTGAGCATACCGCGCTCCTTGAGGTCGTTGAGCAATGCCGCAGTCGGCTGGTCGGTGGCCCGCGTCATCTTCGGCAGGTCCGTGGGCAGGTTTCGATGCTGATCCCAGCCGCGATGAAAAAGTTGCACGAACCGCACCCCGCGCTCGCACAAACGCCGCGCCAGCAAACAATTCGCCGCAAAGGTGCCACGCTGTTTCACGTCCGGACCGTACGCCTTGGTGACCTTTTCCGGTTCCTTCGAGGTATCGAGCAGTTCCGGCACGCTGGTCTGCATGCGATAGGCCATCTCGTACTGCGCGATGCGCGTGGCGATTTCGGGGTCGCCAAATTTCTCGAGGTTTAGCTGGTTGAGCTGGCCGAGGTCATCGAGCATGCGCCGCCGCGTTCCGGCATCAAGTCCGCTGGGATTGGATAAAAACAAAACCGGATCGCCCACCGAGCGGAATTTCACACCCTGAAATTTCGACGGCAAAAACCCGCTGCCCCACAGCCGGTCGTACAACGGCTGCCCGCCCGTGCCCGACACCAACGCCACAAACGCCGGCAGGTTTTCGTTGAGGCTGCCCAGCCCATAGCTCAGCCACGACCCAATGCTCGGCCGGCCCGCGAGCTGTGCGCCGGTTTGGAAAAAGGTGATCGCCGGATCGTGATTGATCGCCTGCGTGTGCAGCGTGCGGATGAGGCACAGCTCGTCGGCAATTTTCCCGGTATGCGCCAGCAGCTCGCTGAGCTCCAAGCCCGAGCGGCCGTGTTTTTGGAATTTATAAATCGATGGCGCCACCGGGAAATTTTCCTGCGTCGCCGTCATGCCCGTCAGTCGCTGCCCTTTGCGGATGGAGTCCGGCAAATCCTGCCCGCGCCGCTTGGCCAGTCCGGGTTTGTGATCGAACAAATCCAACTGCGATGGCGCCCCGGACTGGAACAAATAAATCACCCGCTTCGCCATGGCCGCAAAATGCGGCAGCCCCGGCAACGCCGCACCTGCCTCCCGGTGCGACAGGCCCGCCAACGCCGCCATCCCCAGCCCCATCCGGCCAAAGAAATAACGGCGGTTGATGTTCAGTTGATGGTCGGCAATCGGGTTCATTGCTTCGTGATCACTTCGTCCAGATTCAAAATCAAACTCGCCACCACCGTGTACGCCGCCAATTCAGCGGCATCCATGCCTTTGGGCACTGGCGATTCGCCAACGGCAACCAAAGCTTTCGCAGCCTTGGTGTCACGGTGGTAAAAACCCAAATGCCGCGACAGACCGGCGCTCAGGATTTTCAATTCAGCCGCTTTCGGATTTCTGGATGTCGCACGATAGAACGCAAATCGGATTCGACCTTCCGGCGTCTCACCGCCCTCGCGAATCATTCGCTGCGCAAACACCCGCGCGGCTTCCACGAAGATCACGTCATTCATCAATGCCAGCGCCTGCAGCGGGGTGCTGGTGCGAGTCTCGCGCACCACGCAGGTTTCGCGCGGGCTGGCGTCAAAGGTGGCCATCAACGGCGGCGTGACGGTGCGTTTCCAAAACGTGTACAGGCTGCGCCGGTACAGATCCGCGCCTTTCGCCTGCTCATATTTTGTGTCCGACGCAATTTCCTTCCACAAGCCTTTCGGCTGATACGGCTTCACCGACGGCCCGCCGACTTTCTCTTGCAACAACCCGCTCACAAACAACGCCTGATCGCGAATCATGTCCGCCGAAAGCCGCATGCGCGGGCCGCGCGACAGCAGGATATTTTCCGGATCATTCACCCTTCCACCTTCCGCCTTCCGCCTTGCACTGCTTTGCCGATACGTCGCGCTGGTCACAATGAGTTTCTGCATCGCCTTCACGTCCCAGCCAGTGCGCACAAACTCGGTTGCCAGCCAGTCGAGCAGTTGCGGATGGCTCGGCCACGCGCCCTGCGAGCCAAAATCCTCCACGGTCTTCACGATGCCGCGTCCAAAGTACATTTGCCAAAACTGGTTGACCGTCACGCGCGCGGTGAGCGGGTGCTTGGGGTCGGTCAGCCAACGCGCGAATCCCAGCCGATTGCGCGGCGCATTCTTCGCCATCGCCGGCAACGCGACCGGCGTACCCGCGGTGACTTGTTCGCCGGGGTTGTCGTACGCACCGCGAATCAATACGCGCGTTGACCGCGGCTGCGCCATCTCGTGCATCACCATCGTGGTAGGGAATTTTTCAATCATGGCCGCGCGCTCTTCGCGCAGTTCGCGCACTGTGGCGAAGAAATCGCGGATTTTCTTCGGTGCAATTTTTTCCAAAAACGCTAACCGCAACGCTTCCCGTTGCGGTGCAGTCTGTTTCTCCATCGACGCCAGCTTGCTCAAGCTGTCCGGCGCGGCAAGTGCGATGGCTTCGTGTGGATACAGTGGCCGATTGTAAATGCGCACCTCATCGATGGCCCCCTTGAAGCGCGGCACCGGTCCACCTCCCGCGCCGATGCGCAGCGGATCGGCATTCGCAGCGAAATCCTGATTCAGCATGTCGAGGTTAACGCGCAGCTTTTGCGCGCGGCCATTCACGAACACCCGCACGCCCTCGGGGATGGGATGACCGTTAAACGTCACCGCAATGTGATGCCATTGGCGCGGCTTGAGTTTTTTGATCGTCTCCAGCCGCAAAGAATCGTCCAGCCAGCGTTTCACGAAATTCACCTGCACTTTTCCATCGACCAGCCAGATGCCCCAGCCGGTTTCCTTCGCTTCATCCTTGGTGCGCGTGAGCAGCGCGCCATCGCTCTCCGGTCGCACCCAAAGGCTGAGGGTGAATTTATCAAAATATCCGAAGTCCGTTTGCTCCCCGACCGTCGCATTCGCGTCGATGAACCGGCGGCCATCAAACACTGCGGCGTTTCCCACGCGCCCTTCATCAAAAACAGGTTTCCCATCAATGAAGGTCATGTCCTTCGCCTCATCCAATTTCAAGTGCGCAACCAACCCGCGAGTGGGCGCCCAACCCGGGGCGATGCCTTCATCCAACGCCATCGCCTTTTCCCACTCCCGCTGCTTCGCCTCCACCTCCGGCATCATGCGCAGCGCGGCGTCCTCAGCGGAATCCACACGTTTGGTGAGTAGAGCCAGCTCGGCCATTTGCGCGCGCGTGGGCGTCTTGAGGAACGGCGGCGAGTTGGCGTACTTCAGCGCGCGGCCGTTCTCGGGGATGTTGTTGAAAAAGGCGTACAGCTCGTAAAATTCCTTTTGCGTAAACGGATCGTACTTGTGCTCGTGACACCGCGCGCAGCCGAGAGTCAACCCCATCCACACCGTCGCGGTCGTGTCCACGCGGTCCACCACGTACTCCACCTGAAACTCCTCCGGAATACTGCCGCCCTCGGCATTGCCGCGATGGTTGCGGTTAAAGCCCGTGGCAATGCGCTGCTCGAGCGTCGCGTTCGGCAGCAAATCACCAGCGAGCTGCTCGATGGTGAAACGGTCGTAGTGCATGTTGTCATTGAACGCCTCAATCACCCAGTCGCGCCAGCGCCACATTGTGCGCGGACCGTCGGTTTGGTAGCCGCTGGTGTCCGAATAGCGCGCGGCGTCCAGCCAGCGAAACGCCATCCGCTCGCCATAACGCGGCGAAGCCAACAGCCGATCGACCGCCTTTTCGTAAGCATCCGGCGCCTTGTCCAACAGAAAACCCGACACCTCCCCCGGCGTCGGCGGCAGCCCAGTCAGATCCAGCGACACCCGCCGTAACAGCGTTGCGCGATCTGCTGCCGCCGACGGCCCGAGCCCTTCGCGCTCCAGCCGCGCCAAAATGAAGTGGTCAATGCCATTGCGCGGCCATTTTTTGTCTTTCACCTTCGGCAATGCCGGCCGCTTGGGCGTGATAAACGCCCAGTGCCCCTGCCACTTGGCGCCCTGCTCGATCCACTTTTTGATGAGCGCAATTTGGTGCGCGGAAAGTTTGCGCTGCGAATCCCGCGGCGGCATTTGCTCGTCGGGATCGGTCGAGGTGATTCGCGCGAACAGCTCGCTCTCGATCAAGTCCCCCGCCACCACCGGGCGCACGCCCTTGGCTTCGCGAAACAATCCCTCCCGCTGATCCAGCCGCAGCTTGGCCTTGCGCTGATTGTTGTCCGGACCGTGGCAGGTGTAGCAGGTGTCGGCAAGGATGGGCCGTATGTCGCGGTTGAAATCGATGACTTCGGGCAAAGTCCCCGCGGCGTGGATGACTGTTGAGGCAAAGAGAAATACCAGCCCGATCGATTTGGCAAACTGGCAACTGAGGCTGGTTCGCGGCGGCATTGTCATTTGACTGCAACCATTGGTTTACTCATTCAAAAAGGCGATGTCATCCGATTCCAGCCGGAATGCCTTCGGCAGCGCCTTTGCGTCGAGCCGTACGACGATGCGGTGTTTGCCCGCAGGCAGTTTTGCGGTGAAGGTGTTGCCGCGCTTGAGGGGTTCGCCGTTGATCCACGCCTCAGTCACCAAGCCTCTCGGCAGGCGGAAGGTCACGTTGCCCGGCTTTTGCACCTCGAAATTGGTGCCGGCGAAAATGTGTACGACGGCCACGTATCGGCCGGTCGCCGTGGCGGTGGTGATGTCGTCGGCTGGCAGGTCGCCATTCACGCGGGCGGGGACCGTTTGCCAGCCTTCGACCTTTCCGCGGAAACCAAGAACGTGGTGGGTCCATTTTTTGTCGAAACCAGCCTCGACGATTTTCTCAATGCCATATTGCTCCACGCGATGGGTGCCCGGCAGCAGCTTCCACGTGCGCGCCACGCCGGTCTTGGCGGCGTCGAACGGCCCCGCTTTGCCCAGCTCGGCGAGGAAACGGTACAGGTGCAGCTGCTCGTCCTCAGGCAAACCCGCGATGAGGCCGGGCGTCATCAGCGAGACCGGCGCAGCATTCTTTTTGCGGATTTGATTTTTCGGGATGGAAACGAGCTTGTTGGCGAGGTCGCGCAACACCAGCTCGCCGCCCGCATCGCGCACCGCCACCCCGGCGATCGTGCGGTTGTCTTTCGTCTCCACGACGGTCGTGTGATAGCCCTCCTTAATTTTCCGGTTCGGGTATAATAACGACTCAATAATATAATCCGGCTGCGCACTGGCGCCCAGCGAGGTAAAGTCCGGCCCGACCTGCCCGCCGGCGCCGCCGATGGCATGGCACACCGTGCAGGCCAGCTCGGCGCGGCGATAGATGCGTTCGCCGGCGAACGGGTCGCCTTCCTTCATAGCGCGAGCGGCCAGCACCTTCAATTCGGCGGCGGTCAATTGCTTTGTGAGCAGCGACATGTTTTGCGAACGCGCCAGCGCGGACACCAGCGCCTTTTCATTGCGACCGCCCTCGCGCGCGGCGCGGATGCCGGCGGTGACGACCGCCTTGGGCAGTTGCGCCGCCGCCACGCCTTCGGCCAACGCACCACCGGCGCCCTTGTGCTGCAACAGCGCACGCCACAGCTCGAGCGCCTGCGTGGATTCTTTCGTGTCCTTCAGCACCGCGAAAATGGTCGGCAGATTGCCGCGCAAATTAACTGCCGCCAAAGTGCGGGCAGCAGCTTGGCGGACGTTTAATGGCTGCTCATTGGCTGCCAATCCGCGCAGTCCGTTGATGGCTTTGCCGGTGCGAATTTGGCCGAGGCTGGCGAATGCCGGACCGTTACCCGCCTTGGCCAGTCCAAGGAGGGCATCGACCAGCGGATCGCGTTTCCACGCGCCGGCCAGTTGGATGGCGGCATCGCGGGTGGCGGCGTCCTCGGCGTTGACGAATGTCTCGAGCCCTTTCAGGTTGCCCGCCGGCCGGGCATTGCGCAGGCGAGCGGCGTTGGCGAGGGCGTTGAGGACGCGCGGATGGGCGTTGGGCGCGAAGCCATTTTTAATCAGCTGCAGATACAGCGCGCGCAATTCCACGCCGCCACCGGCTGCGCCGATCAACTCGATGAGCGGCCCGCTGCCGTCCTTGGGCAGGGGCGCCTTGGCGACGAGTTGGTTGACCAACCGCGCGGCTTTGCCGGCGTCGATGGATTTCAGCGCGAACGCCGCGTGGGCGGGATTGTCCGGCAGCTTGGCTTGGCCGGTGGAGACCGCCTCGAGCCAACGATCGCCATGGTCGTTCATGGTGAGCCACAGGGCGTAATCGACAAAGCGGTCAACGGGCTGGTCGAGCACGCGGAGAGCGGTGTTCGCCGCGGCGACCTCGGGCACGGCGCCCAAGCCCCGCGCCGCCTCAAGCCGCACGCGCGGATGCTTATCCGCCACAGCCATCGACTGCGCATTGAGCGAGTCGTCGATGCGGTCGGCCCAATGATTGAGCACGCGCGCGGCGGCGGCGCGGATGCGGTGGTCATTGGAGGCGAGTAATTGACGCAGTAATTTTTCGTTCACGTTGTCGACCGCCTCGTGCAGCCACAACGCCTCAAGCCGCGCCTTGTCGGTAGTTTGCTTTTTCGTCCATGCGGCGAGGTCGGGCAGAATGGCGGCGCCCTTTTCGTGGAGCACACGACGGGCTTGGCGTTTCTCGTAGAGATTTTCGCTGAGCAGCGTGTCGAGGAGCTGCGCGTTTTTGAGTTTCGGGAAATTGGTTTTCTTCGCGAGCAGGCGGTCCTTGAAGGTCACGCGCCAGATGCGGCCGTGGACCTTGTCGCGGCGTGGGTCGCGGAAATCGACTTCGCCGTGCTGGATGATGGGGTTGGACCAGTCGGCGATGTAGAGCGCGCCGTCGGGGCCTTGCTTGATGTCGATGGGGCGGAAGCTGGTGGCGCTGCTGCGGATGAAATCGCCCTCATGCTTGGCGGCAAAGCCGGCGCCGCTTTCGCTGAGGGTGAAGCGCACGATCCGATGCGCGCGAAAATCGCAGGTGACGGCGACGCCGCGAAAGTTTTCGGGCAGGTGCGGGCTGTTGATGATTTCGAGCCCGGCGAATTTCGGGTAATTGCCCGGGCTAACGCTGCCCATGATGCGGCGCGCGCGGGCGTAGGTGAAATACATCGCGCCGGGAATGGCGTAGCTGATGCCCTGGAAGCCGGCGCCGTCGGTGACGAAGGCCTGGCCGAAGTCGTCGAAATGGTGACCCCACGGATTGCACCAGCCGCGATAGGCGATGCCGGCGCGGAGGCTGTCCGGGCGCAGGTGCCAAATGCCGCCGCTCTTCAGGCGCACGACGCCGTGGGGCGTCTCCACGTGGCTACGTATGTAAATGGACTGATTAAAATATAAGCGACCGTCATGCCCCCAGCGCAGGGTATGCAGCGTGTGGTGGGTGTCCTCGGTGCCGAAGCCGGAGAGGACGATGCGTTTCTGGTCCGCCTTGCCGTCGCCATCGGTATCGGCAAGGTGCAGCAGCTCGGTGCTTTGGGCAACGTATGCGCCGCCATCGCCGGGCTCAATGCCGGTAGGGATAAAGAGACCATCAGCGAACACGGTCGTTTTGTCCGCCACGCCGTTGCCGGTGGTGTCCTCGAGCACGACGATTTTATCATCAGCAACCTGCCCGGGCTTCACCTGCGGATAAACCGACGAGGTGGCGACCCACAGGCGTCCTTGGGGATCGAAGTTCATCTGGATTGGCTTGGCGAGCGACGGGTTTTCGGCGAAGAGTTTTACTTCAACGCCCGGCATGGTGGTGAATTCGGGGAGTTTTTGCGGTTTGAAGGGAACGGCTTGTTCGGGCAAGCGCGGCTTTTGACCATTCTTGGGTGGCGTGACGCCAACTTGCTTGGGCTTTGGCAGGGGAGCCTCGGCGGGCTGTTTTGGCCGGGAATTTTTAGGTGGCTGAAGGTCTCTTAGGGCGGCGATTTTCTTTTCCTCGGCGGCGATGAGTGGGTCGAATTGCGGAATCTCGACGGCGTTGTTGCCCTGCTCATGTTTGCGGAAGCCGAAAATGTACGCCATGTTTTGTGGGCGCGAGCGGTCGAAGAAGAGTTCGTTTTTGCGGTGAATGATTTTGCGCAGCAGGATGGCCTGACCGGAATGAAGGCGCGGATGCTTGGGGATGCCGAGATCGGTGCCGATGCGGTCGGCGATGGTGCGGTAGCCGGCGTCGTGGGCGTGGATGCCGTTTTCAGTCAGTGGCGGGCGTTTGCCGGCGTGGACGCGGAAGAGGTCGACGTAATAAGTGCGCCGGGCGGTGGCGAGCTGGCGGAGTTGCGCGGTGTAAGCGGCGAGCTGGGCATTGTGATTGGCGGGATCGGGCAACGCGCCGCCAAGCGCCTCATGCCGCAGCGGCGAAAGGATGACGAATCGGACGCCCGGCGCGAGCTTGGCAATGGTGTCCATGAGCGCCTCCATCTCCTTGCCGAACTGCTCCGGCTGTCCCTCAAACGAACTAGCCATGCCGTAGCCGAGGAACACGATTGTCGGCTTCACGAGCTGAATCTGTTTCTGCAACTGCTGCCAGCCCTCGTCCGCCGGCTCGTAGCCCGCCTGTTTCAGGCTGAGTCCCGCGCGAGAGATGCCGCGCGGCGTGTCGCCACTCCAGCCGAGGTTGCGAAAAATGACTTGCCGCTTCGGCCAAGCCGTCGTGAGGCGCAACTCGATGTGGCCGTACACCTGCGCCCGCTCCATCAGCGCATCACCAAGGAAAGCGACGCGGTCACCATCCTTGAGCTGTAGCGGCGGGAGCTGAAACGCCTGCAGAGAAAAAGTGAGGAGGAAAATCACCAAAGACCAAGTTCTGAGGCCCATGCACCAAGGTTGTGTTTCGCTATAACGGGTCAATTGAGATTTGGTCATTAAAAATCCTTGATCATTAAGAACTGGAAATTGGTCGTTTTGAACTCGCCCCATTCAATCGTGCCTTTCGTTACCTTGCAATTTCCTTTTGCACATCCGCCGGGGTTGGGTCAGAATGAGGACGTGTTAGCCATGAGTCACCCCCATGCGATAGCTGTCTTGGCGATGGCTGGAGCTGCAGATTGGGTGGCTTGGATCATGCTCGGCTTGTTCCTGGGCGTTCTGATTGTGGCGGGAGTTTTCTGGGTATTGGCGCGACATGAAGTGAGGCAAATGCGGCGGCGCGCCCCTCGGCCTTCCTGGGAGCCTCTGCCGGATTTCAGTCTGCCCTCGCAATGGCTGGCCATCCGCAGTGGCAATGTGGCGGCGGTCCAGCAGGCGCTGGGACTGGCCAATCCGCAGCAATGTTCCTGGGCAGAAGGCTTTTCCGTCTCGCATGGTCAAAGGCTGTTCATTGCGCCCCCGGTTCAAGGCTGGATTCTCGTGGTTGGCCCTGCACTCCCAGTGCCGGAAGATGACATTGACCGTTGCTTTTATTTTATAACCCGACTCAGCCACCAACTGGGGCACGTCCAGTTTTTCAGCCGTAACCGTGCCTTGGGCCATCACGCCTGGGCGCGTGCTCAAACGGGCCGTATCGAGCGGGCCTATGCCTGGGCTGGTGAAACGCTCTGGAACCAAGGCGCGGCGACCCGGGACGAAAAAGAATTGAACATGCGCTGTCAGCCATACGGCCAGACGGTTGTGGAGTTGGATTATCGCGATCTGGACCGACTAACGGAGAACACGGAGAATGTCCCGCGTCT
Source organism: Verrucomicrobia bacterium UBA6614 (assembly GCA_002433235.1). Taxonomy (GTDB): domain Bacteria; phylum Verrucomicrobiota; class Verrucomicrobiia; order Limisphaerales; family UBA1100; genus UBA6614. Next base: position 28,039 of record DJHS01000092.1, read on the forward strand.
GGCCGCGCGCTGGAGCATGGACCCGGCCTCGCTGCCCGGACGAATGCGGGCAGTCGAGCCGGGCATCTCAGGTGAAATTGCCGCAGCCTGAGTTGCCACCGTGATTTAAGGCAAAACACAGGCGTGCCCTGCGCGCCGCAACCTGTTTTAAAAAACATGTCACTTGAACTCGCACTAAAGCAAATCCCCAAAACCATCAAGGCCGATGACGGAATCGAGCTGCAGGTCCGCCCGCTGGAAAGCAGTGATGAAAAGGCCCTACTGGGTTTCTTTAAGAAGCTCCCGGAGCCGGAGTTGATGTTTTTCAAAAACCGCGTGACTGACCCGGAGATCATACAAGGCTGGTGTCAGAATATCGACTTGGGGACGAACCTGCCGCTGCTGGCCATCGACAATGGCGAAGTTGTTGCCGTGGCCACGCTGCACCAAAAGTTGGGTGGCTGGAAACGCCACATCGGTCGCGTCAGCGCGAGTGTGCTGACGAAATACCGACAGAAAGGAATCGTCGGCCAACTGGTCGATGCGCTGGTCAACTGCGCGCGCATGAGCGGCTTGAGCAAGGTGGAGGCGGAGTTCATTGGCAAACAGGAAGGCGCGCAGAAGCTCTTTGCCATGCAAGGCTTCACCCACCTCCTGAAGTTGGAGGATTATGTCCAAGACATGCAGGCCATCACGCATGATTACGTGTTGATGGGCATGGACCTGAAGACTGATGAGGAATATGCCGGGATGGGGTGATGCCGCCGGCCTTTTGCCCCAGTTGCGGAGCGGCAATTCCCGAGGATGCCATAGCTTGCCCTGAGTGCGGTTCCGATGAAGAAACCGGCTGGAGCGTGGATGCCCACGCCCAATCCCTCGGCCTACCGGATGATGATTTTGATTATGACGAATTTGTGGGCCGAGAGTTTGGGGATGAACCGCGCGAGCTAAAACCACGCGGCCTCCATTGGTTTTGGTGGCTCGTGGGTGCGGGCTTATTGACAGTTCTCGTTTGGATGTGGGTTATTCGATAATGGGTTGGCCGTATGTGGTTTAATCATTCGACAGCAATCCGGCCACTGGATTACTCTGGACAGATTCACGCCAAACACTCCCTGAAACATTAAAATGAAACCCACACTGCTTCTGCTTGCATTAGCCTTTACGCTCCATGCGGAGGACTGGCCTCAATTCCTCGGTCCGCGGCGTGATGGAAGCTATGCTGGCACGGGGCTGGCAGCGCGCTGGCCGGCGGATGGACCGAAAATACTCTGGAGAAAAAACGTCGGCACCGGCTGGAGCGGCGCGACGGTGGCGGAGGGCAAGGCGATCCTGTTTCATCGCAGTGGCAACGATGAAATTGTTGAATGTGTGAGCGCCGCAAGTGGGAAAGTGCTTTGGAAACATTCGTACGGCTCAGACTATCGCGACCAGTTTGGCAAAGACAATGGACCGCGTTCCACACCGGCCATCGCAGATGGACGGGTTTACACCATGGGCGCGGGCGGCGTGGTTACTGCCTTGGACTTCAAGACAGGCAAGGCGTTGTGGCGGGTTGACACAGCACGGCAATTTCGAGCCAGTATCGGCTTTTTCGGACTGGCCTGCTCACCATTGGTTCATGGCAAAAACCTACTGTTAAACATTGGCGGAGAAAACAACGCGGGCATCGTCGCGTTTGACACCCGTTCCGGGAAACTGCGCTGGAAGACATCCACGGACAACACAAGCTATTCCTCACCCATGATTGCCAAGCTGGACGGCCAAAATCGCGCCTTGTTCTTCACCCGCGCGGGACTGGAGGCGGTTGCGCCGGACACGGGCAAAACCATTTTCAAATTTCCTTGGCGGCCGGCCATCCAAGCCTCGGTGAATGCCGCCACGCCGCTGGTGAGCGGCAACTGGGTTTTCATTTCGACCAGTTATGGAAAAGGCGCTGCCGTGTTGGCGACAAAGGACGACGCCACCGAAACCGTATGGGCTCGTGATGGTGTGATGAGCAACCAATACGCAACCTGTGTGCTTCAAGACGGACACCTCTATGGCTTTCACGGGCGAGCGGATGTGGGTGGCTGCGAGCTGCGTTGCGTGGAATTAAAAACCGGTACGGTTAAATGGAGCCAACCCGGCCTGCAGTCCGGCACTGTCACCCTTGCAAAGGAGGATTTGCTTGTCTTGACGGAACGCGGCGAATTATTGCGCGCGCCCGCCAACCCCGCGGGATTCCGGCCGACCGGCAGAGCCCAGATCCTAGGCTTTAACACCCGCGCCTATCCCGCCCTTGCCAATGGGCTGCTCATTGCCCGCGACAAAAATCAGTTCATTTGCGCCGATTTGCGCCAGGCGGAATAACGGCTTGGCCGCCCCACATGATCGGGCTAGCCTTTTGCCCGCATGAGAATTCCCGCTCTCCTCTGCCTGGCATTGACCCTGTTGCTGACCGCTTGCGAGGCACCACCAAGCCCAACGCCAAGGCCTGCACCGACGCCCCCTGCACCGTCCTTCCCCTCCATTGGCGCTGTGGAACGATTGGATTCCGCGCTGGACAGCCTAATTTCCACCAACGCCGTGATAGAAAAACTGGGGAGCGGCTTTAAATGGGCGGAAGGCCCTGTCTGGGTGCGCACCTCACAGGGAGACCGCTTCATCCTCTTTTCTGATATCCCGCCCAACAAGATTTACAAGTGGAGCGAAACGGGAGGACTGGTCGAATTCCTTCACCCCAGCGGCTATACGGGCACCACACCGCGTACGGGGGAACCCGGCTCCAACGGACTGCTGCTGGATCGATTCGGGCGGCTGGTGCTTTGCCAGCATGGCGACCGGCGCATCGCGCGCCTTGGCATTTCCCTCAACAACCCTCGGCCCGTGTTTGAAACCATTGTGGACCGTTATCAAGGCAAGCGCTTCAACAGCCCCAATGACGCGTGTTACAGTAAAAACGGAGACCTATATTTCACTGACCCTCCCTATGGACTGGAGAAGAGAATGGCCGATCCTGCCAAGGAATTAAGCTTTCAGGGTGTTTACCGGCTCAGCCGGGATGGGGAATTGAAGCTGCTCACGGACAAGATTGCTTATCCCAATGGCATCGCCTTGTCACCGGACGAATCAATCCTGTACGTTGCCGAAAGCGGGCCGGACACTAAAATTCACGCCTTTCAAGTAAAACCGGATGGAACGATCGACGAGGGCAGGATATTTTTTGACCCCACGTCATTGCGGCAGGCAGGCCGCCGGGGGGGCTGTGATGGATTAAAAGTGGATGTGAACGGCAACCTGTTTGCCACGGGGCCGGGCGGGGTGCTGATCCTGACACCAACCGGAAAACACCTTGGCACCATCAACACAGGCACGCGCATTGCCAATGTCGGCTGGGGGGATGATGGAAGCACGCTTTACCTCACTGCACACATGCACTTGTGCCGAGTTCGCACGAAAACAAAAGGGGCTGGATTTTGAATGAAAAGTACATTTTTAACACTCTCAATATTTCTGGCTGCCTCCACCGCGCTGGCGGATGATTGGCCGTTTTTTCTCGGGCCCACGGCGGACAACATCTCCAAAGAGGTCGGCCTGCTCGATGCCTTCCCGAAGGACGGCCCGCGCGAGGTGTTTGCCAAGCGCATCGGCACGGGGTACGCGCCGGTGTCCGTGCGGGACGGCAAGGTGGTGCTCTTTCACCGCGCCAGCAAGCTGCTGAAGATTGCGCCGGACGACACGTTTGCCAAGGTGATCGCGTACATCAACGGCGAGCTGGCTGCATTCGGCGCCAAGGAGCGCGTCACCGAGGCCAGCATCCGTGCCGCGCAGGCGAACAACAACCGCCGCGGCTACCTCGTGATGCCCGCAGCTATCCAGAAATTTTTTGACCAGGAAATAGTCGACTGCCTTGACGCCAAGACCGGCAAGCTCATCTGGCGCCACGCCTACCCGACCGCCTACGAGGATCCCTACGGCTACAACAACGGCCCCCGTTGCGTCCCCGTGCTCACCAAGGACCGCTGCATCACCTACGGCGCCGAAGGAGTGCTGCTTTGTCTGGATCTGAAAACCGGCAAACCCATTTGGCGGCGCGATATTGAGAAGGATTTTAAGATCGTCAAAAATTTCTTTGGCGTCGGCAGCACCCCCGTGCTGGAGGGCAACCTGCTCATCACCATGGTCGGCGGCCAGCCCAACAGCGGCATGGCGGCCTTTAACTTGAAGGACGGCAAAACCGTGTGGACCAGCGTGGGCAAGGATACCTGGCACGGCACCGCCAAGCTCGGCTGGCCTGGCGAACCCATCATTGACTGGCTGGGCGTGGAGAAACAGGCCAGCTACGCTGCGCCCGTGCTGGCCACGGTACACGGCCGGCGCGTCGCATTTTGCTTCATGCGTCAGGGCCTCGTCGCGCTGGATCCCAAGACCGGCAAGGTGTTTTTCAAGCACTGGTTCCGCGCGCGCGTACCTGAGAGCGTGAATGCCTCCAATCCCGTCGTGTGGAAGGACATGGTATTCGCCTCCTCCTGCTACTACGGCGAAGGCGCTTTCGTCTTGAAAATTAAAAAAGACCTCTCCGGATACGAGGAAGTTTGGAGCACCCGCAAACGCCGCGCCGCCAACCGCCGGCATGAGGAAGTGCTTGGCATCCATTGGATGACCCCCATCCTGCACGAGGGCCAGCTCTACGCCAGCAGCGGCCGCAATGAGCCGGACGCCAGCTTTCGCTGCGTGGATTTTCTCACCGGCAAACTCAACTGGCAGGTGGATGAAAGCTGGAGCAAATTCGGCGGTGGCGGTGACAAGAAATACGGCCGCAGCTCCATCGTGTTGGCTGACAAAAAACTCATCGTCCTTGGCGAAACCGGCCGGCTCGGCCTGTACGAAATCAACGCCAAGAAAGCCGTGGAACTTTCCAGCTACCACTCCCCCAAGCTGCATTACCCCTGCTGGGGCGGCCCGGCCCTCGCCAACAAAAAACTCTACATCCGCAGCGAAGACCGCCTCATCTGTTTCGACATTGCCAAGTAGCGCAGCACGCCAGCTTCAACGATGAAATCCGAACCGATGTTTCGGGCTAAATCCAAACAATAAAGG
>DJHS01000092.1:33504-69891 GCA_002433235.1 Verrucomicrobia bacterium UBA6614
AAGAAACTGCTGCAGGAAGCCGAGTCCCAAGGCACCGCGGCAAAACTCAAGACTTACACCAAGCTCTCCGGCCCGGGCTGGCTGCAGGGCGCCATCACCCTCGGCGGCGGCTCGCTGGGCGGCAGCCTGTACCTTGGCGTGATTGGCGGCTACCAACTGCTGTGGCTGCAGCCGCTGATGATGGTGCTGGGCATTCTGATGCTGTCGGTGATCGGCTATGTGGCCTTGTCCACCGGCGAGCGGCCCTTTCACGCGATCAACAAGCACATCAACCCGGTCCTCGGCTGGGGCTGGCTGATTGCGGCGCTCATGGCAAACCTCGTCTGGGCGATGCCGCAGTTTTCACTGGGAGCGGCGGCCCTGCAGCAAAACCTGGGTTTTCTCCCCGATGCGGAAGGATCGTCTTCCGGCAAATACCTGTGTGTGGCGGGCCTATTCATCATCGCATCAGCCGTGGTGTGGATGTACGACTCCAAGGGGGTTAAGCTGTTTGAAATTATCCTCAAGCTGATGGTTGGCATCATTGTGCTGAGCTTTTTTGGGGTGGTGGGCGTGATGGCCAGCGAACTGCCTTGGAGCGAAATTATCGTGGGGTTCATTCCAGATTTCAGCCTCCTCTCCGAGCCAGCAGATAAGTTCAAAGAAATGATCAAGGCCTCCAGTGACCCTAGCTATTGGCAAAGTGAAATCCTCAGCTCGCAACGCAAGGTGATGGTGACGGCCGCAGCCACTGCCGTTGGTATTAACATGACCTTTCTGCTCCCCTATTCAATGCTGCGCAAGGGCTGGGGACGCGAACATCGCGGACTGGCCCGCTACGACCTCGGCATCGGCTTGTTTGTTCCCTTTTTCCTCGCCACCAGCTGCGTGGTGATTGCCGCCACCAGCCAGTTCCATGCCGGCAACGCAGAGATCGTCAAGGATCCCACGAAGATCGAAGGCAAACTGAAAGATGCCTATGACGGTAACGTGAAGAAGTTTGAAGAAGACACTGGCAAGACTGCCACACTGGGCGACCAACAGCTGGCCGCCGCCCTCGTTAAGCGTGACGCCTTTCATCTGGCCTCCTCGCTGGAAGGCCTGACCGGCAAGACCATCTCCCACACCGTGTTTGGCATCGGCGTGGTAGGCATGGCCATTTCCACCATTATCATCCTGATGCTCATCAATGGCTTCTGCCTCACGGAAGCTTTGGGGCTCGAAATGGGCGGCACGGCGCACAAGATTGGCTCGCTGTTGCCGGGTGTGACCGGCGCGCTGGGCTTCCTGTGGTTATGGGGCGACAGCGAGGCGCGGTTCTGGCTGGCGGTGCCGACGAGTGTGTTTGGCATGGTGCTGTTGCCGGTGGCGTATTTCACCTTTTTCTGCATGATGAACAGCAAGAGCCTGTTGGGCGATGCGTTGCCCAAGGGCGGCAAGCGTGTGGCGCTGAATCTCGCGATGGGCGTGGCGCTGGTGGCCTCGCTAATCGGCGCGCTGTGGTCAATCTGGGACAAGCTGCAGTGGCTGGGCATTGGCATCTTTGCCGGGTTCATCGTGCTGGTGTTCCTCGGGCGCCTGTGGCTGCGGCTGAACCAGCGACTGGATGCCATTGACGAAAAGCTCCAAAAGTAACCGGCATTTTCCAGACAATTTCGCACAAGGGGCTTGCCTTGGGCGGCGCGGAAACGGACAATCCGCGCTCACCCAATTGACATGAAGGAATACCCCTCTGCGGACATCCGCAATCTGGCGCTCGTCGGCCACGCCGGCGCGGGCAAAACCATGCTGGCCGAGGCCATCCTCGCCGCCGGCGGCGTTATCAACCGGCTCGGCAGCATCGAGAACGGTTCCACCGTTTCGGACTTTCAATCCGCCGAACATGAACGCCAAATTTCAATTGGTGCCTCGCTTCTTCATACCGATTGGCAAAACAAAAAGCTCAATGTGCTGGACACACCGGGGTATCTCGATTTTCTCGCGGAAGCCAAGGCGGCCCTGAGTATTTGCGACTGCGCCGTGGTAGTGGTCAATGCGGTGGAAGGCGTTGAGGTGGGCACTTCGCAGGTTGTCGAATGGGCGAACGACAAAGGGCTGGCCAAATTTGTCGTGCTGAACGGCATGGACAAGGAGCACGTTAATTTTGACACCGCGCTGGCTGGCATCCGGGATTCATTGGGAACGGCTGTGACGCCGTTAACAGTACCGGTGAATGCAGGTCCCGGCTTCAACCAAGTGCTTGATGTGCTGACCAAGGAAGTGGTGACTTATGAGATCGATGGCATGGGCAAATGTACTGCCGCCGCCGCGGAGGGAGATCTTGCGGAGCAGGCTGAGTCCATGCACGCCGAGCTGATCGAGGCCGTGGCAGCGTCAGATGATGCGTTGATGGAGAAGTTCTTTGAGGAGGGCAGTCTGTCCGATGAGGAATTGCGCTCGGGCTTGGGTGCAGCGTTGCTGAGTGGTGAACTGATTCCATTGTTTACCACGGCGACCACCAGCAATGTGGGTGTCAGCCGGCTGATGGACTTTGCCGCCAAGTTTGGAATCGCGCCGACGGACCGGGGCCCCGTTCCCGCGAAGGCCGCAGACGACAGTGATACCGAGGTGGCAATTGATGGGACAGAGCCAGTGCTGCAAATCTTCAAGACCATCTCGGATCGTCACGTCGGAAATCTTTCATTCTTCAAATTGTTGTCTGGCTCTTTGACAGCGGGAAGCGACCTGAAAAACACAACCCAAAATGGCAGCGAACGCGTGGGGCAGATTTTTGTACTCAACGGCAAGGAAAATGAGACCGCCGACAAACTGAACGCGGGCGACTTGGGCGCGCTGGTGAAGCTGAAGCAAACACACACCAGCGACACGCTTTGCTCGGCCAAGGCAGCCGTACAGTTGCCCCCCATTGATTTCCCCAAGCCAAATATCCATGAAGCGCTCCGCAGCAAAAGCAAGGGGGACGAGGACAAGATCGCCCAAGGGCTGGCGGCGTTGCACGAAGAGGATCCAACGTTTGTCTACCGGGTGGATGGGGAACTGCACCAAACGGTGATCAGTGGCATGGGTGAGCTGCATCTCCGAGTGGTCTCGGACAAGCTCAAGGAGCGTTACAACGTGGAGATTGAATTGTTTGAACCAAAGGTGCCTTACCGCGAGACGATCAAGGGTGCCGGCGAAAGCAAGTACCGCCACAAGAAACAGTCCGGCGGCGCGGGTCAGTTTGCCGAGGTTTGGATGCGCATAGAGCCGAAGGATCGGGACAGCGGGCTGGAATTTGTCGACAGCCTAGTGGGCATGAATGTGGATCGTGTTTTCGTCCCCTCGGTTGAGAAGGGAGTAAACGCCGCAGCCACGGAAGGCGTGATTGCGGGTTACCGTGTGGTGGATTTAAAAGTGGATTTTTATGACGGCAAAATGCACCCGGTGGACTCCAAGGATGTAGCCTTCCAGATCGCCGGCAAGGGCGCCTTTAAGGAAGCCGTAAACGCCGCCAAGCCGACGCTGCTCGAACCCATTTACAGCATTGAAGTGAAAATCCCGGACGACTTCACTGGGGCGGTATCCGGCGACCTGAGCAGCCGCCGCGGACGCCTGCAGGGCATGGACGCCAACGGCGGGTTCCAAATCGTAAAGGCACACGTGCCTCAAAAGGAACTTTACCGCTATTCCACCACTCTACGGTCATTGACCGAGGGCCGTGGCATTCACACCGAGGAGTTCAGCCACTACGAGGAGATGCCCGGCGACATGCAAAAAAAGGTCGTTACCGAATCTCAGAAGGAGAAGGAAGAGGAGTAGATAGATTTTGCAATCTGCGCACTCGTCAAAAAATTAAAATACGGGAAGTGCGTTATGGGGCTCCAATGCGGCTCACGGCCACAATAAGGCCTATGATCACAAAACAGATGGCGAAACAGGTTAGGAATCCCCAACCATCCTGCTTGGTAAACCGGGTAAACTCCAACTGCGTGCCCGGGAACAGCCGCGTGTCATCAAACCGATCCGGATTGGTGTAACTTTTCTCCAGCTCCGCCGCGTCTTTTTCCGGATCCGGATCCACAGGCGTTTTCATCCGAGCATACAGCTTGTCCAGCGACTTCTTACTGTTCGGCTTGGTGAGCAGGCTGGCGATGATCATCACCAAAAACGGTACGATTGTCGCAAACGGAAGGTCCAGCGTCTTGATCGCCGCCTTGTTCTTGGATGCCAAATCGATGCCCATCTGGTCGATGATCAACATGTCCAAACGCATCCGGCCACTACCCTTGAGCGGACAGTCGTAAACATACACCACCTCTTCTCCACCCTTGATTTTGCGCCGGTCAATTTCCATCAGTTTCTCCTCGCCCACCGGTTTCACGCTCCCGGTCCAAAACAACGCCACACCACCGCGCCGCCTAGTCTCGGTGATGTCCTCCCCCACCTTAGCCGCTTTGCCCCGCGCGACATCCAGCGGGGAAGCCTGGCGCGTGGTGGTGGCCTTGATCACATGACTGGTTTGGGTCAGGGAAACACTCGTCGTCAGGCTCGGACTGATTTTGGGTAATGCGATGGGCAGCACAAAGAAGAACAGCAGACAAAAAGTGAAGGTGACCCAAGCCGCCCTGGTCGTTGCACGGCGCCAGAACATGCCTACCCAAAATACTGCCGCAAATAGCATCGGCACGATCCATGTAAGCTGAAGATTGGCGAACATGTCGTAAATAGTCAGCGCCAAAACTACCGAGCCGCCCACCACTATCGCGCCAATGATACGAGCCAACCTTAAGCACTCGGCCTCGCCGGCATCGGGCCTAACGAACGGCACGTAGATATTGCGAACCACCAGCGCCGAACACACGAGCATGTAGCAGTCCACGCTGCTCATCAACGCAGCCAGCAGACAAGCGACCATCAATCCCACCAGCCCGATACCCAACGGCCCGAGCAGTTCCTTGGTGGCAAAACCCCACGCCTTGTCTGCGTCCGCCGTGAGGCTGGCATCACTGCCATAGAGGGTAAGTACGATCAGCGCCGTAATTACCCAGCCAATGGTGCAAAAGCGCTTAATGAAATTGCCGGTCACCAGTCCCACACGGGCATCCCACTCACTCTTGGCCGTGCCGCCGCCGGTCACGATGAAATGCGGCGTGAGGACAATACCGATGATGTTGATCACCACAATCGCGACGATGGCATACAACGGAAACTCGCTGGCAGTGGTGCCGCCCACGATGGTGAAGGCGCTTTCACCAAGCTGCTCGTGCATGATGCGGAAACCATCCATCAATCCATCGCCTTCCTGACCATGCTCCGCCACCACTGCCTTCAGGCCGAACGGGATGAGCAAAACCGAAAGCAGGATGATGGCCAGTCCCTGGATGAGATCGGTCCAATACGCCGCCGCGATGCCGCCGAGCAGGCCATAGGTGATCACAATGATCGCGATGAGGGGCAGCAGTGAATACTGCAGTTCCACGCCAAAGAGAGTATCACCCATCAACGGCCCGGCGACCTTGCCGATGGCAGTAAAGAGCATGGCACCATAAACCATGTAGTAAAAGCAGCCGAAAAGCGCATAGGCCACGCCGATGTTTTTGGACTCGTACCGTTCCACGAACCAGTCACCCAGCGTGAGGCAGCGCATGCGGCGGTACCAAACGGCACTGAACCAGTAAATGGGCGTGACAAAGAGCCAGTACATTACGCCCCACATGCCGCTCATGCCGTTGTTAAACGTGCCGCGCGCGGTATTGACGGGATCAGCGGAACCCGTGCCGGCACCGAAGGCAGCGAAAGTTTGGAAGAGCTTGCCGAACTGACGGCCACCCATGAAGAAATCCTCCTGTCGCTTTTGCCGACTCATCAGCCAAAAACCGATACCGGCCATGCCGGCGAAGTAGATAAAGAGGACGAGATAATCTATGGTTTGCATGCAGCCTGCCCTTTGTGCGGGGATGATACGGTTTTGGCCTCGCGTAACAAGCGCACAAAAAAACCGGCGCCTTGGGAGGCGCCGGTCTCGAAAGGTTCACGAGGAAAACTATTCTTCTTTCTTCTTATCCCCATTACTGGCTTCGGATTCGGCTTCCGCGGAGGCTCCCTCCTCGTCCTTGGACGATTCCTCCGTAGCCGCCTCGGCTTCTTCGGCCGGTGCCTCACTTTCCTCAACGGACGTTTCCGCCGTTTCCGGCTTGGGTTCCTCTGCCTTGGGTTCGGCAGTTTCCGCGGCCGCTGGTGAGGAGGCGGATGACTGATCGGTCACGCCATCACCCTCTTCCACCCATTCCAAAATGGCCATCTCGGCGGCATCGCCCTTGCGCCGGCCAAGCTTGATTATGCGCGTGTATCCACCCTGACGGTCCTTGTAGCGCGGCGCAATGTCGTCAAAGAGGATATGCACCACATCCTCATTTTCACGCCACGCCTCACGCAGGGATTTGCCCGTGGTTTTGCCTTGGGCGGCAAAGTGTGAACGCGCCGGAGCACGCAGGCGGGCAGCAGCCAATCGGCGATACTGGACGGTCTTGACCCTGTCTTGACCTTTTTTCCCAAGGGTGACCATCTTCTCTGCGACCACGCGCGCGGCGCGGGCCTTGGCGAGCGTGGTCTGGATCCGGCCCTGACGGCCCTGGCTGGCCTGCTTGATAAAACTGCACACCATGTTGGCAAGCATACTGTTGCGATGCTCGCTGGTGCGGCCCAGCTTGGCGGTGCGTTTGCGGTGTCGCATTGTTTATTCCTCGTCGTCGTCCCTGAAGGACAGGATGGCCGATTCCTCCTCCATCAGGCCGCCTTCCTCATTGGCGGCATTGGCGGCGGCCACGTCGGCCTGGATACTAGCCATGACATCATCATCAAAGGTCATACCCAAGCCCAGCCCCATCTCCACGAGTTTGTCCTTGATCTCGTTGAGTGATTTCTTGCCAAAGTTGCGATACTTGAGCATATCTGCCTCGGTCTTGCTCGCCAGCTCACCAACGGTGGTGATGTTGGCGTTGTTCAAGCAGTTTGCGGCGCGAACAGAGAGCTCAATCTCATTCACGCTCATGGCGAGCAGTTTCTTCAACTCGCTCTTTTCCTCGTCGTTCCGGCGAATCTCCTCCTCAAACTCCACGGCGTTTTCATCGTAATCAACAAACACGTCGAGGTGCTTGCGAAGAATGCCGCTGGCTTGGGTCAGTGCGTCATCGGGGGTGATGCGGCCGTCGGTCCAAATCTCAAGATCCAGCTTGTCGTAGTCCGTTCGCTGGCCCACGCGCGCGTCGCCCACGTCGTACCGGACACGAGTGACTGGCGAGAAAATGGAATCAATTGCCACGGTGCCAATGGTCTGACCGGGCTTCTTGTTGTCGTCGCCCGAGAGGAAGCCGCGACCCACCTGGACTTCCAATTCCATGAGGAATTTCTTTTTCTTGTCCAGCGTGCAGATGTGCTGCTTGGGGTTAACCAGCTCAAGGTTCTGGTTCAACTCGATATCCGCGGCTGTCACGGCACCATCCTTGTTCGCGGAGAGAATGAGCACCTGCCGCTCACGGGGATTCTGGCTGTCGCGGTTGTGGCGAAACTTGACCTGCTTGAGATTCAGGATGATCTCCGCCACGTCCTCCACCACACCATCCACCGTGGCAAACTCGTGCAAAGCCCCGTCGATCTTGATGGACGTAATGGCCGCCCCCTCCAGCGAGGACAGCAACACACGTCGAAGCGAGTTGCCGATGGTGTGGCCATAACCGATCTCAAAGGGCTCGGCCGTAAATTTGCAATAGGTGTCCGTCGCGGTACTCTCGTCCTTCGCGAGCCGCTTGGGCTGTTCAAATGGTGCCAGTCTGATGGGCATCTTCTGTTATCCTTTGGGTTGCAATTTTAAACTGGCCCCCCAATGTCATTCCCGTCTCACGGGGGGCCCATATAATTGCGACGCACCTCCACCCGGAGGCGCGCACGGTTTAACGGGAATAAAACTCCACGATCGTCTGCTCGTTGGCGATCGGCTGCAAATCCTCACGCGTGGGCTCACGACTGATGGAGCCACGCATGGCATCCTTGTTCAGCGTCAACCAATCCGGCACGGCGCGACTGGTGGATATCTCCAAGTTGCGCGTCGCCAACAGGCGGGACTTGTTGGAATCCTTGATCGCCACCACATCCTCCACGCGGCAAGCGTAGGAAGGAGTGCTCACCCGCGACCCGTTCACCAGCACGTGCCCATGCACAACCATTTGCCGTGCGGCCGCACGCGTGTAGGCGAGCCCAAGGTTGTACACCACGCTGTCGAGGCGCGTTTCCAGAATCTGCAACATGACTTCACCCGTCACGCCACGCCGGCGCAGGGCCTTTTCGTACACGCCCCGGAACTGCTTTTCCATCAGTCCGTAGTAGTGGCGCATTTTCTGTTTCTCCATCAGCGCCAAGCCGTAGTCGGTCCGCTTGCGGCGGGAACGCGGGCCATGAACGCCGGGGCCATAGTTCTTGCGGTCGAGATATTTCGACGGGCCAAAAACCGGCTCGCCCATACGGCGGCTGATGCGAAGTCGAGGTCCTGTGTATCGTGCCATGGTGTCTCGGGGTATAAAATTAAACGCGACGCCGCTTGCCAGGCCGACAACCGTTGTGCGGCACAGGGGTGACATCCTTGATGACCGTGACATCAAGGCCAACGGCCTGGAGAGCGCGAATAGCGGACTCGCGGCCGCTTCCTGGTCCCTTCACCCGCACCTCCACCTCGCGGAGGCCGTGCGCCTGGGCTTCACGGGCGGCCCGCTGGGCCACCTGTTGGGCGGCATAAGCCGTGCTCTTGCGGCTGCCTTTGAATCCACAGCGGCCGGCTGTTGACCAACTCACGGGATTGCCCTGCGTGTCGGTAATCGTCACGTGGGTATTGTTGAAAGTCGCGAGGATATGGACGATGCCAATGGATACATTCCTAGACTTCTTGGACTTGACGACCTTCACGTCCGCCGGCTCATCGGCCAGCAGTTCGGCCGCGGTGGGCGCTGCCACGTTCGGCTTGTCATCACTCTCGCCGTCTGGCTTGGCGTCCTCTGCCTTTTCTGCCTTCTTTCCGGACGGTTTCTCTTTCGTCTCCGCCTTGGCATCAACCGGCTTTTCTTCCGTCTTCGCCTCAGCCGGTTTCTCTTCCGAGACGGGTTCGGGAGCCTTCGCCTCAGTCTGCTCGTTTTGGGCCTCGTGTTTTTCCTGTTGCTCGTCTGCCATGTTCAGGTGGGTTAAGGATTAATGGATGCCCTTCTTCGCGTTCGGGTTGCGCTGCACGCCAACGGTTTTCTTGGGGCCCTTGCGGGTGCGGGCGTTCGTCTGAGTGCGCTGACCGCGCGCGGGAAGGCCGCGCATGTGCCGCAGGCCACGATACGATTTTGCATTTTTCAGGCGCTTGAGGTTCTCGCCAATCATCCGGCGCAGGTCACCTTCCAGCAGCATTTTTTCGCCGCGAATCTCCACCGCCTGCAGTTCCTTGGTCAGTTTTGAAAGCTGCGCCTCGTCCAGATCCTTGGCGCGAATGGCCGGGTCAATATCAGCAGCTGCCAGAACCGTCTGGGAAACCAGCGGGCCGACTCCGTAAATGGACCGCAGCGCAATATCGATGCGCTTGTTGGTGGGGATGTCAATTCCGAGTATGCGTGGCATGGCTCAACCTTGGCGTTGCTTGTGGCGCTTGTTTTTGCAAATGACGCGAACCACGCCGCGGCGCTTGATAACGCGACAGTGTTCGCACAACCGTTTGACTGAGGCTCTCACCTTCATTTTTCGTTCCTTAAATTTCCTTATTCCAACCGGCCCTTCGACAGGTCGAAGGGTGACACCCGCACCCGCAGGCGGTCACCCAATTTCACACTTTCCAATTCCGTCCGCGTTCGGCGCGTCGGGTGGGCCATCAGCCGGTGACCATTTTCCAGCTCCAGCCAAAACCGGCCACGACCCACGATCTCGGTCACGACACCTTCTGCGGCGATGGTGTCCGCGCCGTCCGTGGCTCCAGGCATGTCAAAATCTCCGGCTCACCCTCGGTCACCAGCACGGTGTGCTCCTGATGTGCCGAGGGCAATCCATCACGGGCTACAACCGTCCAGCCATCCCGCAACTGCCGAATGGCCGCACCGCCCGCATTGACCATCGGCTCGATAGCCAGAGTCATGCCCGCGCGCAGCTTGGGCGAGGCGCCGCTACTGACAAAATTGGGAACTTGAGGTTCTTCATGAACCACGCGTCCCACGCCGTGTCCGACAAATTCCCGCACGATGCTGAAGCCATTGGCCTCCACGCGATTTTGCACGGCGCGAGAGATATCCTTGACCCGATTTCCGGGCAACGCGCGGGAAATTCCATCGTACAGAGCTTCACGGGTCACATCAATCAATTTTTGTGTCTCCAAGCTGCACGAGCCCACCGGGATGGTTCGCGCCGTGTCGCCAATAAAGCCGCCGTGTTTCACTCCGCAATCCAAGCTCACGATGTCGCCAAACTGCAACCGCCGGTCGTTGGCCAAGCCGTGCACGATCTCTTCGTTCACCGAAATGCAAATGTTGCACGGATACCCCCGATACCCCAGAAATGCACTCGTGACGCCCCGCGCCTTGATGCATTCGCCGGCAAACTCGTCGATCTCCTTCGTGCTCACCCCCGGCCGGACAAAATTGCACGCCTCCTGAAGCACTTCCCCCGCCATGCGTCCAGCCGCGCGCATGGCCTCCTGTTCCGCCGGTGACTTGATGGGAATCATACTTCATCGCCCGCGAATTTTGCCTTTCTGGAGGAAGCCATCGTAATGGCGCATCATCAGATGGCTTTCCAGTTGCCGCATGGTATCCAGCATCACGCCGACAGCAATGAGGATGCTGGTGCCGCCGAAGAAACTACCCACCGCAAAGGGAACATTAAACTGATTGTTCAGGATTGTTGGCAGCAGGGCAACGCCCACTAGGAACACCGCACCCGCCAGCGTAATGCGACTCATGGCGTGGTGCAGGAAATCGCGCGTCGGCGCGCCCGGGCGAACGCCGGGAATATAACCCCCGTATTTTTTCAAATCATCGGAAATTTGTGTCTCGTTGAACTGCGTGGCCACCCAGAAATAGGAGAAGAACATGATCATCGTCGCCTCCAACAGGAGAAACCAGAACGAACCCCATGCCAAATTAGCCGCGAGCGTGGTAAAGGCGGCGTTAAACAAAGTGCCCTCCGCGGTCAGTCCCGCCAGATACTGGAAGATCGTCTGGGGAAACATCAGGATGGCCTGTGCGAAAATGATCGGCATGACGCCGGCGTAATTTACACGCAACGGCAAGAAGGAACTGCCGCCTTGATACATCTTCCCGCCCTTGGCGCGCTGCGCGTATTGCACGGGAATCTTCCGCTGCGCCTGAGTCATGGCAATGACCACCGCCATTACCCCCAGCAGCAATGCCACCAGCACGATGCCGTGGAACATGTTGAAACTGGATAACTCGCGGGCAGATGACATGGCGTCAAAATCGAACCAGCCCGCGCCGGGGAAGAACATGTCCCACAATGCCTGCAAGGCTTCCGGCAACCGGGCCACGATGCCGACGGTGATAACCAGCGACACCCCGTTGCCCACGCCACGCTCGGTGATCTGCTCACCCAGCCACATCAGGAGAACCGTGCCCGTGGTGAGAATGAGCGCCGTCCTCACGCGATACCAAGTGCCCGGATCCTCCACCAGTTCACCGCTGAATCCCTGAAAAACCTGCCCGGGATGCTCCCAACCCATGGACATCACGTAGCCTTGGCCCAGGCACAGCACGACTGTAAGGTATCGTCCATATTTTATAATTTGCGTTCGCCCACCCTCCTCTCGTGCCAGTTTGCTCAGGGAGGGGATGACTGCGGTCATCAATTGCAGGATGATCGTGGCACTGATGTAGGGCATGATCCCTAAGGTGCCAATGGCGCAGCGTTCAAGCGCGCCTCCAGTGAAAAGGCTGTAGAGATCCAGTAATCCTTGGGCACCGCCACCCTCACCTGCCGCCTGTTTTTGCGCGGCTTCCGCTCGCTGCTTGTCGAAGTGTTCGGAGAGCTCCCATCCCTTCAGGCCCGGCACGGGCGTGAGGGCGATCATCCGGCAGACCAGAAGCAGGAGCAACGTGAAGACAATGCGCGAACGCAGCTCCGGAATCCGGAAGCAGTTCGACAGGGTCTCGAAGTAACTCTTGAACATGCGCCGTGTCGCCTATTCCGCCGACGCGTCATCCGCGGGGGAGTTCTCGGCGGAAGTTTCCGTCTCGGCCTTGGGCTCTTCCTGGGCCGGCTCGACCTTTTTCACCTTTTTGGGTTTTTCCTCGGGCACAGCAACGCCCACCAATTCGCAGGAACCTCCCGCCGCCTCGATGGCCGCCTTGGCAGAAGCACTGAAGGCATGGGCCTTCACGGTGAGTTTCTTGGTCAATTTACCCACCCCGAGAATCTTGATGCCATCACTCCGGCCATTGGCCAAGCCCGCCTCGCGAATTGCCGCCTCATCCACAGTGGCGCCAGTCTCAAATCGCTCCTCAAGAGATTTTAAGTTCACCGGTAGGTAGCTGGTGGCAAAACGGGCATTGCTAAAGCCGCGCTTGGGCAGGCGGCGGTAAATGGGCATCTGGCCACCTTCAAAGCCCGGGCGCACACTGCTGCCCGCACGGGAAAGTTGGCCCTTGGTACCACGGCCACTGGTTTTGCCCTGACCGCTGCCGCGGCCCCGACCAATACGCTTGCGGCGGGAACGCGCGCCTTGCTTGGGTTTTAAATCGTGCAGTCGCATGGTTGGATCAAGCCTCACTGGCAGCCGGCTGCAGGCCGCGAATCTTGTTGACTTCCCTCTCGCGGCGCAGCCGCCGCAAACCCTGCAGGGTGGCTTTGGCCACGTTAGCGGGGTTGTTGCTGCCGAGCGACTTGCTCAGCACATTCTTGACGCCGGCGGCCTCCAGCACCGCACGCACAGTCTTGCCGGCAATGATTCCGGTGCCAGTCGAAGCGGGGCGCAACAACACACGCGCGCCATCATAAACCGAATACACCTCATGCGGCAGTGTTCCATCCACGAGCCGGACATCCTCCTGCACTGCACGGGCATCCTGAGAGCCCTTGCGAATGGCCTCCACCACCTCTCCAGCCTTGCCAAAGCCCAAGCCCACTTTGCCCTCCTGATCGCCCACAACCACAAGCGCGCTAAAGCCAAATCGACGACCGCCCTTGACCACCTTGGTGGAACGATTGATAAAAATAACCTTCTCGACCAGGCCATCGTCCGGCTGGTCGTTGGGGCGCGGCCGCGGCCCCCTGTTGCCTCCCGGACGCCCGCCAAATCGGCCTCCTCCCGGGCCCCGGCGATTATTGTCACGGCCTCCGCCACGGCCGGCCACTCTCGGACCCCCCTCGGGCGCCTTTGGCGCGGGGGCCTCGGCGGGTTTCTGCTCTGCCGCCGGAGCGGCTTCTGGTGCCTGTGTTTCCTCTGCCACGTTTGCTCCTAGTTGGTTAAAATTTAATCCCGCCCGCACGCACGGTGTCGGCCAGCACGGCGACTTTACCGTGATATTGCGCGCCGCTGCGGTCAAAGATCACCTGCTCAATACCCTTGGCCTTGGCCGCTTCAACGGCGGCCTTGCCAACGATCTCGGCGGAAGCCTTGTTGGCGGCCAATTTCTCGCGGCCTTCCTGCGCCTTGTGGACAGTCGAGGCACTGGCCAAGGTTTGGCCGGCGGCATCGTCCACAAACTGCACGTAAATGTTGCGCCCCGTAAACCGCACACTCATGCGTGGCCGGCTTGCCGTACCCTTAAGTTTCTTGCGAATGCGCCACCGGCGGCGGCGCTCGCGTTGGTGTTTGATCTGCGTTCTCATCCTACTGCTCGCGTTTGCCCTTCTTCCGAATGACCACCTCGTCGCTGTAACGCACACCCTTGCCCTTGTAGGGTTCCACTGGGTAATAGGCACGCAATTCGGAGGCCAGCAGCCCAACCGATTGCTTGTCCGGCCCCTCAATAGTGATTTGCGTGTTGCGCTCCACGTTCACCGTCACCTGCGGCGGAATCTCATGATTAATCTCGTGCGAATAGCCCAAGTGCATGTTCACCACGTTTCCGTTGACTGCCGCCTTAAAACCAGTGCCGTGAATCTCCAGCTTCTTTGTGTACCCCTCGGCCACGCCCACCACGTTGTTGTTGATAAGGCTGCGACACAAGCCGTGCATGGCCTTGGAGCGAGCCTGGTCGTCTTCGCGGCTGACCACGATTTGCTTCGCCTCTTCATCCAGCGCGGCGCTGGTGTGTGGCGGCAGATCCAAATCCAGCTTGCCCTTGGGTCCCTCCACGGAGATTCGGTCACCCGTTAGGTTTACCTTCACCGAGTCGGGCACCGGGATGGGGAGTTTGCCAATCTTCGACATCGTTCAAATCCTTCCTACCAAACATGGCACAGCACTTCGCCGCCCACATTCTCCTTGCGTGCCTCCTGGCCGGTCATCACTCCTTTGCTCGTGGAAAGGATGGCCACACCCAGCCCACCAAGCACACGCGGTACCTGTGCCGCACCCACATACTGCCGCAAGCCAGGCTTGCTTACCCGCTTGAGGCCCTCAATCACGCCGCGACGGCCACTGTACTTCAGCTCCATCTTCAACGATTTCTTGGCGTCGCCCTCCACGCCGAATCCGGCGATGTAACCCTCGCGCTTGAGAATGCGGGCGATGTTTTCCTTGATCTTCGAGTGCGGCACGGCCACTTCAGACAGTTGTGCCTGACTGGCGTTGCGAACGCACGTAAGCATGTTGGCAATCGGATCCATAGTAGCTCTTTACCAGCTGGCCTTGGTGACTCCCGGGATCATCCCGCTCAACGCCGCCTCCCTGAACGCCAGGCGGCTGAGGCCGAACTTGCGCAAGTAGCCGTGGCGGCGACCCGTGAGGTGGCAGCGATTCACCACGCGCACCGGGCTGGCATCTCGTGGCAGCTGCGCCAAGGCGGCGTAGTCTCCCGCAGCCTTCAGTTCCTTGCGCTTGGCGGCGAACTTTTCCACCGCGCGGCGTTTGCGGTTGTTGCGTGCGATCCAGGATTTCTTGGCCATGTTTTGTTCCTTAAAAATTAGTTCTCGTCCCGCCGCGCGAACGGCATGCCAAAGCGCGCGAGCAAATCGCGCGCCTCATCGTCCGTGTTGGCGCTGGTCACGATGGTAATGTCCATGCCCTGCTGGCGCTTCACCTTGTCCATCTCAATCTCGGGGAAAATCGTCTGGTCGCTGATGCCCAGCGAGTAATTGCCTCGGCCATCAAAGGCCTTAGGATTGATGCCTCGAAAGTCACGAATGCAGGGCAGCGCGGCCGTGACCAATCGGTCCAAGAATTCATACATCACGTTGCGCCGCAGCGTCACATAACAGCCAATCGGCATGCCCTTTCGCAGCTTGAAGTTCGAGATATTCTTGCGGCTTTTACTGACCACCGGCTTGCGACCGGTGATGGCAGTCATCTCCGCCTGTGCGTCGTCCAGCGCCGACTTCTCCAGATTCGAGTCAATGCCCATGTTCACCACGATCTTCTCAATGCGCGGCACCTCATGCACGTTGCCGTAGCTCCGTGCCTCCCGCATCGCCGGCTTGATCTCGTCCTGATATTTGCTATAGAGCCTTGATTTCATTTACGCCTCCGCCTGCTCCTCCTTGTCCTGGCCGCCTCCTGTCTCGGGGAGCGCCTTGTGGTTCTTTTCATAAACCTCAACTTTCATCAGGTTCGAGATATGAATGTTGCCGTCCTGCTCCACAATCGCGCCATTGGGCAAATCCTGACTGCGTTTCTTGTGCACCTTGACCTGTTGCAGCCCCTCCACGATCGCCCGCTGCTTGGCCGGCAAAATCTGGCGGATGCGCCCGCGCTTGCCGCGCGATGAACCGCTGATCACCACCACATCATCGCCTTTCTTCACGTGAAAACGCTCACCCGATCGGCGATACTCCATCTTCTTCTTCTTGACTGCTGTTGACATGGCTACAGAACCTCCGGCGCCAGGGAGATGATTTTCATGAATCGTTTCTCGCGCAGTTCACGGGCCACCGGGCCAAAAATGCGTGTGCCCCGCGGGTTGTTTTCAGCGTCGATAATCACCACCGCGTTGTTGTCAAAGCGCAGGTAGCTGCCGTCGCTGCGGCGAATCGCCTTCTTTGTGCGCACCACCACGGCGTTCACCACCTCGCTCTTCTTTACCGCTCCGTCCGGCGCGGCTTCTTTGATGTGCGCCTTCACGATGTCGCCAATCTCGCCATACGACTTGTTGCCGCCCAGCACACGAATAACCGCCGCGCGCTTCGCGCCGGAATTGTCGGCCACTTCACAAATGGATCGCAGTTGCAACATCGTTCAAATCTCCTATGCCGTGGCCGCCGCGCGAACCACCTCCACCAATTCCCAACGCTTCAGCTTCGACAAGGGACGCGTCTCGCGAATCTTCACCACGTCGCCCGTCTTCGCCGCGTTCTCCGCGTCATGCGCATAAAGCTTGCGCGACCGCGTGATCACCTTCTTGTATAGCGGATGGCGCACCCGCCGGTCCACGCGCACGACAATCGTCTGCGTCATCTTGTCCGACACCACCGTGCCCTGCCGTTCCTTGCGGTGCTTCGCTTGTTCGCTGGCTTCACTCATCTCGTTAAATTCCTAGGCGGCCGCCGCGGATTTTTTCTCCGCGCGCAACTTGGTCAGGCGCGTCTCCAAGCGGGCCACGTCCCGGCGCAGTTCCTTGACCCGGTGGGGCTTCTCCAGCTGCGCCGTGGTCTGCTGCAGGCGCAGGTTAAACAGCTCCACCCGGAGATCTCGGCTCTTCGCGGCCAATTCCACCTCCGTCAACTCGTTGATCTCCGACATCTTCATCGTGATTATCCCAGTTTGCGGCGAGTCACAAAGCGCGTGGGAATCGGCAGCTTGGCCGCCGCCAAGCGCATGCAACGACGCGCGAGACTTTCCGACACACCGTCCACCTCAAATAAAACATTGGCCGGCCGCACCACAGCCACCCAGCCCTCCACGTTGGCCTTGCCCTTGCCCATCCGGACCTCAAGCGGCTTCTTTGTGAAAGATTTTTGCGGAAACACGCGAATCCACAACTTGCCACGGCGCTTCATGGTGCGGGTGATCGTCTGGCGCGCTGATTCGATTTGCTGCGTGGTCATCCAGCACCGGTCCAGCGCCTGAAGGCCAAACTGGCCAAAGGCAACCGTGTGCCCCTTGCGCGCCGTGCCGGCACGGCTACCCCGGTGCATTTTGCGGTACTTGACGCGTTCTGGGATCTGAGCCATCTCGTTGTGCCTTTTCTATTAAATCCTGTTCAGGCCGCCGGGCGCGGACGGCCTCCCTCGACCACCATGTCTTCCTGCTGTTTCTGGGGCGAATTTTCACCCCGGCAAATCCAACACTTGATTCCCAACTGGCCCTGCTTGGTGGTCGCCTCGGCGAATCCGTAGTCGATGTTTGCCCGCAGCGTGTGCAACGGCACACGGCCCTTCAAATACTGCTCCACTCGCGCCAGTTCCGCACCACCCAAGCGGCCGGCCGCGCGGATGCGGATGCCTTCCGCTCCAAATTCCATCGTCGTTTGCACCGCCTTCTTCATCGCGCGGCGAAAGGCAATGCGGCGCTCCAGTTGCATGGCAACATTCTCGGCCACCAACTGCGCATCCAGTTCCGGTTGCCGAATTTCCTCCGGATCCACATAAACCTCCTTGCCGGTCATGCGCGAAAGATCCTCCTTGATCTTGTCGATCTCAGCGCCGCGACGGCCAATCACCACGCCCGGCCGCGCCGTCAGGATGCGGATGCGCACGCGCCCCGTGGCACGCTCGATCAGGATCTTCGTCACCGCCGCCGATTCCAGTTTGCCTTTGAGCAGCTCACGAATGCGTCGGTCCTCGTCCAGCAACCCGGCAAACTCGCCCTTGTCCGCGTACCATTTGGACTGCCAGTCCTTCGTAACCGCCACACGCAACCCAACCGGATGTGTCTTTTGGCCCATGTTATTTCTCCGTGTCCGTCAGCACGATGCGGATGTGGCACCGGCGCTTGATGATTGTGTCCGCGCTGCCGCGGGCGCGGGTCATCCAGCGCTTCATCGACATCGCGTCTCCCACCGAGGCCTCCTTCACGCGCAGGCTAGCGGGACTGATTTGATTGTTGTTCTCGGCATTGGCCATGGCGCTGCGCAGCGTCTTCGCCACCCAGTGCGAGGATTTGCGAGGCATGGCGTCCAGAGCGTTCTTGGCCTCCAGCGCGGGCAGACCCACGATCTGGCGTGTCACCTGCCGCACCTTTTTCGGCGACATGGCCACGTTGCGGGTAGTCGAGAGGATATCCATTACTTAGTCTCCTTCTTGGTGTGGGCACCGTGGCCCTTGAAGGTCCGAGTGGGAGCAAACTCGCCAAGTTTGTGGCCCACCATTTGTTCGGAGACATACACCGGCACGAACACCCGCCCGTTGTGCACGTTGAAAGTATAGCCGACAAAGTCGGGAATGATCGTTGACCGGCGTGACCAAGTCTTGATCGGCCGCTTGCTTCCGGTGGCGCTCATTTTCTCCACCTTTTTCATCAGGTGGTCGTCGAAGAACGGGCCTTTCTTGAGTGAACGTGCCATGGCTTACTTCCGTTTAAAGGGGCGACCGTCACGGCGCACCAGGATAAACTTGTTCGAATACTTTTTGCGTTGGCGGGTCTTGAAGCCCTTGGTCGGCTTACCCCACGGCGTGGTGGGATGTCCACCACCGGAGGTCTTGGCCTCGCCACCACCCATCGGGTGGTCATGCGGGTTCTTAGCTACCGCGCGGGTAATTGGGCGCCGTCCGCGATGCCGCCGGTTGCCGGCCTTGCCGAGCACCTGCTTTTCATGGTCCGTGTTGCCCACCTGACCGAAGGCCGCGTAGCACTTTTCGTTGATACGTCGGATTTCGCCCGAAGGCAGCTTCACCTGCGCCATGCCGCCATCGCAGCTCATCAACGTAGCCGAGTTGCCGGCCGAGCGCGCAATCTGCCCGCCTTTGCCCGGTGCCAACTCAATGTTGTGTATGTCCGAACCGGGGGGAATGTTTGACAGCGGCAACCAGTTGCCCGGGCGGGCATTTGCCTGAGGACCGCACTGCACTGAGCCGCCCACTTCCAAGCCGACTGGCGCAACAATATACCGCTTCTCTCCGTCGGCATATTCCAACAGCGCCAAGCGGGCGGACCGACCGGGATCGTACTCAATGGCAATCACCTTCGCGCTCACGCCGTGTTTGTTGCGGCGAAAATCCACACTGCGCAGTTTGCGCTTGGCGCCACCACCACGGCCCCGCATGGTGATGCGCCCGTCGCTGTTGCGACCGCCGCTGCGTTTCTTGGCCTTCAACAAGCGCCGTTCCGGCTTCTTGACCTTGCCGTTCTCGTCGCGGGTGAGTTCCTCAAACGTCGAGCGCTTAATGTAGCGCATCGACGGCGTAGTGGGCTTGTAGCTACGGATCGGCATGGCTCGTTAAATCAGTTCGTCAATCGTGTCACCCCGCTTGAGGGTCACAATCGCCTTTTTCCAGTTCTGCGTGTAGCCCGGCAGGCGCGTGTTCTGGCGCTTTGGCTTGCCGTGCTGGTTGAGGGTGTTCACACGGGCCACCGTGACCTTGGGAAAAAGCTCGCGAATGGCCTGGCGAATCTGGTGCTTGTTCGCACGGCGGTCGACCACAAAGGTGTATTGCGCGGGAGGGGCATTGTCCTCCTTCATGCCCTCCGAGCGTTTGGCCTCATAGAGGTCGCGCAGCTGCAGCGCCTTTTCCGAGACCCGGATGGTCTTGATGATATCGGTCGCTCTCATGGTTACTTCAGCCGTTTCTCCACTTCTTCAAAGGCGTCCTTGCCAAAGATCAGCTTGTCGTAGCGCAAAACTTGATAGGTGTTCAGCGTCTCGCCGGTCTCCGTGTCCACGCCGGGAACATTGCGCGAGCCCAAGCGCAGATTTTCATTGTTCGCCCTGTCCACTAAAAGGATCGACGCGCCCGAATCCACCTCCAATGAAGCCATGAGCTTCACGAAATCCTTGGTCCTCTTGGACTCCAACACAAGGTCGTCCACCACGATCACATCGCCATCCTTGATCCGTTCGCCCAACGCCTTGCGCAGCGCCAACTTGCGGGTCTTGCTGTTGATCTTCTTGGAGTAATCACGTGGAACCGGTCCATGCGCCACGCCGCCGCCACGCCATACCGGGTTGCGGCGCGAACCCACGCGCGCGCGGCCCGTGCCCTTTTGGCGCCAGGGCTTCTTGCCCGTGCCCCGCACCTCGCTGCGGTTCTTGACCTTGGCCGTGCCACTGCGCTGCGCGGCGCGATAGGCCGTCACCACCTCGTGCACGGCCTGTGTGCCCTTGGCGTTTTCAATGACGTCAAACCCGACCTCGTGCGAGCCCGCGTCTGATCCGTCCTTTGCCTTGACCGTCAGGTTCATTAAATTCTCCCGTTATTTCTTTGCCGCCTTCGGCTTTTTCACCGCCTCGCGGATAATGACATAATCGCCCTTCGCACCAGGAATGGCTCCCTCAATGAGAAGCAGGTTGTCCTCCTCTCGCACCTGCACCACGCGGAGACTCTGCACCGTGCGCGATTTCTGGCCCATTTGGCCGGGCAGTTTCTTGCCCTTGTCCACCCAGCCGGGAGTGGAACCGGCCGCCACGGCGCCGGGCCGGCGAAACCAGCCCTTCTGGCCATGCGAACGTGGGCCGCCACCAAAATTCCAGCGCTTAACCACACCCTGAAAACCACGACCCTTGGTCAAGCCCACCGCGTCCACGTGGTCGCCCGGCTCAAACACCGTCGCGCCTATCTCATCGCCCGCCTTCACCTCCAACGGAAAATCCCGGAATTCCTTCAGTTTATACACCGGTGCCACCTCGTGCTTCTTGAAATGGCCCACCAGCGGCTTGGTTACGCGATTTTCCTTCTTGTCGCCGTATCCCAACTGCACGGCGCTGTAGCCGTCGGTCTCCTCGGTTTTGCACTGCACCACCCGGTTGGGGCCGGCATCGACGACAGTCACGCAAACCACCGCGCCCGTGTCATCATACACGCGGGTCTGCCCCAGTTTTTTGCCAATCAATCCCAACATGGTGCTTTAAATAATCAGGTCAAGGTCAGCTTGATGTCCACGCCTGCGGGCAGGTTCAGCTTTTTCAGTTCGTCCACGGTGTTGGCCGTGGGTTTCAGAATGTCGATCAGACGCTTGTGCGTCCGTTGTTCAAAGGTCTCTTGGCTCTTTTTGTCCACATGTGGCGAGCGGGTCATGGTGTAGCGCTCGCGGCGGGTCGGCAGCGGGATGGGGCCGCGCGCCACACTACCGGTGCGCTTCACGGTGTCCACAATGTCCACCGCCGAACGGTCGAGCACCCGAAAGTCAAATGCCTTCAGCCGGATGCGAATGCGTTGTTGCGTTGCCTGAGCCATGGTTCTTTCTATCTCTTTTTCGCGCCGCCACTCTGCTCGAGCAAATCCTCCGCCACGTTTTGCGGCACGGCCGCAAAGGACTTTGGCTCCATCGAGTACGCGGCGCGGCCGCTGGAAAGCGAGCGCACCGAGGTGGCATAACCAAACATCTCCGCCAGCGGCACCTCGGCGGTAATCACCGTGCCCGAAGGCCGGGTCTCAATGCCCTCCACCCGTCCGCGCCGCCGATTCAGGTCGCCAATGATGTCGCCCTGATACTGGTCAGGCGTGGTAACCTCCACCGCCATCACCGGTTCCAGCAGGAACGGCTTGGCCTTGCGGGCCGCCTCGCGCAACGCGAAAATGCCGGCCATCTTGAAGGCCAGCTCGTTGGAGTCCACCTCGTGGAAGCTGCCGTCAAAAATCTCGACGGCGACGTCAATCAACTCATAGCCGGCGATGACGCCGCCCTGAATCGCTTCCTCGATGCCATTGGAGACGGCGGGAATATATTCCTTGGGAATCACGCCGCCAACAATTTTATTCACAACCTCCACACCCTCACCCCGCTCACGCGGCAGGATGCGGACGACAGCATGGCCGTACTGGCCGCGACCGCCGGATTGCTTGATGAATTTGCCCTCGCCCTCCGCCTCGGCCTTGATGGCCTCGCGATAGGCAATCTGCGGCGCGCCGCAGTTGGCCTGCACGGAAAACTCCCGCAGCAAACGGTCGCGGATGATTTCCAAGTGCAGCTCGCCCATTCCGGAAATGATCAACTGGCCTGTCTCCTCGTCGGTATGGGTGCGGAAGGTAGGGTCTTCCTCGGCGAGACTGTGCAGGCTCCCGGTAAGCTTGTCACGATCCGCCGTGGTCTTGGGCTCCACGGCCATGGCGATGACCGGCTCAGGAAAGGTCGGCGGCTCAAGTAGGACACCGGCCTTCTCGTTGCAAAGCGTGTCGCCGGTAGAAATATTCTTCAGCCCGATAAGCGCCGCAATCTCACCGGAGTAAATTACGTCAACCTCCTCGCGCTTGTCGGCCGACATGCGCATCAGGCGGTTCACGCGGGTGCGCTTCCGGGTGCGCGGATTGTAAAGGGTGTCGCCCTTGCGAATGGTGCCGCGATAGTTGCGGAAAAAGACCAGCTTGCCGACGAAAGGGTCGGTCCAAAGTTTGAAGGCCAGCCCCGTGAATAGGCCTTCATCGCCCGTGGGCACGGTCACCGCCTCGTCCTCGTTATCCTCGCTCACGCCCTCGGCATCGGGCACGTCCACCGGGGAAGGCAGATAATCCACCACCGCATCGACCAGAGGCTGGACGCCGCGTTTCTTGAACGCCGAGCCACCCAGCACGGGCACGAATTCATTGGCGATCGTCAGTCGGCGAATAGCCTGCTTGAGCTGCGCGGGAGGAACGGGCTTCTCCTCAATCACCAGTTCGGCAATTGCGTCGTCCTTGTTGGCCACAGCCTCGATCAACTCCGTCAGCGCAAGCTGCGCATCCTCGGCGAGTTCCTCAGGAATCTCCTCGATCAAAAGTTTCGTCCCCGTCTCGTCGGCGGGGTCATGAACAAACGCCTTCTGGCTGATCACGTCAACCATGCCCGCCAGCGTGTCCTCCTTGCCAATCGGAATGCCCACCGGGTAGGCGTAGGCATTGAGCTTGTCGCGCAGCTCATGCACCACATTGTTGAAATCCGCCCCGGTGCGATCCATCTTGTTAACGAAAGCAATGCGCGGCACGTTGTACTTGGTGGCCTGCCGCCAAACCGTCTCGGACTGCGGCTGCACACCCGCCACCCCACAAAAAACCGCCACCGCCCCATCCAACACGCGCAACGAACGTTCCACCTCGGCGGTGAAATCCACATGTCCGGGGGTATCGATGATATTGATGGCGTGGTCGACTCCTGAAAAATTCTTCACTACGCCGTCCTCAGCCTGCTTCCAGTAACAGGAAATGGCCGCGGAGGTAATGGTGATCCCACGCTCGCGTTCCTGATCCATCCAGTCCGTCACCGTGTTTCCATCATCCACGTTGCCGATCCGGTGGGTGAGGCCGGTGTAAAAGAGGATACGCTCCGTCGTCGTCGTCTTGCCGGCGTCAATATGCGCGGCAATCCCGATGTTGCGGGTGCGCTCCAGCGTGTACGCGCGCTCCGGCGCGTTCACCACTGCCTTGTCTGTCTCCAAAACCGTCTCCATCTTCTTCTCTTGCAAATACAAACCTTCCCCGCACCAAAAACGCCCCAAGCAACGTGCAATGGGGCGAATCTGGATCGGATTCCTACCAACGGAAATGGGCGAAGGCCTTGTTGGCCTGAGCCATCCGGTGGGTTTCATCACGACGGCGAATGGCGTTGCCCTCACCCTGGTAGGCGTCGAGAATCTCGGCCGCCAAGGCCTTGGGCATCGGGGTGCTTTTGCGCGATTGCGCAAAGTTCACCATCCAGCGCAGAGCCAGCGCGCGCTGCCGCGCACCGGAAACCTCCAAGGGAACCTGATAGGTTGCACCACCCACGCGGCGGCTCTTCACCTCCAAGCGTGGCTTGGCGTTCTCCACGGCACGCTCCAGAATTTCAAGCGGCGTCGCTCCGGACTGCTGCTCGGACATCTGGTCAAAGGCGGCATAAATGATCCGCTGCGCCGTGCTGCGCTTGCCACAGCGCATCACAGTATTCACGAGACAACCCACCAGCTCGCTGCTATAGCGGGCGTCGGGCCGAATGTGCCGTTTTACTGCTCTGCGCCGTCGTGACATTTGATTTTCTAACTAACCTAAAATTCTACTTCTTCTTTTTCGCGTCCTTGGGACGCTTGACGCCGTACTTGCTCCGGCTCACCCGCCGCTTTTCCACGCCCGTGGCGTCGCGGTTGCCACGCACGATGTGATAGCGCACGCCCGGCAAATCCTTCACGCGGCCACCACGTACCAGCACAATTGAGTGCTCCTGCAGGCTATGCCCCTCGTCCGGGATGTAGGCAATGATCTCCTGGCCGTTGGTCAGGCGAACCTTGGCCACCTTGCGCATGGCCGAGTTCGGCTTCTTGGGCGTGCGGGTGTATACCTGCAGGCAGACCCCCTGCCGAAAGGGACAACCCTGCAGCGCACGCGAGGTGGACTTTTCCACTTGGCGCTTGCGCCCAAAACGAACCAGTTGATTGATTGTCGGCATTGTTTAAAACCACAATCCGCCTGCCCTGTCGGGGTCGCGGGGGGCGGGATAATACCAAAGGTTAATCCCGTTGCAACAAGTATTTGTGTTTCCCGTGAAGTTTTTTCACGGGCTATTCTGGAACCTCATCAGCTGGCAATTGGCTCGCCCTCGAAGACCAGACTGCTCTCGTCTTCCTCAAACGGCTCCGGTTCCACCAGCGGCTTGAGTCCCACATCCCGGTGCGAGGAATAACCCGTGCCTGCCGGGATAATGTGGCCCATGATTACGTTCTCCTTGAAGCCGCGCAGGTAGTCGCGCTTGCCCAAGGTGGCCGCCTCGGTAAGCACTCGCGTGGTGTCCTGAAAGGACGCCGCGGACAGGAAGCTCTCGGTTTCGATGCTCGCCTTGGTAATACCCAGCAACACGGGCACCGCCTCCGCGGGCTGGCCGCCCATCTCCTCGACGCGCTGGTTTTCCTCCTCGAACGCCAGCTTGTCGACCTGTTCGCTCCAGAGGAAAGTGGTGTCGCCCGGCTCGGTAACGCGTACCTTGCGCAGCATCTGGCGCACAATCATCTCGATGTGCTTGTCGTTGATGGTCACACCCTGCAGGCGATAAACCTCCTGCACCTCGTTGACCAGATGCTCCTGCAGCGCCTGCACACCACACACCTCGAGGATGTCGTGCGGCACGACCGGCCCCTCAGTAAGTTGCTGGCCCTTCTTCACCAAATCGCCCTTGAAGACGATCACGTGGCGGCCGATGGGGATGAGATGCTCCTCTTCCTCACCGGCGTCATCACGAACGATGATCGACCGCTTGCCACGGACAGTGGGTCCAAAGTCAACGGCGCCATCTATACGCGCGATCTCCGCCGCGTCCTTCGGACGGCGCGCCTCGAACAATTCGGCCACCCGCGGCAGACCGCCGGTGATATCCTTGGTTTTGGAGGTCTTGCGTGGCGTCTTGGCCAGAAGCGTGCCCGCCTCAATGCGGTCGCCTTCATCCACTTGGATGTGCGCGCCCGACGGAATGGGATAATTCGCCACGACCTTGCCTTTGGTGTCAGCGATGATGATCTGCGGATGCAGATCCTCCTTGTGATCGATGATGACCATTGAATCCTGACCGGTCGTGGGGTCGACCTCCTGTTCCATGGTCACGCCCTCGATGATGTCGTGGAATCTGATCTTGCCGCCCTTCTCGGACAGCACGGGCACATTGTACGGATCCCACTGGATGAAGGTTACATCCTTCTTCACCTTGCCGCCGTTGGGCACGGTGATCACCGCGCCGATGGGCACGTCGTAATCCTCAACCTCGTGTCCCTTGGCGTCCAGCACGGTCACGGAACCATTCTTGTTCAACACAATGTTGCTGCCGTCCTCCAGCTCCACACAACGCAGCTCGTTGTACCTCACCGTGCCACCCTGCTTGGACTTGATTTGCGGCTGCTTAAACACCGACGACGCCGTGCCACCAATGTGGAAGGTGCGCATGGTCAACTGTGTGCCAGGCTCGCCGATCGATTGCGCGGCGATGATGCCCACCGCGTCTCCGGGCTGCACATTGCCGCCGGTGGCAAGATTGCGGCCATAACAGGACATGCAAACGCCGTGCTTGGTGTCGCAGGTCAACACCGAACGGACTTTCACTCGGTCAATGTTAGCATCCTCGATGCGATCCGCGGCGTCTTCGTCGATTTCCTTGTTGGATCGGATGAGGTACTCGTCCGGGCTGATGGGGTTTTGAATGCTCTCGCAGGCCGTACGTCCCACCAACCGGTCGCCGAGCTTCACGACTTCCTCCTCACCCTCGAAAATGGCCTCCAGCCAGATTCCGTTGGTGGTGCCGCAGTCCGCCTCGCGAATTATGGCATCCTGCGCCACGTCCACAAGCTTGCGCGTCATGTAGCCAGAATCCGCGGTCTTGAGCGCCGTATCCGCCAACCCCTTACGCGCGCCGTGCGTGCTGATGAAATATTCCAGAACGGTCAACCCCTCGCGGAAGTTTGAGAGGATGGGTTTCTCGATGATGTCACCGGAAGGCTTGGCCATCAGGCCGCGAACACCCGCGAGCTGGCGCACCTGCTGGCGGTTGCCGCGTGCACCGGAGTCCACCATGAGCGCGACGGGGTTGTATTCATCCTTACCTTGGTTGTCCTCCAGAGTGCGCAGCATCACATTGGAAATCTTGTCAGTTGCATGCGTCCAGATGTCGATGATTTTGTTGTAACGCTCACCCGGCGTGATCACACCCTTGCGGTACTGCTTCTCAACATCCTCGATTTCCTTCTGTGCGGCCTTGATCTCCTGGTTCTTCTCCTTCGGGATAATCATGTCATCGATGCCAATCGACACACCCGCACGCGTCGCTTCGCGGAAGCCCAACTCCTTGAGCTTGTCCAGAGTTCCCACCGTCCTCTCTTGGCCGGCTTGCGTGTAGCAATTCCAGATCAAATCGCCGAGTTGTTTCTTCCCCACGGCAAAATTAGCGAAGCCCAACTCTTCCGGCCAAATCTCGCTGAACACCACACGACCCGCCGTGGTTTCGATCACCTTGGCCTCACTATCGCCGTAAACAGTCTCCTTGCCGCGGCAGGGATTGGCCAAACGAATCCGCGCGTGGGTGGTAATCGCCCCATCGTCTAGGGCAAAGAAGACTTCGTCCTTGCTGCCGAACAACGGCAAACGCTCTTCCTTCTTCTTTTTCGGCTTGCCTGGAACTTCGCGAGGATCGGCCGTAAGATAATAGCAGCCCAGCGTAATGTCCTGAGTCGGCGTCATAATCGGCCTGCCGCTGGAGGGGCTGAAAATGTTCAGGGGCGCCATCATCAACAGGCGCGTCTCCATCTGCGCCTCAACCGACAATGGAACGTGGACAGCCATTTGGTCGCCATCAAAGTCCGCGTTGTAGGCCGTGCAAACCAACGGGTGTACGCGAATGGCCTCACCCTCGATGAGCACCGGCTCAAACGCCTGCACCGAGAGGCGGTGCAGCGTGGGTGCACGGTTGAGCATCACGGGGTGGCCCTTGGTCACGTCTTCCAGCACATCCCACACCTCGGTGGTCTGCCGCTCGATCAGCTTCTTGGCCGAGCGCACGGTGTGCACATAGCCCAGTTCCTTCAGACGGCGAATGATGAACGGCTCAAACAACACGAGCGCCATTTTCTTGGGCAGACCACACTGGTTGAGTTTCAGTTCCGGGCCAATGACAATCACCGAGCGACCAGAGTAATCCACGCGCTTGCCAAGCAGATTCTGACGGAACCGGCCGCCCTTGCCCTTGAGCATGTCCGACAATGACTTGAGCGCGCGATTGCCCGCACCGGTCACGCCACGGCCATGGCGACCGTTGTCGAACAACGCATCCACCGCCTCTTGGAGCATGCGCATCTCGTTGCGGATGATGACCTCCGGGGTCTTCAACTGCATCAGGTTCTTCAATCGATTGTTGCGGTTGATCACGCGTCGGTACAGGTCGTTCAAATCCGAGGTCGCAAAGCGGCCGCCTTCCAGCGGCACCAACGGGCGAAGATCCGGCGGTATGACCGGCAACACGGTCAGGATCATCCATTCCGGTCGCGCGCCGGACTCGATAAAGCCGTTAAACAGCTTGATGCGCTTGGCGAGTTTCTTGCGGATCTGCTTGCTGCGCGTCTGTGTCATCGCTTCCTGCAGCTCCTCCACGCCGGCCTCCAAGTCGATCAACTCCAGCGCCTCGCGCACCGCGCCCGCGCCCATTTTGGCGGTGAACGCGTCAAAGCCGTAGGTCTCCTCCGCCTCTAGGAACTCCGCCTCGGTCAACAACTGGTTGCGCTCCAGCGGCGTATCCTTGGGGTCGATGACCAAGTAATCCTCGTAATAAATCACGCGCTCCAGATGCCGCCCCGTCATGTCCAGCATCAGGCCAATGCGCGAGGGCATGCACTTGAAGAACCAGATGTGCGAAGCCGCCACCGCCAGTTCAATGTGACCCATGCGCTCGCGGCGCACACGGGCCAGCGTCACCTCGACACCGCAGCGGTCACACACCACACCCTTGTACTTGATGCGCTTGTACTTGCCGCACGAACATTCCCAGTCCTTGACCGGGCCAAAGATGCGCTCGCAGAAGAGGCCGCCTTTCTCCGGCTTGAATGTGCGGTAGTTGATGGTCTCGGGGTTCTTGACCTCACCCTTGGACCAACGCCGGATGGATTCCGGCGAAGCGACACTGATGCCCACGTAGTCAACAAAGTTGACCTTCTCCAAGCCCAGCAGTTCGCGTGCGGAAGTTCTGTTGCTCATAGTTTTTAAATACTTTAAAAGATTTCGGTTAGCTGGCCAGGGCCGCGAGCGTGTCGTCGGCTTCCTGAGTGTCCTCCACGGGGTTGGTGTAGCCCACCTTCACCTCCATGCCGAGGGACTCCATCTCCTTCACCAGTACGTTGAACGATTCCGGCACGGAGGCATCCAGCGAGTTGTCGCCCTTGACGATGCTCTCGTAGATACGCGTGCGGCCCGCCACGTCGTCGGACTTGACGGTCAGCAGCTCCTGTAGCGTGTACGCCGCGCCGTAGGCTTCCATGGCCCAGACCTCCATCTCGCCGAAACGCTGGCCGCCGTACTGCGCCTTGCCGCCCAGCGGCTGCTGGGTGACGAGACTGTAGGGGCCCACCGCGCGGGCGTGGATCTTGTCTGCCACGAGGTGGGCAAGTTTCATGATGTAGATGTAGCCCACCACAACCTCCTGATCGAACGGCTCGCCGGTCGTGCCGTCGTAGAGGCGCGCCTTGCCGTTCTCGCCCACGAGGTTGAAGCCCACGTCGCCCTTCAACTGGTCACCGGCCTGCTTGAGGTAATCGCGAATGTCCACCTCGGGGATGCCGTCAAAGACCGGCGTGGCAAAGTTCATGCCCAGCACCTTGGCCGCCCAGCCCAAGTGAGTCTCCAGAACCTGACCCACGTTCATGCGGCTGGGGACGCCCAGTGGATTAAGCACAATGTCCACCGGCGTGCCGTCCTTGAGATACGGCATGTCCTCTTCCGGCACAATGCGGGCCACAACGCCCTTGTTGCCGTGCCGGCCAGCCATCTTGTCGCCCACGGAAAGCTTGCGCTTACTGGCGATGTAAACCTTCACCTGCTTGACGACGCCGGGATCCACCTCCACGCCCTGCTCGACGCGGCTTTTCTCGTCGTCCTGCTGCATCTTCAACTCCTCAAAGCGCTTGTTGAAGGCGCCGAGAATCTCGTTGATCTTGTTGCGGATCGGCGAGGGATCAATCTCGATGCGGTCATAGACACTCGCCAGCTTTCGCAGCAGCGTCTTGGTAATCTTGCGGTTGGCGGGGATGATGATCTCGCCCGTCTCGCTGTTCACCACATCCAGCGGAATCTTCTCACCCAGCAGGATATTCGAAAGTGCCTCGGTCAATTGCTCCTGTAGGTCGACCATCTTCTTCTTGTGATCGTCCTGCAGGGATTTCTCGCCCTTCTTGATCGCGGCCTTGCTGGCACCCTTCTCGTGCTTGGACGAAACCTTTACGTCCATCACGATGCCGTAAGTGCCACTGGGCACCTTGAGCGAGGTATCCTTTACGTCCGCGGCCTTCTCGCCAAAGATGGCGCGCAGCAGGCGCTCTTCCGGCGCCAGCTCCGTCTCGCTTTTCGGCGTGATCTTGCCCACAAGCACGTCCCCGGGCTTCACCTCCGCGCCAACGCGGATGACCCCGTCCGCCCCAAGATCCGCCAGCGCCTCCTCGCCGACATTCGGGATGTCACGTGTGATCTCTTCGGGGCCCAGCTTGGTGTCGCGCGCGCCCACCTCGAATTCATCAATGTGAATGGAAGTGTAAACGTCATCCTTCACCACGCGCTCACTGATCATGATCGCGTCCTCAAAGTTGTAGCCGTTCCAAGGCATGAACGCGCAGAGCACGTTACGCCCCAGCGCCAGCTCGCCAAACTCCGTCGCCGGACCATCGGCAATCACCTGCCCCTTCTTGACCGACTGGCCCTTCTGGACCAGCGGCTTCTGGTTGATGCAGGTGGCGGTGTTGGAACGCATGAACTTGCGCAGGTCGTACACCCACATGCCGCTCTCGGGATCGTGCTTAAACTTACGCTTGCCCTCAGGCAGACCGCCGTCCTTGGTGATGATCACTCGACCACCACCCACCGAGGCCACCTTGCCGGCCACCTCGGAAATGATCACCGCACGCGAGTCGCGCGCCACGCGGCCCTCCATGCCCGTGGCCACAAACGGCGCTTCCGTGATCAACAATGGCACGGCCTGACGCTGCATATTCGAACCCATCAACGCGCGGTTCGCGTCATCGTGCTCCAGGAACGGGATTAGGCCCGCCGCCACACTGACCAACTGCTTGGGGCTCACGTCCATGTAGTCCACGTCCGTTGGCACCACATCTATGAATTCGCCTTTGCGCCGGCAGGTGACGTATTCGTTTAAAAACTTGCCATTGTTATCGAAAGGCGCGTTGGCCTGTGCGATGGTAAACAGTTCCTCGCGGTCAGCCGTCAGGTATTCCAATTCACCGGACAGCTTGCCCTTCACCACCTTCCGATAGGGACTCTCGATGAAGCCAAATTCGTTCACGCGAGCAAATGTCGCCAAGCTCGCGATCAGGCCGATGTTCGGGCCTTCCGGCGTTTCCACCGGGCAAATGCGGCCGTAGTGGCTGGGATGCACGTCGCGCACCTCAAAGCCCGCGCGCTCGCGGGAAAGACCGCCCGGGCCCAGTGCGGACAGGCGCCGCTTGTGCGTCGTCTCCGCCAGCGGATTGATCTGGTCCATGAACTGGCTGAGCTGGCTGCGCCCGAAAAAGTCGCGGATCACCGCCGAGAGTGCCTTGGGATTCACCAGCTTGGCCGGCGTCATCGTGTCGCTCTCTTGATCGAACAAAGTCATGCGCTCCTTGACCAGTCGCTCCGTGCGGGCCAAGCCCACGCGGCACTGATTGGCAATCAACTCGCCCACCGTCCGGACACGCCGACTACCCAAGTGGTCGATGTCGTCCAAGACGCCTTCGCCCATCTTCAGTTTCAACAGGTAACGCGTCGCCTCCGCCAAGTCCTGACGGGTCAACACCCGGCTTTCATCCGGATCCTTCACTCCAAGCTTCTGTTCGATCTTGTACCGGCCCACGCGGCCCAGATCATAACGCTTGGGATCAAAGAACAGGCGCTTGAGCAGCGCACGCGCGTTCGCCGCCGTGGGCGGGTCGCCGGGGCGCAACCGCCCGTAAATCTCCTTCAACGCATCCTCCTCGTTGTGCGTCGGATCCTTCTTCATGCACTTGATCACGATCCCCTCGTCCACCGAGGTGTCCACTACGCGGATCGTTTCCATGCCCACCGAGGCCACCTGCTTGAGGACCGCCTTGGAAAGCGGCTCAAACGCGCGCGCGACGATGAGGTTCTTGGCCTCATCCACCGCGTCCTCGATCAACACGTAATCCTGCAGGTTGTCAATCTTCTCCGCCGCCTTCAGCTTGAGTTCCTGAATGTCATAGAACATCTCCAAGATCTCGCCGTCCGTTCCCTTCGCGCCGTCATCCGTCAGGAAACACAGTGCACGAAAGAAGGTGGTAATGAGAAACTTGCGCCGACGCTTCTTGCGGTCCAGATAAACATACAGCAGATCATTCGTGTCGAATTGCGTCTCAAACCACGAACCGCGATCCGGGATAATGCGAAACGAGTGCAGCGTCTTGCCATTCGGATGCGTGGAAGCCTCAAACGCTAGGCCCGGCGAACGGTGCAACTGGCTGACCACCACCCGCTCCGCGCCATTGATCACGAAGCTGCCCGAGGGCGTCATCAGCGGCATTTCGCCCATGAACACCTTCTCCTGCTTAACTCCCCGGGCTTCCTTTAAATTAAAGGTCACGTAAAGCGCCGCCCCGTAGGTCTCGCCCTCACGCAATGCCTCCAGCCAAGTCTTCTTTGGCTCGTTCAGCTCGTAATGGTCGTAGTCCAGATGGATCGTCCCATCGTAGCTCTCGATGGGGAAAACCTCCCGAAACACCGCCTCCAAGCCGGAATTCTTGCGTTTCCCGAGGTCCACGCCGATCTGGAGAAAATCGCGGTACGACGCGACTTGAATCTCAATCAGGTTCGGCGGCTCGATGACCTCCTCAATTTTACCGAAGTACTTGCGATCGATCTGCTTGGTTGCCATGTCTTTCCCATTCGTCCCCGCCTCACGGCGCGGCGCTGCGTGCACCCGGCCTCCTCTTTACACGGGCAAGGCCGACTCCCGTTCCCTTAAAAGGCCGCGTCCAGGACGCGGTTGTGTCCCCGGCCCGGCGGACGGGCACAGCCGTCCGCCGGAAATCCAGTTACTTCAATTCCACCGTGGCGCCGGCCTCTTCGAGGTCCTTCTGCGCCTTCTCGGCGTCATCCTTGCTGGCGCCCTCGAGCACCGCCTGCGGCGCGCCCTCAACCAGTTCCTTGGCCTCCTTCAGGCCCAAGCCGGCTTTCACGCCGCGGATCGCCTTGATGACGGAAATCTTCTTGCTCGCGTCGGCCAACCCGGTCAGCACTACGTCAAAGGAGGTCTTCTCCTCCGCGCCGCCATCGTCGCCGCCCGCCGCAGGACCCGCCACGGCCACCGCTGCCGGCGCCGCCGCACTCACGTCCCACTTCTCTTCCAGTTGCTTCACCAGATCAGCCGCTTCCATCACGGTCAGGCTGCTCAGGTCTTCCACGATCTTTTCCAGATCTGCCATTGTCTTGTCTTTCCTTTCCGGTCTCGTCGCCCCCCGCAGCCGCGGGGAATTTCAACGGGCCAGCCAGCCCATCGACGATTTACCTTATTGTTGTCAATCGCCGCGCCCACCGGGGCCCGGCAAGATTCATTCAAATTCCTCAGCCCTGTTCCTTGTCCACGCGCGCCTGCAGCGCCCGAGCCACCATGCTCGCCGGCGTCTGGATCAGCCGCGCCAGTTGCGTTGCCGGTGCCTGGATAACACCGCACAACTGTGCCCGCAGCACGTCCAGCGACGGCAGGTCCGCCAGCCGTTTCACGTCATCCGCCTCCAGGCGCTCCTCGCCCAGGTAACCGAATCGCACCTCCGGCCGCTCAAACTCACGAGCAAAATTCTTCACCACCTTCGCCGCGCCGGCCATCTCCGTCTCGCCAGTCACCACCGCCAACTGGCCCGCCAACGCGCCGTTCAACTCGGCGATGCCTGCCTCCGTGCACGCGATCTTGAAGATGGTATTCTTTACCACGTGCACCTCCGCACCCGCCTCCATCAACCGGTTGCGCAGCTCGTTGAACTCCGCCACCGTCATGCCCGTGTAGTCCGCCACGATGAAGTACGGCGATGCATTCAGCCGGGCCACATACTCACTGGTTAGAAACTTTTTCTCTTCGCGCATGTCCAGGATCCCTTTTAAACTTCCTTCACGTTCACCCGCACGCCCGGCCCCATCGTGGTCGAGATCGTGCAGCTCTTGATATACGCGCCTTTCGCGCTTGAGGGTCGCGCCTTTTGCACCGCGTCAATCGCCGCCTTGGCGTTGCCCTCCAAATGTTCCGCGGGGAAATCCGCCTTGCCCACCAGCACATGTAGATTGGAGGTCTTGTCCACCTTGAACTCCACACGGCCGCCCTGCGCGGCACCCACCGCCGCGGCCACGTCATCGGTTACGCGGCCGTTCTTCGGCGTCGGCATCAGGTTGCGCGGTCCCAGGATGCGGCCCAACTTACGCACCTCGGCCATCGCCTCCGGAGTCGCGATCGCCACGTCAAAATCCGTCCAGCCCCCGGACACGCGCTTGATGAGGTCGTCCAACCCCACTTCATCCGCACCAGCCTCGCGCGCGGCATCCGCCGCCGGGCCGTCTTGGCAGAAAACCACGATCTTCTGGGTCTTGCCGGAGCCATGAGGAAGATCCACCGTGCCTCGCACCATCTGGTCCGAGTGCCGTGGGTCCACTCCGAGACAGAAGCTAAGGTCCACCGACTCGCGAAATTTCGCCTTGGGTTGCGCTGCCAATAGGGCCACCGCATCCGCCAATGCGCGCGGCTCATCGCCATTCACCTTTTCCAAGGCCTGCTTGTATCGTTTTCCTGGTTTAGCCATTTTTTGTTCGCGGTTTTAACGGGTATTTCAAGCCCTCCCGCCGGTTGGTTGTTACCTCACCTCAATGCCCATGCTCCGCGCGGAGCCCTCGATGATGCGGCAGGCCGCCTCCTCGGTCCGAGCATTCAAATCTTCCATCTTGGTCTTGGCGATCTCCACCACTTGGGCGCGAGTCACGCGGCCCACCTTTTCCTTGTTCGGCTCACCGCTGCCACTGGCAATGCCCGCAGCTTTCTTGAGCAGCACGGCCGCCGGCGGGCTCTTGATGACAAAGCTGAAGGAGTGATCCTTGTACACCGAGATCACCACCGGCAGCTTCAGACCAATCTGGTCCTTGGTACGCGCGTTGAACTGGTTCACGAACTCGCCGATGTTTACGCCATGCTGGCCCAGCGCGGGGCCCACCGGCGGCGCCGGCGTCGCCTGTCCCGCGTCCACCTGTAGCTTGATCTCGCCTACAACTTCCTTTTCCGCCATGTCTTTAAATCCTGTTTTATGTTTAGGTTTTCTCCACCTGCCAGAACTCCAGTTCCACCGGCGTGTTCCGTCCAAAGATGTTAATAGTCACCTTCAGTTTGCCGCGATCCGTGTCGATCTCCTCGACCACGCCGTTGTAGTTCAGGAACGGTCCATCGTTGATCTTCACTGTCTCGTTCAGCTCAAACTCCACGCGCGGCCGCTCCGTGTCCTCGCTCTCGTCGATGCGCGACTTGATGTCATCAATCTCCCGCTGCGGCGTCGGCTGCGGATGGTCGCCCCCCACAAACTTCGTGATGCCCTGCGTGTTGCGGATGAAGTACCACGGCTTTTCGATGATCCGCTTCTCCTCATCGTACAGCACCATGTTCACAAACACGTAGCCCGGGAAAAGCTTGCGGGGCGTCACGCTCTTTTTGCCGTTGCGCACCTCAACCACCTTCTCCTCCGGCACCAGCACCTCGTTGATGAACTCGCCCATCTCCTCCACGGGAATGCGCTTCTCGAGGCTGTCCTTCACCTTCTTCTCCTGTCCGGAGAGCGTCTGTAAAACAAACCACTGGCTGCTGCTCATGTCCCGTTTTCCTTTAGCCAAACAACTTGCTGAACACGCTCGTGGGCACGTCCAGCAGCAAATCCCAAATCAGCCCCGCCGCCACCTGATCCGACGTCACCGTGAAGACGCCCATCAGCATCGACGACAACAACACCACGACGGTGTGCTGGTATAATTCATCCCGCGTTGGCCAAGTGCACTTGCGCAACTGCTCTCGCGTCTCCGCCACGTACCGACGAAACGCCTGCAAGTGGCCGCGATACCACAGGAACGCGAACAGTGCCAACAGCACCCCGAGGAAAATGTACATGCCCGTGCCGCCACCATCGGCGGACGTCCCCGAGCCCTGCTCCTCCGCGGCATCACCTTCCGGCTGCACCGTACCCGCTTTGGCGGCCGGTGCATTGACCGTCGTGGGCGCGGGCTTGGCCTCAGCCGGCGGCGGCGTGGCCTGCGCCTCGGGCTCGCCCTGCGGTACCGCCTCTGCCTCGGTGTTGTTATCCTGCAATGCCATTAAACGCGTTCGTGTTTCATTAAATCCATTCCACCGCTCCAAGCACCCGCCATGGCGGAGGGGGAGGGATTCGAACCCCCGATGGCTTGCGCCATAACGGTTTTCAAGACCGCCGCATTCGACCACTCTGCCACCCCTCCGGAAACCCGGCTGGCACGGCGAGAGGGGATCGAACC
Source organism: Verrucomicrobia bacterium UBA6614 (assembly GCA_002433235.1). GTDB lineage: Bacteria > Verrucomicrobiota > Verrucomicrobiia > Limisphaerales > UBA1100 > UBA6614. The sequence continues at coordinate 69,880 of DJHS01000092.1, forward strand.
CCCAACCTGCGG
>DJHS01000092.1:70202-71600 GCA_002433235.1 Verrucomicrobia bacterium UBA6614
GAACCCCCAACCTGCGGTTTTGGAGACCGCTGCTCTACCAATTGAGCTATCGCCGTACTCATGGAAGCCGTTCGTGCCTATATTGTTATAGACGACAAACCGGCGCGGTCCCCGGCACCAGTCGCGGGGGGCAGCCCGATTATTCCTCGATCTTGGTCACTCGGCCCGAGCCGATCGTCCGGCCGCCTTCACGAATCGCGAACGTCAGGCCTTCCTCCATCGCCACCGGCTGGATCAGAGTCACGTCGATCTCCGTGTTGTCACCGGGCATGATCATTTCCGCGCCCTCCTTAAGAGCCGTCACCGAGCCGGTGATGTCACTGGTACGGAAGTAGAATTGCGGACGGTAGTTGGCGAAGAACGGCGTGTGGCGCCCGCCCTCCTCCTTCGTCAACACGTAAACCTCGGCCTTGAATTTCGTGTGCGGTTGAATCGAGCCTGGCTTGGCCAGCACCTGACCGCGCTCCACCTCGCCCTTCTTCTTGCCGCGCAGCAGGACGCCCACGTTGTCGCCCGGTTCACATTTGTCCAGCAGCTTGCGGAACATCTCAATGTCCGTCGCCACCGTCTTGTCCGTCTCCTGAATGCCGACGATCTCCACCTCGTCCATCTTATTGAGCACACCCCGCTCCACGCGGCCCGTGGCCACCAAGCCACGGCCCTCAATGATGAACGTGTCCTCAATGCACATCAGGAACGGCTGATCCGCGTCGCGCGGTGGATCCGGAATAAAGTCATCACACGACTGCAGCAACTCGCCAATCTTGCCAACCCACTTCTCGTCCTCCGCAATCGCGCCCGTCGCGCTGCCGCGAATCACCGGCGTATCGTCGCCCGGGAAATCATACTTGTTCAACAGCTCACGAATCTCCATCTCCACCAGATCGAGCATCTCCTCGTCCTCCACGAGATCCGTCTTGTTCATGAACACCACGATCGAGGGCACACCCACCTGGCGCGCCAGCAGCACGTGCTCGTTGGTCTGCGGCATGGGACCGCTGTCCGCATCCACCACCAAGATCGCGCCGTCCATTTGCGCCGCGCCGGTGATCATGTTCTTCACGTAATCCGCGTGACCTGGGCAATCCACATGCGCGTAGTGCCGCTTTTCGCTCTCGTACTCCACGTGGGACACCGCAATCGTCACCGTCTTGGAATCATCACGCACCGTGCCGCCTTTGGTAATCTCCGCATAGGAAATCGGCGTCGCCATGCCCTTTTTGGCCTGCACATCCACAATCGCCGCCGCCAAGGTTGACTTGCCGTGGTCCACGTGACCGATGGTTCCAATGTTTACGTGCGGTTTAGTCCGTTCAAACGCTTCTTTTGCCATGTCCTTTAAGTAGTGTTCAGTTGTTTTAACGCATGGAGCCCATGACCGGGTTTGAACCGGTGACC
>DJHS01000092.1:71950-96215 GCA_002433235.1 Verrucomicrobia bacterium UBA6614
GCGCTCTACCGACTGAGCTACATGGGCAGCCCAAATTACCAATCAGGCTCCTGCCTGTGCCGCCGGTTATCCCAAGGTTATTCCCACCAAACGACAAAACATCCCAACGCCACAAGCCCCCCTTTTGAAAGAGCCAGCGACTCGGGATATATTGAGTTTTGCCTCGGGTAAACCTCAAGTTCACCTAACGACGGCGGGGACAATACCCGTTCGCCCGTCTCCGTCAACCCCTTTTTGGGGCAAAAACCAAAAACTTATCCACCCCCACGGCGCCCCCGCCATTCCACCCGTTCCGGCTCTGGCCGACCCAAGGCCCGCGGCGCGTTCCGAAAATGCATCTTTGCCACCCCCGCCAGCCTTCCTTCCCCATGCTGCTCCGCTAAATCCCGCGCCACCACGTCCACCGGCTTGCCCGCGCCCCGCGGCAATTCAACCCCCAACCCCTCTCCCAACTCCCCCAGCCGCCGCACGAACTCGTCCCGCGCCAAAATCGAGGCCGCCGCCACCGCCAAGTCACTCTCCGCCTTGTGCCGCTGCACCAGCTCCAATTCCCGCCCCTTCGCCAGCAGTGCCTTCTCCACCGTCGCCTTGGTCGACGCAAACTGGTCACTCACCGCCCGAACCGGCGCGGGATTCATCGCCCGGCCCTGTTCCAGTAGATTTTCAATCACCCGCGCATGTCCCCAGGCCAACAAACGATTTACGCTCCCCATCTTTCCGTGCAGCCGATTGTACGCCTCCGGCCCCACCGGTACCACCGACCACACACAACCCTCCGCCTCCCGGATCACCTTCGCCAATGCTCCAATCCGTTTATCGCTCGAAACCCGCTTTGAATCCCGCACCCCAGCCTCCACCAACCCTCGGCAAACTTTCTCATTCACGTACACCCCCGCCACCACTAATGGCCCGAAAAAATCCCCTTTCCCCGATTCATCCACGCCAATCCGCGCCAACCCTAATTCCGGCTCCAATTCCGCCTCATAACCCAGCCGCGCCTCCTTCAATACCTCCGGCTCCAGCAAAAACTCCACGAACTCACGTGTCCCCTTCCCCTGCACCACCAGTTTCCCGCTTTCGTAAAGAACCACATTCACCCCCTCCCGCTTCCCCGCAAACCGCGCATAAGCCGGTGGCACACCCATCTCATAACCCCGCTCACGCAAAATCCCCTCCATGAGCGTCCCTTGGGTTTCATCTAGGGAACACGTGTAAGATGTCAACTTCCGCTCACCCATCCGTCTCGTTATGCGGCAAGACACCCTCCCTGTGAACAGAAATTCTTACTGCGAAAGCGAACAACCGGCAACACGACTGGGGAAAGAATACCCCTAATACTCGATCTGGCAGTTCGGGAGGATTTCCTCAAGTTCCTCCACCTCATCATCATCCAAGTCTGGATTGCCGGTGAGGAGCAGGGTGTGCAGGTTTTTTAGGCCGTGCAGGGGCTTAAGGTTGGTGATCTGGTTGAAATTCAGCCCCAGCCATTCCAGAGACTTCAGCTTGGCCAAGGGGCGCAAGTTGGAGATCTGGTTGTTGATGAGGTTCAAACGCTCCAGCTTCTCCATGCCGGTCAGGGCGGTCAGGGCGGTCACGCGGTTGCGGCTGAGATTGAGCTGGGTCAAATTCACTAGCCCCGTCAACGGCTTGAGATTGGAAATCTGGTTGCCCTGCAGCAACAACACCTCCAGTTTGGACAAACCCGCAAGGGGCTTAAGGTCGGACAAATCATTGTCGTTTAGCGACAGGGACGTGAGACCCTGCAAGTCCGCAATGGCCGCAATGTCCTTGATGCCCTTGGACGTGAGCACCATGTTATCTACCTGCCGCAAATCGCCCTTGGACAATTTGCCCTTGGGTTTTCCAGCGGAACGACGAATGACGGGTTCTATGACTTCCAGGCTCAAGACGGCGGAGCCTAGCAGAAATGCAAAGACACTTAAACCCTTTTTTTGTTTCCAGCCGCAACACCCGTGGCGCCGGCGTCCCAGCCTGCGCCGCAAGGTTTGGGGAATATCCGTGCTACTGGTCGTTTGCGACCATTTCGAAGGGGGGAATGGGGACGACAACGGTGCGGTTTTGATCGTCGTGGCCGATGTAGCTGCCGACAGCAGTAGCGCGGGAGGAGGCAAAGACATGGGCACTGTTGTAACTGAACGACTCGCCGGGACGGAGATGAGGGAACTCGCCTACGACTCCATCACCCTCGACGGCAGTGATCTCCCCGTTGGATTCGCGGACCACCCACTTGCGGCCCTTGATGGTGACGGGAACCTTGCTGTCGTTGTGAATGGTAATGAAATAGGCAAAGCAATGGGGCGATCCCTCGGGAACCATGGGCTGGGGCTGCAGCACGACATCGTCGATGGTGACATGCAGCCCGGGGAGCTCCGAATTGCCTGCGTCGGACATGCGGACACGGTTCCGGGAAACGACCTAGTTGTCGAATTAAAATCGTGTCCGCAAATGAGTTTTGACATTGGACGGTAGGCCACGGAGGTTGCGTGGGTGATGGATGGGCGCAGAGTTCGCCGTTTGGCGCAGCGGTTGCTCGATTGGTATGGTGCCTGTGCGCGAGACTTGCCGTGGCGGCGAACGAGTGATCCCTACGCAATCTGGATCTCGGAGGTAATGCTGCAACAAACGCAGGTAGCCACTGTAATTCCCTATTGGAAGCGCTGGATGCGGGCGTTGCCGACCGTGAAGGCCTTGGCCCACTCAAGAGAGGAACGGGTATTAAAACTTTGGGCCGGACTGGGATATTATTCCAGAGCGCGCAACCTGCGGCGGGCGGCACACGTTGTTTTAAAGGAGCACAATGGCTCGGTGCCCGGCGAAATGGCCGCGCTGCGGACATTGCCGGGCGTAGGGCGCTACACGGCGGGCGCCATCCTGAGCATCGCCTTTGGACAGCCGGAACCGATTCTGGATGGGAACGTCACTCGTGTCTTGACGCGCTTGCTGGCGCTGGAAGGGAACACGCGTGAACCGTTGATGGCGAAAAAGCTCTGGGATTTGGCGGGCAAATTCGCCCGGGCCACCAGGTCGCCGGGAGACTTGAACCAAGCCTTGATGGAACTGGGAGCAACGGTGTGCACGCCGCGCGGGCCGCATTGCGGTGAGTGCCCACTCCAACGATCCTGCGCAGCACGGCGGATGAACCAGCCGGAGTACTATCCGAGGGGAGGCAGGGCCGCGCCAGCAGTAAAGCGGCATTGGCGGGTGTTGTTGCTGGAGAACGGAGGGCGCTGGCTTGTACGCAGGCGTCCCCAGAACAGCGTGAACGCGGGGCTTTGGGAATTTCCCACGTTGGAAACGGATAACCCGCGTACACCAAAGGATTGGGCAGCGGCACTGGCGGGCGGGGTCGTGAGCAAACCCCGCCGCTTGGGGGAGTTTACCCACTCGATCACACGATACCGCATCCGCGCCACGGTCTGGCAGGCGGATCTGATGGGTAACCGGCCGAATAGCCAAGGCCGCTGGGTGAAGGACACGGCTTTGGGTGAACTGGCCTGGGCGGGCGCGCACCGGAAAGCACTGGGGATATTGCGGACCGCGGGTTGATTGGGATATAGTAACGCCATGAGCGGCGACGCCCAATCCACCCACGCCGAGGAAATGTCCACGGCGCAGAAGTTGTTGCCGTTGTGGATCGGCCTAGGGGTGTTGGTGTTGTCAATCGTGGGCGGGATATGCATCTGGAAATTCGGCGGCGGAAAATATTCCGGTTCCCGGCTTGAGGAGATCAACAATGAGGACGTAGTGTGGGAGGGGTCGCCCAACAACGCGACGACCTATTCGCCGACCAATTTTTTCTACTACATGATGATCGACCTCGGAGACGAGGCGGAAGAGGAACCCCCGGGAAAGTTTATTGAGCCCGGCTTCCTGGTAACCTCGCCGGTGGAAGAGGAGGGAAAGGATGACACGGTCTGGGATGAAACCACGAGCAGCTACTATCAGGTCACGGGCCTGCGGGAGCCACCTACGGAGGTGAGGATCACCGCCATGGACGACAACGGGTCGAAGCTGACGGGGCGCATCGTGGAATACGATGGCGACAAGAACAAGATTTGCGAGTTGATCGTGATCAACGGGAAACTGAACGGGCCGGCCTTCATCTGGGATGAGAAGGGACGGCTGGTCCACAAGGCGGAATTCAAGGAAGGCAGCCCGGCGGGAACATCCACGATCAAGTCCTATGATGAAAATGGCACGTTGGCATACGTACGCAAGCTGTGGTTCAACAGCAGCTCCAGCCTGGTCAAGGAGCAGGTTTACCACCAAGGCAAGATTCTATGGGAACTGGGATTTGACGGTGCGAAACCGTTGACGCTGAACCGGTGGACGGATGCGCGCTTTAAAAAGGCTATCGACAAGCGGGACGGCTCGGACATCAAGTCGCCCAAGCGCAGCTTTAAAAGCGTGGAGTTCAGCGAGACTGGCTTGGCCTACAACAAGGTGAAGCTGGAGATGGCGAACATGTACGGGCTGCCTAAGGAGAAAAGCACGGGATTCATGAAGTTTGATGAGGAGACAGGGGAAAACGCGCAATTCATGGAGCCACCCACATATGGAAAGCTGCGCGAGAACATCGCCCGGACTCCATGGCGAGTGGCGATTGAGGCCAAGATCGAGGCCATGAAGGTGACGGACGAAGATTCGCCCTACGAGAAGGATGAAGAATTGAAAAAGCCGGGTGTTGACGATCCGGATCCCGACGACAACCCGACGCCGAACCCGGACGACAATCCGCCCCCTCCTTGATGGCCGTCAACTGTAGGCGGACATCATCGCGGTGAAAACCGTGTACACCGATACCAGCGCGATGGAGGTGCCAATGAAAATACAGATGTAAAGAATCCACTCGGGAACCTGTTCCATCTTCCGCGGGCGCCCGCAGAATTCCTCATACGCCACGACGTAAGCCGTGCCGGTGATGGCAAAAGTGAAAATCAACCCGGCGATGCCCAGCACAATCAGGGCGATTCCACCGGCGGTAGCGCCACCGCCTCCAATCTTGGTCAGAATGGTGCCTACCACGATCAGGGCCAGTCCAAGCGCATTAAACAGGATGCTGGTCAGAAAAAAGAAGAGAACGCCCGTCTTGTCCTTGAGCACCTGCTCGGAACTCAATTTCATCGCCCGGCCAAAGCTCATCTTGTAGTGAGCGGCCATCGGCAAGGCGAACATCCAGCGGAGGCCCAGTTGGTAGGGCACCACCACGACCAGGATCGCCCCCGCGAAAAAGCCCAGTTTGCCCCAGCCGGGCACGGTGTTGAGCGTGGACATGAAGGCCGTCAGCTGGCTGGTGGTCGTCCAAATGGCCTGCTGCAGGCGAAACCAAAAATCGCCGAAGCCGGCACAGTCCGCCACCGATTCGTAGTAGGCCGCCCCCGCCATGGTCACGCCTTCCCAGAATCCGGACACATCGGAGCCAATGATGTAGGGGTCAAACTTGTAGCCCGCGCCCCAGATGAGCAGAATCCCGGGCACCACGGAAAAAAGCAGGATAAAAAACTGGATGAGAAAACCCAGCATCAGGGAAACAAACTGGCCACTGAATCCATGGAACATCTGCGAGATGCCGCCACGCCGAAGGCGTTTGCGCTGAAGGAAATAATAAAACGTCCCGCCCAGCATTGGTCCAGCCGGGATAAGGAGCGCCAGGCAAATCAACACCAGCGGCAACGCCACGGCAGCACCGAGGATAATGGCCGCTGGTTTCTTCTGGAAAAAAACCCAGCCATTGTAAAGGCAGGTGTCCCCCTCCAGCTCGATTTGCCGATCCTTTAAATCCTCCGGCAACTCGTTCATCTTGGCGGCCATCGCGGCCACCTCGGGGTTTACCGCGGGAGCGGCTTCTTCTTTTTTCTCTTCCGCGGCCGGTGCCCCGGGAGGCGGAGGCGAAGGGGGCGGAGGTGCACCGCCATTCTTGACGCCGGGCACCTGAGTGAGGGGCATCCAGTCAGGCGCGCCGTCATACCACGCCAAGTCGGTGGCCAACACCTGGCCGCCTTCAAGGTAGGTGTTGATCTCCTCCACCGAATAGGGGCCGTATCGTTGCCCCCCTCTATCCAAGTGAACCTGCATGCCCGGCCAGCAAAACATTCGTGTAACACGTTGCCGACGCCGCCGCAAGCCGGGTCATTGACATCATTGCCACGGCAGACCAGCCTTCCCACATGCGATGGATTGCGTTGGCCCCATTGGCCTTGTTGCTCGCCTGTCTGCCCACCGTGGAACACGCCGAGGGTGACTGGGGCGTAAACCTTGATGATGCGCTCAAAGCGGCGGCTGAAAACAACCGTGGCGTGCTGCTAGATTTCACGGGCTCCGATTGGTGCCCTCCCTGCCAAGCACTGCACCGGCGCGTCCTAAGCACCAAGCCTTTCGTGGACTATGCGGACGAAAACCTCGAGCTGGTGCTCGTGGATTTCCCCCGGCGAAATCCCCTGCCCAAGAAACAGGCGGAAGCCAATGCCGCCCTGGCAAAACAATTTAACGTAAACGGCTTTCCTGTTCTCCTGTTGCTGGACGCCACGGGCAAGGAGCGAACCCGGCTGGATGGCTACGGCGGCGAGGAGGCGGAGGATATCATTCGCTGGCTGGAAAAGAACCGTGCGAAGTAACCGCAACGGCGCCGGGCTTCACAGAAAAAGCTGGTTTTTGGAGGCCATTCATGGCATAGGATGAGCGGCCTGTTGACCTATGACCATGCAACAATCACGCAAGCCGGTGAAAAAGAAATCCACTGAAACCGCCGCAGCCACACAGCCCGACAACGGCACGCCGGCGGCCCCCGTGGAACAACCACCTCAGCCTCAAATTAGCGTCATGGCCATCGTGGCGCTGGTTCTCAGCGCGTTTGGCATCCTGCTGATCCCAGGCATTTTGGGTCTCATTCTGGCCACGGTGGCGATGTGGCAAATCAACCGAAGCGAAGGCAGACTCATCGGACGAGAGTTGGCCATTGCCGCACTGACCCTCTCCACGGTCCTGCTGATCTATCACCTCATTTTTCTGGGCGCCGTTTCCGCGGTGGGCGCCGCGACAGGATTCCTGATCGGCCAGATCAATGATTTCTTCAACGGGCTGGCGGGCATTTTCAGGTAGGCGCCGCTAGTTGCTTCTTTCCACCGGTCGGTAGGGGTGAACCCACCAGGCAAAAGAGGGAAGTTGGCGCGTCTGGACCCAAAGCCGGCCGTGCCCACTGAAGCGGCAGACCAAACCTTCGCCGGAAAAGAACAGGCTCTTTAATCCCCCAAACGAAGTCACCTCATACTGTAGGCCACTGGTGAAGGCAACGATGTGGCCGGTGTCCACCACGTAGTCCCCGTTGACGTCAATCTCCATGATGGCACCGTACGTGTTAAACCACAAGTCGCCCTGCCCAGCGCAGCGAATGAGAAACAAGCTCTCGCCACTGAAAAAGCCTTTAAAGCCCTGCCACTTGGAATCCACCTCCACCCCCATGCTCGAGGCAACGAAGGCTGAGCTTTGAAGGAAAATCTCCTCGCGGCTATCCACGAAGTAATGCACCAAGTCACCCGGCGCGCCGGGAGCAATGCCGATTTCGCCCGGGCCACCGCGCGCACTGAACTCGTTGATGAAGAGACTCTCCCCTGTGAGAAATCGGGAAAAGCCGCCCTTCAGCTTGGTCTTCATCTCCATGTTGGTGGACATGGTGGCCATGGAACTGGCCTCGACCTTGAGTGTTTGTTCCGCGGGCACTTGCACGGTGACGTAAGCAAAGTCCGGCCGGCCCTCGATGGCATACTCATGCTCGCGCTTGCCACTGCCCTGGACAATGCCCGGGGACACCGCGGGCGTTGCTGAACTGGCCAACACCTCGCCTAGCGGCTTCCACTCAGTCATGCCTTCCACAAACGCCAGGTTGTCGTCCGTGCTGAGCTGCCCCTCGGCTACCAACTGGCGCACTTTCTCCTCCGGAAAAGGCCCGTAGTTTTCGCCGTCACGGTTGATGGTGATCTCCATGAAATTCCTCGCTATTTGCGCGGCCGCAACAACGGCCCCAGCATGGTACCAAAAGAGTCCGCATTATGGCTCTGGCACCAGACCGTGCCCTGCCCCTTGAATTTGCAGACCAGCCCCTCCCCGCCCAGCATGGAGGAAATCCAACTCTTGCCCGCCTTGGTGATCTCAAACTGCAGCGTTTCCTCGAACGCCACAATGTGCCCCGTGTCCACAATGTATTCGCCGTTGACCTGAATGGGATAAATCGCGCCAAACGACGCCAGCACAATCGGCCCCTGCCCGCTGCAGTGAATCCAGAACATCGATTCACCCGAGAACAACGCCTTGCCAAAGCCCTGCCAGCTCATGTCCAGCTCCACCTGTGGATGATTCGCCACGTAGGCGCCAGACTGCACCACCAGATTCATCCCCGGCTGCAGGTCATACTGCATCATGTCTCCCGCCAACTGGGTGCCCAACATCACCTCGCCCACCTGATGCGACGCGGTAAAATGATTCAGGAAAAACGACTCGCCCGTCAGCATCCGCTTGAGCGCCTTCATCATCCCCCCCGAGCCACGCTTGTGGGTGGTCGTCTCCACCTGCAGCCCGCCGCTCATCGCAATCATCGCGCCGCTCTCCGCCGTGCAGCTTTCCCCCGGCTGCAGACGAATGGTCGCCGCCGCATTGCCCGGTCCGTGGTTGATGGCAATATCCATTTTAAACCTTAAAATAACCTCGGGTTCAACCAGCCGGCCAAGCCCGACAAGCTGCGCGTCTGCACGATGATTTTCCCCGTCCCCTCAATCCGCGTCACAAACCCTTCCCCGCCGAACAAGCTGCTGAAAATACCGCCCGCCAACTGGATGTTCAGCGTCAACTGTGGGTCGTAGGCCACCAAATGAGCCGTGTCCACGATGTACTCCCCGCTGACCTCCTTCTCCAGCAGCTCTCCATAGGCCCCGTACCACAGAGTGCCTGAGCCCGTCACCGCCAGCTTGAACAAACCCTCTCCCGCGAACCACGACTTGAAACCCGCCCAGCGCGCCTTGAGTTCAAGCCCCGGCGTGCTGGCCACGTATGCCCCCGGCTGCAGGCAGATCGTCTGGCCGCTCAACTGCACCTCGCGCAGGTTGCCCGGCGTGGCCTGCACCAGCGTTACCCGACGCTCGCCGGAAGCGCGGTTGGTGAAGTGGTTCACAAACAGAGACTCCCCGCCAAAGAACTTCTTGAACAACCCGCTAAAAAACCCGCCGTTGAACTTCGCGTCCATGTCCAGATCCGCCGCCATGCTGCTCATCGCATCACTCTCCGCCACCACCGTCTCTCCTGGGTTCAAGTCCACGTGGAGATAGGCAAAGGCCGGTCCACCCTCAATTTTCGTCTGCATGGTTTTAAATCAACGCCGTTCCTTCAGGGCCGCCCGCAGCTTTTCCTTGAACGCCGAATAGTTCAAGTCAATTGGCTCAAAATCACTACCCTCAACGCCCGCGTTCAAATGCTGCATTTTCTCAATCCGCTCCGCCGTCGCCGGATGCGTACTCAGGATGTCCGGGATCGCGCCCGCTCCCATCTTTTCCTGTTCCTCCTCCATCTTTCTGAAAAACGCCTCCATCCCTCGCGGATCAATCCTCGCCCTCATCAAATACTCGAACCCCACCGCGTCCGCCTCCCGCTCGTGGTCCCGTGAAAACTTCATCCGCAACAACATCGGCGCATTGTTCGCCACCACCGCCAGCAGCCCCGTCGCGTCCCCAAACAACGCCGTCACCAATGCGTACAGACCCGCCGCCTCAATCATGTTCCGCACACTGTGCTGCTCTGTCACATGCGCCAGTTCATGCGCCATCACCCCCGCCACTTCCTCCGCCGAATCCGCCGCCAGCAGCAACCCCGTATGGATCGCCATTGTCCCCCCCGGCAACGCAAACGCATTCAATGAGTCTTCCTGCACAATGTGAAACTTGAACTCATAACGCGAACTCCCAATCCCCTCCACCAGCCGCTTGGCAATCTTGTCAAAATCAGCCCGCATCTCCGCATTCTCCACCACCTTGCCCTTCCCAATTCGCTTGAACACCGTCTCTCCCAGCTGCTCCTCCCAGGACACCGGCACCTGCTCCGCCACTTTTCCCACAATCCAGCCGCGCGCAACAAACAACCCCGCCAACGCCAGCAACGGCACCAGGAACAACAACGCCAGCCCCGTCGCCGCCAGCATCCGACGTCGCCGAATACCGCCCAGCATCTCCGCCACTCGTGGATCTCGCGCCAAGTCCGGATGCTTCAGCACCGCCCCATCCGCCGTGAACATCGCCCAGCCCTGCCGGCTGGAGTGTTTAAAGAAAACCAACCGATTGGCTGCCCCGCCCCGCTCCACCTCAATCCCCGAGATAGGCAGCGAAACCTCCACCCCGTCACCACTGAAATGCACCACCCCACCCCGCACGGAAACCTTCCCCGCCAAACGCCCCCCCGGCAATTCCTCCGCCATCGCCCCACCTTCAAATACATCCTGTCGACGCCCATCCATCACGCGACTCCTTGTCTCCCCCGAAGCCCGTCAAAAGCAAGCCCAATCACCCTTTCAAATTCTCGCCCCAGCACCAGAATCATATCGCAACTCTTTCGCCTCCCGCATATTCGGTTAACCTCCACACGAACCCCACAGGATAAAAAATATCACCAAGCCCCACCACACACATCCCAGACTGTCACTACCTATTCCCTGGTTATTTTCCTTCGGCAACTTGTCGCGCGTTGGATCCATCTTGTCACCCGCCACATGCCCGCAAGTTGTGCACCGGTATGTCCCGTACCACGCAATCATTCGACCATGCCCACTGGGGCAATGGCTTGCCTGATGAGCATCACTCTCGCCCTTAGCTCCGCGTGCCCAAACAGCTTTTGTTAAGACTCCGTCATTTACATATCCGCACGTCCAGCAACGCAGCCGCCCCTCCCATGCCTTCAACGGCCCATGCCCATTCGGACACGTTTTCACGCCTTTCGAGGATTTTTCCTCAGCCTTCCCTTTTTCTTTGAGCCGATCCCTAATATACACTGCTATCTTTTCGCAATTCCGGGATTGCTCCTGATAATTTGTGTCGCTCGTCCGCTCATTTTTCTCCGCGAAATCCAACGCCGTCATCCCATCTTTGTTCTTCGCCCCCAAGTTGGCCCCGCGATCAATCAGGATTTTCGCCACCTCAAGGCGCCCATTTACGGCAGCCTTCATCAACGCGGTTTCCCCATTCACGTCGTGTGGATCCAAGGCCGCCCCTTCCTCAACCAAAACTTTGGCCTGCTTCCCCTCCCGACAATCGTGCAGCGGTGTGGCTCCCTCCTCATCCCTTGCATTCACATGCGCACCACTGACAATCAGAACGATCGCCACATCTTCATTCATACAACAATGCAGCGGCACCTTCCCATCTTCATTCCGCGCATTCACATCCGTCCCCATGTCAACCAACACCTCCGCCACCTTGGCGCTGGAGACGTAGTGCAACAGGGACCCCTTTGAGTCCTGCGCATTCACATCCGCTTTTTTGGACTCGATCAAAGAGCGCACTTCATCCGCATCCGTTGAGTCAAAGCGAATAAAATGAAACTCCTCCTCCGAAAGCCTGATCTCTGGTTCTTCCTCGAGAATCTCCTCCACCACCGCTTCCTCGGGGACCTCCTTTACCTCAGGCGGTTTCTCGGGAATCGCATCAGGCTCTTCCAGCTCAGCCGGCGGTTCTCCTCTCAGTTCCGCCAGCACTTTCTCCGCATCGGCATGCCCCAGCATGCGTGCCTTCTCAAACCACTCCTCTGCCGCCGACAAGTCCTTCTCCACCCGCACCCCATCCCGACACATCTCCCCCAACTCAAACAATGCCTCTTTATCGAACTGGTACAGTCCTCGCGTGACCAATTCCTCGTAACGGGCATCCATCACCAAATCATAATCCTCACCCCTCTCCGCAGCTACTACAAAACCGCCTCTCTTTTGGAGTCACCCAGCTCAACTTGACCCATCCCGCGCCTCGATCTTCGCGTGTATGAAATCCGAGTGATCCACATGGATCAACCCCGCCACCCGGCGAATCAGGTGCTCCTCATACTTGTCCAGGTTGCCGTCTGCAAACGCCACTCGCCACATCGCCTTTAAAATTTCATACTTCTGCCCGCGCGAGCAATTGGCGTTGATCAACTGCGTGTGCGGAAACATCGAAGTGCCCTCCGTCACCTCCGTCTCCGCCGCCGCCATCAACTCCTCCACCAACCCTGCCTCCACTTCCAGCACCTCCCGGATCGCCTTGGTCGTGGCCTCTCTCTCTCGCTCATCATCCGCATAATCCGCGCGCGCCACCTCCACTAACAAAGCCGCACACGCCAGATTCAGGTCCGCCTCCGGCAATTCCCGCGGCTCTTCCCCTTCCGCCTCACCGCCCAAAAACGTCTGCAACCTTGCCAAAACACTCATGCCCAGAACCTATCCCGAGGCCACCACCCCTTTCAACACTTGCCCGACCCGGGAAAATCATAAACCCTTTCCACGCATGAAATTCCCGTTGATCCCCGCCCTTATCGCCCTCGCCTCTCTCGCCGGATGCGCCACCGGCCCCACCCCTTGGCAACCCCACAAGAACGCCATTTTTTCCTACCTCGGCAACGCCGCCCAAGGAGCCCCCACCGACCCCGCGCCCACCCGCGCCGATGTCTCCTACGGCGACCATGAGCGCCACCGGTTCGATTTCTGGCAGGCCCAAGGTGAAGGGCCGCGCCCCCTGTTCCTGTACTTTCACGGTGGCGGCTTCGGCTTCGGCAACAAATGGGAACTGCGCCCCAGCGTTCTTCGTTCCATTCTCAACCAGGGCATCTCGGTCATCTCCTGCAACTACCGCCTCGTCGAATCCGGTCCTCTGCCCCAACCTCTCCATGATGGTGCCCGCGCCCTTCAACACATCCGCCACCACGCCGCTGATTTCAACATCGACCCCAACCGCATCGCCTGCGGCGGCTATTCCGCCGGCGGCCTCATGTCCCTTTGGCTCGCCTTTCATAACGACCTCGCCGACCCCGACAGCCCCGATCCCATCGCCCGCCAATCCACCCGTATCACCTGTGCCGCTGTCAGCGATGCCCCCACCCACCTCGTTGCCCCGGAAGTCTACGGCTGGTTTCAGGTTCCCCACCTGCGTGAATTTCCCAGCACCCGCCGCTGCTTCGAGATCAAGTCACTGGAGGAACTTCACGATCCCCGCGTCGTCGATCTCGCCCGCCAAGTCTCTCCTTACACCCACGTCAGTCCCGGCGATCCCCCTGTCTACCTCGCCCACACCGGCCGCAACCGTTCCGTCAACCGTTTCACCCTGCCCACTATCTGGGTCCACCACCCCCTCTTCGGCATCAAGCTCCGCCAACGCATTCACGACGCCGGCAACCAATGTACCCTCCACTACCGCAACGGCCCGCCGCCCGCACAGGATCCTATCACCTTTCTCACCCAACACCTCACCCCCTAACAACCCGCCCGCGGCAGGCATCCACCATTGCCAACCGCCACCCTGCAATCTACCGTCCCACCCATGACCAACGATGCCCCGTACGTCCTCGCCGTCACCGGCAGCCTCCACCAAAAATCCGTCACCCGCGCCGCTATCCGGCACACCACAAAGCTTCTGGAACAACACGGCTGTACCATTGATCCCCTCGACCTCGCCAACGAAACCCTGCCTCTCGTCAACACCGACACCACCTTCACCGCCGACTACTACGCCGTGCTCAAGGAACGCGTCCTCCGCGCCGATGTTTTTCTCCTTGGCACCCCTGACTACCACGGCGGCATGAGCGGGGCCCTCAAGAATTTCCTCGACCATTTCTGGAAGGAATTCACCGGCAAACTCTTCGCGCCCATCGTGGCCAGCCACGAGAAAGGCCTTACCGCCCACGATCAAATCCGCACCGCCGCACGGCAATGCTACGCTTGGACCCTCCCCTACGCCGTCTCCTTCCATGAAAAAGAAGACATCACCGACGGCCAAGTGACCAGCGACCACCTGAAAACCCGCCTCGACATGATGGCTCAAGACATCCGCAACTATGGCGCCATCCTCGCCGCCCAACGCGCCCAAGACCTCGCCGGCACCACCCCCGGATTCCTCGCCGCCCTGCGGAAATAGCCGGCAAAACCTCGGCAACCTCCCTGACTGAAACCCAACCGGAACAACCGGCGTGGTTCCGCTTGAGCGAGTTCAAATGATCCGGAAATCTTTCGTAATTTTTTTGTAAGAAAATCCTCCAGATCTGGGATGTATAGGTGAAGGTAAATTCAACTTTTTGGCCATGAAGACAATTGAACACAAAAACCGGTCTTTTTGGACAAACCTAACCCTTATCATGGCCATAGCTTGGGTTGGGCTCGCCTTTCAGGTTGAGGGGCAACAACGGCTGCCACAACCCAATGTAGCTTCCAACCAGAATGTTCCTCCTGGACGACAACAAGCTTGGACCGCGTTTGTGGGCCAATTTAACCGGATTGACCTGAATTATATCGGACTCAGTGCCCAAACAGTTTTGACTGATTTTGGATACCCCGACAGCCACTCGTGGCAAAACTCAACTTGGACCTACAGCAATCTGACGATTTACAATCCCGCTGCCAGAAAAACCTACACCACCGTCACCTTCACGGTTTACAACCAACACATCCTAGCGGCTCGGGTATACTAGTCTTCACCCTTTCACCCGAAGATTTGCACGGTTCCGCGCGGGTTACTGGTTTTTACTGTTGCGTGTTTCTTTGAACCAAACCTTCCAGAGAGAAGCAAAATTGAGCGCGGCGTAGACACTGCCCTCGGGCAATTTTAACTTACGCCATGGGAGCACTGGATTCCTGTGCCGGAGCAGCTTGAGTTTCAGCCTCGGACTGGGCCACGGGCGTAGGAATCATGCCGTAAGGGGGCAGGATTTTTTCCACGGCCACCTTGTTCAAGCGCGCGAAATCCGGCAGGCCATCGAGCTTGGGCAGGTGCAGTTCGCCTTGGATGAGGGGCTTGACGTAACGGATGAATTTCTCGTTGGGCAGAAATCCGTCTTCCTCGATCCAGTCACGTGGGATGAGGCGTTCCTGGTTGGCAATGTCGCCCAAGGGCTGCAGGCCGGTGTTCCAGCGGTAGGGATCTTCGCCCACGCGGACGATCTTGACCATGAACCCACTCTCGCCGCTGACGGCCGCGCGCACGGCGGCCTCACCGCACTCGGTAGCCTCCTCCACATCCGTCTCGCTGGCGGCATGGGCGGCGGCGCGCTGAGCATAGCCGAGCTTTACCGTGCGGGTTTTCAGGTCCAGTTCGGCCTTCACGATTTCCGCCAGCCGATCGGCCGCGCCCGAAAGCACGGGATGGCCAAAGGCATCCAGATTGGTCTTGTCCGCGCCGATCTCCTCACCTTGGGCATCCTTCAACCCCTCGCCCACGACCACGACGCAATATTTCAGCGCGCCAATGACGTGGCGGACCCGGCTAAGGAACGCCGCCTGATCAAAGGGCACCTCCGGCAACAGAATGATGTGGGGGGGATCATTCGCGGCGCGCTTGGCCAGCACCGTGCCAGCGGCAATCCAGCCGGCAGCCCTGCCCATGACCTCGATGATGCAGCAGGCACCATCGTCGGTCGCCATGCTGCCCACGTCACAGCCCACCTCCATGACCGTGGTGGCGTTGTAGCGCACCACGCTGCCATAGCCCGGGGTGTGGTCAGTGTGCGGCAGGTCGTTGTCAATGGTCTTGGGCACGCCAATCACGCGCAGGTCATAGTTGCGCTCTTGGGCGGCAAGATGAATCTTGTGCGCCGTGTCCTGCGAATCGTTGCCGCCGGCGTAAAAGAAGTAACGGATGTTGTGAGCCTGGAAAACATCCAGCACACGCTGAATGTCCGCCGCGGCCTGTTCCGGCTTGTTCTTGAAATCAATCTTGTAACGGCATGTACCCAACGCGGCCGCGGGGGTGTGCTTCAGCCGCTGGATCGCCTTGGTGTTCTCCTCGCCAATATCGATGATGTCCTCACGCAGAATTCCGTAAATGCCGTTCAGCCCGCCGTAAATCTCCTCGATGCACTCGTGCCGGCCCGCCTCCTGGATGACGCCCGCAACGCTCGCATTGATCACCGCCGTGGGTCCGCCGGATTGGGCGACCAATAAATTTCCTGATAGTTCAGCCATGATTTTGTTCGTGGAAAGAGCCACAGATCATGCCAGCCCTTTATGACAGTGTCAAAATGATTCGGCTTCACCCAACCAACTTCGAACATCTTGTAACTGGAAGCATCCCACACCAACGGGCCTTGAACCATTCCCCCATTCTCTGCTAGGCTCTCCGGCTCACCACATGGGACACAGTTTATACCATAAGGTTTTTGACCGGCATTGTGTGGGGCAGTTGCCTTCGGGGCAGTATCAGCTTTTCATCGGGCTGCATCTGATCCACGAGGTCACCTCGCCGCAGGCGTTTGCGATGATTCGCGAACAGGATCTTTCCGTGCCGTTCCCCGAGCGCACCTTTGCCACGGTGGACCACATCATCCCCACCACCGGCGCCGGGCGCCAGCGGCCGTTGCAGGATCTGCTGGCTGAGGAGATGCTCCAGCACATTGAGCAAAATACCGCCGATCATGGCATCAATTTTTTCTCACCGGAAAAAGGCGAGCAGGGCGTGGTGCACGTCGTCGGCCCCGAGCGCGGGCTGACGCAGCCGGGCATGACCATTGCCTGCGGCGACTCACACACCTCCACGCATGGCGCCTTTGGCACGCTGGCCTTCGGCATCGGCACCAGCCAGGTGGCCGATGTGCTGGCCACGCAAACGCTCGCGATGGCCAAGCTCAAGGTGCGCCGCATCAATTTCACCGGTCAACTCAAGCCCGGGGTTTACGCGAAGGATGTCGCGCTCGCTTATATCAACCGCCTCGGCGTGAATGGTGGTGTGGGCTTCGCGTACGAATTCGGCGGTGAGGTCATCGACCGCATGACGATGGAAGAGCGCATGACCGTTTGCAACATGTCCATCGAGGGCGGCGCGCGTTGCGGTTATGTGAACCCCGACCAAACCACCTTCGATTATCTTCAAGGCCGCGACTACTGCCCCGAGGGCGAGGCGTGGGATCGCGCCGTGGCTGATTGGCAAAGCCTCGCCAGCGATGCTGATGCTGAGTACGACGACATCGTTGAAATTCGCGGCGAAGACATCGAGCCTTTCGTCACGTGGGGCATCACGCCCGCGCAATCCGTCGGCGTGGCGCAGGAACTGCCCGCGGTCGATTCCTTTGCCGAGGCCGACCAACTCGTCGTGCGCGAGGCCTACGAGTACATGAGTTTCGAGGAAGGCCAACCCATCGCCGGCACACCCGTCAATGTCGTCTTCATCGGCTCCTGCACCAACGGTCGCTTATCCGACCTGCGCGAGGCGGCGAAGTTCGTCAAAGGCAAAAAAGTCGCCGACGGCGTGCGCGCCCTTGCCGTGCCCGGCTCACAGGAAGTCGCCCGCCAAGCCATCGACGAAGGGCTCGACAAGGTTTTCGATGAAGCCGGTTTCCAATGGCGCGAAGCCGGCTGCAGCATGTGTCTCGCGATGAATCCGGATCAACTTTCCGGCAACGAAATCAGCGCCAGCACCTCCAACCGAAATTTCAAAGGCCGCCAAGGCTCCCCCACCGGCCGGACGCTTTTAATGAGCCCCGCCATGGCCGCCGTGGCTGCGGTGGAGGGGAAGGTGACGGATGTACGGGAGCATTTGACATAAACGTGCTGCCGGCATCTTGCCGGCAGAAAAACCCACTGCCGGCAAGATGCCGGCAGCACAAAAAATGGCAGGCGAAATTATAAATGAAATCACCGGGCCCGGCATTCCGCTGCGGGGCAACGACATCGACACCGACCGCATCATCCCCGCGCGGTTTTTGAAATGCGTTACCTTCGACGGCATCGGCGAGCACGCCTTTGCCGACGATATCAAGGGCCTTGCCGCGAAAGGCGAAACCCATCCCTTCGCCGACGCCCGCTATTCCAATGGAGCCATCCTTGCCGCCAACAAAAACTTCGGGTGCGGTTCCAGCCGCGAACACGCCCCGCAATCCCTGAAACGCTGGGGCATCCGCGCCATCATCGCCGAGAGCTACAGCGAAATCTTCCACGGCAACTGCGTCTCCCTCGCCGTCCCGTGCTTCACCGCCGACCACGAAACTTGC
This sequence comes from Verrucomicrobia bacterium UBA6614, assembly GCA_002433235.1. Taxonomy (GTDB): domain Bacteria; phylum Verrucomicrobiota; class Verrucomicrobiia; order Limisphaerales; family UBA1100; genus UBA6614. Next base: position 90,161 of record DJHS01000092.1, read on the forward strand.
GCCCAACTGCAGGAGACCATCGAGGCCAACCCCGAAGCCGAACTGAGCATCGACGTCGCCACCTCCACCATCACCTCTGCTGGCGTGACCATTCAGTTGCAAATCCAACCCGGCGCCCAAGGCCAATACCTCGACGGCTCCTGGGACGCCCGCGCCGGTTTGCTGGAAAACTTGGAAGGCGCCAAATTGGTCGCAAATAAATTGCCTTACGTTTCGGACTACGCTTGAAACGAATTCGGATTTCATTTTGCGAGAGCCGAGCTGGAGCACGCACCGAACACTAGCAGAGGAAGATAGAAGAATTGTTTGGATTTCCAATGGCTCCCCAATTTACCATTCAAGTCTGGTTGGCATCCGGCCGATTACAGGGCAGGGATATTTGAACATGTCAGACGACACAAATTCTTTGGACGAGCAACTGCGCCTGGCACGGGAAAAGGCGGAAGAGAAACGTCGGCGACGCGAGTTGCTGATTGAACTGGAGGCCGACCAGGCGCGTGAAGAGCAGGTGGAGGTGATCCAGCAGAAAAAGCAAAAGCTGGTGATGGACTTTCAGCAGCAAACCCAGCATCCTGAACGCGTGACCATGGAGGTGCTCAAAGATATGGTTCAAAAAAATCCCGGCACTCTCAGTCAAGCCGCACGCCAATGGCTGAAGGACTAAACGTCCCTCGCGCCCGACCCTTACCCTTATCCTTCCAGAACCGCCACGGCGCACGCGTGATCCTTCAGGTGGCTCAAACTGACATGAACGGTTGCCCCGCCCAAGCGGCTGGCCAGTGCCATGCCCTTGGCGTTGAGGATCACGTGCGGCTGGCCGGATTCACTCCGGGCAATCTCAGCGTCGTGCCAGCCGAACTTTTCGCCAATCCCAGTGCCAAACGCCTTGCCGATGGCTTCCTTGGCTGCAAACCGCGCGGCCAAATGCGGTGCAGGATGCGTATGTCCGAGACAGTATTCGATCTCCCCCGGCAGTAGAATCCGGTTCAGAAAAACCTCGCCAAAACGCTCATGGGAGTCGCGCACGCGGGCAACCTCTATGAGGTCAATGCCGATTCCCACGATCATCCGCGATAGCCTTTCATCAGGCGCAGCATTTCCTTCACTGCCTTGGACAGCCCCACGGATACGGCGCGACTGATGAGGCTGTGGCCGATGTTTAATTCCTCCAAATGCGGCACAGCATGCAGATGCGGAAGGTTTTCATAGTTTAACCCGTGCCCCGCGTTCACCCGCAAACCGAGGGCATGCGCATGGGTGGCGGCGGCAATCAGCCGGTTGAGTTCGCGCCGTCGATGGCGCGCGTTGACAAACTTCTCTGCGTAGGCCCCAGTGTGCAGCTCAATAAACTGTGCTCCCGACTTTGCCGCCGCCTCAACCTGTGCCGGTTCCGGATCAATAAACAGGCTTACCTCAATGCCCACCTCGTTCATTTTTTTGCACGTGCCGCGAATGCCCCGCAGCTTTCCAGCCACGTCCAAACCACCCTCGGTCGTCAGTTCCTCGCGTTTCTCCGGCACCAGGCAAGCCACATCCGGCTTGAGCCGCAATGCAAACCGCACGATGGGCGCAGAGTTTGCCATCTCGAAATTCAGGCGCGTATCCACCGCCGCCCGAAGCGCCTTCATGTCGGAGTCCTGAATATGTCGCCGGTCCTCCCGCAGATGCGCGGTGATGCCATGCGCGCCCGCCGCCTCGGCCTCCATCGCCGCCTCGACGGGGCACGGCTCGCCCTGCCGCTGGCCGCGATAACGTACCTGACGCAACGTGGCCACGTGATCGATGTTCACCCCGAGCTTCAGCATGGCCAGACGCTACGGCAAAACCCGCGGCTTGCCAACCCCATGCCCACGCGCAACACTGTTAAACATGCGCCGCCCCCTGTTCCACGCCGCCGCCTGGTATTGCGGCGGCGTGGTACTGGGCGAATTCCAGCCCGCAGCACCCTTGCTGCTGCTCACCTTTGCCGCCGCAACGGGCTTAGCCGTTCTGGCTTTTATCTGGATTAACCACGTGGCCGATGTGGCGGCGATGCAACGGGCAAACCTGTACGCCCACCCCGCGCGATTGGCCGCACTGTTCAGTGCCCGCCTGCGACCGATCCTCATGGCCTTGTTCCTGGTCCTTGCGGGTTGGACCAATCACGCGCTGCACACGTCCGTGCTGTGGCCAAACGACCTGCGGATGCTGGCTGGCGACACCCCACGTGATGCAACCCTTCGTGGCCGTTTGGCCAACACACCGGAACAACGCGGCAATCGCTGGCTGGCCAGAATTGATGCCGCAGCTCTGGCTGAAAATGGTGAATGGCAGTCAGCCAGCGGCCGGGTTTTAGCCACATTCTCAAAACCGCCAGACCGCGGCTTCTATCGTGGACGCCACGTTGAGGTGGACGGTGTTCTTACGCGTCCACCTCCGGCGGCGGCTCCCGGCCTGTTGGATCAAAGACGACTGCTCGCGCTACGAGGCATTCATTACGAACTGCGGACTGACCGCTTCACCCAATGGAACCTCCTCGACACGCCGCATCCGCCCAGACCCTTGAGTGATCATTTCCGGACATGGGCCATGACCAACCTCGCGCGCAGCCTTCCGGAACGGGATGAAGCCTTGGAACTTCTGTGGGCTATGTCTCTCGGGTGGAGAACAGCACTCACAGGCGAGGTCAAGATGCCCTTTATGCAATCGGGCACTATGCATCTCTTTGCCATCTCTGGACTCCATATCGGCATGGTGGCCGCTATTCTAGTAGGTCTACTGCGGGTATTGCGCGTACGGCGCGGACGCGTGGCTTGGATCGCTATCCCGATGCTTTGGTTTTATGCCGCCGCCACCGGCTGGCAGCCATCTGCGGTGCGCGCAACCATCATGATGACCCTCATCATCGCGGGATGGTCCCTTAACCGGCCGGTAGATCTGTTGAATTCCATCGGTGCGGCAGCGCTCTTGATTCTGGCTTGGGATCCCCGACAGTTATTTCAGGCCAGTTTTCAATTGTCGTTCACGGTGGTGCTTGCGCTTGCACTGGTGCTTCCGCCCTTGATTGACCGACTGCGCCCTTGGATTTCCACCGACCCCCTTCTGCCGCGCGCACTATGGCCCCGGTGGCGCCGTGCGGCCATGTGGTTGGCGTTCTGGGGGATAAATGCCTTGGCTGTCTCACTCGTAGCATGGTTGGCCTCAGCACCGATCATTGCCTACTATTTTCACCTGTTCACCCCCTCTGCCCTCCTAGCCAATGTCCCGGTTGTCACCTGCGGCATGTTTGCCTTGATGAGCTGTTTGGGGAGCCTTTTCACGGGCGCACTGTTGCCGTTTGTGTCGGAGTTGTTCAATCACTCGGCTTGGTTTTTCATGCGTTGCATGATGATCACCAGCGAGTGGGCGGCATCCCTGCCGGGTGCCTTTGAATTTGTCCGTGCCCCAAGTGGCTGGTTCATGGGCGTGTACTATGCGATCTTTTTCGGCTTGGGATCCGGATTTTTGTTCCGCGAAAAGATCCGCCGATGGACTTGTGTGGTTCTCACTTTGCTGGCCTTGTTCGGATGGCAGGCACTTTTGACGGACCGTGAAGCGGCACGGTTGACCCTGATCCCAAACACACCAGCTGTTTTTCAGGAATCATTCAGGGGAGGCCCAAACCTCCTTATCGACACCGGCCCGGCGGGCAGCATCAACTTCACGGTTCTTCCGGTTCTGCGATCGCGCGGGGTGGACGCGCTGGACAACGTGACCATGACTCATGGAACCAAGCACCAAATCGGAGGTTTCACCAACTTGTTTCAAAAACTTCCACCCAACGCAGTTTTCCGAAGCCACGCGAAAACCCATTCGCCCTACAGCAAGGCGGCCACCTCGTGGCTGGAGCAAAGGTCGAATGTGGCCCGGATTGTCAGTGCCGGGGATCACGTGGGGGACTGGAAGGTGCTGCATCCACCCAGGGATGAAGACCATCGTCGCAGCATCGACGACGCGCTGGTGCTCCGTGCGACCTTTAACAATGTACGCGTTCTACTGTTGGCGGATCTTGGTGAGCTTGGACAGGAATCTCTGGTGCACCGAATTGACAACCTCACCGCCGATCTGGTCATCACCAGTTTTCCAAACTTTGGGGAGCCGCTGCAACCCTGGCTGCTCGATGCCATCCAGCCCAAGGTCATCCTTGTCCATGATTCCCAGTTCCCCGTGGACGAACGCACGACCAAATCATTCCGCACCCGCATGAGCCGGGCAGGGGCAGAGGTTTTTTACACTACGCGTAAAGGCGGCATGCGCGTGGAGATCAAACCGGGTAAATGGCGAATCATCGACGCTGCTGGCAGGACGCTATGGCTGGACGGCAGACGGTGAGGAGGACACATCGTAGCAGGCCATGGACTTGGCATTGCGAATGAGCAGCCGACCATCGGCGATGACCGGATGATTCCACGTCCGAGTTCCCAGCGCCGCGAAACGGGCAATCTCAACAGGCTCCTCTGGAGATGCCTTGACTAGGGCAAGATCGCCCTCTGTCCCGGAAACAATCACCAGATGTTCACCGACCATGAGCAGTTGGCCATAGCCGTAGCGTTCTCCCTTCCATTTTCGCTGGCCCGTCTCGGCATCGAGACAGGCCAAGATGGTGTCATCAAGACCGTAAATAAATCCATCAAGGTAGACCGAACTGGAAAACTTATTTTTCATGAAACGGTTTCTCCAGAGTTCCCCAACGCTCCATTGGCCGCCTTCGTTCTTTAAGTCCAGCATGGCACATCCCTTGCCATATCCAGCACTGATAAAAACCCGGTGGTCATCAATGGCAATCGGCTGGGCGATGTTGTTGTTGTGGGAGACATCCCACGGAAAACCCCACAACACCTTGCCCCCCTCAAGCGATATGCCCTTGATGCCCTCCGCACCCGTGATCAGGATTTGCTTCACCCCGTTCAGCACGGCAACGCTGGGCGAAGTGTAGGCGCCCATCCCGACGGGGGATTTCCAGACCACACTACCGTTGGTCTTGTCCAACGCCAACAGAGAGTGTCGACTGCTGCCCGCGGGAACGATTAAAAGATCCCCCACCACCAGGGGCGACGCCGCCATGCCGAAGGGAAGATTGCCGCTGTCGGCAAGCTTGAAGACATGCTTTTCCCAATCCACCTCGCCCGTCTTCTCGGCGAGGCAAAACAAATGCCCCTCCGCACCCAGGGCAAACACCCGTCCATTGTCCCAAACGGGCGTTGCCCTTGGGCCAATGTCCCCCATCTTCCATTCGTCGTTGAACTCAGCGCGGTATTCGTGTTTCCACAACTCACGCCCCGTTTCCAGGTGGTAAGCCACGACGGCCTCTTTTCCTCGCCGTTGTTCCTGCGTAAAGGCGCGGCCGTTCGCAACCGCAAACGAAGAATGCCCTTCACCCGATGGTTGCAACCAAAGTTTCTTGGGCTGGGCTTGGTCCCAATCAAGCCGGATTGTTTCGCGGGAAATGCCATCTCGTTTCGCCCCGCGAAAGCCGGGCCATGGCGCACCGGTTTTAAACCGCAGACCATCTTGAGTCTGCGCCGCCTGCGCCTCGCGGTGCGCCTCAAGCTCCCTGTAATTTGCCGAGGCGCGGTTCCAAGTCCAAATAATACTCGGGTAGCCGGCTCCCCGCCATTCCACGGAGACAACGCCGGCTTGTTTTAAAACAAATACCACCACCCCCGCATAAAGCACCATGAACGCCAGCAACCCCCCCGTCCCTATGGCCTTTCCCAGTGCGTCACCCGGCATTCGCCAAAGCTGTACGATCCCCCAGGGCGGGCAAAGGTACGCCGCCAAACGCGAGGGTTGCGCGAGGGATTGATCCTCATCAAGACTGGCTACCTCCTCGGAAATGGAAGCATCAGCCTCCAGATTTTCATCTTCCGGAACAGGTCCACTTTTCTCCGGCGTTTCGTCGGCGCTCATTGGGACAGGTTTAGCGACAAACAGGATGTGCCAGCAAGCCTGTTCTCAAGCGAGAATCTCTTTGACAACGCGCGCGGGGCGGCCGTTGGTGAGTTTTTGGGATTGGCCGCCGTGGTGGAAGGTGAGT
>DJHS01000071.1:0-17615 GCA_002433235.1 Verrucomicrobia bacterium UBA6614
CATCAAACGCCCCCAAGTGCCGCAACGCCGGTGCAAAAGTGCGGTGCGGCGCCTTGTGCCGGCACATCAGGAAGAACGGCTTCTTTTTGTCGCCACCCTTGCGACTTTCCAGCCATGCGATCGCCTTGTCCGTGGTGAGATCGGTCGCGTATCCCTCGAAACGCTTGCGCGAACCGTCCTGCTGGATGAACACCGGATTGTAGTAGCTGCCTTGTCCCGGAAATACCTCCCAGTGGTCGAACCCCTGCGGCGTCGTGTTGAGATGCCACTTGCCGATTACCGCCGTGTGATAGCCGCCCTTCTGCAGTTCCTTGGCCACCGTCCACTGATCCGGATTGAACTTGTTCCCGTTCCGCATGAAGCCATTCTTGTGACTGTGTTTACCGGTGAGAATTGTTGCGCGAGACGGCCCGCAAATCGAATTGGCGCAGAACGAATTCAGGAACACCGCCCCCTCCTTTGCCAGCCGATCAATATGCGGTGTCGGCGCCACCTTTGCCAACGGCCCGCCATAAGCCGAGATCGCCTTAATCGCGTGGTCGTCGGAAAACAAAAATAGAATATTCGGCCGGTCGGCAGCGGGTACGCTAAAAGCCAGCAGCAGCAAAAAGAAAACGTGCTTCATCGCCGCCAAGCTAACATATGACTGCCGACGGGGGAATCCAGATGACAATTTACCGGCGAATCTTGCAGCCCGGCAGTGCTTTGCGCAGCTTGGCGATTTCTTCAGCGGGCAACCCCTCGATGTTCATCAGGATCACTTCGTCGAGCTTTTTCAAGTCCAGCAATGGCTCCAAGCTCGTAATTTGATTGGCGTTGGCTCCGTGAGGATTGTTGCCGATGCTGAGGAACTTGAGATTTTCCAGCTTGCTCAAGTGCGTCAACTGCTCGTTGGTGAGCTTGTTGTCGGTCAACGTCAGGTGATTCAGCTTCGTCAAGCCAGTCAATGGGGAGAGGTCTGCGATCTTGTTTTGCGAAAGCCGAAGTTGGGTCAGGTTTTTCAATCCAGCCAGCGGCTTCAGGTCGCTGATGCCGCACCCACTCAGGTCCAGTTGTCCCAGCTTGCTCAATTTTGCCAAGGGCGCGAAGTCATTAATCTTCTGCTGCCGACTCAAGCTGAGCATCCAGAGATTGGGCAATGATTCCAAGGGCGTGAGGTCCAGCACATCCTTGCCCAAGATTGTTCGGCCCAGCGTCAGGCTCTCCACCTTGGCGAGGTTTTCCTTTGTGAACCCGCCATCGCCGATTTGCCGTTCCACCACCTCACCGATGGGCCCGCTCATACTCGGTTCGTCCTTACTGCAGCCAATGGCCAACAAACCGATGACAATTGTCCAACCATTTTTCATAATTTATTTACTCCCCCTGCATCGCTTCCACCAGTTGCTTGGCGAAGGCTTGCTCCTCGGGGGTGAAGGATTTTTTCAGGCACGTGATATCGATCGTCATTTCAAAATGTCCGCGCCTGTCGGTCTTGGCCAATGATTCGGCCATGATGCGCATTTGATCTTTTCGTTCTTCAGCATCTTCCATCAACTGAATCATTTTCATTGCCCCCTTGAAATCACCCGCACGCGAGAGGGAGCTTTCAATGATGTTCAGGGCCCGAGTCTTTTTGGATGTGTCTTTAATTTCCTTCACCAATTCCAGTACCTTTTTCAGGAGAGCCGCTGCTCCTTCATGGTCACCGATTTTGCTCATCGATTCCCTAACTTGAGACAAACCCGACGCATAGAACCGTTTTTTTTCACGAATATCCAGTTTCATGCCTTTCATCACTTCCTCCGCAGCCTCCTTCAGTTTTGCCATGGCCAATTCCTTTTCGCCCGCTTCCGCCAATCCGAGAGCGCTGGCAACCAACACTTCCCACTTGGGCCGAAAAATATCCGCCACCTTGTCGGCTGCTTCATCCGCCTGCTTCAGTGTTTCCAGTGCAGCTTCTTTATTGCCCGCCGCTACTTGAGCCGAGGCAATGGCCCGCAAGGCGGGTTCCTGCGCCATCCCGCCCCGAATTTGCGAAACCAACGCTTGGGCCTCCTTGATTTTTCCCGTCTTGGCTAAGCCCTCGGCGATGTCTCCCATGGCATCAGATTTTGACGAAAACATGGACTTGTCGTTTTTCAACACTTCCAGTGCTTCCTTGAATTTCCCTTTCTTCGCAAGTGCCTTGGCAATATTGCCGTAGGCTTCAGCCTTTTTCTGATTGTCACGGGCGGGAAATTGCCCGACCCATTCCAAAGCCGCCTCCACCTCTCCCGCCTCCGCCATGATCGCTGCGATAGACGTGCGCGCAGAAGCGTTCAAGGTTCTCGAAAACATATCTTTGCCGGGTTGAATCATCTCCTTGACCGTTTGGATTTCCCCTGCCCCTACCAACACCCGCGCAAGGCGCTTGTAAGCGTTGGCATTTTCAAATCCATTCCGATTGGCTTGGACAGCTTTCAACGCCTGGTTACAGGTCGCCACCGCCTGTTGCTTTTTCCCGGCCGCCAATTGGGCAGTGGCGATTTCAATTAGGGCGTTCGCCTTGTCTTTTTGTGAAAGGTTCCGGGCCAAACCTTCCGCCTTTTTAATTGTGGCCAAGGCTGCTGCTGGATTGCCTCCCTTCGCCTGTGCCGTGGCTGCGCGGCAAAGTGCCACGGCGCGGTCATCCGCCGGCTCAATCCACTGCGCTACCTTCAAGGCCGTCGCCGCATCGCCCGCCTCCGCGGCTTTCTTCACCAAATAAACCAAGCCCACCGTCCCCCGTCCTTTTGGAGAAAGCAACGCCACCTGCGATGCAGCGTCCAAATCGCCCGACTCCGCCACGGCAACCGCCAGCGTCGCCACCGCATAGTCGTACCCACGCTCGCTCTTTTTTTCCTGAAGCAAAAACAAGGACAGATTCAGCGGAGTCTTCCCGGCATCGACCGCCTGCACTTCCTTCAACTTCGATGCCGGCCGACTGGACTGCTGCGGCTGGGATTCTCCTGAGGATTCTCCCCAATCGCCCCCTTCTTCGCCAAGAGCGTGATCGTGATCATCCCCCTTGCCGCAACCGACAAGAAACAGGCAGATAGAAATAATCGAAAAGAAAGCAACTTTCATCGCCGGAACCTAGCACCCCGCCATCAGCCTGCATACTGTAAATTCAGGCGAATTTTATGGTAGTCCGTGCCCAAAAAATTCAATCACCGGCGACATTGGGAAAATATTTTTACGCGAAGCCGGTGAGTTTTTTAGGAAGAACCATGAGGCTACTTAACTTCCTTCGCCTTGAACGTCACCACCAGTGGGCTTTTGCCGTCGTGTTGTTTGGGGCGGGGGACGAGGATGAAGTCGTCAGTGATCAGTGGGCTGAGGGTGCCGCCCTTGATGATTTGCACGTCGGTCACGCGGTTGGGGAGGAAGGCGACGATGGGGCGGCCGCCGCGTTGGGAGCCGTTGTTGTTGACGGTCTCAAAGCTCTTCGCGCCCTGCTTGGGCGTGATGGTGAAGGTGTAGGTGTCGCCGCTGCGGGAGAGTTTTTGGCCGTAGGCGCATTTGCCTTCCGCCATTTTGGCGGACCATTTCGGGTCACCGTAAAAGGCGACTACATCGCGGTCGAACGCCAGCCCGCGCAGGTCGCGCTGCGGCGTGGCGGAATCGCGCAGGCGATGGATCAGCGCGTGGTTGTTGGCGAAGAACGCCTCGGTGAGCGTGTAGCGCCCGGGCTGTTCCACGTAATAATCCAGCACGCCCCAGCCCTGATAGCCGAACCACGTGGGCTTGGTGTAGCCGAGCATCTGCATCACGGCCACGTCATTCATCCACGCCAACGCCATCGCGTCGGGCCCGTTGATGTTACCCATTAGACAATTGCCGATCGGCAGGTATACCTTGGGGTTCGGCGACTTGATCTCGAACCGCTCGCGCCGCGTGTTCTCGCCGAACATTTGACCGCCCTTCGATTTCAAAAATCCATTGCGATAGCGAAAGCCAATCTGCCAACCCGCCTCGGTGGCGTGCCCGGAGGTGATGAACAAATCCGGCTGATAGTCCGTGAGCACCTTGGTGAACGCTTCGGTCGTGTCGTCCGGACCGCGCAGCAGCTCCGCCTTGCCGCCCGGGCGCTTGCGCACGTGTTTGTTCTTCACCAGCTCATCATACCACAACCCCTCCGTCACGCACTCCAGCGCGATCTCCGTGCCGGACGCCACCTTGCGCACCGTTAGCGGCTTGCTGTGCCTGGCAATCGCCAGCGCGTTGGCCGCGTTGTACCCGGTGAGGATGCCCCAAAATGTGTCCGTGTACGGATCCTCATCCAGTTGCCGCGTGAGCTGATGCACCCGCGCCACATACGCGCCCGTCGCCTCCTTTGGCGTGGCCACAAAACAGGTGTACCGTGGGAACTGCCCGCGCAGTTTGCCCAGTGCCCCGGCCACGTCGCCTTTGTGCGTGATCAACTTTGCATCGTGTTTTTCGATGAGCGCCTGCACCACAGGCCGCCAGTCCTTGTTAGCCCGCGTGGCTTGGGACACCACCACCGCGTAATCACCCGCCAGTGCCGAAGTGGCCAACGTCAGCGCGAGAATAACTGTTTGAATGTACGTTCTCATTTTTTGAAAATTGCGATCACCGGATAATGGTCACTGATCGTTTCCAACACTGCCGGTTCACGGATCACCTTCGCAGAAACACAGCGCTTGGCCAAGCCCGGCGTGGTGAGGATAAAATCAATGCGCTCGAGAAACCCGCGCTGCACTTCCGGCTTGTTCACGTGCCCCAGCACGCGCGACGGGAACGAACCGAGCGTCAGCCCCTGTTCGTAAGTCGGCTTCGGATGTTTTTTGTCGAACTCATCCCGCACCAAGTCGCGCAACGACGCCTCAAAAATGCGGTTCATGATCGGGAACGTGTATTTGCCCTCAACAATAAATCGATCCTCCGGACGCTTTTTCGCATCGCCCGGCCCGCGCCGATCCAGCAACGGCTGCTGCCGATCGAGCCACGCCTTGTCGCTGGCTGCGTGCGCATTGAAGTCGCCCATCAAAATCACCTCACGCCCTTCCTTGTGCAGCTTTGTCACCAGCGCGTGCAATTGATTCGCCTCCCCCATCTGCTGCCGCACCCCGCCCGGCCACAGGTGGCACACAATCACATCCAGCCCCGCCGTCCGACAATGCAGATACCCGTGCCAAAAACCTCGCGTCTGCCGCGCCACCACCTCAATCGGCGTCTTGCTCGTCAGCCCAATATTATACCCGCCGCCCTTCAACGCCGCCGCATGCGGATGCTTCCAGTCCACTGCAAACTTTTTGAGCTTCGCCTCATTCCACCCCACCAACTCCTGCCACCCCGCAATGTCGGGCTTCACCGAATTCACCCACTTCACACAATCCGCATAACTCCGCCCTCCGCGATGGCTGTTAAACACGTTGTAATTGAGAACTGTCAACCGCTCCGCGCCGGAAACGGTAAACGCCAGTAACGTTGCCAGAAGAATTGTTTTCACGGGAATCTAGTTTTTTCCGCGCGCCTGATCAGCCGTGGCCCAGACGAGCTTGGCGCCGCCGGTGTTCAGGCTGAGGTCCTTGCGGTCATTGAGCGGATACGGCGACTTGCCGGTATCGACCATCGTGAATTGCACCGGCGGCTGAGGCACGACGGGGGGATCCACTGCCAACAGGGTTTGGCTCAAGAAAAAGCACCCCACCCCGAAGGCGAATGTAGCACGCGCGATTCTCATGGTGAAAAATTATCGACCACACGCTCACTGGATCAAGGCCAATGACTGTCAGCGATTTTACTTCACCGGCTGCGCATACCGGCCGAGAAAAAGAATGCTGCCGGTCGTTTTATCACGGATGAGAAACAGGAAAGGCCGGTCGGCGCGGAAATTGGGCAGGATGGGCGCGGAGCGGGTATTGATGATCACGCCCGTAGCCGCCGCCGCCTCGGTGCCTTCTTCGTTGACGTCCACAAAGGCCTTGTGGACGACGTCGTACAAGTACAGGTTGCGCGTTCCGTCCATGCCGGAGAAGTCCGCGTTGCGCGAGAAGGCGAGCTTCATGCCGAGTTTTTCCAAAACGTTGCGCAGGCGAAACTCGGAGGTCATTTTGAATTTCGGCAGCGTCACGCGCACTTTCATCTGGCGTGCCTGAGCGGTGAGCTGGCCCAGCAGCTTGGCGTCGAGCTTAGCTTCCAGAGCGGCAAGGCCGTCGACCTTGCGCGGCAGCAGGATGCACATCGAGACGTCGTTGCCGGTATAAGGCAGCTCGAGCATTTGCAGGTCGGCGGTCTGCGCAAGGCGGGCCTGGGTGGTTTGGTACATCATGGGCGTCTTCACGCGTTTGCCGGCCGTTACATGGAATGGCTGTTCGCGCGTGAAGCGCGGCTTGAATTGGCTGGACCAGTCGCCCTTGAAATGGATGGCGTTGACCAACACCATTCGCGTAAGCGGATCGAGCATGCCAGGCTTGATGAGGTTTTTGATTTTGTCGTTGGTTCGTTTCTCGACCCACTGATTGATGTGCGTGCGCGCGCCCTCGGTGTCCTGCAAATAATCCAGCGGCTCCACGCCCGCAGCGTATTGGTCGGTGACCAGCCTGATGTACTCGGGCTTAAACTTGTAATTCTCGTGCGGGAACAATGCGTTGCCAACGGTGAGCCGCACCTTGCCCTTGCCCTGCACGGCGTTGACCTGCCCCTGCAATTGCGCAAACGCCGCGTGCGCTTCTTTTGCCGGAGCGGGCAGGTGCAGCACCTTCGCCATCTCCGCCGCGGTGTCGCCGCGCGCGCCAGCCTGCGTCATCGCCAGCGCGGTGGAGATGCTATATGGCGAGAAAAACAAATTGCCGGGCTGTGTGCGCAACTGCCCGTAAATATCCAGCGCAAAGGCGGTGTTGCCCTGCACGGCCGGATTGGGCGCAGGCTTTTTCACGGGGCTTTCAGCTCGCGCAGTCATCGCCATGGCGCCGGCGAGAAGGGATACAGTGAGGATAGTCTTCATTGTTTTCATGATAAATGGACGGGTTTGTATTGTAATTGCTCCGCTCTCAACCGGCAGCTTTGATGTCCTCATTAAAAGCCAACTCAGGTGAGATGCCAATGGCTATGACACAGCCAGGTTATCAGCCGCCAACCACTGCCACGCTAAAAGTTGCATGCGCGGGAGATGGAATGGCCCTTTCCAGAGGTTGCCCTTGAGCGGCACCGAGATGCGGCCGTCGCGGTGGAGGTATCCGTACCATTCACCGTGTTCGGCGTCCGGGAAATGGGCGTAAGCCCAGTCGTGAACTTGGCGGTGCATTTGTTCGTAGCGCGAATCGCCCGTCAATAAATGCGCCAGCAATGTGGCGAGGATCGTCTCGTTGTGCGGCCACCAGAATTTCATATCGTGCCAGTACTCCTGCACCGGTTTGCCGTGCACATCGCGGAAATAAAGAATGCCGCCATGCTCCTCATCCCATCCTCGCGCCCACATCCAGTCGATCATGTTGCAGCCCAGCTCGATGAGCGCTGTATCGTTCCCGCGATTGCGCGCCTCATTCAAAATGAACCACGCGCCCTCAATGGCATGGCCGGGATTGAGAAGGCGGCCGTCAAAATGATCGAGCACTTCGCCATTCGGGCCGACGGTTTCCATCACGCACTCGAGATCCGGCTTCACGAAGTCACATTGAATCTCCTCGATGCACGCGTCGATATCCGTATTAAACGAATCATCGCCCAAGCAAGCGCGCAGTTCCTGCGCCGTCGCCAATGAAATCATTGGCACCCCCATCCCCTTGGCCGGCCGCGTGTTGGTGAATTTCGGTGTCACCTCATTGGCAAACCCCGCCTTGGCCCGCGCATAAATCGCACGCGCCCGATCCGCCAAGCGAGCCTCGCCCGTTGCCTTCGCGCACGCCGCATAGGCAATCGCGCCAAACGTCTCCGTGAAAAAATACCGCCGCTTGCGAATCGGCGCACCTTCGCGCGTCACGTGGAACCACATTAGGCCATCACCATCGCTGGCATCAAAGCCGTGCCGCTCAATAAACTCCAGCCCATGCCGCGCCGCCGCCAGCCATTCCTCGCGCGGCTCCACGGTATTGTACAGCGTGGCCAGCAGCCAGGTGAACCGGCACTGCTGCCACATACCCTTGTCCGTATCCAGCAGGCTGCCGTCCCGATCCCGCGCGATCATGAACCCGCCGTGCTCTTCGTCCACGCACCGCGGCAGCCAAAACGGCAGCGTGTCCTTCAGCAACCCGTCGCGATAGGTCGCGATCAGTTCAGCTCGTCGTTGCGCGTTCATTGATCCAATCAAAAAAGCCGATTGCCTCCAACTCGCTGCGGAGTTTTTCCCGGTCCGTATCACTTCCCGGCGGCAAGGGCGGCCGGGCCGGGCCGCAGTCCACACCGGCCATTCCCATCACGGCCTTCGCCGAGTGCATGTAGCCGTGCCCGGCAATGGTCTCGATCATTTTCAACGAACGGGCCTGCCATTCGCAAGCCGTCTCCAGATCACCCGCCGCATGTGCCTCCATCACCCGATGATATATTCCGGCGGAAAAATTATAACTGCTGCCGATGGCTCCGCGACAACCCAGCTCCCAACCATCGAGCAGCTTTTCATCGCAGCCCCACAACATGTCCGGCGCGTTGTCCATGGCCAAAATGCGCTCGAGCTGTTCGCAATCGGGGTTGGTGTATTTGACGCCCACAAAGCCGGGCAACGCCTCCGTCGCGCGTTGCACGAACTCGGCCGTATCAATCGTCACGCCGGTAAAGCCTGGGATGTCATAAAAATAAAACGGCATCCCTGCCGCCGGTTCCACGATGCGTTGAAACCAATCCAGCAACGCCGCCGCATCGGCTGGCTTGAAAAAATTCGGCGCCATTGCGCTGATGGCATCCGCCCCGGCTTCGCGCGCGGCGGTTGCCAAAGCCAGAGCGTCCGGCAAATTATTGTGACCAATGTGCGCAATGAACTGCACGCCATTTGCCCGCGCCACCTCGCCCCAGGCGCTGAAAATCTCGATGCGCTCCGGGGTGGATAACGAATGGCTTTCGCCCGTTGTGCCCGCGACAAAGGTGCCGGTCACGCCGTGGGCGGCCAAGTGCGCTGCCTGATCCGGCACACGATCCAAGTTCAGCGAAAAGTCCGCGTTAAACGGCGTATGCGGCGCCGCAATGAGTCCTGTTAATTTCATTAAGTTTACGTTTGTGAAAATTCCGGATTGAATGCGCCCGCCCATGGCCATCAATGACATCATCACCGCCGCGCGCGAGCTGAGTGCCGCCTGTAATGCGCTCACGTTCGCTAAGCCGGTCGAGTACGTTTACAACCCGCTCGACTACGCGTGGCCCGCGCACGAGCAGTACCTTCGTCTGGCCAGCGGCACCCCAAAGAAAATTGTTTTCCTCGGGATGAACCCCGGCCCCTTCGGCATGGCGCAGACGGGTGTGCCCTTTGGCGAGGTGGCCGCTGTGCGCGATTGGATCGGCATCGATGCCCCCATCGGCAAACCCGCCCGTGAACATCCCAAACGCCCCGTCGACGGCCTTGCCTGCACGCGCAGCGAAGTCAGCGGCCGCCGGTTGTGGGGCCTGTTTAGCGAACGCTTCGGCACTCCCAAGAAATTTTTTGCCGAACACTTTATCATCAACCATTGCCCGCTGGCCTTCATGGAAGACACCGGCCGCAATCGCACGCCGGACAAGCTGCCCGCCGCCGAGTCCGCGCCCCTGATGGCCGCGTGCGATGCGCACCTGCGCCGCGTGGTGGAAATTCTTGAACCCGAATGGCTCATCGCCGTGGGCGGTTTTGCCGAGAAACGTGCCGCCGAGGCACTCAACGGACTCGACATTCAGATTGGCAAAATCCTTCACCCCAGCCCCGCCAGCCCCGCCGCCAACCGCGGTTGGGCCGAAAAAGCCACCGCCCAAATGACCGAACAAGGCGTTTGGTGAACCCGTGCTGCCGGCGCCTCGCCGGCAGGATGCTGGCTTCACCTCACGCGCAAATGGGGCAACCGGCAAACCGGCGGCATTGACTAAATTCAACCGCGGTTCAGGAAACGGCACCCAACCGTACCGCACCGCGGCCGCCTTGATTTTACCCAACTCCAATTCGATTTTGCCCTCCATGATTGTCGTCGAGGCCGGATGCCATTGGCCGGCGGCATCGCGAATTTCAAAACCGGTCGGCGCTTTGCCATCGCGGGTTTTCAAGCTGGCGGCCGATGCAAAGCTCAAAACCAACCGCCCCTTCTCACGGACCACCGATTCGATCACCGGCCCTCTGGTTACGATCTTTTTTCCGTAAACCTGCTGCGCGGCAATCCATGCCAACCGTTCCCCAACCGGCTTTTTGTTGTGAGGGTGGACGTCCGTTGGATGGCCGAGATCCAAGGTGATGGCCATGCCGGTGTGCGCCAGGGCGTTGTGTACACGTTGCTGGTTGGCGCGGAAAGCCGGCCAGTG
The DNA here is from genome assembly GCA_002433235.1 of Verrucomicrobia bacterium UBA6614. Taxonomy (GTDB): domain Bacteria; phylum Verrucomicrobiota; class Verrucomicrobiia; order Limisphaerales; family UBA1100; genus UBA6614. Next base: position 10,432 of record DJHS01000071.1, read on the forward strand.
GGGGCGTTTCAGGGCGGGGAGCTGCACAAAGAGGAACGGCAAATTCGGCCGCTTCCATTGAGCGCGCCAGTCGGTGATCAGCGTTTTCAAAACGGCATCGTGTTGTTGCACGCGCCAATCGCTTTCCGCGTTGGATTCACCCTGATACCACAGCACGCCGGCGATCCGTTGCCGGACGAAGGGCGCCACGGCGGCGTTCCACATAAATGTCGGCTTGAATGAATTATTGGGGCCGAGACCATCGCCGGGGATGGTTTCATTGGCGGCCAAGGCGCGTTTGAGATTATGAGTGCCGCGTCCGCGGCACCATGGCTCGAGCGATTTGTTTTCCAGCCAATTACCGCGCGTCATGGCGGCCAGTTGCGGGTGGGCAGCGAGCGCTTGGCGGCGCACCCACGCCTCGGCGGGTGTGCCGCCCATGGCGACATGGATGAGGCCCACGGGCACATCGAGGTTGGCCAACAATTTTTGGCCGAAGAAATAGCCAACGGCGGAAAAAGCCGCCGCACTTTCAGGCGAGCACGTTTGCCATTTTCCATCGCAAAAACGCCCGGGCGTGAGGCGCTTAATTTGGCTCGGCGAATAAATTTCACCGCCACCTCGCGCGATGCCTTTGAAATTGAAGAACCGCAAGCGCGTGTGCTTCGCCACAGGGATGGCCGTGCGGGCACTGGCTGATAGCGACAGTTTCCATTCCATGTTCGATTGGCCGGCACAAAGCCACACTTCGCCGACAAGGATGTCGTTGAGCGCGGTTTTGCCCTCGGTGGTCTCGGCAGAGAGACGCAGCGATTGGCCCCTGGCCTCGAGCGCGGGGAATGTGGTTTTCCAATTGCCAGCGGCAGTGGCTTGAATGGTTTGTTTTTGCGCACCCAAAGTGACTTTGACTTTCGCACCGGGCTTGGCCGTGCCCCACACAGGAATCGGTTGGCCTTGTTGCAAAACCATGTGACTGCCGAAGATGCGGTCGAACTGAACAACGTCCGCTGCTTCAGCATTTACGGCCGTGAAGAACGCGACCATGCCTGCCAAACACTTTGAACGAATTGGGTTCAGCCAGTTCACTTTTTCTTTTTCGCCATTGCGCCCAGCAAGCTGAACATGGCAACAAGTAATTTACTTTGTTTGTTCATTCTAAATCTTCCCGGCTGCTGCCAATTCCGTGGCGAGCTCCGCTTGATAGGCTTCATGCGCCGCAACATTTTCACGCGCACTTTCGGCATAGAAAATAAACCCCAACGCGCGACGATTACGGTTGGTGCTGGCATTGGCGTCGGCACGATGAATGGTCAGCGCTTGATGCGCCAGCAGATCGCCCGGTTGGGCGGGACAGGCCACTTCGTTTTCGGAGTCTGCCGGCTGGCCAAAGTCGGTAATGCCCTGTGAAAAGCCGAGCGTTTCCGTACGTCCATGCGGGCGCATGCCGCGCGTGTGCGAACCTCGCACGTAACGCACGCAGCCGTTTTCCGCGTCGACCACATCCAGCGCCATCCACATCGTCAAAGCGCGGCACGGCTCGAGCATGAAATAAAACCCGTCCTGATGGGGCGGAGTCGCCTGCCCAATGGCAGGTGGCTTGTTGAAATATTGCAGATTTTTGCCCATAACCGGCTCGCCGAGCAGTTCCTCCGCCAGCCGCCGCGGCGCACCGTCCATGAATGCACCAAAAAATTCGTCGTGCTCATGCAATTGCTGGATTTGCTTGAGCGTGCCGTGATCATTCACGTTTTCATAGAAAACATGCTCCGGCGGCAAGGCGTTCAAGCGACCTCCGATAAAACGGCGCAAAGCATCCTCAATATCGTCCAGCTCCTCGCCGCCGCAAAATTTGCTCACCGCGACGAATCCGTCCTGCTCAAATTTTTCCCGGCGCGTCATGGCTTGGGTTGCGGCCAATTTAGATTGCGCCTGCTGAATTCCCCGGCGCAGCGAAATCTAAATTGAGACTTTTTCGTGAGGCCCTCGGACACCAACAGCCGCCCATTCGACTGCCGGCTGGTGCTTTCTTTTTGTGATGAAGCGGCACTGCCGATATCCGCCAGCTTGACGCGCTGGAAGGTCATGTGGGCGCGGCTGCCTTCGTAGAGGATGCCGACGGTTTCGTCGTCGATCATCGACAGGCACGAGTAGCCCGCGCTTCCCCACGCATCGAGCAGAAGTTGGGAGCCTTCGGGCCACGTGAGCCCGCGGTCACCCGAGGCTTTTATGGTCATGTGCTTGCGCGAAGCTGTGCTGTTGGGGTTGGAGAAGAGCAGGCGCGGGCCTGGCTTGCCGGTGCGTTCGGCGTCGATACTCATCAGGCTGGCCATGCAGGCGCGTGGCTCGATGAGCGCTTTGCGATGCGTACGATGCTCGGTCCATGTCTTGCCGAGGTCACGCGTCACCATCACCACGCGGGCGCTCTGGCGGTTGTAACGGCAGTTTAGCATCAACACGCCCGGCTCAATTTCCACCACCTGCGCCTCGGTGGTGTCGTCAAACGCGCCCGTGCCCACGGTCCACGTCTTGCCGCGATCCTTGGAATAAATGATCGTGCTGTGCGGCAGACGGCGCTTGTCGGGCGGATCCTGATATTGCGCGGCAAACACCAGTGTGCCGTCAGCCATGGTGATGCCCTTGCCGGGCCCGGCCAAAATAAAACACCACTCCGGCTTTTTCACCTGCGAAGTAATGTTGATGGGCTTGGACCACGTCTTGCCGTCGTCATCGCTGCGAACAAGGATGAACTGGCCAGTCTCTTCCGGCTTCATCCCGGGACCGGAACCACGCCACGAACGGTTGCCATGACTCCAAGTGGCCGCCACCCAGATCGTGCCCGTGTTGCGATCCACCAGCACCGCCGGATCACCGATGCCATCGTAATGCCACTTGGCATCATTCCCCATGTCCATGATCGTGCGTGTCGGCTCCCAAGTCTGTCCGCCATCGGTGCTGCGCGACATGCCGACGTCGATGTCGCCCGGCAGATCACCCCCGCTGCGATGGCGCAGATCGTACACGGCGATCAATGTTCCCTTAGGCGTGGTGGCCAGCCCCGGGATGCGACTGGTGTGCACACCGCCCTGCCCGCCCAAGCGCACGGCCACGCCGAGGCGATGGGTGAGCGGCGCAATCGGCTGTAGCTTGTGCGCGGTGCCGTTGGAAAAATTGAGCACGGAACACGATGCGCGGATGGTGTGATCAATGTTGGCCTTGTCGGTGAGCTTGACTGAGAGCCAAAAATAATTCGCACCTTCCGCGAGCGGATGTTTGCCGCGCAACGGAATCACCCCGCCCTTCATTCCGGGTGCTTTGGCGATTGGCTGGGGATCAGTAAAATTGGGCGAATGGCCAGTGGAAAGCCATTCGACCGATTCGAGATCCGCATCCGTAATCGTGCCGCCGATGGACACCTGCGTATTGGCAAAGGCAATCGGCTTGAGCGAACCGGTCACATCAAGGCGCACCCGCAGGAGCGGATTAGCCGTTTGCCCGATAAGCACCGGTACCTGCACGGGCTCCACCGTCACTTCCGCGATCTTGGCCGGACCGGCCGGCAGCAGCGCGATGTCGTCGATCAGAATGCCCGAGCGTTCCGGGCTGGTGCAGGTAAAGAGCAACCGCTCCGGATGGCGCGTGAGCGGAATGGACACACGCGACTTGAATGCCCGGCCCACGATCACCGCGCGATCGCCATTGAAGAGTTCCACCCACTTGCCCTTCACGCGTTCCTCAATGCGAAACTGAAACGGATTACGCGAAGTCCAGCGTTCCGCCTGAAACACCAGCTTGCCCGGCAGCTTGATTGTTGCCGCCGGCGTGAACTCGATCATCCGCTCCTTGCCACCAAAAATATGCAGGCACTGCTTGCCCGTGTAATGATACCCCGCCGTCACCTCCGCATGCCCCGCCGCGGCAGTCCAAACGCCGGCGGCGGTTTTCAACTCACGAATTTCGCCCGGCTTGGCCTTTTCAAAACCGGTCTTTAAATCGGCCAGCATCAAATCGGGCCCAAGAATTGCCGGGATCAAGAGTAGAAACCGCAGGAACATTTCCCGTGAGTAAACACATGCCTCACGCCACGGCAAGGCCAATGGATGTCATGTCACCACTGCGTCTACGCCAACACGTCCTTCACCACTTTGCCAAACACGTCGGTGAGGCGGAAGTCGCGGCCTTGGTGGCGGTAGGTGAGGCGTTCGTGGTCGATGCCGAGTTGGTGCAGGATGGTGGCTTGCAGGTCGTGGACGTGCACGGGATTTTCGGCGACGTTGACGCTGTAATCGTCGGTGGAGCCGTAGGTGAGACCGCCCTTCACACCGCCGCCGGCCAGCCAGTAGGTGAAGCAGTTGGGGTGATGATCGCGGCCGTAGGTGGTCTGGGTGAGTTTGCCTTGGCAGTAAATCGTGCGGCCGAATTCGCCGCCCCAAATGACGAGGGTGTCGTCGAGCATGCCACGTTGCTTGAGGTCGCGCAACAGGGCGGCGGTGGGTTGATCGGTGTCGCGGCATTGCACGCCGATTTGCTTGGGCGTGTTGCCGTGGGCATCCCAACCACGGTGATAAAGCTGAATGAACCGCACCCCACGCTCGGCCAAGCGACGGGCGAGCAGGCAGTTGTAACCGTAGCGACCGGGGACGGTGACGTCCGGGCCGTACATGTCGCGGATGTGCTGCGGCTCGCTCTTCACGTCGATCAATTCCGGCACGCTCATTTGCATGCGGAAGGCCAGCTCGTACTGCGCAATGCGCGTGGCGATGGCGGGATCATTGAAGCGGCCGGCTTGTTCGCGGTTGAGCTGGTTCAACGCATCGAGCATGCGCCGGCGCTGGGCGCGCGTGACGCCGGCGGGATTGTACAGATCGAGAATCGGATCGCCCTGCCCACGAAATTTCACGCCCTGAAAACGGCCCGGCAAAAAACCCGCGCCCCAAAGGCGATCGTATAACGGTTGCCCGGCCTTGGCGCGGCCGTTGGAGGTCATGGCGACGAAGGAAGGGAGATTGGCATTCTCGCTGCCGAGCCCGTAGCTGACCCACGCACCCATGCTCGGCCGGCCGGGAATGACCGAGCCGGTCTGGAACAGCGTCGCGGCGGGATCGTGATTGATCGCCTCGGTGTGCATGCTCTTGATCACGCAAATGTCATCGACGAGCTTGGCAACGTGGCGCTGCGGTTCGCTCACCCACGTGCCGGCCTGTCCGTGCCGCGCAAATTTCAACGTGCTCGGCGCGCACGGGAACGACTTTTGACCGGCGGTCATCGTGGTCTTTCGTTCGGCTGGATAAATGGATTCGGGCACCTCCTCACCGTGACGCGAGGCGAGGTGCGGTTTGTAATCGAACAAATCCATCTGCGCCGGGCCGCCGGATTGGAACAGGTAAATCACCCGCTTCACCTTGGGCGCAAAATGCGGCAGATCGGCCAGCCCGCCAATGCGGTTGCGCCATTCGGTGGTCACGTTGCGCGCATTAAGCAACGACCCCAGCGCCATGGCGCCCAGCCCAAGCGTGCCGCGTTCCAGAAAAGTGCGGCGGGTTTGTTGGGCGATGATTTCGTTCAGCATGACGGGGTGAGTAGTGAGTGGTGAATAGGGAGTCGTGGCGCGTGATGTGCTGCCGGCATCTTGCCGGCAGGCCGGTGACGCAACTTCTGCCGGCAAGATGCCGGCAGCACGAGGGGCGATGAATTTGTTGAGCGCATCAATTCTGCGTAATCGCTTCGTCGAGGTTGAGGATGGTGTTGGCCACAAGTGCATACGCGGCAAGTTGCGCGGGCGGCAGCTTGGCATTGGCGGGTTTTTCGCCGACCTTCAAAAGCTTGGCGGCCTCGGCGAGGTGTTGGGTAAAATCCTTTTCGTAAAAGGCGAGGTCATCGAGCAAGAGTTTGAGCTCGCTCTTCGTCGGCGGACGGCTGACTACAGTCCGAAAGGCCCACGCCACGCGGTCGCTTGCGCTGCCTTTTTGCTGCAGCATTCGCTCGGCAAGGAAGCGCGCGGCTTCGACGAAGGTTTTGTTGTTCATCAGCGTCAACGCCTGCAAGGGCGTGGTCGTTAGGTCCGTGCGCACGGTGCACACCTCGCGGGCGGCGGCGTTGAAGGCCATCATCGTGGGCGGCGGCACGGTGCGGCGCCAGTAGGTGTACATGCCGCGCCGGTAAAGCTTGTCGCCTTTGTCCTGTTTGTAGGAGGCATTGGAGATGCTGCGCCAAATACCCGGCGGCATGTAGGGTTTCACCGAGGGCCCGCCAATCTGACCGTTCATCAGGCGGCTGGTGAACAACGCTGCATCACGAATGCCGTAGGGCGTCAACCGCTTGCGAGGGCCGCGGGATAGCAGGCGGTTTTCCGGATCGCGTTCATGGTGCACCCGGCTCACCTGCCGATACGTTGCGCTGGTGACGATGAGCTTGTGCATCGCTTTTTGATCCCATTTGCGCCGGATGAATTCCGTAGCCAACCAGTCGAGCAACGCCGGATGACTCGGATGCTCGCCCTGCACGCCGAAGTTCTCGCTGGTCTTCACCAGACCAAGGCCGAAGTAGTGTTGCCACATGCGGTTGACCGTGACGCGCGCGGTGAGCGGATGCGCCGGGTCCATCAGCCACTGCGCGAGGCCCAGGCGGTTGCGCGGCCATTGGGCGTTCCATGCGCCCAGCACCGGCGGCGTGGCGGGTCGGAGCTTTTCGGATTTGTCCGGTTGATCGTACATCCCGCGGTTCAACAGAAATGTGTCGCGCGGTTGGGCCAGTTCATGCAACACCATCACTGTGTCCGGCGCGCCGGACTGCGGACGCGGCACGGAAGTTTGCACCACTTTGATTTTCACCGGCGCAGGCACCACGAATTTCGCCTCGTCCGCCGATAAATTCGGCCAACTCTTGGGCACTTTAATAAAGGGCGGACTGTTCCCGTTATTCGGCCCCAGCCCGGCCTCGGCGATGTTGTTGAAGAACGCGAACAGCCGATAAAAATCCTTTTGGCCGACCGGATCGTACTTGTGATCGTGGCAGCGCGCGCACGTGAGCGTCAGCCCGAGGAACATCGTGCCCATCGTCTCCACGCGATCGGCCACGTACTCCACGATCCATTCGTCCGGGATCGAGCCGCCCTCGGAGTTGATGCGATGATTGCGATTAAAGCCCGTGGCCACCTGCGTGAAAAAATTGCGGTCCGGCAACAGGTCACCCGCCATCTGCTCCGTCAC
>DJHS01000071.1:17970-27984 GCA_002433235.1 Verrucomicrobia bacterium UBA6614
TTCAGCGCCTTGATCAGCCAATCGCGCCACACCCACATGTAGCGCAGGCGATCGTTTTGATAGCCATCCGTGTCCGCATAGCGCGAGGCTTCCATCCAGTCCAACGCCATGTGCTCGCCGTACCGCGGCGAAGCCAGCAGCCGATCCACCGCTTTCTCGTACGCCCGCGGCGAGGTGTCCTTTAAAAACGCATCCAGCTCCGCAATCGTCGGCGGCAACCCCGTCAGGTCAAATGTCACCCGCCGCAGCAACGTCGCCTTGTCCGCCGCCGGCGAAGGTTTCAACCTCTCTCTTTCCAACCGCGCCAACACAAACGCATCAATCGGATTGCGTCCCCACTCGCCATCCTTCACCTTCGGCAACGCCGAACGCTTCGGAGGCACAAACGCCCAATGCCGGTCATCCTCCGGCCACTTTGCCCCGGCCTTCAGCCACTGCACCAGCTTCGCGCGATCCGCGTCGCTGAGGTTGCGATTCGAATCCGGCGGCGGCATTTGCAAATCCGGATCCGTGCTCGTCAACCGCTTGAGCATTTCGCCATCCGCCAACACGCCGGACTCCAGTGCCCCCGCCCGGTCATCCAGCCGCAACTTCGCCTTCCGCGCCTTCCCGTCCGGCCCGTGGCAATTATAGCACGCATCCGAAAGCACCGGCCGAATGTCTCGCGCAAAATCGATGCCACCGCGAGGCGCCGCCCAGCCAACCTGTGCGGCTAACAAAAACGCCAAAATGATGCGCCCAATCGTCATGAAACCAGAAACGCGAGGCTACGGCAAAACGGCCTTTCACACAAGTTTGCGCCGTGTCAATCTCACTACTCTGTCGGCAAACCGTTTGCCAGTGCGATGATCGCCCAGGTGGTGCCCCAGTAGACGGCGGTTTCCTCCACGGACTTTTTCTTTTTGGCCTTGGTGCCGCGCACGGGCCAGGAGCCGTCCTTGCGTTGGGTCTTCAGCAGAAAGGCGCGGGCCTTGGCGAGAGGCTTGTCATTTGGCGCGTGCCCGGCGCGTTGCAGGGCGTACAGCGCGAGGCCGGTTCCGAGGGCGTCGCTGGGATCAGCGGTCAGCCAGCCCCAGCCGCCGTCTTTATGTTGATGCGACAGCAACGTCTTGGCCGCTTGGTCGCGGGCTTTTGCGTCATCCGCTTTTACCGCCAGCAATAATTGCAGGGCGTACCATTCGGTGCTTTTGCCGGGGGCACTCTTGGCAATGGCCGGCAACGCGCGGGCGGCGGTTTTGTCGTCCGCCACGAGGGCGATCCATTGGGTGGAGGTGATGCTCGTCTCGGTGGCAGGCCGTTTTTGGCCGGGCAATTGGCCGCCGGATTTCCACGTGCCATCCTCGCGCTGAGCATTCGGCAGCAGTTTGGTTAAACGGTCCTGCTGGGCCTCGGGCAAGTCCAGCCCGTACAACATCTGCGCCACGCCTTCCTTGTTGAGGTGCCCAACAATCTTGCCTTTGTCGTTCTTGCCCAGCGACGCTTTCACCGACCAATCGATCCATTCGTCGAGTTCATCGCTCACCGCAAAGCCCTTTGATTTGGCCAAGCTCAGGCTCCACACCATTGTGTTGATGCGATGGCACGAGACGCAGTTGCGCTTCTCAATCCAGTTCACGCCCTCTTCCTCGATGAACGGAATGGCGCGCTCGATGGCTCGGCGCGTTTGCTTTTCCGTGGCGGATGAATTCATCACAGAGGCACAGAGAGCACAGAGGATAAGGAATGGGCGCATCGTCATGATCAGATGACAATCAGTTTCAACTAATTCACCTGCGCGGTCAATCGCGGCGGTTTATTTCGGCACCACGGCCTTGGCGGCGCGGTCATCGACGCGGAAATATCCGAGCGGTTTGGCGCCAGCCGTGGCCTCGGCGATTTGCCAGACGGCGCCAGGGCGCGTTCGTTGGCGCTTGGTTTTGCCCGGTTCGAGGGTCGCGTAATGTCGGCGGTCGCCCTTGGGCGTCATCCAGTACAACTGCACGGGCCGCGGGCGCCGGTTGATAAAGATCACATCAAACCCGCCGCCGGCGGGCTTGGAGGCAGGCGCCTTCGCCGGGGCCTTGAGGGGGATCCATTTCAGCGAGGGCATGGCGGCAAGGGACGGCTGGGCGGCCGGGGCAAATTTCTTGGGCGCACGGGTGCGGAGATGCTCAAGCGTGGCCGCGTAGTCCGGATGCGCGGCGAGATTGCGCCATTCGTAAGGGTCGGTCTGAATGTCGTACAATTCCTCATCGCCGCCGGCGTAGCGAATGTAACGGAACCGTTCAGTGCTGAGGCCGAAGCTGCCCGGTTCTGCCAAGTGGGTCAACGCCACGTGCGGCCAGCGGGCAACGGGCTGTTTCAAGAGCGGCACGAGGCTGGGCCCGTGATGATCCGGTTGCGCCGGCAAACCCGCCAGTTGTATGAGCGTGGGAGCCAAGCTCAACAGGCTCACCGGCCGCCGACTGACGCCCGGCTTGGTGCCGGAGGGCAACCCGGGCACGCCCTGAGGCACGCGCACCATCAACGGCACCCGCGTGCACACGCGCCAGGCGGTGAACTTTTGCCAATGTTGTTTCTCGCCGAGATGCCAACCGTGATCGCTCCACAGCACCACGATGGTGTTGCCGGCATTCGGCCCATTCTGCAGCGCATCCAACACGCGACCGAGCATGGTGTCGGCAAAATAAATCGAGGCGAGATAACCCTGCACCGCCGCCTTCCACTGCTGGTGTTTCTGGATATGGGCGAAATAGCGGTTTGGACCGCGGCGCTTGCCCTCGGGCGGGAGATCATCCAGATCATCGGCCTTGTAACCGGGCGGCAACTGGATGGATTCCAGCGGGAACGGCGCGAAATATTTCTTGGGCACAAACCACGGCTCGTGCGGTCGGTAGATACCGCAGGCGAGGAAGAACGGTTTATCGTGTTTTCGGGCCAGCTGTTTGCCCACCCAATCGGCCACCAACACGTCGCCGCCATATTCCTCATCGGTGGCGTCCAGCGCCGCCCAGTCGGTCTCGACATACTGCCAAGGCTCCCGCGGAATGCTCACAGGGCGTTTCTTCGGATACAGCGTGCGCGGGAACGGATTTTCCGTATCCTTTTTCGGGAAATACTCATCCCACGATTGGGCGTCGATAAAGTAATGCAGCATCTTGCCAGAACCGGCGGCCCAGTACCCAGCGCGGGAGAAGGTCTTGGGCAACAACTCCGCCTTGGGCAAAATTTCGCGCATGCTTTGGTTGTTGGCATACAACCCAGAACGATGCGGCGATTGACCAGTGAAGATCGCCGTGCGCGATGGATTACACGCCGGTGCCGGGCAATGGGCGTTGGTGAAGAGCACGCCCGAAGCGGCCAAACGATCGAGGTTGGGTGTGCGAGCCTGCGGGTGACCGCCGAGGCAACCGATCCAGTCGTTCAAATCATCAATGGCGATGAAGAGGACGTTGGGTTTGGCGGCGGAGAATGAACTCACCACTGAGACCCAGAGCGCGCCGAGGATGAGTATTGTTTGTTTCATCCCTTCAACAACACATCATCCAACGCGCCGGTGCTGTCGGAGAATTTTTCAGTGGGCACGCTGAGGGCGTTGAGCATTGTCACATATAAATTATTGAGCGGCACTTTGCGGTCATTGAGCATGTGGAACTCACCGTGTTTGAGGCCGAGGTTTTTGCCGCCGCACAAGAGGAGCGGATAGTTGCTGTTGTTGTGGGTGTTGCTGTTGCTGCAGCCGTAGTAGATAAGGGTGTTGTCGAGCAGGGAGCCGTTGGCCTCGGGGGTGGCGGCGAGTTTTTGAATGAACTCGGTGAGCAACTGGCCCTGAAACTGATCGTACTTGGCGAGGCCGCCGCCTACGGGGTTGCGGCCGATGCCGGCGTGGGCGAGGCCGTGGTGGTTGCCGCCGATGCCGAGAGTTTGCGGGATGTTATCCCACGCACCGCCGCCCATGCTCTGCAGCATGTAGGTGGCGTAGCGGGTGGTATCGGTCTGGAAGGCGAGGTAAATCAAATTGTACATCGTGCGAATGAAGGCGGCCGGTTCCTTCACGGTGGCTTCCAGAGCGAGTTGCTTGGCGTCGACCTTGGGCTTGGGCGTATCGGACCAGCTTTGCATGCGCTCAATGTCCTTTTCCACATCGCGGATGGAATGCAGGTAATGCTCGAGCTTCTCGGAGTCCGCACGGCCAAGGCGGCGTTTCAAATCCTTGTGACTCTCCAGTACGCGATCAACCAACCGTCGGCCGGTAGCGAGCTGGCGTTTGTTACCTCGCTGCAGCTTGGGGTCGGAGTTGAACATGTTGTCGTACAACGCCAGCAGGTTGTTGGTGGACGGAATGGGCCGGCCAAACTGGTTGTACGAAAGCGTGCGCGAAGTGCCCTTGGTGCCGAGGCCGCCTTCGTTGCCGAGCACGAGGCTGGGGTAACGCGTCTTCTTGCCGTGTACACCAGCGGCCACCTGATCGATGGACGGATACTTCACGGCATCGCCGATATTACTGCCGGTGAGGAAGGAATCCGCCGTGCCATGGCCATTGGCGCGGATGACGCGCGGATGCTCGAGGCCATACAGCACGGTGGTTTGGTCGGTGAATTCATTGAACCCGGCCATCGATTTACCGAACTGCATTTTGCCGTCGACCACGCGCGGGTACCAGCTCCAGTCGCGCGCGGGATGATCATCAGCCAGCGTGATGGCAAAGCCGTGCCCCACGTACAACGCGAGGAATCGCTTCGGCGGGACGGCATCTTTTGCGGCGGGCGCAGCAGCATTCAGGCTCTCCAGCCACGGCAGAGTGAGCGCTACGCCGGCGCCGCGGAGAAAATGTCGTCGATTGAGCTGGGTCGATTCGTTCATGGCGTGTCCTTAAATAATTTCGATGTCACGACGGCCTTGATGAGCGTGCGCATCTTGTGGTTGTCGGCTTGGAAAATCTTTTTCAGGCGGAGCAATTCGGCGTTGTCGCGGTAGGTGAGCGGCCGGCCGATGGCGTGGGACAGGACGTGGCCGGTGAAGGCGTAGGCGAAGTCATCCGCGCGTTCCGTCCGCAGGTATTTCTTGAGGGCCGCCATGCCATTGATGGACTGGCCGCTGATTTCCGCCGATTTCACCACGGGATGAAACTGCCGACGCTTCGCGCCAATGCTCAAGATTCTCTCACGCGGCAGGCCGATGGCGTCAAAGCCTTCCATCGTGATGCCCCACGGATCGATATCCTTGTGGCAGTCGTAGCACGTGCCCACGCGATGGGCCTCGAGTTTTTGTTTGATGGAAAAGGTATCGACCTGTTCGGCCGGTAGATCGGCCAGCGCGGGCACATCGGGCGGCGGCTCGGAGGGCGGATCGCCCAGCAGGCGCGCGCGCAGCCACACACCGCGGTTCACCGCGTGCGCGTCCTGCCCGTTGGAATACGCCAGCAACACGGCAGCCTGCGTAAGCACTCCGCCGCGCCCAGCAGGCGCGGGTTGACGCGCAAACTTCTGCCCCGCCACGTCGGCCATGCCGTAGTGCTTGGCGACGCGTTCGTTGACGACCACAAAATTCGAGTCGAGCACATTAAGACAACTGAGATCATTGCGCAGCAGCTCACTGATGAACGCAACGGATTCGTCCTTCAAAGCCGCCTTCGTTGTGGGGCGCCAATTGCGATAGTAATTGGGATCGATGGCGATTTGGTCGAACACGCTGAAACCGATCCACTTGGCAGTGAAATCGGCCACGAACCGTTCAGCGCGCGGATCCGCCAACAGCCGATCCACCTCGCGCACCAGCGAGGAATCGGCAATCGGCTTGGTTTGATCCGCCAGCGCCAGCAGCTTGCCGTCCGGCGGGCCGTTCCAAAGAAAAAAGGCGAGGCGCGAAACCAGCTCGTGATTCCTCGCCCGTGCATCCACCCCCATCCGCGCGAGGTACATGAATTTCGGATCACTTAACACTACCGCCAGCGCATTGCGCAAAACCTCCAGCTCGGTGGCGCCGGTGGCGAATTCCTCCGCCAACACGCCATCGAGATACGCCGCCATGTCCTTGTCGAGGGGCCGACGCCAGGCGCGCGCGGCAAAGGCGCGCAGCTTCTCCGGCAGCACCTTGCGCTCAAGCTGGTCGCCCGCCATAAAACTCTGCAGTAACGGCGGCGGCCAACTGGCGTGGTACGGCAGCTCAAATTCCACCTGCTCCACCACCACGTGCCCGTGGTTTTTCATCACGTCACGGAAGATCGACTTGGTCTTTCCCTTACCGCCCGGATGTGCCGCGGCCGGGCCGAGGTAGGAACGAATGAGGCCGCGTTGTTCCCCGAACGCATCGATCCAAATATCATCCGGCCGCACGAGATACACCTCGCCACTGCGGTCCGCCTCGCCAAACGCCCGCGGCTGCGGAAAGCCGACCAGCGCGTTGTTGTTTTGAATGGACAGGATGCGCCACGTCTTGAGGCGTTGGCGCATTTCCTTTTTGTTTTTGGCGGGCCCCCGCTCGATGGGCTCCAGACTCACGCCGACCCAGTCGCGCACATTCCCAAACAGCTCGAAGGTCTGCGGTCCTTTTTTCACCGGCACGGTGAGGTTGCCCACCCGCTTGTACGGGCGCATGAAACCTTCATCGAGATACAGCGAAAGCTCCTGTGGCGCGGCCTTGCCGGCATCGGTTGGCGGCTCGTTGCGCACGGTGATGCGGATGCGGAACTCGCCCTCGGGCCGGTTGTCCTTCAGGTACATCCGATACTCGTGCTTGGGCGGCAGCGGAATCTCAAACTTGTCCTCGAGCCATTTCGGGCCGTTGTAAAGATTGCGCCGACTGCGCTCGCTCATGCCCCAGCTGGTGAGATAATGTTGCTTCTCCCAATCGCTGCCGGTGAGTCGATACATGTTTTCCTGCACTGCCGGATCCGGCGTGGCATCGGCGATTGCCAGTCGCAACTGTTCCAAGTACAGCGCCAGGTATCCGCCGGAAATGGCAAACTCCTCCTGCAACGAGTACCCGTGTTTGTCCACCGGATCCTCAATCAGGCTGTCCGCCACATGCCTCGAGACGCCCAGCAAATCCTGCAGACTGTGCGCCAGTTGATTGTTCGAAAGCCGCATCAACGGATCCGCCGGTCCGCGCGCATCCGTCTCATGCCGAGTCAGTGCCGGCAGCACCTTTTCCAAAAACGCCCGGCGCGCATCCGCTTTCGGCCGCTGCTCCACCTCCTCCGGCGGCATGTCTCCGCGCTGCAGCTGATGTACCACCTCGCGCCACGTCTCATAATTCTCTGCCACCACCGGCAGCCTCAAAGTATCCAGCCGCACCATCCCCTTCGCCTTCTCCACGTTGTGGCACTTCACACAATGCGCCTCGAAAAACGCCAACGGCTTTGCCATCAGTGTTCCGGCAAGGGATAGGCCAAACCATACTAGTTGAATAGGGATTCGGTTCATCCGACTTCTGGGAGACTACAAACGAATTGGTACCCGCACAAGTCATCGGTGCGACATCCGGCCACTACTGCTTTGGTGCGGCCAACACCGGAAATTGATCAGTCACACTTTGATGAAAAGTCGCCGGCCAACCTTCGTTCGCTTGGTTGGAGCCGGGGCTCGTACGGCCGTTGCGAATGGCGGTGCCCAGTTGGGTGACGAGATCCTGAACGCGTTGCGGTTCCTTAGCGCTCAAATTGGTTCGCTCGCCGGGGTCGGTGGCCAGATTGAACAGCTGCACGGGCGGCAGTTCCTTGTTCTTAAACGCCTGGGCGGGGCGTGGGGCACTCCAACCGCCGGAGCCGGGGCAGAGGATGAGTTTCCACGGGCCGCGGCGGATGGCAAAGGAGCCATTGATGGAATGATGAATGGTAAACGGCCGCAGTGGCTCGCGATTTGTCACGCCCTGCAGTGCTGGTAGGATGGTAAAGGAATCCTCCGCGGCGCGAGCGGGGATGGCTTGGTGTTGGCCTAGAATGTCGGCGAGGGTGGCGTAGAGATCGGTGGTGCAGATGGTTTCGCCGGAAGCGCTGCCGGCTTTCACCTTACCGGGCCAGCGGACGAGGAACGGCACGCGATGGCCGCCCTCGTAGATGTCTGCCTTATGCCCACGCCAGTCTCCGTTGGGTTTGTGGCCCTTGGCGATAAGGTCGGGAATTTTTGCCTGGGGCGAACAGCCGTTATCGGCAGTGAAAATAACGATCGTGTTGTCGGCGAGGTTTTGTTGATCCAACTCGGCTAACACTTCGCCGACGACCCAGTCGGTTTCCATCAGGAAATCGCCGTAGATGCCAAGGCCGGATTTGCCCTGCCATTTTTTGGACGGCACAATAGGCGTGTGCGGGCTGGTGAGCGGCACGTACAGGAAGAAGGGCTTCTTGCTCTCGGCGCGCGAGGCGATGTACGCGCGGCTTTCGCGGGCGAAATCGATGAGACAATTGACCGCTTCAAAATCCTCTGCTGCCGGGCCAGGCCGATGGAAGGCTTTGGTGGTGTTAGCCCAAGCAGTGGGCTTGTCGTTTTTCAAATACAGATACGGAAACATATCAAGCGACGCGGGAATGATGTAGGATTCATTAAAACCGATCGCCAATGGGCCGCCGGTGACTTTTTTGTCGTAATCAATCTGCCAACCGTCGCCCTTGGGCGCGCCGGTTTTGGGCTTCCGTTTTTCACCATTGGGCAACATCTGCCAACCGAGCCCAAGGTGCCATTTACCGACCACCGCCGTATGATACCCCTGTTGCCGCAGGAAACCGGGCACGGTTAGGCGTTGCTTTTCAATGAGCGGTTCGGACAAGCCCCAGAGTACACTCTTCTTCAGTGTACTACGCCAGTTGTAACGGCCGGTGAGAATTCCATAGCGCGTGGGGGTACAAACGGACGACGTAGTGTGTGCGTCAGTAAAGCGCATGCCCTCACGCGCCAACCGGTCACAATGCGGCGTGGCAGCCTTGCCTCCAGCATGAGACAGATCACCATAACCGAGATCGTCTGCCAGGATGTAAATGACGTTAGGTCTGTCCTTCGCTGAAACGGTGAACACGGTGATACAAAGCAGGACAAAGAAATGAAAAGGCATGCCCTTGGATTAGCATGCCGAGATATGAATAACAAGAAGCTAGGGGTGCATCGGCGGACGCTTCCAGTCGACCGACTTGTATCCCTTCGGCTTGTCTGGTTTTAGTACGGTTACCAATTCAGCTTCAGGATCAAAAAGTGGCTCGTTATCTGTTCGGAATGGGGATGCGGGGAAGCCTTCACGATTGTAAAGCAGGTTTCGTCGTGAGGGGTTCATGGCCCAAGCGTATCGGACAGCTACAGGCTTCGTGACTTCTGTTGAATAAACTACAATATTGTCTCCCTTGATTTCAGCTTTTGCCCAATGCCATTTGCCATCTTTGCCTGAGATTGCAAAGGCATCGAGTGCTCCCGCCCGGGCGGACACCAAGCCCGAGCCAACTGAGTCAAACTCAAGAGTCACCTTATTTCCCTTAATTATCTGTCGTCTCAGGACTGGGCCAGAGGCAGGAATTTTACGCCCGTAGGTTTGTTGAAGTGCAAGATAGGCGTGGCGAATACCGATGGGCTTTTTATTCTTTGGATGTAAGTCGATAGCATCCCCAGTATCAATAGTCACAGCCATCGCCGTATTAGGAACCATTCGATTGGCGAGCCGCATGGATTCACGATTTGCAGCCCAACTAGCCTCCAATCCTTCAATCGGCTTGGTTTGGGGCGGGTTCCAGCTTGGTAATTGGGTGAACTGAAAAGGGAAATCTTTGGGGACATTGCCATCGGACATCTTGTGCCAAGAATTGCGGTAGTAGCCAATGAGTTTGATTAACTGACTCTGATAATGAACCGCCTGAGGCACGTCCTTTGAATTGCGTTCGCCTTGATACCAGATGATGCCACGAATTCCGTAGGGGCGAATCGGGTGAATCATGGCATTGAAAATATTGGCCGGATGTTGATGGCCCAGCGTGCCGGGACGCGTGATGGTGGGTGGCATCAACTGGCGAAAGGCATTCTTCATGGTTTGTCCAGCGTCGATCTTGGCGTTGTACTC
>DJHS01000111.1:0-5785 GCA_002433235.1 Verrucomicrobia bacterium UBA6614
CGGCCCCTGCTTGCCCCAGTAACTTGTCACCCCACGCACGATCACCAAATCGCCGTCGATCACCGCCGCCCCAGTGCGCCCGTTCGGGAACGTCAACCGCCCGAACCGCTCCATCAGCGAGTACTCCCACACCATCTTGCCGTCCGGCGCAAAGCACTTCACCCCGCCGTTCGTTGTCATCAGGTAGATGTAGCCCGTCTCCGCGTCCACTGTCGGCGCGCCCACTGCGTACCGGCTGTACACCGTGTCGCTCAGGTAATCGTTGTAAGCATGCTCCCACAGCACCTTCCCATCCTTCTCATCAAGGCACTGCAACACCTCCTGCAAATCCGGTCCATCGCCGCGGTACCCCCAGCAATATACCCGCCCATTGGCCACCACAGCATGCCCGCGCCCCGCAATGTCGCGCGTCCACAGAAGATTTTTCTTCGCGCCTTCCACCTCAAGATCGGCGGGCAACCCCGTTTCATCCGAAGTCCCATTCTGGTGCGGCCCGCGCCAGTTCAGCCAGCCGGTGGCCCCATCAGGTGCAGGGATGTTCGGCAAGTCCGCGCCTGAAGCGGGCGTTACCGGGGGATCCGTCTTGGGGGAGCTGCAGCCAGCGCCCAAGAGCAAGCCAGTCGCAATTAAAAACGGGAGAAACAAAGCCTTCTTTTTCATCGCAATCAACAAACGCGCACTCACCCACCCATGGGCAAAAGCGTGAACGGATGACTAATGACTTTACGCGAGGCGAAAATCAACAAAAAATACCTGTACGTACTTTTTTTGCCATGCCCAACCGCGAAGATAACCTTGATTACGATGAATTGCCGGTCGATTCCCCGGAACGCAAACGTCTGCCGCTCTTGTTGCGCCGCGCTTGGTATGGGTTGAACAAGGCGTTTCGTCGACGCATCAGCCACGCCGGTGCCACGCCCGACCAGTTCACCGTCCTGCGCACCCTGCATGAGGGCGATCCAACCGGCATGACCCAAAGCGAACTCACCCGCGCCATGAGCAGCGATCCCAACACAGTCGCCTCCCTGCTGGAGCGGATGGAGAAAACCGGATGGCTGGAACGCAAGCCCCACGCCAGCGACCGCCGGGCCAAGTGCATCCTTTTAAAACCCTCCGGCAAGCGCAAGTACACTCAGCTGCGCGACATTGCCGCCAACCTGCAAATGGAGATTCTTGAAGCCTTGCCCGCAAGCAAGCGCGAGCCTTTCCTGGGCACCATTGCCGATATCGCCAATGCCTGCCGCGACGCCGCGGAGGATTCCGCGCGCAAGCGGCCATAAAAAAAGCCCGCCGGATGGCGGGCTGGCAAACTGATCGGTTAATACTATCCGACGGACCGCACGGGCCAAGCTTGGTGGAGAGAAGATTGGCCGTTTCCTCCATTTTCCCCGTTGCTGGTGTCATCGCCGGTATTGTCGTTACCACCATCACCGGAATCGTTTCCATCACCTCCGCTTCCGGCACCATTGTTGTCCTGCTGTTGGGTGCCTGGATTTTGATCGTTGCCGGAATCATTTCCAGTCGATGCGTCCACCAGAATGGGCGCGATGACCAGCGCAATGACGCTCATGAGCTTGAGTAGAATATTCAGCGATGGGCCGGAGGTGTCCTTGAGTGGATCACCCACCGTGTCGCCCACCACGCCGGCCTTGTGGGCCTCGGAACCTTTCTTGTGGAACTCCCCGTCCACTTCCACGCCATCGCCTTCCTCGAACATTTTCTTGGCGTTGTCCCATGCGCCACCGGCGTTGGACTGGAACAGCGCGAGCAGAACGCCACTCACCGTCACACCCACCAGCAGGCCACCCAGCGCCTCTGCCGCTGCCTTGCCGTCTCCATCAAGATACGCCTTGAAGCCGAAACCGATCACCACTGGTGTCAACACCGCCAGCATGCCCGGCTTGACCATCCGCTGAATGGCGGATTCCGTGGAAATCTTCACGCAGTTGCCATACTCCGCCTTGCCGTCCGCGGCCTGATATGTTTCCTGATCCTTCTTGGGCCATTTGTCAAAGTCCTTGCCGTCATTCTTGGAAAGAACACCGAGCGCTTCCTTCAACTCTGGAATGTCCCGGAATTGCCGGCGCACCTCCTCGATCATCGAACGGGCCGCGTCGCCCACCGCTTCAATCGCCATGGCCGAGAACAGGAACGGCAGCATGGCACCGACAAACAGGCAGGCCATCACGTTGGGGTTGGAAATGTCGATGCTGTTGATGCCTGCCGAGGCCATGTAGGCCGCGAACAGCGCCAGCGCCGTTAACGCCGCCGAGCCGATAGCGAAGCCCTTGCCGATGGCCGCCGTGGTGTTACCCACCGCATCCAGTCGATCCGTGCGCCTGCGCACTTCCGGTGGCAGTTCGCTCATCTCGGCGATGCCGCCCGCGTTGTCGGCGATGGGCCCGTAGGCATCCACCGCCAGCTGGATGCCCGTGTTGGCCAACATGCCCACCGCGGCAATCGCGATGCCGTAGAGGCCAGCCAGTTCGTATGAACCTAGTATGGCAACGGCAATGAACAGAATGGGGAAAGCGGTCGATTTCATGCCCGTACCGATACCGGCGATGATATTCGTGGCACTGCCGGTTACTGATTGGCGCGAAATATCCTCCACCGGCTTCTTTTTAAAGCCCGTGTAGTACTCGGTGACAAAACCGATGGCCAAGCCGCAGGCCAGGCCGAGCAGGCTGGCAATGAAGACGCCGGATGACTTGTACGTATCCCCGGCGGCTGTCGTCCACTCAGCGGGCAACAGCCAGTCGATGGCAAACCATGCTCCCACGAGCATCAACACCGCCGCGGTCAGTTCCCCCCGCGTCAAGCCACTCTTGGGATCGCCGCCTTCCTGCACGGAAACGAACTGCGTGCCAATCACCGAGGCCACGATTCCAATTGCCGCCAGGCACAAGGGCAGAATTACGGCTCCCAAGTTGCCAACGCCTCCCTCGAGGCCGGCAAAGGCGTCCAGGTTCATGAGCGTTGCGCCGAGTACCATGGCGCCGATGATGGATCCGACATAACTCTCGAACAGATCCGCACCCATGCCGGCCACGTCGCCCACATTGTCGCCCACATTGTCGGCGATGGTTGCGGGGTTCAAGGGATGATCCTCAGGGATGCCGGCCTCCACTTTGCCCACGAGATCCGCGCCGACGTCCGCCGCCTTGGTATAGATGCCGCCGCCCACGCGCGCGAAAAGCGCGATGGATGAGGCGCCAAACGAAAAACCGGTCAGCACGGTGATGATCAGGCGCACTTGATCGACCGTTTCCGTTCCAAATTTTTTGGCGTAAATCAGGAACAGGATACTCAGGCCCAGCACGCCCAGGCCCACGACGCCGAGGCCCATCACCGAGCCGCCACGGAAGGCGACGTTCAGGGCCTGGTTCAGGCCCGTGCGCGCGGCGTTGGCCGTGCGGACATTGGCCTTCGTGGCCACGTTCATGCCAATAAATCCCGCCAGTCCCGAGCACAACGCGCCCACGGCAAAGGACAGGGCAATGATCGGGTGTGAATTGTCTCCTTGGCTGACCGCCAGGAGAATGGCCACGATCACGCCGAACCAAAACAGCCGTGTGTATTCGGCCTTGAGAAACGCCATGGCACCGTCGGTGATATAACCGGCGATGTTGCGCATGCGGTCGGTGCCCACCTCGCGGTTGGCCACCCACTGGGCGCTCATGTAGGTGTACAGGAGAGCGATGAACCCCGCAGCGGGGATCGCGTAGATAACGTTTGAGTCCATGTCTATTAGTCCAATGCGGCAGCGGCGGAAGGTGTGGGAATGGATGCCCCCTCTTTCGGCCAGAACCTTCGCCGGCCGCGCCGTTTTTGGAGAAAAAAACCTCAAAAGTCAAGGCAGCGCCGCGTGGCATGGACCCTTCCCCTCTTGACGCTCCAACGACCCGGCACTACGGTCGGTTCACCGATTTTGCCATGAACTCAAAAAGCCCATCCACCCGCCGCGACTTCATTAAATCCACCTCCGCCGCAACCGCCGCTGGCGCCATCGCGTTGCCCAGCGTCACCCTTGGCAAACCCGATAGCCGGAAGCTTAAGCTGGGCTGGATCGGCTGTGGTGGCCGTGGCTCCGGCGCCATCAATCAGGCCCTCACCGCCGACAGCAATGTGCAACTTTGGTCCATTGGCGAGGCCTTCAAGGACAAGGCCGACGCCGGGCTCGAGCGCATCCAGAAAATTCATCCCGGCAAGGTGAGCGTGGACAAGAGCCGCGTCTTCGTCGGCCTCGATGCCTACCAAAAGGTCATCGACAGCGGCGTGGACGTTGTCATCCTCACCACCCCCCCCGGCTTTCGGCCCATGCACATCAAGGCCGCCGTGGATGCCGGCAAACACGTCTTCGCCGAGAAGCCCATGGCCACCGATGCCCCCGGCGTGAGGTCTGTCATAAAGAGCATCGCCAAGGCCAAGGCCCAAGGCACCTCCATTGTCGATGGCTTCGTCTGGCGCTGGACCTACGCCCAGCGCGACACCTACAAACGCCTCCTCGGCGGCGACCTCGGCGACATTCGCGCCATCTTCAGCTGCTACAACAACAACGCCCGCAAACGCTACCCCGGCTTTGGCCGGCACAACACCAAGACCGACGTCGAGTTCATGGTGCGTCGCTGGTACTACTTCACGTGGCTCGGCGGCGACCACATTGTTGAGCAGGCCGTCCACAGCATCGACAAGATGATGTGGGCCAAGAACGACGAATTGCCCGCCTACGCCATTGCCAACGGCGGCCGGCAGGTGCGCGTCGAGGAAAAATTTGGCAACATCTACGACCACTTCGGCGTCGAGTTTGCCTGGGCCGACGGTACGCAGGGCTACCACTTCTGTCGCCAGATGGACAACTGCGAGAACGGCGTCTGGGACCGTGTCTTTGGCAGCAAGGCTACTTACACCGGCGAGAGCGGCCGCAAGCTGCACGTCTTCGTGGACAAGGGCGAAGTCAAGTGGCGCTGGACCCCCGGCGACAACAACGAGCGCAACAACAACGGCTACCAGACCGAGCACGACGAGATGTACGCCGCCATCCGTGACGGCAAACCCCTCAACTCCGGCGATCGCATGATCAAGACCACCCTCGCCGCCATCATGGCCCGCATGGCCGCTTACACCGGCAAGAAAGTAACTCAGGAAATGGCGCTGAACAGTCAGGAACAACTTGTCCCCGATGCCGACAAGCTCGTCTGGGACATGGATTTTCCCCCCCGCCCCTTCCGCAAGGCCGGCACAGAAGCCGCCGTTGCCCCGCACAAGTGGAAGATTTAGGCAATTTTAGGTGATTCAGGAGCTGGCAATTAGCCAGCGGGAACGGCCGAGGCACCCCATGGATCGGCCGAAACACCCCATGGATTGGCCGAAACACCCCATGGATTGGCCGAAACACCCCATGGTTTGGAGAAAACACCCCATGGTTTGGAGAAAACACCCTATGGTTTGGAGAAAACACCCTATGGATTGGCCGAAACACCCCCTGTTTTCCCCAAACCACCCCATGGTTTGGCCGAATCAACCAATGATTTGGGCCTATTGTGGGTGATTTGTTCCATCAACGGACTTGCCGGCATCCAAAACCACCTAAACTATTTCCCTCTTTGCGCACGACCCGTGTGCCGCGCATTCTGCCCACGCATCGGCCACGGGCTTTTGGCGGGACCTTTGGAGTCTGTCTTGATGGCATAGAGCTTGTTGTCCCTTGACCCGAAGTAAACCGTGCCATCAGAGCCGATGGCGGGGGAGGAGGTCACCAAATTTCCCGTTTCAAATTCCCATA
>DJHS01000111.1:6126-6269 GCA_002433235.1 Verrucomicrobia bacterium UBA6614
CTTGCCATGGATGGCATAGAGCTTTTTGTCAAATGACCCGACGTAAACCGTGCCATCAGAGCCGATCGCGGGGGAGGAGAACACACCATTTCCCGTTTCAAATTCCCATAGCTTGACCCCACTCTTGCCACTTAAGGCATAGA
>DJHS01000002.1:0-2622 GCA_002433235.1 Verrucomicrobia bacterium UBA6614
GTGATGAGCCAGAGGATGTTGGGCGGATAAGTCCGATACTTGGCGTCAGTTGAAAAAGTCAGCAGAGCCAAGCAGAAGAGGAGGATGCGGTGCATGGGAGAATGATCCATGTCCAATGATCAATTATCAAGGAATTACCAAATCCCAATAATCAAACTGGTCATTCCATGGGCCTTGGCGGTTGGTCATTGGATATTCCCAGCCCCTGCGCTCTCTGCGGTGAAATTACTCCTCGATCCGGTAAAGCGCCTTGTCGGTGCGCAGGATTAGGGCCTCGCCATCAACGGCGGCGCTGGCCATGTGTTGGCCATTGAGCTTGTTGCGGGCGAGAACCTTGAATTGGCGGCCGGCCTGAAGAATCGTGGTGATGCCTTCACGGCTGTGGAAATATATCCGGCCCTTGGCATGCGTGGGTGAGGCGGAATAGTTGCCGCCAATCCGCTCAACCCAGTGCTTCTCGCCCGTACGCGCATCGAGACAGGTGACCAAACCTCCGCTCTCGGTCACGAAATACAGCTCGTTCCCGATCAACAATGGCGACGGCTGGGTGGATACGCTACGGTTATAGCTCCAGGCAATGTCGGGCTTGGCGGTTTTTTCATAGCGAATGGCCAGCAGTTTGGCCCGCATGAAGCCTGTGCTCATGAATATCATTCCATGTCCAGTGACAGGCCGCGGAACAAGCGAAAAGCCCAAGCCGCCATACTCAACTTTCCAGAGTTCCTTGCCGGAAGAAGGGTCGTAGGCGTAGAGCCAGTTGGAGGCCGGGGAAAGAAGCACAGGCCGACCGTCAATGTCCCGAATGAGTGGAGTTCCGTAGGATTTTTTGAGCTGCGGATTTTCATGCATCCTGCCGCTGCGGGCGACGCGCCATTTTTCCCGGCCGGTCTTCTTGTCCAAGGCAACGGCAAATTGCCGGTCACTGCCATCCATGTGGAAGATGATCAAGTCTTTAAACAAGACAGGCGTGCTGCCCGGGCCGTTCTCGTGATTAACGAAAATGTCCTGATTCCTCCAGTCGACCTTGGCGGTTTTGGTGTCCACACAAGCGGTGCCATAGGCTCCGAAGTGACAGTACAGTTTGCCATCCTCGATGATGGGCGTGGGGGATGCGTAGCTGTTGAGCTTGTGAACCCACTGCGGATTGTCTTTTCGCAGGATCTCGACGTCATGCAGCAGTTTCCCCGAGCGCTTGTCCACGCAAATGGCATGCAGGCGTACCAGAGACAAAACCGTAAGCGGCTGGCTGCCGGTGTTCTTCTCCAACCGCTCCTTGGCCTCCGCGGCGGATGCAAGGGTTTCATGGGCGGCGGTGAGCCAGATTTGGTTGCCCTCGATCACCGGCGAAGACCAACCTTTCCCGGAGAGAGGCGTGCGCCAGCGGACATTCTTGTCCTCGCTCCACTGAAGAGGGAGATCTGCATTGGCATGCCCCTCGCCAGTGGGCCCACGCCATTGTTTCCAGTCAGCCTGAAGGGTAAGAGCAAAGGCGAATATTGGAATCAGATATTTCATTTTTAATTTCCGCGGAACACATATGCCACAGGGGGTTTCCTGTTCTCTCTGTGCCTCTGTGGTGAATCTCTAAGCCGGCTCGAATCCCTTCGCGTATTCGCGCTTGAGGATCGTCTTATTGGCCTGATCGTGGTTGGTGAAGCGGTAGTTCTTGGCGTCCCAACGGAGTTCCTGGCCGGGGAAGCGTGTGGCCTTGGTGGCGAGCAGCGCGGGCTCGGTGATGCGCGAGCCGATGCCAAACGGCGTCCATAGCGGCTTCTTGTTGCCGAGGATGTTCTCCACCCAGTCGTGCCAATGATGACGCGGGGCCACCTTGGGCTTGGGCTCGTTGTTGACCTGTTTGCCTTTCCGGAAGATTTTCATATTACCACCCGGCTCCAGCAACAGCGTACCCTCGGTGCAAACGACCAGCGTGCGGTTGGCGCCTTCACGCAGGTTGGGCAGGCCCAGCGCGGCCCACGAGGGGTTGAGGCCGTGATCGTTGTAATGCATCACGAATTTGTCGCGCGCAAAGCCTTTGCCACCGGGATAGGTGATGGTGCTGCGATTGTAAGCGGAATGACTGTCGTTGGAAGGACGATGGGTGTAGGTGATGACCGCCTCGGGATCGGGCATGTCGAAGGCAAAATAGAGCAGGTCGATCAGGTGACAACCCCAGTCGGCGAGCTGGCCGCCGCCGGTTTCCCAATAGCTGCGCCAGCGCCGCGGAGCAATGTCGGTGGTGTACGGCATGTGCTTCTTTAGCGGGCCGTTCCAGAGCTTCCAGTTCATGTGCGCCGGAATGGGCTTGGCCGGCGGCAGTTCGCGCCACGGGGCGTCAAAGTAATGGCCACGCGACACCGTGCCGGTCCACACGTGCGCCTCGACCGGTTTGCCAAGCTGGCCGCTTTTGAGGATTTCCACCGCCTGCATGCGACCGGGGAAACACGCGCGTTGGTTGCCCATTTGCGTGTACAACTCGGGCCGCTTGGCAAGCACTTCGCGAATCATCCGCAGTTCGTCGAGTTGATGCACCAATGGTTTCTGGCCGTAGACATGTTTGCCGGCAGCCAGCGCGCGCGTCATCATTGGCGCGTGGTGTAGGTCCGGCGTGTCGACGATCACCGC
>DJHS01000060.1:0-4196 GCA_002433235.1 Verrucomicrobia bacterium UBA6614
GCAGCTGCTTTCTTTGGCCATGCGGATATTGTCCAAGCGCTGCTGGATGCTGGCGCTAACAAAACGATCCGCAACAAATCAAACGCCACGGCACTCGACTCTGTCACCGGCCCTTTTGAAGAGGTGAAGCCGGTTTATGATTTTATCAACGGCATACTCTTCATCCCCATGGGCAAGCCGTTGGACTATGAGCGGATCAAACGGGAGCGTCCGAAGATTGCCGAGTTGCTGCGCTGAGGGCAGCATTCGGCCACCGCCACATGGAAGAGCCTCCGCCCACTCCAGAGAACAAGCGTTACCACGACCTAGACGCCCTGCGCGCCTTTGCCATGCTGCTGGGTATTGCACTGCATGGGTTCATGTCGTTCATCCCTCTGCCCTTCGATGTTTGGCCGGCACAAGAAATCCACCAAGACGACGCCTATGAAACAGCGCTGCACGCCATCCATGCGTTTCGCCTGCCTCTGTTCTTTGTTTTAAGTGGATTCTTCACGGCCATGCTTTGGCGGCGGCGTGGCTTGAAGGATTTGGCCAAGCACCGCGCGACGCGAATTCTCTGGCCGCTACTGACAGGCACGCTTCTGGTTTGGCCTCTTCTCATTCTGGTTGTCATGTTTGGCGCGCAAAAAGCGGGGCAACCGGAACAGGACACAGCGCCTTCGCGGAATCTTTGGGAAGCTGCCGCCGCGGGCAACATGGAGGCCATGCGGAAGTTCATCGATGACGGAGCGGATGTTAACGCGAATGACCCACTCTTCGGAACAACGCCCCTGACTTGGGCAGCGTTGCTGGGAAAACCAAAGGCGGTTGACCTCCTCTTGAAAGAAAAAGCTCACCCCGACCGCCCCAACCGTGACGGAGGCACACCGTTGCACGCCGCCGCCTTTTTGGGGGAACAGGAATGTGTGAAGTTGTTGATTGAAGCGGACGCAAATGTAAATGCGCGCAACCACAATCAGGAAACACCCATGGATGTCACCACTGTTAGCTGGATTGTGACAAAGGGGATAGCCGATTTACTACAAATTCGGGTTGATGAAAAAGCCGTCAAAAAAGGCCGGGAAAGAAGCCGGCAGTTGTTGCAGGCCAATGGAGCTGTATACGGCAAATCCATGCCCAAACCCGAGCAGGATGATAAAAAGAAAGAGGACTTGTTCAGTGCCTTGTTGGGCCTTCTTGTTGCCGGAGCCATGGTGCCGGTGTTCCATCACCTTTGGTTTCTGTATTACCTAGCCTGGTTGGTTGCGGGTTTTGTACTGGTGGTTTGGCTGGCTGAAAAAAGAGGCTGGAACCCGTTACCAGGATGGGTTACCGACACACCGTGGTGCTGGATCTGGCTTTTCATTTTCACATTGGTCCCACAGTTGATGATGGGAATCCTGAGCATGTTGGTCAGCCTTCCAAGCTTTGGGCCGGACACAGCCTCCGGCATTGTCCCGTGGCCGCCCAAGCTGCTGTACTACGCCGTGTTCTTTGCCGCCGGAGCGGCTTGGCACGGCACAAATACTTTTGAGAAACATGTTGGACAGCACTGGTGGCTATGTTTGGCACTGGCTGTACCCGCGTTCCAGTTGGGATTGGGATGGTACGATGACCGCAACACAGCTTTCGAAAAAGCCGGGGATGAGAATTGGGCGGAAGTAGCACGCCTGCATGTAATCATGAGCATTGCCACGGTGGCGTACACTTGGCTGATGATCGCAGGCTGCATCGGCCTTTTTCGGTTCATCTGCCCCGGAAAAAATGGAAAGGTGCGCTATCTATCAGATGCCTCCTATTGGTTGTACTTGGCGCATCTGCCATTGATCATGGCCGTGCAAATTTGGGTAAGCGACTGGCAACAGCCGGGAATTTTGAAGTTTCTGTTCATTTGCACATTCACCACGGGCGTTTTGCTGATCGTCTACGAATATGCTGTAAGATACACATTCGTAGGCACGGCCCTCAACGGGCGCCGGACACGGGTAGAGGCTCCGCCCTCGAGTAGGGCTTGATTCCAGGAAACTGTCGATCCACGCTGAGGCATGCACCGCTTGCAAATTATTGCCTTCGCATTGGTCACTATCGCCGCTGGCGCAGATGTAAAAAAAATACCCGAACCACTTCTTTCGCTGAACCGCATTTACGAAAAAAAAGAATTCACTGCAAAAAGTTACACCGTCAAATGGCTTGGGGCGGGACAAGGGTATGCGCGGATGGAGAAGTCGAAGGGGACGAAGGAGGCGCGGGATATTGTGCGGGTGGATCCGGCGACGGGGGAAAAGGAGATTCTCGTGGCGGCAAAGGCGTTGATTCCGGACGGCGAAAAGAAGCCGATGGCGGTGAGCGGGTACACGTTCACAAAGGACCTGAAGAAGGTGCTTATTTACACGAACACACGGCGTGTGTGGCGGGTGCATTCGCGCGGGGATTACTGGGTGCTCGATCGGGCGAACGGCAAGCTTCAGAAGCTCGGCGGGGATGAGGCCAAGGAGGCGACGTTGATGTTCGCGAAGTTTTCACCGACGGACAATAACCGCGTGGCGTACGTGCGCGAGCGGGACATTTATGTGGAGGATCTCGCCACCGGCAAGGTGATGGCGCTGACACAGCGCGTGAAGCGGACGGTGATCAACGGCACATTTGACTGGGTGTACGAGGAGGAGCTGGGGCTGCGCGACGGGTTTCGCTGGAGCCCGAATGGCAAATCGATCGCCTACTGGCAGCTTGATGAGGATGGTGTGAAAGAGATGACGATGCTCAATCACGTGCCCGGCAATTACCCTCAGATCATTCAGTTCCGGTACCCGAAAGTGGGCGAGACCAATTCGCGCTGTCGCATCGGCGTAGTGCCGGCAACGGGCGGCGAGACGACTTGGGTGCAGGTGGAAGGCGATTCGCGCGAGCATTATCTGGCGCGCATGGAGTGGGCGGACAATTCCGAGCAATTGCTCATCCAACGCCTAAACCGCCTGCAAAACCGGAACACCGTCCTGCTCGCCGAGGCGGCCACGGGCAAGTCACGTGCTGTGTACACAGACGAGGACGATGCGTGGATCGAGGTGCGGTTTGGGTTCACCGATTGGGTGGGTGATCGATTTACCTACGTCAGCGAGCGCGGCGGTTGGCGGCAGCTTTATTTGGTTTCGCGCGCAGGCGAAGCGAAGAAGGTAACGCGAGGCAAGTACGACATCGTGCGCATGCTCAAGGTGGATGCAAAAAACAATTGCGCGTATTTCAGGGCCTCCCCGAAGAACGCCACCGAACGGTACCTGTACCGCATTGGCTTGGATGGCAAAGGACTCAAGCGACTGTCACCGGCCAAGCAACGCGGCTCGCACAGCTACAGCATTTCGCCGGACGCCCAGTGGGCGGTGCACACATTTTCGAGCATCCACTCACCACCGGTCACACAGCTGATCAAGCTGCCCACACACGAGACGGTGCGAGTGTTTGAAGACAACAAGGCCCTGCGTGCGAAGGTGAAAACGCTGGCCCAACCGAAGCGCGAGTTTTTCAAAATCGACATTGGCGACGGCGTGAAGGTGGATGCCTACGCGGTGCTGCCGCCAAAGCTGGATCGTTCAAAAAAATATCCGCTCTTCATTTACGTGTACGGCGAGCCGGCCGGGCAGACGACGGTGAACCGCTGGTCCGGCCCCGGCGGGATGTGGCACTGGATGCTGGCGCAGCAGGGTTACGTGGTGATGAGCATCGACAACCGCGGCACCACCGCGCCGCGCGGCAATGCCTGGCGAAAGAGCATTTACCGGCAGGTGGGCATCCTCGCCTCGAAGGATCAGGCGGCGGCGGTGCGGCAGGTGTTGAAGGATCGGCCGTATCTGGATGCCGATCGCGTAGGCGTGTGGGGCTGGAGCGGCGGCGGCTCGATGACGCTCAATGCGCTCTTTCGATATCCGGATTTGTACCACGCCGGCATCTCCATCGCGCCCGTGCCGGATCAGCGGTTGTACGACACCATTTACCAGGAACGCTATATGGGGCTGCCCAAGGACAACGCCGATGGTTACAAGAACGGTTCGCCGATTACGTTCGCGAAAAACCTGAAGGGCAACTTGCAACTCATCCACGGCACGGCCGATGACAACGTGCACTATCAGGGTATGGCCAAGCTGGTGGATGCCTTGGTGATGCACAACAAACAATTCGAGATGCTCGCTTATCCGAACCGCTCCCACTCCATCCGCGAAGGCAAA
>DJHS01000016.1:0-2990 GCA_002433235.1 Verrucomicrobia bacterium UBA6614
GGCTTCGGGAGCGTCCTTCGCCAGAGTTAAATCACCTAGCGCACTCAGCACCGTTGGTGCCACTTCCTCTTGGGGTTGCTCGGCGTCGCCTCGCTTTAAAATGTGAACCGGCTCGGGTTTGCCGAATTTGCCGCCAAACACCGGTTGCGTTTTGGTGATGTCCGCCAGTCGCGATTCAATTTTCTTTTTCTCCGCCAACAAAGCCTTGGACTCCGCCAATTGTTTGGGATCGAGCGCGATGATGCTTTTCCGATCTTTCGGTTTATTGGGGGCCTCGCTGCAGGCCTCGATCTCGCGAATCGTCCAATGCTTGAAGTTACCCTCGTTCTTCCATTCCAACTCAAAACCGGTCGCGCCCGGCACGGGATCGAAAACAATGGAGTAAAATCCGTCGTGAGCCGTGTCGAGGTGCTCAATCGTGTTGCCTTTGATGGCGACTTTCGGCGGCGGATTGGCGTCGCCGCTGAACATCTCGACCGAGAGGTTTTTGACATCGGAATAAGTTCGAGCAGCGAGGTCGGCATCCGTATCCGTGGTGACGCGCACCGTAATTTGCTGCAGCCGCCCATTATTGTCGTTGCCGGCAATGCCATTGATGCGGATGTGCGACAGGTTGTGAACGCCTTTTTCAAGCGCCAGCATCGAGCGTTGTGGAGCCGTTGTGGTGCCGGGATTGGTCGTGAAAGTCATCGTCC
Source organism: Verrucomicrobia bacterium UBA6614 (assembly GCA_002433235.1). Classification (GTDB taxonomy): domain Bacteria; phylum Verrucomicrobiota; class Verrucomicrobiia; order Limisphaerales; family UBA1100; genus UBA6614. The sequence continues at coordinate 696 of DJHS01000016.1, forward strand.
CGACATCGCCATCGTATGCATTCTTAAACCCGATAGACCCCTGACGTTCCGGGCCGGGGCGGACAATGCCGTTTACGATTTTGATCAGCGAACGGCGGTCGGTGGAGTCCGCCACGATTTTCCATTCACCTGAATCATCCGCCACTTCAATCACGTATTCGAGCGCCAATCGGTCGTTATACTTGCCGTCACGATCCCGCGCCCAGACGATGCGATCGATCGTGTGCACGGCGGGGAATTCGAGCATCATCCACCCGGTCGTTTTGCCGGCCATCCAACTGCTGGCATTGCCAAACTTCCCGTCATTGATGAACGCGAGCTGGTGTTTGCTTGAGGCTTTGCTGCCCGAGGCGCTTCGCTTCACGTTGAGCGATGCGAGGGCGATGTTCTTGCCCTCCGTATCAAAGATTTCCAGTTCGTCGATGCAAGGCTCCAAGCGGTTCGTCTTTTTGATCGTGAACCGAACTTTCCGTGCCTTCACCGGAGCAAATCGTTCAACGTTTAGCAAGGCGTTGACCGACGCGCGTTCTACTCCCGACCGGGCCAGCGGCACGAAGCCGGCCACCTCACGATCAATCTCGCGTACGCGGGCTTTGAGTTCTTCAATTTCCTTGCGCAAGGCCTCCGCATTATCTGGTTGGATTGGGCGCTCGCCGTAGGAGACTCCGGAGAAGAACGCCTGCATGGAGTAGTAATCCTTCGCCGAGATCTCATCAAATTTGTGGTCATGGCAGCGCGCGCAACCCACACTGAGCCCCAGAAAAGCCTCGCTCGTGTTGATGACGATTTCACTTAACTCATCCTGACGGGCGAGCCGCATTGATTCAGCGTCCTTGCCAATCTGCCCCGGCAACAGGCGTGCGGCCGTCATCAGAAAACCTGTCGCCGCATCCTTGCCCAACTGATCTCCCGCAATTTGTTCGCGAATGAACCGGTCATACGGAATGTCCTTATTGAACGCCTCAATCACGTAGTCCCGATATGGCCATGCATTCGGGCGCGGCGTATTCACTTCGAATCCATGGGTATCCGCATAGCGCACCACATCCAGCCAATGCTGCGCCCAGCGTTCTCCATAACGGGGGGAGGCCAGTAGCCCATCGACCGCTTTGGCAAAAGCGATCTCCGTCGTTCTCGAATCCTCGACGAATTTTTTCACCGCGGCAGGATCGGGCGGTAGGCCGGTCAGATCCAGAGATGCGCGCCGCAGAAGGGTGATCCGGTCTGCCTTTGTTGCAAGTTTCAGATTGTTCTTACGCAGCTTCCGACTAACAAAGTAATCAATGGGATTGCTTTTGGCAGGAACCTTTACGCGCTTTACCGGTTGGAAGGACCAATGTTTTTCTGATGCCCATGTTGAAAGGCTAATCAGGTAAAGCAGAATGACGGTCAACCGATTCATCAGAGATGCTTAGTAAAAAACTTCTGCACGTGGCTCCACATTTTCTCGGAGAGCACGTGGCCGGTTTTGGGCTCGATGAAGGATGAAAAATTTTCGGGCACACCGGCGTCGGCATAAGCGTTGGCGATGGTCTTGACGCCGGCGCGGGCTTCCTGGATGGGCGAGCCGCCATCGGTTTCGCCGAGGTTCAGGTGCAGGGCGCGCGGGGCGATAAGGGCGGCGATATCGGGCGTGTCGCCGTGGGCGTGGATGCCGGGGATGAAATTCGGAAAACAATGCAGCAGCTTGGTGCGATGGATCGAGCCATAGGTGGGCAGGCAGCAGTTGCCGACGAGTGCCTTGAGGCGCGGCTCCCAAGGGCCCACGAGCCATGTGTGGGTGGAGCCCATGCTATGGCCATAGCAGCCGATGCGGTCGGCCTTTACCTCGGGACGCGAGACGAGGTAATCAACCGCGCGACGCATGTCCAAAATGTTTTTCCACGCCATGCACTGGCCGGCGACGGTGTGACGCAGGAATTCAAAACGTTCGTACGAGCCGCCGCGCAAACGCTTTTGCGGGTCTTGGCGTTCCTCAAAGCAAAGTGCGTCGGGACACAGCACGACATAGCCGAGCTTGGCCAGCGCCGCGCCGGTGTGATGCATGGGGTTGCCCGCGAGCCCGGCGGGCTCGGTTTTGCCCAAGTGCCATTGGCCGGCGTGCTGGTGCCAGATGGCGACCGCAGACGCGGGAGATTTATCACTCACGCCATCGGGCACGAGAAGGATAGCGGGACAGCGGTCGTTGGGTTCCAGTTCGTAGCTCAGCCAAACCAGTTTGTAGCCGTCCTTTTGCTCGGTCTTTTGAATCTGCGGCTTCAGATCGCCGCCCTCGGGCCACGGCCCGCCGAGGCA
>DJHS01000094.1:0-11249 GCA_002433235.1 Verrucomicrobia bacterium UBA6614
GCCGCCACCCCAGATACCTTCACCGATGCTCTTGGTCTGCGGCGGAAACACACTGGGGCCTCCAAGCTTGGGATGAAATAGACCACTTACGCGCAGCACCGAATCGCGAATCTGCTCGGCCGGCAGGCGATAGCTTGGGCTGGTTTGCTGCCGATACGTGGCGCTGGTGACGATGATGCGCAGGAGTTTTTTGCGCGACCAACCTTGCCGGATAAATTCCAGCGCCAGCCAGTCGAGCAACGCCGGCTGGGTCGGCATGGCGCCGGTGTAGCCGAAGTCGTCCAAGGTGGGCACGATGCCTTCACCGAAGAGCTCGGCCCAGTAACGGTTCACCGTTACGCGCGCGGTGAGTGGATTGCGCGGATCCACCAGCCATCGCGCCAGACCGAGACGATTGCGCGGTTGGCCCTTGGCCAACGCCGGCAGGAACGGCAGCACTTCCGGACGTACTACTTCGCGAGGCGACAAAAACTCGCCGCGATGATGCCGGTGCGTCGGGCGCGGGTGCAACTGCGGGCGTTCCTGCATCACTAGCGTGGTGGCCGGTCGCGGCATTTTTTTGCGCATGGCTTCGACCGGCTTGCGCACCTTGGCCGTGTCCTTGGAACTCTCGAGATATCTAAATCGCAGTGCCGACCGGTCGTCACCATTCAGCGCCTCAGCAGGACGCGCGAGCAGTGCCTCAAGTTCCGAAGGAATGTCTTTCGCCTTGGCCGGCTTGTTACTGGTGGTAACGGCAATGCGGAACCGCCCGAGGCTCGCGGAATAGTGCCGGCTGAAATCCATGCGAATCTTCAGCGTCTTTGCCTTGATCGGTCGCGCCAACTGCCACACGGCCTGGCTCGCCTTGCCCTCACGCCCACTGGCGGACCAGCCGGTTTGCAGGTCGCCATCCAGTGCCGCCATCGCGCCGGGATTGCCGCGCCCGATCCATTGCTTGGCGTAGTTTTGCGAACCGTTCCGCAGCTTCACTGGTTGGCGATCGGCAGTCAGCTGAATTTCACTCAGGAAAAAATCGCCTTTCGGCCCCTCGTAATACGCGCGACCGGGGCCGCCCTTGGGCAGGCGCTCGTCGGGCAAGGCTTCCAGCCGAAGGGCGGTGATACCCCCGGGCAAGTCAGCGAATTCCAATTCGTAGGTATCGTGCTTGGAAGCGTCGCCCTGCACGAAGAGCGAACCATCTTTTTCCAGCTTCATCCAACTGCGACTGGCGTCCCCAAGGCGTGGCTTGAGCGTGTGCCACTCCAGCGCCGCGGCGCGGCCGGCCTCCAGCCAGGCCTCAAATTTCTTTTCATCCACCGGCAATTTTGCCAGCACCACGGCAATCTGTTTGCGCAATTTTTCCCCTTCAGCTTTCTGCGCAGGCGTGGGCAAAGGCAGTTCTGGTTCAGCCGTGTTATTCATAAACGCCATCAACTCATAATAGGAGCGATGCGGCACGGGATCGAACTTGTGCGTGTGGCATTGCGCGCAGCCAACCGTCAGCCCGAGCCATGTGGTGGCGGTGGTGTTGACGCGATCGACCATCGCGTAAAAGCGAAATTCCAGCGGATCAATGCCGCCTTCCTCATTGACCATGGTGTTGCGGTGAAACCCGGTGGCCACTCGCTGGGCGCGAGTGGCGTTGGGCAGCATGTCACCGGCGAGTTGCTCGATGGTGAACTGCTCGAACGGCAAGTCATCATTGATGGCCTTGATCACCCAGTCGCGCCATGGCCAAATGGAGCGCGGGCGATCCTTCTCGTAGCCATTGGTGTCCGCGTAGCGCGCAAGATCCAGCCACGGCAGCGCCCAACGTTCACCGAAATGCGGACTGGCCAGCAAACGGTCGACCAGTCGCTCGTACGCGCCGGGCTTTTGATCCGCGATGAACGCCTTCACCTCTTCCGGCGTGGGCGGCAACCCAATGAGATCCAGAGACAATCGGCGGATCAATCGGTAACGGTCAGCCCGCGCGGACGGGCTTTGCCCCGCCTGTTCCAATCGCGCGAGCGTAAAATGATCCAGGCCATTCCGCACCCAGTCTTTCTGTTTCACCGACGGCAATGGCGTGGGCTTCGGTGCAACGAACGCCCAATGCTCGGTGTATCCCGCGCCCGCCTGCACCCATTCGCGCAGGATTTTTTTCTGCACATCGCTCAAGGGCTTTTTCGCCGCGGGCGGCGGCATCACCTCTTCCGGATCGATGTGGCCAACCCGTTTCACCAAGGCGCGTAGCACGTCCGGCCCGGGCCGTTGATCCAGACGCAGCCGGGCCTTCCTAGTGTTCTCATCCGGCCCGTGACACTTGAAACAGTGTCTGGCCAGGATCGGCCGAACATCCCGCTGGAAATCAACCGCGCACAGCTGAGCCGCTGTCAGGGCTGACGCAAACATGGAAAGGGTTTTCATGGTGCGGAGACGGGCATCGTACCAAGCCGGGCCCGTGGTTCAATACATCTTGCCCAGCTCATTTCATGGCTTCATCGAATGAACTGGTTTGCGAAATCCGCACCCAGTCCGACCTGGTCGTAGTGTGCACGCGCCATCTCAAGCTTTACGTGCACATCGTCATGGCTGATGGGGTGATCGTTTTCATCGTAATAGATTACGGAGCCCAACACGTGAAAAAGCGTAATCATCTCCCCTGCCCCCTCCTCAACCACCAAGGTGTGAATCTCACCAGGCGGTTCATAGACAAACATGCCTTCGCGGGCCACCCAGTCATGTTCCAGATAACGCCAAGTGCCCTTGAGCACATAGCCATACACTGGTGAAGCATGCCGGTGCCGGCCAAGCTGGCCACCACCACGCACGCGCAGGAGGTTGATCCACTCGCCGTTGGTGGTGTTGAAGAGGAGCGGACGAAAATCCACCGTGTCACTCTGGGGCACCCAAAGGCGGCCGTCATCGGGAATGGCGGTTTCAACCAAATCGGAAAGGGCAAGCGGAGCCTGAAGCGTGCGTTTGTACATGGCAACATCAAGTGGTGAGATAGCCACCATCAACCGGAAGCACGGCACCGGTGATGTAGGAGGCTTCATCAGACATTAAAAACAAGGCCGCTGCCGCAACTTCCTCCGGCTTGCCCCACCGGCCCAAGGGCGTGCGACCGAGAATGGCGGCATTGCGTTCCGGATCGTTGCGCGGCACTTTGGTAAAGGGTGTTTCGATCCAGCCCGGCGCAAGGGCGTTCACTCGAACGCCTTCGGCCGCCCACGCCGCGGCGAGGCTTCTGGTGAGCTGGACAACGCCTCCCTTGCTTGCCGCGTACCCCGGCGAATGAGGTGCACCGAGCGAACTGTAAAGCGAGCCAATGTTCACAATGCTTCCGCCACAGGCTGCCAGCTTGGGACGGCAAAACATACAGAAGCGGTGCATGCCCGTGAGATTCACCTCGAGCACGGCCGCGAAATCTTCCGGACAAAACTCCTCCTCACGACGAATCGTACCCGCGCAATTGACTAGGTAACGAAGTTCATCAATGCCACCCACCAATGCTCGAACGGCCTCCTCATTCGTCACATCCAGTTCCACCTCACGAATGTTCGCATGGGAGGGCTGCCCCGCCTCCAGTCCAACGGCGATCACCGAAACCCCTTTCCTCGCAAGAGCAGCGGCAATAGCGGCACCAATGCCGCTGGTACCGCCAGTGATGAGGGCGATTGGCATGGGGGAAGGGTCAATTTTCAATTATCAATTTTCAAGGAAGTTTCGTTGAACAAATCTCAAAAAATGATACTTGAAAACTGATCATTCCACAGCCGGCCGCGCCGGATTTGCCCAATAGCCTTCCTTGTCTTCGCCGCTAACAACTACTCCCTTCTCGTTCCAGTCCATGCCGGCTCGCACATCCGGGGTGGTATAACGAAGCGTGAGGGCGCAACGGCGGCGCGATGAAGTGTTGGCCTCAGAGCCGTGCAGGAGTAAATCAGCGTGAAAGCTGCATTGGCCAGCGCGAAGGATATTGTCGATGGGATCGCCGTATTTCTCAATGTCGTCAACAGTTTGGTTGAGGGTATTGTGTTCCTCGGGTGTGCTGGGACGCCAAGTGAGGTGACCGTCGTGGTGGGAGCCGGCCAGGAAACGCATGCACGCGTTTTCGGTGTCAGCGTCATCAATGGCCAGCCAGCAGGTGACAGCCTTGCTGGGCGTAAGGGGCCAGTAACTGGCATCCTGATGCCAAGCAACACGTTTGCCGTCACCGGGAAGTTTGCAAAAGAAATGGGAACCCCAGCCAATGACGTCCGGCCCCAACAGGTCGCAGACACAGGCGACAATGCGCGGATGCGTGAGTAAATCGTAAACACGGCCATGCTTGAGGTGCGCCGTGCTGATGGAATAACTGTCACCGCCAGCAGCAAGAGTTTCCCCAAGAAGACGGTCGAAGTAGGTGCGATGGGCATTAATTTCGGCATCGCCGAAAACATCGACAGGCGTAACGTAGCCGCTGGCATTGTAATGATCCACTTGGGCGCGCGACAGAGCGGCAGGCTGGGCAACCGGGCTGGGATAAAACCTTAAATCACGCTCGATGCCATCGAGATCGACTTGGTCTGGAGTGATTTTGTAATTAGCGATGGGAGAATTTTCGAATTTGAGAAATCAATTTCAAGAACCAACTGGACAACCCACCCCAAAAAAATCATGCCAACAGAAGGCCGTGACGATCGCGAGGCCTGTTAAGCAATGATCTCCTTTACCACGCGCCCATGCACGTCCGTCAGCCGGAAGTCCCGGCCGTCGTAGCGGTAGGTTAGTTTTTCGTGATCGAGGCCGAGTTGGTGGAGGATGGTGGCGTGCAGGTCGTGCATGTGCACCTTGCCTTCGACGGCGTGGTGGCCGTATTCGTCGGTGTTGCCGTAGGCGAAGCCTTTTTTGAAACCGCCGCCGGCGAGGCAGACGGTGAAGCCGTCGGGATTGTGATCGCGCCCGGTGCCCTTGTTTTGGGCATACGGTGTGCGGCCAAATTCGCTACCCCACCACACGATGGTGTCGTCGAGCAAGCCGCGCTGCTTGAGATCGGTGAGCAACGCTGCCACCGGCTTGTCACTCGCCTTGGCGTGCTCCATGTGCTTGGGCATATTCGAGTGCTGATCCCAGGCGGGGTTGTTGGAGTTGTCGGTGTAATTAACCTGAATGTAGCGCACGCCCGCTTCGCTGAGGCGGCGGGCCATGAGGCAGTAGCGGGCAAAGTTGTCGGTCGGCTTTTGGTTGATGCCGTACATCGCCAGCGTCTTGGGATCTTCCTTGGACAGGTCGAGAATCCCCGGCGCGTTGTTTTGCATGCGCCACGCCAGCTCGAAGGAGCCGATCACCGCGTCCAATTCATCATCGCCCGGACGGCGCTTGGCTTGCTCGGCGTTGATGGCGCGCAGCAGTTCAAATTGCTTTCGCTGCGACTTGGCATCGCCGCTGCCGGCGAGATTTTTGATGGTCGAATCCTTGGCCGGAATACCGGCGCGACCCACCGGCGTGCCCTGATAAGCCGCCGGCAAAAAGGCGTTACTGAAATTACGCGGACCACCATTGCCCATCGAGGGGCCGATGCTGACGAAGCCGGGCAGGTTGTCGTTCTCCGTGCCGAGTCCATAATTCACCCACGCGCCCATGCTGGGGCGGATGAGATTGATCGTGCCCGAGTGAAGGAAGAGCGTGCTCGGTCCGTGCGCCACGCCCTCGGTGTGCATGCCCTTGAGCACGCAAAGGTCATCCACGTGCTTGGCCATGTGCGGGAAAAGCTGGCTGACCGGCTGGCCGCATTGGCCGTGGTTTTTGAAATCCCATAGCGGCTTCATCACGCGGTGTTCCACGATCTTGCGCGTCTTGGCCAGCGTGCGTGCATCGTCAAACCGCACCATCTTGCCGTTGTCATCAAAGAGCTTCTGCTTGTAGTCGAACGAATCCACATGGCTCACGCCGCCGGCCATGAAGAGGAAAATGACGCGCTTCGCCTTGGGCGCATGATGCACGAGCTTGGGCGCGAGCGGGTTGTATGCCGCCGCCGCGCGATGCGCCATTGCGCCCGCTGCCAACGCCCCAAAGCCGCACGCCCCCGAGCGCAGAGCATCGCGCCTTGATATGGATGTTATTGGCCTGCGATCCATTTTTTTTTGACGTTCAAACGCAGGAGAAGATTCTAATTGAAAAGCAGCTTCGACTCAAGTGTCCTTGTCCAATTGCCTGAGAAAATCACGGGGCGACATAATCTGCACGCCTTCGTGTTCTTTCAACACCTGGAGATCTTGATCACCCGTCACGATCACTTCGGCTTTGCCCGCCTCTGCGGTGGCAAGCACCCAGTCGTCATCCGCATCGCGGCATACAGGCTCTGCCAACGCGCGTGGTTGCACCCATTCCATGCGCTCTTTCAGCAATGTCCAAACGGGCAAGTCATTGGCATCCAGCCCGAACTTTTCGCGCATCGTCTTTTCAAACTCCCGTGCCAGGCGCTTGGAGAAAATGAGCGTGTGGGTTTGAATGCGAACCCGCACGAGATTGCGGCAAAGCCCGTCCGCCGCAATGGCCGCGACCAGCACGTTGGTGTCCAGCAGCACCCTCACGAGACGAGCTTGAACACGTCTTCGTCCGTGTAAACCCCCGCCGCCCGCGCCCGCGGTACCACTTTGCGGCGTGTGGCATCAAACGCATCCAACCACAGCTTGCGTTGGATGGCATCCCGCACGAACTCACTGGCCGAAACCCCGGATGCCTCCGCCGCCTGCTGCATTTCTGCCCGCAACTCCGCCGGCAAACTAATGGTCACCGCTTCTCTCATGGCTGTGTGATAATCTAATACACTCGCCGGATCTGTCAACCCGACTAATTGAGAAACCGGAAATCAAGGCTCGCGTACAGGCTGTGAATCACTTGGGTCCAGGCCTTGGCGGCGTCCTTCTCTGTGGCGAGGAATTTCAAAATCACTTCCCGTTCAGTGGAAGTGGCGTCGCGCCCGAGGGTGCGGCGGTAGGCGCGGGTGATGCGGGCGCTGTCATCGACCAGTTCCAGGCTCAGCAGGCCCTTGGCGGCCGCCTCGGCTTGCTGGCGGACGAAGGGGTTGTTCATCAAAAATAAAGCCTGCGTGGGCACGCTGCTGGTGGTGCGTTCGCCGACGACGAGGTTGGGATCGGCAAAGTCGAACACCGCCAATATCTCCAGCGGCGTGTTCCGGAAAACCGGCGTGTACAGGCTGCGGCGGGTGTCGTCAAATTGGTAACCGTACTCGGTGCTCGTGCCGGGCTTGATGGTGGGGCCGCCTGATGCGGGGTCCAGTTGGCCGCTTACGGAGAGGATCGCATCCCGAATCGCCTCGGCCTGCAGGCGGCGGCGGTTTTGGCGCCAGTGCAATTCGTTCTCGATATCCGCCTTGGCTTGCGGTCCGGTGGCGGAGCTCAATTGGTAGGTGCGCGAGAGGACGATTTCGCGGATCAGTTTTTTCACGGACCAACCTTCCTCCATGAACCGTACGGCGAGGTGATCGATCAACGGCTGGTTGGTGGGCAGGCGGCCCATGTGGCCAAAATTATCCACGCTCGGCACGAGGCCTTTGCCGAAGAGATGATGCCACACGCGGTTGGCAAACACGCGCGCGGTGAGCGGATGCTCGGGGCTGGCGAGCCAATCGGCCAGTTCAGCGCGGCCGCTGGCCTTGGGGGCAATCCTCGGCAGACCGCCGCGGTTGAGGACCCCGATAAAGCGCCGCGGTGTCTTGGGGCCGGCGTTGTGCACATTGCCGCGGATGGCGATCTCGATGTCACCGGGATTGCCCGCTTCATCAGCGGCGATGATGTTCGGTCGCTTCACGGCGTTCTTTTCGAGCGCCTTTAAATCTTTCTCCAGTTGGGCGAGCCGCGCCTTGTCCTGATCCTTGTCGTCCTTGGCCGGCTTGGCCGGGGGCGCTTCTTTTTTCGCCACGGCCTTGGAGCCTTCAGGGAGGAGCTGGATGGCGTCAGCGATCACCGCGCCATTGGCGCCCTCCGTGGAAATCTCCACCACATCCCATTGGCCGTCCTGAAACTCGAACACGCCCAGCGAATGGAAGTAACCGTCTACGTTCGGTGCCTGACGTTGGTTGACGCGGAACAACTGTTCGCCATCGTTATGGCGCACGGTGATGCGCGTGTTGGTGGCGCGGTTGGGATGATGCGCGAAGGACACCCGCACCTCGTATCGGCCGCCCTTGGCGATTTGCACGGGGAACACCACCTTCTTGTTGGCGCCACTGGCGTAGAGGTATTCGGTGTCCACAAAGTTTTGAACGCTCGTGGATTTATTCCAATTGCCGGTGATCTTTGCCTTCGCATTGTCCACCACCAAGCCGGGCAGATTGACTGCGAGAACTGAGGGAAGGTTCACTGGTTTGCCTCCGATTTTTTTGCGGAGCGTGTTAATCTCCTTCCGCAATGCCGCGATCTGGGTTGCCGCTTCCTTTGCTTTGGCCTCCTGCTCGGCATCCATCGGCAGCGGTCGCTCGTTCCATTTTGAAACATTACTGTGCACCACCACCTTGGTGCCCTTGAAGATGCCGGCCATCCCGTAGTAATCCTCTGTGCGGATGGGATCAAACTTGTGGTCGTGGCAGCGCGCGCAGCCGATGGTCAGCGCCATGAACGCCTTGCCCATCGTGTCCATCTGTTCATCGATGATATCCATCTCCAAGATAGTCTTGTCCTGCAGCTCATAGTTGGTCGGCCCAAGTAAAAGAAATGCAGTGGCAGTGAGCCGTTCACGTTGTTGTTCTATAGTGCCGCCTTCAATGAGGTCGCCGGCAATTTGTTCGCGAATGAATTCAGTGTAAGGCTTGTCCGCGTTGAAAGCGTTCACCACGTAATCGCGATAACGCCACGCCTCCTTCATCAATAGCGTGCGTCCGCCACCGGTGGATTCCGAAAAGCGCACTACATCCAGCCAGTGCCGTCCCCAGCGCTCGCCGAAATGCGGGCTGGCCAGCAATGTATCCACAGTTTTCTCAATGGCAGCTTTGCGATCCTTGGCGGCAGATTTTTGGAATGCCGCCATCTGTTCAGGCGTCGGCGGCAGGCCGATGAGGTCAAAATATAAACGGCGCAGCAACGTCAAGTCATCCGCGTCAGGCCCCGGGCCGATGCCCTTGGTCTCCTGCGCTGCAAGCACGTGGCGGTCGATGCCGTTATGCGCCCAAGCCTTGTCCTTGAGTTTAGGCTCAGCAGGTTTCTTCACCGATTGAAAGGCCCAGAATTGACGCGCGGCTTCAAGGTCCAGTTGCTTGTCCTTCGCGGTGGCTTCGGCGTTCACGCGCGGATCGGGCGCACCCATGGCCACCCACTTCTCAAAGTCCGCAACCTGCTCGGCCGAAAGCTTTTTCTTCGGCGGCATTTTCAAGTCCGCGTCCGCTTGGCGAATCGCCTGAATGAGCAAACTCTTACCCACGCGCCCGGGGATGATCGCCGCGCCACTGTCGCCGCCCTCCTGCCAGCCGCCCTTCCAGTCCAGCCGCAAGCCACCCTTCACCTTCTCATCCTTGCTGTGGCACTGGTAACATTCGCTGATCAGCACCGGCCGAATTTTCTTCTCAAAAAACTCCACGCCGGCCGGATCCGCCGCCCAAGCGATAGCAGTTGGCAGAATCAGCAGTAAACAGATTATCATCAAACGAATCACGGCACAGAGTCTACTCAATCAAACGTTAAAATCAATCTGCTTTGAAAAGGTTCCTATTCGCGCGGGCGCGGTTGAGGAGGAGGGGGAGGTCTTCGGCGAGGAGGTAGCGGTTTTTGATGTGCTGGCGGGTGGCGGCTTCGAATTGGGCGAGGTAGTTGGCGAAGTTTTTGTAGCGCTCCTCNNTTACCCTGATCCAACCCTTTGAAAATCATTAACCAAAGTAAACCCATGAAATGTATCCCCTTGTTTATTGCCGTTGTTTTTAGCTTATTCACGGTGATGTCTGCTCAGGCGGCGCCGGATGTGANNAATTTTCTTCTCAAAAAACTCCACACCAGCCGGATCCGCACCGGCAACCCACAGCGGCCCAAGCGCAAACAACAAGATGACGAATCGGTAATTCATCGAAAGCCCGACATTACGGCAACATAACTCCAAATGCGAGAAATCTGTGCCTCGATCTGACTGAAAGCTGGCTTGCGTGCATGGAGGCATTTGAACGTTATAGGCTGAGTATTTTACTTGTGCTGAGAGAGCTAAAGGATACCCTGTCGAATCCTTTGAAACCGAAGTAAACCCATGAAAAGAATCCAATTACTAGTTGTGTTTTCCATGTTTGCGATAGGGGCTACTCAGGCGGCACCGGATGTGAGGACTGATCTTAAGGAGAATCCGGACAAGATTGCCGCTTATAATAATTATATGCGCGCGACCATGACTGAGATTCGCGGGCTGACTGCCAAGAATCCGGATGTGGCAGAAAAACGTATCGCTGAGATGGAAGCGTTACTTAAGGGACTCAAGCCCACCACGCAGCAGGCAAAAACTCTCCAACAACGCGCCCTAAGGAGTGCTGGTTTCTTGAAGCAGAACCTCGAACTGGAGCGGACACCCTTGGCGGATTTTGCCAAGCGGCTTGAGGCGAACCCAGACGACTTGAAGGCGTTGTCGGGTTTTTACCGTAAATCCTCCATGAAGATTAGCCCCTTGGCACGCACTCAACCCGACAAAGCTGAAAAGGAGTTGAAGGCGCTGAAGGATTTCTTGGATGGAGTTAAAGCCAAGGCGAAGAACGAGGCAACCGGTCGCCAGATCGATGCTTTTGCCCGCGGCATGACCAGCATCGAGAGGCGTATCGATGCCGGGCGGAAACATGCCGGTCTGATTGGAGCAAATGCTGTCGCGCTCGACGTGGGTTCATGGGCAAATGGAAAAGCACTGGAGGCTAAAGACCTGAAAGGCAAAGTTGTCCTGCTGGATTTTTGGGCGATCTGGTGCGGACCGTGCATCGCGACCTTTCCGCACTTGCGCGAATGGCAGGATAAATTCTCTGACAAAGGCCTGGTGATCATCGGGCTCACGCGCAAGTACAACTACACGTGGAACGAAGATCGTGGCCGCGCCTCGCGTCGGGCCGAGGGTGAAAACACAGTTGATGAGGAACATGAAATGCTGAAGCAATTTGCCAAGCATCATAAACTGAAACACGTGTTCGCCGTGCAAAAGGATCGGAGCATTTCAGATTATTACGGTGTTACAGGCATCCCGCAGGTCGTCCTCATTGATCGCCAAGGTAAGGTTCGCATCATTCGTGTGGGCAGTGGCGAGAAGAATGCGCACGATGTGGAAGC
>DJHS01000149.1:0-19489 GCA_002433235.1 Verrucomicrobia bacterium UBA6614
AGCCGTTACCTCACCAACAAGCTGATGGACCGCAAGCTCATCCTGAAGCGATTATTCATCCTTTAGAGTTGCCTCCACATTAGGTATTAATCCGAGTTTCCCCGGGCTATCCCCTTCTTCAGGGCAGATTCTTACGTGTTACTCACCCGTTCGCCGCTAAACTCGCCATCAGTTACCATCAAGCTCGTTTCGCTCGACTTGCATGTCTTATCCACGCCGCCAGCGTTCGTTCTGAGCCAGAATCAAACTCTCCGTATAAAAAACGTTGGTTCGATCCAATAGCTTTCACTATTGAGTACTTTTAACTATTTGTCTCGAGCCGCGCCCCACCAACTGGAGTACGGCTCAAGGGCTCGCACAATCGCACAATTCAATTTTCAAAGAACTCCCTCTCACAGCACGCCTTCGCCATGCCACTTTTGCCAACAAAGACAAAAGCACCCACAGGACGATTTCCTTTCGGATTCACCCCGGGGTAGCGCCGGAAAATTCTCTCCTCCGGCGGGCCCGCAAACAAAGGCTGCAGGCCCTCGCGCGCTCAGAGAGGGGCTCTTCTACAGGCAACTCACCACCTTGGCAAGTGTTTTTGAGAATTTTTTTTCAGCCCTCAAAATTCCGCTCACTCCCCTTTTCAAGTCCGCTGAATTCCCAATCTCAAAAATGGGCACTTTTACCGTTTTTTCCCTCAATTCGGAGGCATTTTCACGGCACAGAACTGAACGCCCGCCCCCCATTAACACCATGCCGGCGCTTTCAATCTTTTCCCATCGAAGCCGGTCCAGCGTCAGCCGCGCATGATTGATTGCCCCCAAAACATTTCCCGCCGCCAAAAGTGTTTTCGCCCTCAAACCAAGTGCCAAATCCAGCCCGCTCCAGTTCTTGCCCATGGGTGAAAGCAGCCCCCCGGCCCCTTCAACCAGCAGAACATCGCACCGGCTTTTGAGCCTCCCTGCAGCCTTTAAAATATCCTTCTTTAAAACAGACGCACCACAACGTCGTGCCGCCACCGCCGGCGCCAACGGCTCTCGAAACCAAAACGGATTGACCTCATCCAATCCCAGTTCCCTCTCCTGTAGGGCACATAGCAATCGGGCATCCGCCCGCCCTCCTGATTCCACCGGCTTCATAGCCAAGGCCCGCACTCCGCGCCGTCGCAGATGCGCCAAAAGCAGTCCCGTCAAAACCGTTTTGCCCGCCCCCGTGTCCGTCCCCGTGACAAACACCACGCGGCTCATCGCCCCGTTTCCTTCCAGTAACTGTAAAGCACCCGCACCTTGTCTCCTTCCTGGTCATCCCTCCGCACCACCGACACCAGCGTCTTGGCCTGTTCCTCCACTGTCGCGGTCACCGTCACTTCAAAAGTCATGCTCCGCACATCCAGTACCGACCGGAGCACATTCACCGTGGCCGCGTCCATGCCGATCAAGGGATCCCTCAACTGATCCAGTGAATCAAACGGTGTGTCGAACTCCGTTCCCAGTTGTCCATCCTGCCCCTGACGCGCCAGCATGATTTGATTGGTGTAATCCATCATGCTCGGCAGCAACATCTGCAGAACCTCTGGTGGCGCCGTGTTCACGTTCACGCGTCCCCGCGACATGGCCGTGAACAATTCCGGGACAATCATATGCGGATGCAAATCCGCGTCCAATTCCTCCGGCATGCGTCCCGTGACCAACCACTCGCGCTCGCCGCGGATTCCATTGATTAAAAGCAACTCGGACAGGTCATCGATCAGCCCATTCTTGGGCGCGTAACCCAGAGCCTCGTAGTGCCGCCATTCCGCGCCGTTCAACCGCACCCCATCCCCTCTCCCGTCGCCGCCCTCGTTGTCCACCCAGTCGGCGATGGAATCCAAGATCGTGTCCTGTGCCGTGTTTTCAATCTTCAACACATCCTGCATGACCGGCTTGATCGCGTCCCGGGGATGATATTCCTGCGCCACCCAGTTAATGTTCAGCCGACTTTCCAAATCCACAACCTTCACTTTCAGGGTGGCCGCCTCAAGGTAGTTGTTCCAGTCCTCGTCTTCCGTTTGCAAAAACCACAGTGGCGATCCCTCCGCCGTGCCTGTTTCATTCAGGTTCACAGCATTTAAAACGCAATCCTCCAGTGTCCCCGGCCCACCCGCCCAGCGCTGGTTCAAGGCATCATACTGCTCCCGCTGTTCCGCAAACTGCTGCCCCACCATGTAACGGGCCAGTTCCACTCCGGAATGGCAAAGCCATTCCAGCCGACGATCGTTGTAGGCATTGCGCGCCAGCGCGGCTTCCACACTCATGTTGCTTGCAAAATTCCCCGCCAGCACCGCCAACACCATGATCACTAGCATCACCAAGATCATCGCGATGCCACGCCGTCCCCGGCTCCAGCCCGGCGGCTTCTTGCGTGGATACCCCTTCAGCTTCATGACCTACTTCCTCTTCCCCCCTGACTTGCCGCCTGGTCCTACTACTTCTCCTCGAAAAGCCCCACCACCGCCGCCTTGCACAGGCCGCACTGCACGCACCGGTCCACCGTCCCGGCCAAATCCGTTTTTCCGCGCGAATTCCATCAAGGCCCGCCTCTCCTCGGGATCCAGCTGGCCATTCCCATTCTTGTCAAACTTCGCCATGATCTGCTGTCGATTGATGCCTGCGGCACCCGCCCCGCCTCGCGAAGGTGTCTTGCGAGGCGGATTCACATACACCTCGTCAATCGGCAATGGCGCCGCCAGCACCAGCTCACGCATGTTCAGGGCCTCTTCCGATGCCTGCTCCTCCCCCTCATCCCGCAGCGCCAGGAAAATCCTCATCCGGTCAGGCAACGACTCAGGTTGGTCCCAAAAGTCCACATACTCCTGCGTCACGTTGCCCCAGAAACGCAGTTGAAACACATCCACATGACTGGCCAGAACGATCCGTAATCCATCATCTCCCTCCTCGGCCGCGCGTTCCTGCCGTGCCAACGCCCATTGCCGCATGACCAGTTCATTACTCCCATTCGCCGTGGGTTCAACCTGAAGCAATACGCGCCGCACCGGTTGGTTGGGAAAGCTCGCGCTACCCAGAAAATCCTCCGGCAAGCGCGCCACAAAGCTTACCGTCTTGAATCCATCCACGTCCTCGGCGACGAACGAATAGGCGTTGGTCATTCCCTGTTGCTGCCGTTTCTCATTGAAATAAACCACCGCGCAGCTCATCGCCTGTTCCATGGTGGCCAAGGCCACCCGTTCGCGCTGGATTTGCGAGGTCGCCCGCTCGCCGGACTGCGTCGCCCGCACCACGGCCATCCACGTGGAGTACATCGCCCCAATCGCCATGGCCAAAATGGCCACCGCCACCAGTGTTTCCACCAGCGTAAAGCCTCGGTTCATTTTCATGTTTTGAATCCTCATCGTGGTGCCACGCTCAAGGCGTTGGGCCGGTACATCAGGATGCTCATCCGGCTATCTACTTCGTTTTCTCCCAGTGTCTCGGTCAATTTCAAGTCCACTCGATAAAGTCCATTCGTCAGGGAAACATTGGTCGCCACCAGCACCCAGTCTCGCTCCCAGCCTGCCCGAGGATAAAGCGATCCCAGTCCGCCCCCGCCATTGTAGCCAAAGTCCTCATCATCCGGTGTCTGCGGCCCGAACTCCGACCAGTTTGTGTCCGCCAAACATTTCCCCGCCAGCGTCCCCAAATCCGGGCGCTTGGCCTGTAGGGAGTGAACCAGACTCAGGTTGGCCGACACTAGTTGCATCACCGCAAAGATGGCGGTGAAGAAGATCGCCACCGCAATCACCACTTCCAACAGCGAAAATGAGTCCAGCCTCCGTGTCATTGCTCCGTTACCATGGTCAGACTGGTTGAGGGTTCGAGGAAAAACCGGTAAACCCGGCCGCCTTCCTTCATGTCAAACTCCGCCCCATCGCAGGTTCCGTCCGGTCGAAACCAAACCTCCAACACCTTCGGTGGCTCAAACCCAACCACCGCCGGAAACCGGTTTGTACCCAGCATCTGGGGCGCCATCACCGTTTCCACCCGGCCCCCGTCCTCCAATTGGCCGGGCCTATTCTCGGGCAGGCCATACAACGCCAGCCCCGCCTCGCCGTTCGCCCCCAAGTTAAAGATCACCAGTCGTTTGCGCCGATCCAAGATCGCCTCCGCGCGCGCCCTCGCCGTCAGGCTGCTGATCATCTCCACCGTCATGTCCAGCGGTTCACGGTCGCCCGACTTGCGCAATGCCGGCAACGAGATGGCCATCACCATGGCCATGATCCCAATCACGATCATGACCTCCAGCATCGTGAAGCCCCGTGCACCCCGAACTGTTCCAGTATGAAACATCACCCAATCGTGGAGGTCATTTTAAACATGGCCGACAACACCGCAAACAGCAGGAACCCAACGAACAAGGCGATCGACACAATGAGCACTGGCTCAATCAACGACGTAATCACCCGCAATGAGACATTCAGCTCGCCCTCGTAGGTTTCCGCCACGTTGTGTAACGCACCCGGCACATCACCCGTTTGTTCCCCAATGTGTATCATATCCACCATCAATTGCGGGAACACCTTGCTGCGCGCCAGCGGCTGCGCGATCGTCTTGCCGTCCGTCACCCCGTCGCGCGTGTCCGCTATCGCGTCGCGAATCACCGCGTTATCAATGACCTGTTCCGTAATCCGCAAGGCCGTCAACACCGGCACGCCGTTCTGCATCAGCGTCCCCAATGTGCGCGCAAACTGGCCGAACAGGTTGGGCCGCACAATTCGGTGCAATAACGGCGCATTCAAAACCCACCCGTCAAAGGCCCGCCGCCCATCCGGCCCCGCCAGATAGCGCTTAATCAGAACCACCAGCACGACCAGAAAAATCACCAACCCCGCCATCACCCACACGTTGGAAAATGTCTCGCTGGCCGCCAGTAACAGTTTCGTCGCCGCCGGCAGTTCCACTTTTTTTCCGCCCGGCCCCGTCATGCTCTCAAAAATCTGCTGGAACCGCGGCATCATGAAAAACATGAAGAAAAACGCCATCACCACCCCCACCGCCAGCACGAACAACGGATAAACCATCGCCGAGGTGACGCGGTGCCGCAGTTCCGCAAATTTCTCATAATGCTCCGCCAGTCGCCGCAACACCTCCACCAGTCCCCCGCTCTGCTCCCCCGCCCGCACGAGGTTGATATACATCTCCGAGAACACATGCGGATGCGCCCCCATGGCTGCGGAAAGGTTTTTGCCCTCCGTCACATCCTGCCGCAAACGCTCAATCAACTCCGGCGGGATGCCCTTGATCTCCAGGCTCGTCATGCTCCCCAAGGCCGTCGTCACCGTCATCCCCGAGTTCAGCAGGTTGGCCAATTGCCGTGAAAAGCCCGCCAGCTCCTGCATTTTGGGCGGCCGCGCCCGCATTGCTCGGGGTGCCGGCCGATGCGCTGTCCTCGCCACCGGCTTGTGAGCCCGCGCCTTTTTTACCGCGCCGCCGCCCGCCTGCTGTACCGACATCGGATACAAGCCCATCCGGTCCAGCTGCCCCAAGGCCGCCGCCCTGTCCGCGGACTCCAGCGCTCCCTCCACCACCTCACCGGAAGGGCGCCGTGCTTTGTATGAAAACTGTGGCATCAGTTGCTGATCTTGTTCAGGCTTCCGCGCTGGTAACCCCGTTCGTCCACCGCCACCTCCGCATAGCCCAGCTCCTTGAAAGACGAGACAACCAGCCCAAAAGTTTCCTGTTCCTCAAGCCGCCCCACGTCCCTCAGCGGCACCTCAATCCGAGCCAGCGGCCCTGTCTCATGATGCCGCACCCGCACCTCCGCAAACCCCAGCCCGCGAAGGAAGCCTTCGGCCCGCTCAATCATCCCCGTCTTTTCCGCCGTCACAACCTCTCCATGCGGAATGCGCGAACTCAGGCAGGGCATCTGTGGCTTGTCCGCCGTCGGCAATCCCAATACCCGTGAAGCCTCCCGCACCTCCTCCTTCGACAAACCCGCCTCCAACAGCGGTGCCCGCACGGAAAATTCCCTGGCTGCCTTTGCCCCCGGCCGAAAATCCCCCAAGTCACTCACGTTCTCCCCATACGCAATGACCGTCAACCCACGTTCCCGGGCCAGCGGCACCAATCGCGAAAACAACTCCTGTTTGCAAAAATAACACCGGTTTGATGGATTCGTCGAGTAATCCGGATTTTCAAACTCCCCTGTCCTTAAAACCTCCAGCGCAAATCCGTGCCGCTCCGCCAATCCCTTGGCCTCCGCCAACTCCGCTCTGGGCAAACTGGGAGAATCCGCAATCGCCGCCAGCATTCCCTCCCCCCCAAAAACCTCCCGCGCCGTCACTGCCAACAGAACCGAATCCACCCCGCCCGAATAAGCCACCAGACACGAGCCATACCCGCGCAGAACAGACCGTAATGCATTCAACTTCTCCAAAACCGAAATCCACCCTGACATCGACCATTCCAAAAGTCGAGCCAGCCTCCCACGCCCATCCTAAAAACCCACCCCCAATCGTCCATCCAAAATTGCCCACACCCCGTAGTGCAGGTTTCTCGACCTGACGCATCGCAGACCTCCGGGCCTGCGAAGGATGGAAAATCCGAAAGCATCAGCATGAAATAGAACCCCCACCAACCATTCACCTCACAGGTTTGGAAACCTGCGCTACGAAACTGCCTCAGAAACCAAATTTTGCGAACGATGCAC
Source organism: Verrucomicrobia bacterium UBA6614 (assembly GCA_002433235.1). Taxonomy (GTDB): domain Bacteria; phylum Verrucomicrobiota; class Verrucomicrobiia; order Limisphaerales; family UBA1100; genus UBA6614. Next base: position 6,670 of record DJHS01000149.1, read on the forward strand.
CTGCCTTAAACATCTGCCATCCCGCAGATTTCCAGTAATGTCTCGTGCACGGTCAAGTCGTGCTGGTAGGTCCACGCCAGCTTCTTTTCCCCGCGGACAACTTTTGCCAAGTCGGCAAACTCGGCCTTGTAGCTGCGGCCGCCTTTCAATTGCAACGTTTGGGAGCCCTTCTTGTAGGCACCCCGGGGCCGGTCAAGGTTCAGGGCAAACTTCCCACTCTCCAAGGGCTGAATTTCCATGCCCCCCTTGGTGCCGGCGATATTAAAGCGGCGCCTCGGAAAACCAAAGGGATCATTGTGGTTGCACCGCAGACAAACCGTCGCCTTTTCATATTCCAACACCGCCAGTTGATTGTCCGCGAAAGAATCTCCCTGCGCCGCCCCCGTCCTGCGCGTAATGCCATGGATCTGTGAGGGCTTCCCCATAATGTAAACGGCCGCATCCAAAATATGGCACGCCAACTCAAAAAATCCGCCGCCGGGAAATTGCGCCAACTCCTTGCGCATCGCCGCTCCACCCAATTTGCCCATCATCGCGTCAATTTCCATGATCTCCCCAAACCAACCCTCCCGCACAGCGCGAAACATAAATTCAAAAGCCGGGTTATAGCGCAGCATGTAGCCCATCTGGACGGTCAAATTCTTCCGGCGCGCCATCCCAAGCAATGCCCTGAACTCCACCATGGAAGGCCCGGCTGGCTTGTCCAAGTGGATATGCTGGCCGTTGCTCACCACACGCTTTGCTGTCGGCACCAAGTCATGCACCCGCGTTTCCACCGCCAACACCTGAAGGCCCTTGGTATTCAGCAACTCCTCCTCGCCCATAAACTTCACCCCACGAACGGAGCGTCGCCGGCCTTCATCAGGCTCCGCCACACCCACCAGTTCATAGTCCTCCGCCAGCGACCGCATGGCCTCGAGCTTGCCCCGTGCATGTGGATGCCCCAACCCAATCTGCCCGGCCTTGATCTTGGGCGGATTCGCCCCCCTAAGTACAAACGGCACTCCTGCCGAAGCCCAAATAAATTTGCGCCGTCTCATTTAAGCATCCTCCCCTTCGTTGACTGTAAACATACCTTCCTTCTTGCCGCTTGATGCTGAAAAATCAACTGAAATCTCCGCTTAACGAGCAACCACAAAAAAAGATAAGAGGGAAATAATTGGCCAAAAATTCCTTTAAATCATGCTTGCTAGCCATCGCCCAAAATGATACTATTAGAGCTCTTAGAGAAAGCCTTACAGGCAAGCTTAAGATTGGCTTATTTTAAGGCCTTCTGCCCCCTCTAATTGCCTTGCAACTGAGAACCAGTTATCATGAAAAAAATGCCTTCAACTCGCGGGTTCACTCTAATTGAATTGCTCGTGGTCATCGCCATCATCGGCATTCTGGCTTCCATCTTGCTCCCGACATTGGCCAAGGTTCAACGGAAAGTCAGGCGCACGCAATGCATAAATAACCTCAAACAAATCGGCACCGTTTTCATCGGCTTTGCTAACGACACCCGAGGTCGTTTGCCTTGGCAATTAACCCCTGTCCTGAGAAGTGCGTTTATGCCCGAAACAGCAAACACGGCAAACAACTCATATAAAACGGAAGATTTGGACCAAGCAGAAAAGGTCATAAAGCTAGCCGGACAAGGCAAGAACACATCCCATTCTGCGACTGTTGCATCAATTGTCAAAAAGGCGTGCGGCAGGCCGGCAAGAGACGTTGCGCGTAGTGGTCGAAAATCTTCCCTTGCGGCAAACGGACTCAAGAACATTGCGAAATACCGGGAGGAAGCGAAAGCTGCCAATCAATCCCTCGAGCCCAACAAGATTTTTTCAATCAGCGCGATCAAATCAAATCTGGGGGATGTTGCAGTGCTGCATTCACCCTGCGATCCAGAACGCGTGGAAGCCAGCAAGAAGGCCGCAGACAGTTGGTCCAATTACACCACACAGAACCCTATTCCAGCGAACGCCATCAGCTATGTCCTAATAGAAGGCGGCGACGTGGCCCGACCAACAACCGTCTTGGCTGCAACACGCAACTTGGAAGGCTGTGATCTTGGTCAAACTCGCTGGGTCGGCGGCAATGAGGCCACCATTCATAAAAATTCCCTTGCGCTTCTTTTCAAAAATGAAGGCCAGTTATTGATGGCAGATGGAAGTGCCCTGCTCTCAAACGACAGCGACCTATCCTCAAAAGGTAAAATTGTTCAAAACCACATAAATTCGCACGGCGGAATCAAACACGGAAAAGCCAGCACGAGAATTCTAGGCTGCAATCAGGCTCAACTTGCCGTAAACCAAGAGGAGCAACCTGAACCAGAAGCACCAAAACCAAACAATTCCAGACTTAAGTATCTTAATCTAAGGGCGTTCCAAGCAGGGAGCACTGTTGTCATTGATAATCTAATAATTAAGGATTTGGACAAGGGCGAAACAATATTCGAAGACAATTTCTCAAATGGCCTCAGCGACAAACTCAGGCTACACCACACAACCCCTGAAGATAATTCAAAGAACAAGGTTCAACATGGCAGAGATTTGCGACTGGAATGTACCGGCTACAGGCGAAATGGAGCAGGCGCCTACAATTCTTATGCCACTATGCACTTCAAGGAAATTCTTCCGGAAAATTTTGAAATCTCTTTCTCAGTTTACAAGTTACAGTGGGCCGGCCATTTTCACTTCAATATTGATCCAACAAATGACTTATCTAAGGGGCAAAGTGAAAATCAGGGCCTTTGTTTTATAATAGAGGGATATACCTTTAGATCAATTAAGCATGAAGGAAAACAATTATATGGAAAAGGTGGGTGGGACAACGACGGCCAGAGATGCACCATGAAAGCGGTAAAGAATAAAAATAAACTAAAATTCTATTTGAGCGGAAACCTAATCATAGATCATGAGCTGGATGCGAACTAATTTCAGATTTAGCTAAAATATTATTTGGCATTTCGGCAGACTCTCTCTAAGGCTCTCCGTCGCTCCCTCTTCAAGCGGGTTACCCTCTAAAATCAGAATCTCCAGCGAACCCAGCCCCTTCAAAGCCTGCGTGTTGGTGATTTTGTTGTTTCCCAAATTAAGCATTTTTAAGTTCTTGTGATTAAGCAAAGCAGCCACCTCCTCAACCTGATTCCCTCCCACATCGAGAGACTCCATTTGGAGCATATTTGATAACGCCGACAAATCTATTATTCTATTACCACCCATCTTCAAACCCTTAAGATTCTGCATTTTTTCAAGACCCGAAATATCTGAGATTTGGTTTCCAGATATATCCAAAGATTCAATATTTTCAAGTGCTTCAATAGGCCTCAAATCTGTTATCTGGTTTCCGCTCAAATTTAAGGTATTTATACTCTTAAGGCCTGAAAGCGGCCCCAAATCACCCAGCTTGTTCCGGCCAAGATTAAGGTCTTCAACCGCAACCAGCTTTGAAAGCAATGAAATATCTTTTAATTTCCCATCGCTTAAATGAAGTCTTTTAACTTTGAGAAAATCCTCATCAGTGATAATTCCTTCCGGCTTAGAAATAGCTTTCCTTATCGCAGCCTCTATAACCCTATGATCTGGATTATTTGGATCAAATGGGCTTGCGGGACCTCGAAAAAAGTAAAACCAAACTATACTAACCAAGGCCGCGAAACCCGCAACCCCTCCAGCAAGAACCAATATTCTGGATGGGGCATTACCAGACTTAGGCGCTGACTTGGATTGTTTTACGTCTTCCTTCTTCGCTATAAAAGATTTTGCGGACGCCGCTGCCGGAGCAGAGGGGGTTGCCCTCGTAACCACAACGCCAGGGATTTCCGCAAGCAGCACCCAGTCAGTCATACCGTCACAAAAACCATGCGCTGTGGGCTGTACATTACCCTTCGACAACTCGGCATTTAGTTGATCCAGTGTGTATGGGCCTTGCTGTTCCCCATTCTGGCTGACATGAATCATGGGTTCGGCAGCCCCAATAAAATCCCCCACCGTCCGCCACTCCTGACTGCCTTCCTGAATCGCCGGCTCAGAAACCAAAACCTGCCCCGCAGCCACCATGTCCCGGATGTTTTCAACCGGGTAGGGACCAATGTACTGGTCGCGCCTATATAAATATATATTCATATTACACGAAAATCATGCCCAGCCTAACTACTAGGCATGGCCAGTCAAGAACCTATAATGAACATCTTAAAAGCAGGGCTCTATTATTTGAATTCAAAGACTCCAACCCTTGCGATATTTGTGATGTATAAACTGGTCTGCCTCCGGGCAATTCGTAGCCTTGAGTTGCTTGGCGTCCCATTCGAGTTTCTTGTTGCCTACGCGATGGGAAACAATACCCAGAAGGGCGCTTTCCGTGAGTGGACCAGCGTAGCCGAAATGGCAGGTGGTCGCCCCCCCTTCCTTGCAGGCCTTGATCCACTCCGCATGGTGGCCAATCGATTTGGGGATGTAGGGCTTTGGCGGCTTCACCTCGGCAGCCGCATCCGCGAGCATCACTTGGTGACTGCCGTAGTTGGAAAACAATTGACCTTTGTCGCCAAAGAACATCACGCCGCTCTTCCATTTTTTGCGCTGCTCATCAGTGAGGAAATCCGGCTTGTCCCCACCTTGATACCAATGGAGCGTCACCGGCGGTTTCTTGCCGCGCGCCGGATACTCGTATTTGACACGCATCTGAACGGTTGCACGTTCCGGGCGAACCTCGCCCTGATGACAGTGGACAGTGTCCGGATACTTCAGGTCCAGCGCCCAAAACGTAAGGTCGCTGAAATGGCACCAGAAATCCGCGAGTGTCCCGCCGCCAAATGCCCAAAAATGCCGCCAGTGAAAGGGCGCGTATTCCTTGCGGAACGGCCGGTAAGGCAACGGCCCCAACCACAGGTCATAGTCCAAATTCTCCGGCGGCGCACTGGGCGCGGATAGGCCCACATTCCCATAAACCGCGTTTGCCCACACGTGCACCTCCTTTACCGGCCCAATCAGTCCGGATTGCACCGCTTCCACCACGCGCCGATAATTTTCGCCCGCATGAATTTGGGTGCCCATCTGTGTCACCCGTTTGTGCTTGGCAGCCGTCTCGGCCATGGCCCGGGCTTCACTGACGGTGTGGGTCAGCGGCTTTTCACAGTAGAGATGGTGGCCCGCCTTCATCGCGTTGACCCCGATGACCGCATGGGTGTGATCCGGCGTGCTGCATACCACGGCATCCAAATCCTTCCGCTCCAGCATCTTGCGCCAATCTGTGTAGGTCGCCGCACCGGGATGGCCCTTCTTGGCAGCGGCCAGACGGGTGGTATCGACATCGCACAACGCCGTGATATTTTCTTCGGAGACACCATTCAGGTTGCGCCCGCCCCGGCCAGCCACGCCCACCACGCCAATACTCAGCTTGTTGTTCGCCGCGCGAACCCGACTAAACAAACCGTCAAAGACCAGCAGTCCGCTGGCAACAGCAGATTGCCCCAGAAATCTGCGGCGTTTAATTTGTATGTGTTCGTTCATGGGTTTTCCTTTTGTGTTTCCGCGGGCGCGGCAGGATCAGGGATGGATATTTCCCGAATGTAGATATTGCGGAACCAAAGGTTGTTTCCGTGGTTCTGCAGTTCAATGGGGCCGGAGCGCAACAAGGGCTGAGCACGATCCCAGAAATTTTCCAGCACGGTATCTTTCACCACCAGTTGGTTGTTCAAGAATACATGAACCCGGTCCTGCACCATGAGGATGCGAAAATGGTTCCAGCTTCCCGTCAGGTGGTCTGCCACGCGCAGAGGCGTACTCCGATTCTGTTTGTTGTTGAACAGCCCGCCGCTGCCCACCGCGTTGCGTTCGCTGGCGCGCGGATCCCAGATCTGAACCTGTGGTGTGCCACGCAAATAAATCCCGCTGTCCCCCGCCTCCTTGATTTTCCAATCGACCAGCAATTCATAATCCTTGTAGTCCCGAACTGTCTGCAGGCTACGCCCTTTTCCGTCGAAAGCCAGCGCACCACCCTCCACCCTCCAGTGCGCCGTCATGTTGGCATCTGCTTCAGCCTGTGCCGTAGTGCGTTCATTCGATGCCAGGTCCGCCCGCTTGTATGGATTATCATTCGGCTGTTTCATCAATCCCTGCCAACCCGCCAAGTCCCGGCCATTGAACAAGGGACGAAACCCGTCTGTCGCGATGTTGTTGACAACGGGACGAGCGATTTCCCGAATCCTGATGTTGGCAAATTCCACGTAGTCATTGTGCCCCAGAAAACCAATATGACCGCGGTCACGCAAAAGGCCGGGGTGCTTGCGCAACTTGGCAGGGTCAGTGATGGAGTTGATATCCACATTCAGAATTTCCCTTCCATTCAGAACCACCCGGACGTGCCGCCCCAGCACGACCACCTCCTGGCGGTTCCATTCGCCAGCCGGTTTCAGCACGCCACGCCGGGCCGCGGCCACGTTATAAAGCGAGCCATGATACTGCTCTGGCTTCAGAGTCTTGCCGTTCTTTTTCTCCCACCCGGCGCCATCCAGAATCTGCAATTCCATCCCCTCATAAGCCAGACTGCCCGCCTGCATCGGCGCACGTATAGCCAGGCCATTGTTTGATCCTTCCTTCAGCCGGAAATCAAACCGCAACACGAAGTCTCCATACGCCTTTTCTGTCAGCAGATTTCCGCCACCGCCCGCCGCGCAAAAAATCGCCGGTGTGCTCACCCCGTTTTTCACCACGTTGGTCACCCCGTAACCGTCTCCCTTGGGATTCAGCAAGGCCCATCCCTTGAGTGAGCGGCCATCAAAAATGGAGACAAATCCCTTCTCTCCCGTCTCCAGCCATTGGCATCCCGCACCCGCCAAGACCAGTGGCAGCAGCACCAACACTCGTGAGAGGGAACATCCGTTGAAGTATCGCATCATTGCAGGTATATTGTGGTGAACCAGACGGCCAGAATTGTCCCCCCCGTCTCGTCACGCAAGGCAGAAAATCTGGGAATGGTTCTTTGTTGCCAGCGGCACAAAACACACGCACGATCACGACGCCAATGAAAAATTTCCCCTTCATCTTCACGGCCCTCGCGCTGGCCTGCAGCCTCACCGCCGCGGACTTTACCAAGGAACAAGCCAGCCGCGTCGCCCGTGTCGTAGGCTTCAGCATGGCCAGCCACCCGCGTCAGCAACCGCTCGATGACGCCGTGTCCGGCCTCTTCCTCGACAATTACCTGAAGGCGCTCGATGTCAACCGCATGATCTTTACCCAAGCCGACATTGCCACATTCAAAAAACAATATGGCGACAAGCTGGATGATCTCACCAAGGGCGGCAACACCGCACCCGCGCGGGCCATTTACGACGTCTTTCTCAAACGCCTTGCCGAGCGCCATGCCACCGTACAAAAACTCCTCAAGGCCAAGTATGACTTTGCCAAAAAAGAACGCTTCACACCGGTGCGCGACAAGCTCGCTTATCCCGCCAATAAGGCCGAGGCCGATGAACTCTGGCGCAAACGAATCAAATTCGAGCTGTTGACCGACCGCCTCAACCGCCCCGCCGACAAGTCTACCCCAGAGACCGACAAAAAGGCCCGGGAGCGCGTGGCTGACCGTTACGATCGGCTACTCAAGACCATGCGCGAGAACGACCGCTCCGAAATCATCGAGATTTACCTTAGCGCGCTCACCCGGTCCTATGACCCCCATTCCGTCTACCTGAGCCCCATTCAGGCCGAGAACTTCCGAATCGACATCAACCTCAAGCTCACCGGCATTGGTGCCCAATTGACCTCCGAGGATGGCGTCACCAAGATCATCCGCCTCATCCCCGGCGGCCCCGCCTTGCGCGGCGGCGAGCTAAAGGCCAACGACCGCATTGTCGCCGTCCAGAATCCCGACGACAAGGAAGCCACCGACGTCGTGGACATGAAGCTCAACAAGGTCGTCCAGCTCATCCGCGGCCCCAAGGGCACCGACGTCAAGCTCACCGTCATCCCCGCCGCCGCCAATGATGACACCGTCCGCAAGGTCATCACCATCACGCGCGATGAGGTCAAGCTGGAGGATCAATTTGCCAAGGCCTATATCATTGAGCGCAAGAATGCCGAGGGCAAGGCACTCCGCTTGGGGGTCATTGACCTGCGCCAGTTTTACGACAACTGCACCCGTGACGTCCGCCGCCTTGTCAACCGACTGAAAACCGAGGGCATCGACGGCCTCGTTTTGGACCTCCGCCGCAACGGCGGTGGCATCCTGCCCGAGGCCATCCAAATGGCCGGCTTGTTCATCACCGAAGGCCCTGTCGTGCAGGTTCGCTCCATCAACGGCCGCACCCGCGTCTTTCCCGACCCCGACAAGGGCATTGCCTACGACGGGCCGCTGATTGTCGCCGTCAGCCACGTCAGCGCCTCCGCTTCAGAGATTGTCGCCGCCGCTCTGCAGGACTACGACCGGGCCCTCATTGTGGGCGGCAAGACCACCCACGGCAAGGGCACCGTTCAGCAACTCGTTCCGATCAACCGAAACGTGTTTGGCAACGGCCCCGACCTGGGCACGCTGAAGTTCACCGTCTCCACCTTTTACCGCATCAACGGCACCAGCACCCAGCGTGACGGCGTCATTTCGGACATCATCCTGCCTTCCGTGTACGACCACTTGGAAATTGGCGAGGCCCATCTCTCCCGCTCCCTGAAGGTCAAACCCATTCCCGCCGCCGACTACAAGCTGCTCAAACAAGCCAAGGCCCACATCGATGCATTGGCCATAACCTCAGCTCAACGGATCAAGAAGGACACCGATTTCAAGTACATTCAGAACGACATCCAGCGAACTCAAAAACGTATCGCTGACAAGAGCCTGTCCCTCAACGAGGCGGAGCGCCGTCAGGAGCGGGAAGACAATAAGGCCCGAAACGAAGCCCGTAAAAAGGAACGAGAAGCCCGAGCGCCCCGGAAAGAAACCGTATTTGAGGTTACTCTCAACAATGCTCGAACCGACACCCAAGTCAAAAAGCTGGACCCAAAAAAGAAGGAGGAAGGCCCCAAGTCCAATCCAAACACCCCCGAGCAACCTGAGTCCCTCGTCAACCCCGAGACCGCCGCCATCCTCGACGCCAGCATGCACGAGACCCTTTCAATCCTTGGCGACTACATCAAGCTCCTCGACAAAGCCAAAAACCTCAGCCGGAACTAAAGCGTTCCAGACGAAGAAAAGCCCCCAATGGGGACGCCCGAGAATAGCACTATATTTCAGTGCTGAGAAACAGGCGGACAGTTCCAAAAGTCCCGCAGGGCAACCTAACCCCGCCCAGTTTTTCACCGTCCCTAGCGATCTCTCCAATTTGCCTATCCCCATTGACGCCAATCTCAAGGTGGTAATGTTTAACCACCTATCATTTGGCCTTGGAAAAAATGGCCATGGCACAAATCTGGTAACTTTATAGAGAGGCACAAGCCTGCAGCCATTTGCGTTTGACTGACCTTGATGCGGGCGTACGCTTTGGCAACCTATCCAAAATGAAAACATTAATTCGCATTCTATGTTTGATCCCGTTTCTGTTGCCGACTCTGCACGCGGCGCCGGACCGTTTGTCGTCCAGTGAAGTGCCCAACCGGCTGGGGTTGGCGTTGAATGAATTCGCATTCTCCTGGAAGGGCAAGGGGCAGGTGGCTTACCGGATTTTGGTGGCGAGCGCGGCGCCGAAGTTGGCGGCGGGTGTGGGGGACGTTTGGGACAGCGGCGTGCGGCGGTCGGAGCGGCAAACGAATATTCTTTGTCGCGGGCGGGCGTTGCAGCCGGGACAGGCGGTTTGGTGGAAGGTGCGCGTGTGGGATGAAGATGGCAAAGCCAGTGACTGGAGTGAGCCAGCGAGTTTCAAGGTGCCGACTCGCCAGGTGAAACTGGGCAAGGTGGCACGGCCGACGGCGGTGAACGGCAAGCCGCGCTTTGTGCCGGGGCGCATTGGCAAGGCGGTGCACTTGGGAGGCGCGGTGATTTCCGCTGTGGATTACGACGGGCTGCGGTCCGCCAAGGGCACGACCATCGCGGCGTGGATTAAGCCGGACAGGCTCGCGAACGGCTGGCAATGCATTTATCGCAAGGAAGACGGTGCGCGCCGGCTGCTGGCGATCGGGCAGGAGGGACCGTTTTGGGGTGTGTGGTGCGGCTTCGTGATCAACGGCCGTTATGTGGAGTTCGGCGCGCCATTTGACCGGAACATTTTGGGCGACGGCAAGTGGCATCATCTGGCGGCCACGTTTGACGGGACGGCCTTGGCGTTGTTTGTTGACGGCAAACGGATCGGCAGTCAGCCCCGGCGCGGGGCTCTCAGCAGCGGCAACAACGCGTCGGCGTTCGTCGGATCGTTCCAAGGCAAGGGCGAACGCTTTCAGGGTGCGATCGATGATCTTCGCGTTTACAACCGCGGCCTGACCCCAGCCGAGGTGGCCAAGCTGGCAACGGCCGATCCCAAGGCGGTGCCGAACGGGTTGGCGGCGCACTGGGCCTTCGATGAGTCGACCGCCAACGCCGCCACGTACACGCCGGAGGTTATCGGGAATCGCGTCGTGCTGCTGGGCGGCAGCCTGATTCATGGCATGGAGGATCACGGCTATTTTGAAGCCGCGGTGACGGCGCATTGGCCGCGGCATGACCTCACGTTTCGCAATGTCGGCTGGCCGGCGGATGATGTGTTCGGCACGGCTCGCGGCGAGTTCGGCTCGGCGCGCAACACACGTTCGTGGAAGCCGCCCGGCGCGGAAGCGGGATTTGGGCTCACCAAGATGATGAAGCACATCGACGAGGCCAAGCCCACCACCTTGATTGTCGGCTACGGCGCCGAGGCGGCCTTTGCTGATACGGAGGCGAAGATGAAAGATTTTCAGGCCGGCTACACGAAGCTGATTCAGCAGCTCGAGGCGAAGGGTGCACGGTTGATTTTGCTCACGCCGATTCCGCAAAAGCAATGGGCGCGTACGCTGCCGAATGCGGCGCCGCGCAATAAACGCCTCCAACAGGCGGCGGATTTCATCATGCAACTGGCTGCGCAGCGCAAGCATCTGGGCATCAATCTGTTTGCCGATGAACGCGGGGAGCTGAGCCCTTACGATTATCAGGATGCGCTGCGCCTTTCGCCGAAGGGGTACGAGCAACTCTCCGAGCGGCTGGCTCGCGGGCTGGGCATGACCAAGCCACTGGACTTTCAGGTGGGCGGCGAAGCGGGACAACTGACCATCGAGGCGGAAGCGATCCATTTCGGCGCTTCGGTGCGCACCAAGCAGGGTTTGCGATTCGACCTGACGTTGGACCGGCTGCCCGCCGTGGGTTCACCGTTCGCGGCGTTTAGCATGGTTGACGGTGTTGAATTGTGGCACGACGGGCAGCGGCTTGCATCGGTTGACCAAAAAAATGCCGCGTTGACCGCCGGGCCAGATGTTCAACAGGCCGAGCGCTTGCGGCAGTTGATCGTGGAAAAGAATGCGCTGTATCGCCACAAACTGCGGCCCATCAATGAGGCGTACATTTTCCTCTTTCGCCGGCACGAGATGGGGCATTTGGCGAAGGAGATGAAGGACTTCGACGAACTCGTCGCCAGCAAGGAGGAGATCATCGCCAAGACGCGCGCGCCGCGGCCGCAGCGGTATGAGCTGCGCGTGCCTGAGCAATGGCGGGCGCCGCGCAATTATCCGGATCACGAGGTGCCGAAGAACATTCCCGCGCCCGATCCGGTCGCCGAGCTCAAGGCGATCACCGTCCCCAAGGGGTTCAAGCTGAATCTCTTTGCCGCCAATCCGATGATCCAAAACCCGATCAACCTCAACTGGGATTCACGCGGGCGCGCTTGGGTGGCCACCTCCACCACTTATCCGCACATCAAACCGGGCAACGAGCCCAACGATCGCATCGTCATTTTGGAGGATACCAATCAGGACGGTGTCGCGGACAAGCACACGGTGTTTGCCGAAGGGCTGACGGTGCCGCACTCGGTCATGCCGGTGAAAGGCGGCGCGTATGTTTGCAGCACGACGGAGTTTATTTTCCTCGCCGATGCCGATGGCGATGACAAGTCCGAGTCGCGGCGCGTCATCTTCTCCGGCTTCGGAAACGCCGACGTGCACCACATGATCCACGGCCTGCGCTGGGCGCCGTGGGGCGACTTGCATTTCACGCAGTCCATTTACATCAACACCTTCGTCGACACTGTGCACGGCCCGCGCCGCATGAACGGCAGCGGCATCTGGCGGTTCCGGCCCGATGAGGAACGACTCGATGCGTACGCCGTGGGAATGGTCAATCCGTGGGGCTTTCGCTTTCGATCGCTGGGGGCAATCCTTTGGCACCGACGGCGCCGGCGGTTCCGGTCCGCATTATGTGTTCCCCGGCGCGGCATTCCCCACCGCCAGTGGGCGCGCATCGTGTGTTGCGTGGCTTGATCCCCGGCAAGCCGAAGAACACCGCCGCGGAATTTGTCACCGGCAATCACATGCCGGAACATTGGCGCGGCAGTTTGCTCGCCAACGATTTCCGCGCCAACCGCACCGTGCGTTATGAGCTCAAGGAAAACGGCAGCGGCTACACCGCGCGCGAGGTGGAGACGGTGCTGCACTCCAGCCATCGATCGTTCCGCCCGGTGGATATCAAGATGGGTCCCGAAGGCGCCATCTACGTGGTCGACTGGTACAATCCCATTATCGACCACGGCGAGGTCGATTTCCATCATCCCTCGCGCGACAAGGCGNNCGTGGGCATGGTCAACCCGTGGGGTTTCGCGTTCGATCGCTGGGGGCAATCTTTCGGCACCGACGGTGCCGGCGGTTCCGGTCCGCACTATGTTTTCCCCGGCGCGGCTTTCCCCACCGCCGTGGGCGCGCAT
>DJHS01000149.1:19787-21758 GCA_002433235.1 Verrucomicrobia bacterium UBA6614
CATCATCCCTCGCGCGACAAGGCGCACGGCCGCATTTGGCGGCTGGTCGCCGAAGGCCGGCAGCTGCTCAAGCGCGAGCCCATCGCCAAGGCCAAGCCGGCGGCACTGTTCGAGCTGCTCAAGTCGCCCGCCCAATACAACCGCGTCCAAGCCCGGCGCGAACTGGCTACGCACGAGACCGCCAAGCTGTTGCCGGAAATCAAAAAATGGGTCGGCGCACTGGATCCCAAGGATCCCGCCTACGAACATCACCGCCTCGAGGCCCTTTGGCTGGCCGTCGCCTTGCGCGCCAAATATCCCGAGCTGGCGGCCGAAGCGTTGCGCGCCAACAGTCCGCAGGCGCGGGCCGGTGCCGTGCGGGCGGTGGCGAACTGGAATGCCCAAGCCGGCCCCATCGACAAGCTGACGTTGCTCGCGCAAGCGGTGGAGGATCCCCATCCGCGCGTGCGACTCGAGGCCGTCAACGCCTTGCGCGAAATCGGCATGCTGGAATCGGCCAATGTTGCCCTGCGGGCGCTGGGACAGGAGACCGACAACAACCTCGCCTTTGCGCTGGAGTTGACCGTTCGCAACCTGCGCGACCAATGGCTGCCCGCCATGCAGGCCGGTAAACCGGTTTTCGATGGCGACCCCTCGCGCCTCGCGTTTGCGCTGAAAGAAGTGGGAGACCCGCGCGCCATCGCGCCGTTGGTGGCGGTCATTCAAAAAGGCGGCATCGACGGCGAGGATTTGCCGCAAGCCATCACCACCGTGTCCGCCCTCGGCCAAGCCGCGGAGCTGGACGCCATGATGGCGCTCGCCAAAAAGACGCCGGCGCTGTTGAGCGCAGTGGCTGCCGGTGCCGTGAACAATCCGCGCCAGCCCGGCCAAACAGCTGCCGCGGCGCCGTTCCTCAACAGCCCGAATGCCAAGACCCGCATTGCCGCCGCGCAATTGATCGGCACATGGAAAGTGAATGCCGCCCGCGAAAAACTCCTCGGCATGACGCGCAACGCCAACCTTCAGCTGAATGAAGCGACCTCCTTGTGTCATGCCCTCGGCGATCTCGGCGCCACGGCCGATCTGCAGGCGCTTTCGAAAGACGCCCGCTCGCCCAAGGTGCGCGCCGCCGCCGTCGCTGCCTGGGCCAAGCGCGATGCCGGCAAGGCTGCCGAGGCTGCGGCTGAACTGCTCGCGTCATTAGCGGATGCCGACAAGGCGGAGGCGGAGACGATTTTCGCCGCATTCATCGGCTTGCGCGAAGGCGTCAATGATCTGTCCAAGGCGTTGGCCAATCGCAAGCTGCGCCAACCCATCGCCATCGCCGGCGTAACTCTGGCCCATGCAGCCGGGCGCGACTTGAGCGGCCTCATCGCCAACCTCAATGCTGCTGGCGGCCTGAAACCGATTGCGCAAAACCTTTCCGCGCAGGAACGCACGCGACTGCTGGCCGACGCGCAAACCAAGGGCAGCGCCGAACGCGGCCGGGCCATTTACCATCGCCAAGCGATGCTCTGCACGACCTGCCATTTGATCGATAACCGCGGTGGCAAGCTCGGCCCCGACCTCACCACGGTGGGCAGCTACATGACGCCCGCCTCGTTGCTGGAGTCGCTGCTCAAGCCCAGCAGCTCCATCAAACAAGGCTACGAGACCGTGCTGATCACCACCAAGGACGAAGCGCTGGTGGCCGGATTGCTCCAGCGCAAGACCGGTGACTCCGTCCTCATCCGCGACACCAGCGGCAAGGTCACGGCCATCCCCAACGCGAACGTGAAGAAGATCGATGTCAGCCCCGTTTCCCTAATGCCCCCCGGCCTCACCGCCACCCTGCGCCGTGACGAGATGCTTGACCTCCTCAAGTACCTCACCTCACTCGGCAAAAAAACGCCCCTTCAAAATATACCAGAAACTCCCTGAAATTGTGGGCTAAAAATGGCACGCGCATGAGGAGTCGAACCTCAAACCTCCTGATCCGTAGTTTCAAAAAAA
>DJHS01000160.1:0-4237 GCA_002433235.1 Verrucomicrobia bacterium UBA6614
CTGTTCATCGAAAGACGCCTCAATCGGCCGCATCACCAACGGCGGCCCCGCGACCTTCTCGACGCTGAACCCGTCCGGCACGGTGAAGGTCTGCCCGCCAATCTTGAATTCCGCCGCCATGGCAAACGTGGCAACAAGCATGGGTAAAAGATAAATCAACGCGCGCATGGCATTTTATCAGGCGAATGGTCTCGGACAGGATGAAGCGGCCCAGCAAACAGTCAAGGCCATCTCACGACAACCGGCATTGCCTGAAATCAAATTGCGGCGTGCCTCTGCACCGTGCATGATCCGCCTGATGCGATCCATTCTTCTTCTCTTTGCCCTAGGTGTTACCGGGTTAGCAGCCAATCCCTATAATCTGCTGGTCATCCAGACTGACGAACATCATTTCAAGACGCTTGGTTGTTACGGTGGCAAAATCGTTAAGACACCCAACATCGACTGGATTGCGCGCAACGGCGCGATTGCCACCAGTTTTTACGCAACCACGCCGGTGTGTTCGCCGTCTCGGGCAGCATTGATGAGTGGGCTTTATCCACACAAAACGCCGGTCAGCACAAACAATATTCCGTTAGACGACAAGATCATCACTTTCGCCGAGGTTTTGCGCAGGCAGGGATATGTCACAGGTTATGCTGGCAAGTGGCATCTCGATGGCGATGGTAAACCACAATGGGCGCCGAAGCGGCAATTCGGCTGGGAGGACAATCGGTTCATGTTCAACCGTGGTCACTGGAAGAAATTTGAAGACACGGCAAATGGACCACAAGTGGGATCCCGGAAGCGCGGCCAGCCGGATTACGGCTTGGCCGGCGCGGATAAAAATTCGTTCTCCACCGATTGGCTGACCGACAAGGTGATCGATTTTCTAAATGCGAAGAAAGGCCAATCATTCTGTTACATGGTGAGTTATCCTGACCCGCACGGGCCGAATTCCGTCCGTGCGCCCTACGATTCCATGTTTACCAACGTGACCGTGCCCATCCCCCGCTCTGTCAACAAGACGCGCGAGCAAACTCCCGCGTGGGCCGCCAAGGCGCCAAGGATCACTGCCGACACCATCCGCCTGCTCATGCCCAAATATTACGGAATGGTGAAATGCTTGGATGACAACATAGGCCGCATCATTTCCACCCTGCGACGCAATGGCCAGCTCGACCACACAATTATTGTCTTTACCAGTGACCACGGAGATCTCTGCGGCGAGCACGGCCGCCTCAACAAAGGCGTCCCCTACGAAGGTTCCGCACGTATTCCCTTCCTCCTTTACTGTCCCGGCAAGATTGACGCCGGAACAGTGGTGAACGAGGCGCTGAGCTGCATTGATTTCCTGCCGACCGTCACGAATCTCATGGGGGCAAGGCACGGTCTAAAGGTGGATGGGCGCAACGCCGCCCCGCTTTTCACAGGCGCAGCGACGAAATGGAACGACATCACTTTCCTTCGTTCCACCAGCAGTACTGGAGCCTGGCTCTGCGTCGTGACTGATCGCTACAAATTGGTATATGCCGCCAGCGGCAAGCCATGGCTTTTTGATCTGGAGCAGGATCCGGATGAGTTAAACAACTACTTCACTGATCCGCGTTACCAACCCATTGTCCGCCAACTCACAGCCGCAATCGCCGATTACGCAAAGACTCATAACGACACGCACATTCAAAAGCCAAATATCGCCAGCGCTATCTCTGCCGTCTTGAAATAGTGCGGCGGTTTCACGTTGACGCCCACATCACCACGGGCAACCCTATCTGCATGCCAAAGAACTCCCAGCATAACCGTCGCAGTTTTATCGAAACCACCGGCAAAGCGACTGCCGCCTCGGCGCTCGCCGGCGTGGCTTTGCCCCATGTGCATGCCAATGTGGATGATACCGTACAGGTGGCACTCATCGGGGCAGGCGGACGCGGCACGGGAGCAGCCCATAATGCTCTTTCCGTCTCTGCCGCCAATGGCCCCACCAAGCTGGTGGCCATGGCGGACGTATTTGAAGACAAGATGAAGAGTAGTTTTAACTCCCTCTCCAAGCGCCACGGCCCGGAGAAGGTCGACGTTGGCAAGGTTAATGATAAAGGCATCCCCGAGCGCGGCTACATCGGTTTCGACAGCTACAAAAAAGCAATGGACCATCTGAAGCCCGGCGACGTGGCCATCTTCACAACACCCCCCGGTTTCCGCTGGGTCTTTTTTGACTATGCAGTGAAGCGGGGGTTAAATGTCTTCATGGAGAAGCCCGTGACAGCCGACGGCTTTGGCACGAAAAAAATCCTGGAAATTAATGAGACAGCAAAAAAGAAAAATTTGAAGGTCGGCGTGGGCCTGATGTGCCGCCACAGCCGTGCGCGCCGACAAATGACCGACCGCATCGCCGATGGCCAACTGGGCGAACTGCTCCTGCTTCGCTCATACCGCATGCACGGTCCGGTGGCCTCCGCGCGTTCATTGCCCCAGAAGTCCGTCCCTGAATACCGAGACTTGGAGGAAATCCGCTGGCAAATCAGGCGTTTTCACAGCTTCCTTTGGGCCAGCGGTGGCGCCTTTAACGATTATTATATCCACACCATTGACGAATGCTGCTGGATGAAAGGCGCGCAGCTTGGCGACCCTGAGAACACCAATCAGGACAGTTGGCCCATCTATGCACAGGCAACCGGCGGCCGGCATTACCGTGGCGACTATGTGGATCAAAATTTTGACACCTACTCGGTCGAGTACACCTTTTCCGACGGCACCAAACTCTGGCACAATGGCCGCACCATCAACGGTTGCCACAACGAATTTGCCAGCTATGCGCACGGCACCAAGGGCATGGGCATCTTTTCCATCAACGGCCACTGGCCCGCAGATACCCAAATGTTTACGGGGCAAACCCCCAACCCAGCCAACCTCACGTGGCGCTTTAACAAGCGTGTCAACGGCAAGCTTATCAAGGAAACCAACCCGTATCAGGATGAGTGGGATGACTTGCTTGACGCCATCCGCAACGACAAGCCCTTCAACGAGGCAGACCGCGGCGCGCGTGCCAGCCAAGTCTGCAACATGGGCCGGATGGCCGCCCACACCGGTCAGCGAATCACGTGGGAGCAGTCACTGAATGCCCCCGCATTCTCGCCCAACCTCGACAAGGCCTCCCTCGACGGCCCGGCCCCAGTGACTGCCGACAAGGACGGTAAATATCCCGTCCCCATGCCCGGCATCATCAAGGATCGCGAGTATTAAACAGCTGTTTGTTCCCCCAACCCCGTGTTCCGTGATTGCGGAACGTGGGGTTTGCTTTATTGTGGAGCCGCATTGTGAGTGTCTTGCGAAATCCTTGTTTGGTCATTCTTACAGTGGTTCTGTTTCCGTTTGTCGGTTTCTCGGCCGTTCCGTTCCCCAAGCTTTCGGCGGATTACCAAAAGGAGATGTTGCCGTTGCTCAAAAAGTTTTGCCTCGATTGCCATTCGGACGAAGAGCAGGAGGGGGAATTGGATTTGGAGCGGTTTGGCTCGCTGGAAGCGGCGCGCAAGGCGCCGAAGGTTTGGGTGAAGGTGGTGGAGATGATGGAGGATGGAGAAATGCCGCCGAAAAAGAAGCCGCAGCTTTCGGTGGCGGAACGGAAGCGTTTCCTCGGATGGATTGAGGATTATCTGGATGCCGAGGCGTTGGCGAACGCGGGGGATCCCGGGCGCGTGGTGCTGCGGCGGTTGAGCAATGCAGAGTACACGTACACGATTCATGATTTGACCGGCGTGAAGCTTTCTCCGGCTCGGGAATTCCCGGTGGACGGCGCGGCGGGTGAGGGGTTTATGAATGTCGGTGACGCGATGGCAATGTCGCCGGCGCTGGTGCAAAAATATCTTGATGCCGCCAAAGAGATTGCCTCGCATGCAGTGCTGACACCCGATGGGATTCGCTTTTCGCTGGGCACCTCGCGCCGCGATTGGGCGGATGAGCTGTTGTTCGAGATTCGCACCATCTACGACCGCCACACTTCCGGCACGGGCGCGACGGACAAAGTCTATGCGTGGGATCCTAGCGCACTCGATCGTGCCATGAACACTTCCGGTCGCGTGGATCTCAAGCCGTATATTGCTGCGCTGATGATGCATCGCGATCGATTGCAGAAAGATCCGGCTAGTGCTGCGACGGTTGCGCGGGAGGCGAAGCTAAATCCAAAATATTTTCAAAAACTCACCGGGCTGTTGGTGGCGGATAAGCCCTCGCTGCTGTTGCGGCGGGTGCGGGATGATCTGCG
>DJHS01000083.1:0-2534 GCA_002433235.1 Verrucomicrobia bacterium UBA6614
CGCCTGCTCGATACCCTCGATGAGCTGAAACGGGGCGACAACACGCTCGTCATGTACACCAGCGACAATGGTCCATGGAATCAGGACAGATATACCAAGCGCAAGAAAGGCCATCCTAAGGACGCCATCTTTTGGGGCGAGGCGGGGCCGCTACGCAACGGCAAGGGCTCACCCTACGAGGCCGGCTACCGGCTGCCGTGCATTGTACGTTGGCCGGGCAAAGTGCCGGCAGGTCGCGTGAATGATGCCATCTTTGCCACCATCGATTTCATGCCCACCTTCGCGAACCTTTGCGGGTTCGACGTGCCCAAGGATCGCCATCTCGACGGCATTGACCAAACCGATCTGCTCCTCGGCAAGCGCCAAACCGGTCGTGAGTTTTTCTATTTCAACAAAGCCGGCGTGCGCAAAGGCAAATGGAAATATCTCCGCGCCAACGCGCATTTCCACGGCTATGCCGTCGAGGACGACCGGCCCAAGGTCGAGGAACTCTACGACCTCACCGCCGACCTCGGCGAACGCAACAACCTCGCCCAGAAGCATCCTGAACTCGTGGCCGAGCTGCGTGCGTTGACCGAAAAGCTGGAGTCGAAGAAGTAACTTCGCGCAGGATTGAATTCCCTGTCATAAACCGCTACTCTGAATTGAATGGTTCGCGTGTTTCTTTTTTTGTTTGGATTACTGTGGCTACCGGCAGCCATGGGCGCGGAGCATTGGTCCTTCCAGCCGATCAAGCGACCGAAGGCGCCTTCGGTGGGGGGCAACAAGATTGATTCATTTCTAAATGCGCGCTTGGCCAAGGCGGGGGTTAAGGCGAATGGACCGGCCTCGGCGCGGGATTTGGTTCGGCGGGTTTCGATTGTGCTCACCGGTTTGCCGCCCACGCCGGAACAGGTGCGGGCGTTTGAGGCGCGGTATGCGAAGGATGCCGAGCAGGCGTACATCCGCTTGGTGGAGGAGCAGCTGAGCTCCAAGCACTTTGGCGAGCGCTGGGCGCAGCATTGGCTGGATGTCATTCGCTGGGCGGAGACGAATGGTTCCGAGGCGAATCTTTATCGCAAGATGGCGTGGGTGTATCGCGATTATGTTGTGCGCGCGTTCAATGACGACTTGCCGTACGACCGGTTTGTGCGCGAGCAACTGGCGGGCGACACGCTGGGGCGCGGTGAGGCGACCGGCTTTCTGGTGAGCGGGCCCCATGTGCCGCCGGCGACCATCGGGCAAATCCCCGAGGCCATCCGGCAGGCGCGCGCCGATCGCATGGATGAAATCATTCAGACGGTGGGCTCCTCGCTGCTCGGCCTCACGATGAATTGCGCGCGGTGCCACGATCACAAGTTTGATCCGGTTTCGATCGATGACTATTACTCGATGGCCGCGGTGTTTCAGGGGATCGAATTTGGCAGCCGTTCGCCGGAGTTCGGGCCGGATCATCCGCGGCGCCAACGCGGTGAGGCGTTGCTCAAGGCGATTGCCGGTGAACGCAAAAAACTGCAGGGCACGGGGCCGTGGCAGGAGGATTGGGGCGGCTATCGCGAGGTTCATTTCGGCGCGGCCAAGTTCAAGGCGATCAAGGTGAACTTCAAAACGCCGTACGTGGGCGTGGATGAGCTGGAGTTGTTCGGCCCGGACCCCAAGCAGGGCAACGTGGCCCTGGCCTCGCGCGGTACCAAAGTGAGCGGGCCGGATCACATGGCGCAGCGCGGGCGCACGACAGTGAGTCGCATCAACGACGGCGAGTACGGCACAATGGCCTGGCGGGCGCGGGCGCCCAATGGCTCCAAGGATAAGCCGTGGGCGTTGTTGGAATTTGCCGAGCCACAGATGGTGAGCTTTGTGCGCCTGAGCACGAACCGCGAATATTATTACGAGGTCGATTACCTCGAGCGCATGCCGGGCTTGTCCTTCAGCCACATGAAAATTGAGGGGCAGGGAGTGGACGGTAAGTGGCGTACGCTGGCGGACACGCATTTTATTGAGAAGATCAACAAAGACCGCGCGGCTCGGGCGGCGCCGTTGAAGGCGATTTCGGCGCACATCAGCGAGTACGAGGAACAGGCGCCGCGCCCGAGCTTTGTCGGGCGGTTTGTGGACCCGGGCGTGACGCGCGTGATGCACCGGGGCAGTCCGGAGAATCTGCGCGCCGAGGTGCCGCCCGCCGCGCCGGAGTTGTTGGCCGGGGATTTGAAGCTCGATTCAAAAACACCCGAGGCACAGCGGCGCGCGCGCTTTGCCGAGTGGGCCACGAGCCGGGAGAATCCGCTGCTGGCCCGCGTGATGGTGAACCGCATTTGGCATCACGTCTTTGGGCGCGGATTGGTGGCAACCGCCAGCGACTTCGGCAAAGCCGGCGCCCGGCCAAGCCATCCGGAACTGCTCGATTGGTTGGCCAGCGAGTTCATGTTGCCGGTCCGCAGCAACGCCGCGTCTTGGTCGGTGAAGGACACCTTGCGGTTGCTGCTGTACTCGGATGCCTTCCAGCGCTCCAGCCGACCGGCGGCGCATCAGGCCGATGAAGCCTTGCTCTGGCGTTT
>DJHS01000077.1:0-3090 GCA_002433235.1 Verrucomicrobia bacterium UBA6614
CGCATGGCCAAAGAAAGCAGCTGCGAGCAGCGCCGTGTCGCCACGCGCATTTTGCAGGTTCAAGTCCGCCTTGGCTTTAACCAGTGCCATTACGGTATCCAAATGGCCAAACGACGACGCGTTTAACAGCGGAAACGCTTCGTCATTTCCACGGGCATTCACATTTCCGCCCGTCGCAATGAGCGCCTTGATGCGGGCAACATCCCCTTTGGCCGCCGCATCCAAGATTTCGTCACCCGAGGGAGCTGGTTTGCTGGGTTGAGGATTTGTGACGGGAGCATTTTCACTCGTGACGGGATTATTTTCCTGATGGGGAGCAGGGGCGGCATTGGCGGCCGCGCCACCATTCTTTTTTCCGCAGGCAACACCGATGGCTAGAACCGTGCTGAGTGAGAGCAATGTAATCTTCATGCGATCTCCATGCATACGCGCCAAGTGAATGACAAGTTACCTCTCGATGAGGCCCGCGTTATTCATTGGAATGAATCACCACCATCTTCGTCTCGGTCATCTCTTCGATGGCATATTTGGGACCTTCCTTGCCCAGCCCGCTGTCCTTCAATCCGCCGTACGGCATGAAATCTGCGCGCCACATCGGCCCCCAATTGATATGCAGGTTGCCACTTTCCACCTCGCGGGCAAACCGCAAGGCGGCGTCGAGGTTCTCAGTAAAGATACCGGCGCTCAGGCCGTATTTCGTGTCATTGGCCAACGCGATGGCTTCATCGATACTCGCCGCACGTGTCACGCCCACGGCGGGGCCGAAGAGTTCGTCGCAGCTCAGGCGCATGTCCGGGCGCACGTTGGCGAGTAGCGCAGGCTGCACGATGGCGCCTTCGCGTTCGCCGCCGCAGAGGAGGTGGGCGCCATTGCCGGCGGCGTCGCTCACCCAATCGGCCACACGCGCCGCGTCGCCTTCGCGTACGAGCGGGCCGACGTTGGTGGATTCGTTCAACTGATCTCCGGCGCTCAGCGCACTGACGCGCGGTTGCAGGGCATCAAGCAAATCATCGTGGATGCCGCCGGTGGCGATGACGCGTTGGCAGGAGATGCAAACCTGGCCGGCATTGGCGAAACCGGTGGCGACGGTGGCAGTGGCGACCTTCTCGAGATCGGCATCGTCCAGCACGATGAGCGGGCTGTTGGAGCCAAGCTCCATTGTCACGCGCTTGAGCCCGGCCGCGGCACAGATCGCTTTGCCCACCTCGGCGCTGCCGGTGAAGCTGATTTTGCGAATGCGATCCTCCGCGCAAATTGCCGCGCCGATGGAACCACCCGGACCGGTGACACATGCGATGGCTTCGGGCGGCAGTCCCGCATCGAGCAGAATCTCCACGAGCTTGAGCGCCGAAAGCGGTGTGTCGGTGGCAGGCTTGATGAGCACCGCGTTGCCCGCCGCGATTGCAGGACCAACCTTGTGCGCGACGAGGTTGAGCGGGAAGTTAAACGGAGTGATCGCCGCCACAATGCCGACGGGCACGCGCAGGGTGAACCCGAACTTGCCTGCCCCGCCGGGCGCGGCGTCCAACGGCAGCACCTCGCCGGTGATGCGTCGCGCTTCATCTGCTGAGACATCAATCGTCTCCGCCGCGCGCGTGACCTCCAGCTTGCCTTCCGCGAGAATCTTGCCTTCCTCGGTCGAAATGAGTGTGCCGACTTCCTCCTCGCGCTTCTGCAACAGCACCGCCGCTTTCCGCAAAATCGCGCACCGCTCCAGCGCCGGCAACGCCGCCATCACCTTGGCACCCTCCACGAGCCCATCCACCGCTGCCGTCACATCCGCCGGAGTCGCCGCCGGCACAGTGTCAAAGGCCTCGCCGTTGTACGGATTGATCACGTCGATGCGGTCATCACGCTCGGCCCAGTCGCCTTTCAGGAACATTTTCATAAATTACCGTTTCGGGTAGGGCGCGCTGTCCCAGCGCGCCGTGGTTTGGAAAGGATTAGAATTATTTCACCGGCGCGCTGAGGACAGCGCGCCCTACCTTCATTTCTTCAACTTCACCATCGCTTCACCCAATGCATCCCCGATCAAAAAATAACTCTCCGCATTGCCGAACCAGTGGTGACCGTGGCCGACGTTTGGGGAGTTTTCCTTCGGGCGGGCAAAAGCGGTAGTGGGAACGAAAGTAACGTTGCCGCCCAACTCCTCACGTGCGGCGGCAGCTTTTTGGGCGGCGCGGATGGCGAGCATGTTTTTGCCAGCTTGTGGGCCGCCGTTGCCGAGTTCGCCGATGACGACCGGCAATCGCGGTTGATTGTACTTCGCACGCACGTCGGTGATGAGGTGCACGAGATTGTCCTCGTACTGCTCGCGGGCTTCGTCGTTATACATGTCGTTCCAGCCTTGGAACCAAATGAAGCCGGCGATCTTCACGGGCCGACCGGCGAGCGCGGGAAACTCCGTGTCGAGGTTGTCCAGCGCCTCCTGCACTTCGGTGAGCATTTTATGATAAAACTCGCCGGTCTCTCCACCAGCGCTGGGCGGGCGGAAGTCCTTGTACAAACTTTTGCCGCCCCACGCGGTCTTAATAAGCAACACGGGCTGCTCGGTGGCGTCGCCGAGCTGATGGCCGATCTGCAGCTCGGGCCCAATGTGATGGCGGCCAGTCGGCGTGCCGTAGCCGGTAAAGCCGATGGACAGCCCCCCGGCGAGCACGCCGCTGCGGTTGCGGAAACGCACAAACACATCATCGCGCACGGACCACGAGCCGTTGGCGTCCTTGAGATGGGCGTAGCGCGCACCGTTCTCCGGCTTGGCCATCACGTTCTTGAGGATGCCCTTGCCGCCGTTGTAATGGCGCGGATGATCGAGGTCCACCACGCCCTGCCCTTCCATGTTCGATTGGCCGGCGAGGATGTAAACCTGAACAGCGTTGCTCGATTGGCAGCCGGTGAGGATGGCGGCACACAACGCCGCCAGCAAAAGGGGGGTTCGCATGCGGCGAATTTAACCGCAGAGGTACAGAGAGCACAGGGTTATTTTCGTTATCGGCGAGGCGTGGGAACTGTTAGAGCATACGCACGGGAATGTTCGCTTTTGCCAGGCACTCTTTTACCTGCCCTACGGTGTATTCGCCGAAATGGAAA
>DJHS01000003.1:0-5478 GCA_002433235.1 Verrucomicrobia bacterium UBA6614
TAGGCAGTTATGGACAGGTTTGCATGCCTGAGTTTGGCTTCCTATTTCTTTTCAGCCTGTTTTTTGGCGTGTTTGTTGAAAAAGTTATATATCTCGGGAAGCTTCTCGAAAGCTGGGCGAACATGGCCACCGCCTTTTACCTCTATGTATTCAAAGTCCATTTTGAGAGCCTTCATCCGAGCCACCCACACGCGGGCTGATCTTACCAGCCCATCCTTGTCACCGCACACAACGATCACTGGGATATGCTTAATTTTGGTTAGGTCATTCATATTGCGTGGAGGAGCCGGTGCAACCGGCGCTAGTGCGGCCCAGATTTCTGGATACTTCATGCCAATGTGCCATGTGCCGCCGCCGCCCATGGAATGGCCCATCAAATAAATGCGATTCGTATCGATGCTTAATTCCTCACGGACAATTCCCAGTACGTTCAATACGTCCTTCTCGCTTAGTTCACCAAGATTGCGTGGATTGCTGCGACGCGAGGTTTGGCCGCGACTGCCGTACCAGCCGCTGGAGTTATATCCCATTGGCGCAACCACGATGTAGCCATGTTTCTGTGCCAATCGCGTGAGGCCGGGGTAACGAATCATTTGCCAGTGACTACTGCCCAAGCCATGTAATGCAACCATCAACGGATATTCCTTGTCCTTATTGTAGCCGCGAGGAACAAAGAGGCTGAAAGGCATCTCTTTTCCCGCCTCCTTGAAGAAATAGGTTCGGCTCTGGATTCGGCCAGGCGTGAGTGCCGGTGTCTTTACCGTTTTCTTGGGTGGCGCTTCGGGATCGGGTTTTGAGGTCTCCGCTGCATCCTTTCTATCTTCTCCTGCCTTTTTGCGCTTATTAAAGAACTCAAAAATCTGGGGCATCTTCCCTGCCACCACATCGCTGTGGCCTCCGCCAGCCACCTCGATGTACGAATAGTCCATCTTCAAATCCTTCATCTTCGCCGCCCAGCGCCGCGCACTTGAAACTGGAACCAGCCGGTCCCGATCGCCTTGGACCAGGACGACGGGAATATGTTTGGCCTTGGCAAGGTCATTGATATTACGAGGTGCAGCCGGGGCAATTGGCGCGAGCCCAGCCCAAATGTCCGGGTATTTCATGCCAATGTGCCAGGTGCCACCGCCACCCATGGAATGCCCCATCAAATAGATGCGCTTTGCGTCTACACTGAGATCCTTGCGCGTAATGGACAGCACGTTCATGACATCCTTTTCGCTCCATTCAATATTCCTCCTTGATGTCATAAGTTGCGCAAACCGGTTGTCAGCCCCGTACCATCCGCGCTCGTTGTAACCCATTGGCGCAACGACAATGTAGCCGTGCTGCTGGGCCAGTCCTGTAAGCCCGCGGCTGCGTATCATGCGTTTATCCGAACTGCCGAGTCCATGCAGGGCCACCATAAGTGGGTAGCTCTTGGATTTGTCGTAACCCCTCGGGACATAAATGGAGTACCCCATCTCCTTGTCAGCTTCCTTGAAAAAATACGTTCGGCTTTGGGTGCGCCCCGGTGTGTATTTTTGCTTGGGCTCAACCTCTTTCTTGGCCTGAGGATTTGGATCCGGCTTAGATTTGAGACCTTCCTGAGCCGGCAACAATCCGGTGGTTGAAACGAAGAGTGCCAAGGCACTCAGCACAGCACTGGAGTTCTTGAAGAGATAGTATTTCATAAGCCGGCGTAATCTGTGTATGAATTGAGGATCAACAGAAAAAGAGGTTGCGATCTTTTTAGATAAAAGAAGGTCGTTTTCGGGGGGAGGTAATACATCTGTTGCACTCAGGTATTATTTTTTCAGGGGTTTCTTTTCCCTAATGCAGTAGAGTTTGTTGGCTCCGCGTAACAGCAATGCTCCGTTTGTAACTGCCGGCGTTGACCAGAATAAGTCGTCCAAATCATTTTCCCTGAGAACCTTAAACTCTGGGCCCGACTTTATGACAAATGACTTGCCTGATTCATCCAGAAGAAAAACATGCTTATCATCAGCCCACATACTAGCAGCAATGGACTTGGAACTGGGCAATCGAGATTTGTAGGCCTGTTGGCCTGTTTTTGTATTGTAACAGGAGAGAAAGCCTCGGCTGCAAACGTAAATATAATCACCACTAGCCACCGGTGAAGCCATGCCGGGGCCTCCACGTAGTTTTGCCCAAACAACGCCCTTGGGCAATTTTCTGGTATCTAGTCTAGATTCTCCTTCGATGTCCGGGCCAATGGCCAGAAGTGGCCCTTGCCTAAACGGGCCGCTGTTCCCGAGGAAAATATATTTTCCATCTGATGCGGGCGATGCGGTAAAAGCCGAACGTGTATTTGTTAGGCGCCAGTTGGTTTTGCCTGAGGCCGGATCATAGCCGGTGACCGTTCCGGAGCCGCAAATAACAAGATCCGTTCGCTTTCCTTGTTTCCAAATAAACGGAGTAGACCAACTGGTCCTTGAGGAACGTTTTCTTTTCCATTTCTCCTTGCCTGTAGCCGTATCCAATGCCACGACAAACGAATCTTTGTCATTATCGCACTGGATAAACAATTTACCGTCGCTCAATACGAGAGAGCTGCCTGTTCCAAACCCGTTGCCGCTTGGAAAAGCTCCGACATCCACGGCCCAAGCCAATTTGCCTTCCAAATCTACCGAGGCAACTTTGCCAATCGTAGCAAAGTAGCAAAAGATATGTTTCCCGTCCGTTACCGGTGATTCGGTTGAATATGTATTGGATGGATGTATTGCATACTTGGGTTGCTTGCGCGCTAAACTTTTTTCCCATTGCAGGGAGCCATTTTCGAGACTGAGGCAGATCAGCCTGAAATCAAATGGCTCGGTCGGCTTTCTGCCTCGCATATTTCGAACGCCTCCGGCATGTCCAAGTGGCTTGGTGTTTTTGGAATCGACCGCCGTTGTTACGAACACGCGTTTTCCGACTATAATTGGCGAAGACCAACCTCCACCTGGGATAGGATGGCTCCATGCTAAATTTTGCTTCATGGACCACTGAGTCGGGTGGTTTAGTTTGCCAATATAACCATTCCCGTTAGGCCCTCTAAATTGAGGCCAATCCCCAAAAGACTGATTTACGAAAAGAGACCCGGCCAGAAGGCAGGCAAAGAAAAGAACGAAATTCCGCATAATTACATCAACCTTTCTTAAACATGGCAAAGCCTGAGCTTACCCGTATATCTCCGTGAACTCCATAAAAATTGCAGCCAGCTTGCTGCAACGAGTCACCTAAATATCCGGATTAAATCCTCGGGGAGATTTCATATATCTCGATACGAATTCCAATCGGGGTCTGGTCTACTCTGGAATGGATTCGAGGGCGGCTTGCAGGGGCAGCCAGCGGATTTCGCGGTGCATGCGGTCGTTACGCGGATAGAGGCCGTCGAAATAACCGCGCAGAGTTTGAGGCGTGTCCTCGCCCTGTTTGTACGTGATCACAGCCTCGATGATGCCTTGGAAACTGAAGTCACCCGGACCTTCGTCGGTGAGGCGAACCACACCGCGCAAAATGGCCTGGCGTTTTCCGGGCGGCGCTGGGATTGGCGTGAGTTTTAAATCTCCCTCGGTAGACTTGATGGCGTAGACAACTTTCGTTTGCGGATGGGTGCGCTCCATTACGCCGGGCGGATAGATTTGCGAGAGCCACGACTTGAGTGTGGATGCTTTCACGATGCGTTCCTTGGCCGGCCACGCCAGCGGCTTCCAATCCGCCTTCGTCATCGGCACCACTTCCACCACCGGCGCGCGATAGGCCCGCATACGGTCATCGCGCAAACTGACGAGCATGCGCAGGCCGCGTTGGCCCTCGAGCGCGGGGAGTTTCACGGGGCGCTCCCTGACGGGCGTCCTGCCAAGACCGAGAAAAGGCGCAGCGCGATTCAGTTCGCGGATAGTAAATTGTTCGATACCGCCCCGGCCGAATTGTTCGCGGTGCGCTGCGTCAAAAGTGTGCACCAACACGCCGTTGGAATTGAGCAAGGCGAGATCCACATTGCTCTGCCGTCGCGGGAAACCGCCGCGTGGAGGCTGAAATTTTCTCCCCCAAACTGTTTTCACCACCGCGGGAATGTCAGCATCATTGCGATGCCCATGCCACGAGGTGACAATGTACGGCTGCAACTGTGCCAGCACCACCGGGTGAATCAGCGAGGCCCCACGGACCTGCGTGGCAGTTGCTCAGCAATGGCCAGACGCAATGTCGCCGTACTTGGCGTGGATGATGATAAGGCAAACCGGCCGTTTCTCTTTCGCCGCCCGTTTGAGAGCAACATCCAGCGAATCCGCCCAGTCGAGTCGATACATGCCCAGATCCTTCTCCGCAGGGCGCAATGCCTGATAACGCGCAAGGATGCGTTGCGAAGAATCCGCCGCAGAAACAACCATCGCCAACCACAACGATAACAATATAAAAGTGATACCCTTCATGCGCGCTTGTCCCTTCCAAGCTCACAAGCATTCTGAAGGAAAAGCCAAACATTGTCAAAAAACGACATCCACCGAAAACAGCACCGCATTTTCACAAAACTCAATAGATCAATATAGAAAAGAGCAGAATGTGTTTTGGGAATAGAACCCAACGAACATCGAATCATCAGTTTTCCGGGGAAATACAGCTATCACACTGATCACTCAGAAAACCCTGAGAGGCCCAATTCTCTGAATCATACTGGTGGGGTAGCAGTATGCGAGATCGCCCAACAGGTTATTTTGTTTTATTGGCAGAGAACCATGAATTGAGGCAGTAACCGCATAATGAAAAAGACTTGCATCTGGGTTGACTGCCATGAAACAGTCGGTCTTTCTCAATGCAGGCACAGGAAACAGTTGATTTTCAAGTCGCGGGTAACGCACATCGGCCTTTATACGATCGAATTGGCCTGATTGCCTCGTCTCTATGTGCAGTTCATTGCATCCTGATGCCATGGCTTCTCATGTTTTTGCCTATCTTGGCCGGGACAATCTTCACAGATGCTAAATTCGAGAACGTTTTTGTAGCAGTCTCTATTTTATTGGCCTCTTTTTGCGGTTATATGGGATGTACAAAACATGGTAAATGGAGCGTAATGATTCCCGTCGCGGTTGGTGCTCTTGTCTTATTCACGGTACGCTTATCAGCCCCGGCCATTTGCTGCCTAGAGGATATTAGTTGGCCACACGCAATGGGTTCAGCGTTTGGCGGTAGCCTTCTTGCTGTATCGCATTTTCTGAACCTTAAGTTCTCTCGCCAAAATGCTCCGGAAGAAAAAGCACCCTGTTGCCCTTCCGAAAACTGCGCTACACATGAGTAAATTGTAGTGCATCTAGAAATTATGGCGCACTCCCACTCACATGAGCATGATCTCATTGATCTTCGCGCCAAATTACGTGGTAAAGATCGAAGGATTACTAAGCCCCGGGAGGAAATTCTAGAGCTACTCGGCAAAGAAGAGCATCCCGTCACGGCCAAGACTATCCACGAAAAACTGAGTAAATCTTGTGATTTGGT
>DJHS01000003.1:5868-12086 GCA_002433235.1 Verrucomicrobia bacterium UBA6614
GACTTTGGCGACAATACTGCGCGATACGAATTAATTTGTTCTGATGACCACGGGCACCACCACCACTTGATTTGCAAAGAATGCCGGACCGTGGTGGAAATTGAAGAATGCTTTGACTCAAAATTGGAATCTAGAATTGCCAAGAAACACGGATTCAAAAACGTCACCCACCAACTGGAGTTTTTCGGACTTTGCTCAAGCTGCCAGACGGCTTGAAAACGATCCTAAGTTTGAACCCAACGAACATCGAAACCCCCGTTTTCTGGGGGATTGGGGAGAAGGGTGGAATTGAGATGGAGACCCTCTGAACTTCTCTGAATCAGAATGGTGTGGTAGAATTCTCTCAGCAATGAAAACACTGATTCCAATTTTGATAGGTTTGTTAGTGGTTGGGTGTGGGACAACTTCATGGGTTTCTGACCCGAGTAACCCGAACAATGTGAAAATTGAGGCGGCAATTCGGAAAGCTGCCAACAAGCCCGCAGGTAAACTCATCAAGGCGGATTTGGACAAAGTAACAAGTCTAGGGCTTAACGGCAATCAACTGACCGATGTGAGAGGTCTGGAAAAACTCTCACAATTGGAAACGCTGAGTCTCATCAATAATAACCTCACCGACGTAAGGGGCCTAAGAACGCTTGTTAATCTAAGGACACTCGAACTCAGCCAAAATAAATTAACCAACATTCGGGGGCTAGAGAGACTCTCAAACTTGCGCGTGCTACGTCTCGGCGAGAATCAGTTGACCAACATGGAAGGACTGGAGAATCTCAAGCAGTTAAATTATTTGAATCTTGGCCTTAACAACAAGCTTACCGAAGTGAAGGGATTGGAAGAGCTCACTCAGTTGACGAGGCTGGAATTAGAACGCGTTAAACTAAACAATTGGAAAAGTATAGAAAAGCTAACGCAGTTGACGAGGTTGGGACTAGAGGAGATGGAACTGACCAACGTTCCAAGGGAGTTTGAGAAACTCACACAATTAAAAGAAGTGTCTTTCCTCTTCAATAAACTAACTGATGTAAAAGGTTTGGAGAAGCTCACGCAACTCGAGATAGTGAATCTTCTTGGCAACCCCTCCCTTACCAAGGCGCAGATTGATGAACTGCAGAAGGCCTTGCCCAAATGCAAAATCCTCAGTGAACCAAAGAAGTAATCTCTCCCTTTTCCCCCCGATCATCTCAGGTAAATCATCAATCACGATGAGACCCAAGTCTCCCGGGAGATCTCACATATCTCGACACAGATTACACAGTTGTTTCCACGACTAATCCTCTGAGTCATCTCTGAATCCAATCAGGGAAATCTCTCAGACCCTCAGGTTCCAATTAGGATAGTGTGGAAAAGAGTGGAATGTGTTTTGGGAATCGAACCCAACGAACATCGATTCCTATCAAATCCCGTTGGATTTCAGAACCTCATCTCTGATGAATCTCCATGTTTCTCGGGAGCAGCTTAAATGAAGTGCGGGTTCATTGGACTTTTCTGAATCACGATGATCCGGTATGGTGGCCCCCGAGCAATGACCAAGTGGTTTGAATAGAAAAATTGGATCTTCATGCAGATACACATTGATAAAGATGGTGAACGATGTGGACCGTACAGCATTGAAGAAATTAACGCCTACTTGGCAAACGGCACCCTGCTTCCCACCAACCTGGCCTGGCAGGATGGCATGACTGACTGGTTGCCGGTTCATCAACTTTCCGGGGTGGTGATGCCCGGAAATCCGGGGGCGGCATCGATCCCTCCGTCACAACCTGTGTCGCAGGGAAACAGGAAAAAGATGCGCATCGGCATTGGCGCCGGCATGGGATTGGTGGCTCTGGGGGTTGGAATTGCGTTCTTCCTGCCCCGGGCCTCAGACGAAACGGGGCCGTTGGCAAATCACGATGGAAGCCGCCCGGCTGGCGCAAAACCCATTGAGGAAACCACACAAGAAACGGCTGATGCAGTCACACAAATTGACGCGATCATTCGGCTTGATCTGGAGAAACACGGACTCCAACCGAATCCGCCGGCCAACGATGTTCAGTTTGTCCGACGTGTGTACCTGGACGTGATTGGCCGAATCCCGACGGGCCAGGAACTGGAACAATTCCACACGGACACCCGTGAAGATCGTCGGGCCAGGTTGATTGATGCACTGCTGAAATCTCCCGGCCACGAGTCGCACATGTTCAACTGGCTGGCGGACATGCTTCGTGTCAAAGACGATTACTACCGGATTGGTAAGACGTGGACCTTTCACACATGGCTGAAGAAACAACTTCGGGAAAATCGTCCGTGGAACGAATTGGTTCACGACCTGCTGACGGCCGAAGGCCGGCTCGGAGAAAACGGCGCCACGGCGTATCTCTTGCGCGATGCCAGTATGCCGTTGGACAGCCTGTCCAACACGCTGACCACTTTTCTCGGGGCCAATGTTGCCTGTGCCCAATGCCACGACCATCCCTTCGCCCAATGGACGCAACGCGACTTCTACGAAATGGCATCGTTCTTCGGCTCCACGGCCTTTGAGCGGGTCGACACCCGCAAGCCGGCGATCACGCTCCGGGATGAACGTTTTTCAAAAGCGAATCTCGTCACCTTGCTTCAGCCCAACATGGAGCGAGTCGTCTTCGATCGCACTCGCTCAACCGTGTTCCCGGAGGATTATGCGTATGACGATGCCAAACCCGGCGACCCTGTCATCCCGCGCTTTATCACCTGGAATGATGAACAGGGAACCCCGCTGACCGGTCAGCGGCCGCAACGTCTCCGAAAGCACTTCGCAGACTGGATGACCGCCGCGGAAAACCCGCGCTTCGCCGCGGCGATTGCCAATCGTTTATGGAAAAAGCTCTTTGGAGTGGCGGTCAAAGAGCCGGTCACCGATCTCGATGTCCTCGAAGACGCCACCAATCCGGAATTGCTGCGGTTCATCGCCCAGTTGATGAAGGACGTTGATTTTGATCTCAGAGAATTTCAACGCATTGTCCTGAATACACAGGCGTACCAGCAGCAGGTGAGCGTGAGACCCCCTGAAGGTGAGGTCTATCGATTCCCGGGGCCGTTGTTACGCCGGATGACCGCTGAGCAGACCTGGGACTCCATTGTGCTCCTCCTGCGGGGCCCGGAGATCGACCAACTCAAGACAGATCATGCACCGCGCATGGAGCGTCTAGTCTTTCCATTCGAAATCACGCACGACAAGAATGGAATCAAAAACGATCGCGAGAAGATTTTTGAATTTGCGGAAACTTTGTTGCCGGATGGAAACGTTTCGAAAGGTGACGGCGGTCGCGGGTTGTTTATGGGGGCCGGCAAAGGACGAAAAGTCAAACTGCGCGGCGACAAGTCGTGGCTGCGGGCTTCAGAATTGCCCCAGCCGATGCCCCCCACGCACTTCCTGAGAGTCGCCGGTCAATCCGCGCGTGAAGTTGCTGATGATGGATCGACGGAAGGCGGCATCACCGAATCGTTGGCGATGATGAACGGTGACGTCACAAAAAGTCTTATGACCGATTCATTGATCATCGAATCGGCCCGAAAGAAACAAACCCGAGCCGAGCAGATCACGTTTCTCTATCGCACCTACCTGTCACGGCTTCCGCGGGCGCGGGACACGAAGCGGTGTATGACCGCCCTCGATGAAGGACTGGATTTGGGCGATATCGCCTGGGCCCTTTTGAACTCCCGCGAGTTCATGTTCATCCAATAGACACCGCCTGATCATCATTTACCCCCAAACCACATTGAGGTCCAATTTGACATGAAGCGATTTCTGAACTCTTTAGATGCACAGACCCGAAGGCAGTTTGTGGAACGATGTGCCGCGGCGTCGTTCGGCTTGAGTATCCTTCCAACGGCGCAGCTTGATGCTGCTGAATCCACCGACCCGAAGCCGGCCGCATTTGGCAAAGCGAAGAACGTGATCTGGCTGATGCTCAACGGCGGCCTCAGTCACATCGACTCGCTGGATCCCAAACAAGGCAAATCCAAAGGTCCGGCAAAAGCGATTAACACATCGGCCGATTTTCAGGTCACCGAGTTCTTTCCGAAATTCGCGACGGTCGCAAATCGTGTCTGTGTCATCCGCTCGATGGAGGCAAAGATCGGGGTCCACAAGCCCGCGCAATACTTCATGCGGACCGCCTATGAGCCGCGTGGCACGATTCTCCATCCCAACCTTGGGGCCTGGGGTTCTCACTATCTCGGACGCAGCAGCAAAAATCTGCCATCCAGTGTGTGCGTCAATCGCCGGTCCGATCAGGGGAATGGCTTTTTCCCTTCAAGCTACGCCCCACTCGCAATCGGGGATCCCACCAAGGGAATCAGTGATGTCAAATCGATCGGCGACCGATCGGCGGCCACGAAGCGGCTGAAATTGCTCAACGGGCTCGACGCCGACTTTCGGAAATCCTTCAATGACAAGAGCGTCAAGGCTTACAACGGCTTTTATGACGATGCCCTCGCCTTGATGAAGAGCAAGGAACTGAAAGCCTTTGATCTGTCGGACGAATCAGAAAAACAACGGACCGCCTATGGCGATAATTCGTTCGGCCAGGGGTGCCTGCTCGCCCGCCGCCTGGTCGGTTCCGGCGTCCGTTTCGTCGAGGTGAGGCACGACGGCTGGGATCACCACAAAGCGCTGGCTGACGAAATGGCCGACGTGGCCCCGGTCTTTGACCAGGCATTCGCCACACTGATCACGGACCTCGAACAGCGCGGGATGCTGGATTCAACGCTGGTCGTTGTCGCGACGGAATTTGGCCGTAAGCCGGACTACAATGGTGATGGCCGTAGTCATCACCCGATCTGCTTTTCCACGGCTCTGGCAGGTGGCGGGGCAAAGGCGGGGTTTGTCTATGGCAAGAGCGATGACGCCGGATATTATGTTGATGAAAATGCCGTCTCGATCGGAGCCTTTCACGCCAGCATCGCATACGCAGCGGGTATGGATATCGAAAAACCGGCCATGTCACCTTCCGGTCGCCCCATGACCATCGGGGACGGCGAAAAGCCTGTCCTGGAGTTATTCGCATGACGACAAAATTATCGGTTCACACACAGTAGTTTCTACGACTAATTCTCTGAGTCGTCTCTGAACCCAAACAAAGAAATCCCCCAAATCCACAGATTCCAATTGGGATAGTGCGGAAAACAGTAGGATGTGATTTGGGAATCGAACCCAACGAACACCAAATTCCCCGTAGAAATGGAGAAAACACGAGGATTGAGATGAAGATCCTCTGAACTTCCCTAAATCAGGATGGTGGGGTAGGATTCTATCAGAAATGAGAACACTGATTTCAATTTTGTTTTGTTTGAGTGTTTCTTACGCAATCGGGACTGAAAAAGTAACTTCGTTTGTAGTTTCACCAAAAGTTGCGGGGTTGTTGGAGAGTTATTGTTTCTCCTGTCATGATGCCGAGTCCAAGAAGGGTGACGTTCGGTTGGATAATCTGGAGACCTTGGCCTTGAAAGATAGGCTGGATCTTCTGAACCGGGTGCAGGAGCAAATTTTCATCAAGGAGATGCCTCCCCGAAAAAAGAAAACGCAGCCAAGTGATACGGAGCGGCAGCAGTTATATGATTGGATGTCTGCAGAACTCCGAAAGCACAATGCTTCCAAGTTGGAGGAAAAGTTGCGTTATCCCAGTTACGGCAACCTCGTGCCACACGACAAGCTGTTCGACCCGAAGGTGGCGGCGCAGGCACCAAAAATTGCGGCCAGCCCAGCCCGTGTGTGGCGGACGCTGCCTCAGAGTTATGAGCAGAAGCAGGAAGCCTGGCTGAATGCGCGTGGTNNGGAGAGTTATTGTTTCTCCTGTCACGATGCCGAGTCCAAGAAGGGTGATGTTCGGTTGGATAATCTGGAGACCTTGGCCTTGAAAGAAAGGCTGGACCTTCTGAACCGGGTGCAGGAGCAAATTTTCATCAAGGAGATGCCTCCCCGAAAAAAGAAGACTCAGCCAAGCGATACGGAGCGGCAGCAGTTATATGATTGGATGTCTGCAGAACTCCGAAAGCACAATGCTTCCAAGTTGGAGGAAAAGTTGCGTTATCCCAGTTACGGCAACCTCGTGCCACACGACAAGCTGTTCGACCCGAAGGTGGCGGCGCAGGCGCCGAAAATTGCGGCCAGTCCGGCTCGTGTGTGGCGGACGTTGCCTCAGAGCTATGAGCAGAAGCAAGAAGCCTGGCTGAATGCGCGTGGTGTCGGGGTGGCGAGG
>DJHS01000027.1:0-15649 GCA_002433235.1 Verrucomicrobia bacterium UBA6614
TGAAGTGCCTGCTTTGTAATCAAACTGTTCGTTGCAGCTATTTAACTTTAAACACCTGAAATAAGAGACGTTTATGAAGAGTATATGGATGAGTAAGCTCGGTTGAGCGGTCGGTTTAGTTTTTCTATAAGGAGCGCTGGGGCAGATTGCGTTATCTTGAAATGAAGGACTGCGACAATGACGGGCATCAAGATTTGTGGTTTTTAACCTCTTGGGGTTCCAAGGTTACGCATCATAATGTTTACAGGTACAACCCCAAAACTAATTAAATGACCAAAATATTCACCATCATTGCGCTGAGTGTTTTTGGGGGTGGAGGCCTTTGGGCAAAACCAGAGAGCACTAAACCAAATGTGCTCTTTGTAATCTCTGATGATCTCAACTATGCCCTCGGCGGACTAGGCCATCCGGAATCCAAGACACCGAACCTAGATCAATTTGCCAAGTCGGGCGTTAGCTTTACGCGGGCGTATTGTCAGTTTCCCTTCTGCGGACCTTCGCGGGCCTCCATCATGACCGGCCAATATCCGCTGGTGAACGGCGTGATGCGCAACGGAGGCAAGGTCGATCCCAACCGGGTGACCCTTCCACGGCATTTTTCCAACCACGGCTATTGGAGCGCCCGCGTGAGCAAGATTTATCACATGGGTATCCCCATCGACATTGTACAAGGAACGTCCGGCCCGGATCACGCCGCTTCCTGGCACGAGGCCCATAATATCACCGCCCTCGAAACGATGACGCCCGGCAAACTGGCCGATTACACGCACCCAGACGCCGCCGAGCATTACCCCGCCGAACGTGCCAAGTGGGCCGCCGCGCATCGTGCTGGAACCCCCTACAAGATGCATCCCTCCATCCGCGGCGATTACGCTGTACTCGAAGTAGCGGATAAGGACACCGGGTTACTCGCCGACACCATGGCCGTCGATAAAGCCCTCGCACTGCTCAAAGGCCGCCAAGGCAAAGCCAGGCCCTTCTTTCTCGCTGTCGGCTTGGTACGCCCGCACTTTCCGTTTGTGGCGACCGAAGGCAGCCTTGAACCTTATGATGCCCATCGAATGGCTTATCCGGATTTTCCGCAGGACGACCACGTCGACATGCCTTCCGGCTCCAAGGGACGCATGATGGATCTCAAAAAATCCGCCGTGCGGGAAGTGCGCCGCGGCTACTACGGCGCCGTGACCTACATGGACGAGCAATTCGGTCGCCTCATGGCCGGGCTAGACCGTCTTAAGCTTCGCGACAACACCATCGTCGTCTTTGTTTCCGACCACGGCTATTTGCTCGGCGAACATCAGATGTGGAAGAAAGGCGTCCTCTGGAACGAAGCCATTCACGTGCCGCTGATCATTTCTGCGCCCGGCAGAAAACAGGGGGGCCGTTCCAACCATATCGTGGAGCTCGTCGATCTCTACCCCACCCTCGTCGATCTGGCCGGCCTTCCGCCCGAACCCAAGGCTCAGGGCCAAAGCCTGGTGCCGCTGCTCAACAACCCCGATGCCCAACTGGCGCGGAAAGACGCTTGGATCACCGTGGCCCGAGGGCATGGCCTGCGTTCCGGCAAATGGGCGTTCATGTGGTATCCCGTCTCCAAACGCACCAAGCAGGAGAGCTTCATGTTGTATGATATGGAGAAGGATCCGCAGCAATTCACCAATCTCGCCCACGATCCCGCCCATGCCGACACCAAGGCCCGACTTTTCCAGCGCTTGAAAGAACGCGTGGAAAAGCGGCGGTGAGCTCGTGATCCCCAATTGGCTCGCCATGCCATTTGCTTTGACGCACATTCATCGCCGATCATGATCCGTTTCCTGACGCTTTTCTTTGCCCTAACGTTTTGCGTGAAGGCTGAACAACGCCCGCCCAACATCGTCTTCATTTTCATTGATGACTGGGCGTGGAACGGCACGCCGATTGCCTTTGATGAGGCGATGGCCAATTCCAAAATGCCCGTGCTGCAGATGCCGCACCTCCAGCGGTTGGCGCGCGAGGGCATGAAGTTTCGCAACGCCTACGCCTCGCCGCAGTGTTCGCCT
Organism: Verrucomicrobia bacterium UBA6614; assembly: GCA_002433235.1. Classification (GTDB taxonomy): domain Bacteria; phylum Verrucomicrobiota; class Verrucomicrobiia; order Limisphaerales; family UBA1100; genus UBA6614. The sequence goes on from DJHS01000027.1 coordinate 2,040, forward strand.
TCGCGCGCGTGCGTGCAGACCGGCCAATCTTCACCACGCAACGGCTACACCGTGTACCTCAACGCGCGCGGGCAGGATTATTTTAACGTCAAGCAATCGCGCGGCCTGCCGGTCATCTCGTGTATCTCGGATATGACGCTCGATCCGAATGCGGTCACCATCCCCGAGGCGCTCAAGCCGCTCGGCTACGTGAGCGCGCATTTTGGCAAATGGCATCTGCGCGGCGATCCCGGCGATGAGGGCTATGTCGCACACGACGGCGACACCAACAACAACCCCGGCAACACTGTCGGCCAAGTCAGCCGTCAGCCCGACAATCTCACCGACCCCAAACTGATGTTCAGTATCACCAAACGCTCGATGGATTTTATTGATGCGCAGGCCAAGGCAAAGCGCCCGTTCTATCTGCAGATTTCCCACTACGCCATGCACGAGGGCCGCGAATGCCTGCCCGCCACACGCGCCAAGTACGTGAAACATCCCTCCGTGCAGGCCTACTACAAGCGCGCCCGCAGGACCGCCGACAACATCAACCGCAAACAGGATCCCGCCATCTGGCTGGGCATGGCCGAGGATCTCGACCGCTGCATTGGTGACGTGCTCGCCAAACTCCAGCGTGCCGACATTGCCGACAACACCTACGTTGTCGTGATGTCCGACAACGGCTACCGCCACAAGGAACTCAAATTGCATCCCAAGCTCACCCAGCCGATGCACGCCCACAAATGGTGGGTATGGCAGGGCGGCATCCGCGTGCCGATGATCGTGCGCGGCCCCGGCATCAAGGCGGGCAGCACCTTTGAGGGCAACGTGGTGAACTACGATCTCCTGCCCACCTTCGTCGACTGGGCCGGCGGTCAGCCCGGGAAATTAAAGGACATCGACGGCGTCTCCCTCGCCGGCTATCTGCGCGGCCAAAAACCCACCGCCGCCTTCCTCAAGCGCCATCTCTATTTTCATTACCCGCACAACCGCACCTCCATGCCGCACTCGGCCATCGTCTCCGGTACCGACAAGGTCATTCACTTTTATGGCCATGACGACATCCCGATGCTCTTCGACCTCGCCAAGGACGAAGCCGAAACCACCAACCTCGCCGCCAAGAATCCCGAACGCCACCGCCAGCTTTTCACCGAGATGATGCGCTACCTCAAAGCCGTCAACGGTCGCATGCCCAAGGTGAACCCCGAATTCGACCCCAAGGCTTATCAGCAGACTGAAGCCTACGAAAAGCGCCTGCCCCACCTACCCTTCAATCACAAACGCCCCCTGGCCGATGACGAGAAGTAATCCGTTTCTGCAACAGGCATTGGGTTTCCTGATCAGTATCGTTTACCTGGTTGTGTCCGCACCAGCGCAGTCAGCAACCTCTGACCGCCCAAACGTCCTCTTCATTGCGGTGGATGATATGAACGATTGGATCGGGTGTTTGGGCAGCCCGAATGCTGCCCTGACACCCAACATCGACCGACTCGCGGCGCGCGGCGTAAGCTTTTCCAACGCCCACACTGCCGGGGTGTATTGCGCCCCGAGTCGGGCGGCGATTTTCTCAGGTCAATTCGCCTCCACCACCGGCTGTTACCAGAGCGCGACCTATTTTGTGGAGCATCCGAAAATCGAGTCGCTGCAAACCAGCTTCGCCAAAGCCGGTTATGCCACCTACGGTGGGGGCAAACTGTTTCATCATCCCGCCGGCAATATTGACACACGTGACTGGACGGAGTTTTTCCTGCGCAACCCGCATCAACGCGATACCGGTTGGCCCATGGAATCCTGGAGCAAGGAAACGCCGTTCCCGCATCCGTTCCCGGCCAGCCCGTACAATGCCGGGAGGGAGATCCCTGGCGGCCTCTACCTTGAGTGGGCTCCCATTCCAAATGATCAGGAGGAAGCCATGGCCGACACCCAGCGCGCCAACTGGGCCGTGCGGCAATTGCAGAAAAAACATCAGAAACCATTCTTTCTTGGCATTGGATTTTACGCCCCTCATTACCCGAACTATTGTCCGCAAAAATATTTCGACCTGTACGATCCCAAGCAAATCAAACCCCCGCCCATCAAGGCCGATGACCTTGAGGATCTGCCGCTGCGCATCCGAACACTCCGGACCGGCCGTTCACGCATTCACCACAAGCTGGAAACCCTGAATGCCGTGGAAGACGCCATTCACGGCTATCTCGCGTGCATAAGTTATGCCGATGCCATGATTGGCCGAGTACTCGATGCTCTCGAGGCTGGTCCTCATGCCTACAATACCCTCGTCGTACTCTGGAGCGATCACGGATATCATCACGGGGAAAAACTAAACTGGGGCAAACACACCCTTTGGGAACGCACCTCCAACATCCCCTTCATTTGGGCCGGACCAGGTGTGGCCCGAGGCAAACAGACTGATGTCACGGTGAGTCTCATCGACATCTACCCCACCCTCGCCGAATTATGCCGACTACCGCAGACACACCAGAAACTCGAAGGCACCTCGATCGCCGCCACTCTGGCTGCCCCCGCAGAGGCCAAGGATCGAAGCGTGTTTCTTCCCTATACGGGCCCCGAAGAATTCGCCGTCATTAACCGCGACTGGCGTTACATCCGTTATCGTGATGGCGAGGAACTCTACGATTTGAACACCGATCCCCATGAGTGGCACAACCTTGCGAATCAACCTAAGTATCGGGCCATCAAAGCCCAGCTCGCGGCCATCGCCCCCAAAAAGTTCGCCCCGCCAGCACGGAAATATGTGATCCGACGCGATCTTGTTTCCCAGGATGGCAAATTTACGTGGCAGTATCGCAAGGGTAATATCGACTACACACCCACCTATAAACCGCCTGTAACTTCAAAGCCGATCCAGCCGTAGCGGACCAACCGGAGCTACTGAATTGAATTCAGCACTGGATTCCGGTAGGCTCACGCCTGATTTGGCCGTATTTCAAACTCATTCATTCCGCCACTGGATCGTCTGCATCAGCGTTTTGATGGGGTGCGTGGAGAGCATGGCCGCAGGGAAGGCGGATCCCACGGCAATTTTTGAGAAAGACATTCGGCCACTGATTCAAAAGCATTGCGTAGCCTGTCACGGGCCGGAAAAGCAAAAGGGCAAATTTCGGATCGACACACTCAAGGCCGAACTGCATGAGGGTGAGAGTGCCGGTTTTTGGCACGAGGTGCTGGATCAACTCAACGAAGGCGAAATGCCGCCGAAAGACGAGTCATCGTTGACCGCCGCAGAATTGGCCACCTTCACCGATTGGCTGGAGACCGGCCTCAAACAGGCGGCTGCCAAACGGTCCAGCACGGGCGGCCGGCAGTTGATGCGGCGCATGAGCCGCTACGAGTATCAGTATACGCTGGAGGATTTGCTAGGTGTCCGGCTCGATTACACGGCCCATGTCCCGGGCGATTTATCCGGTGAAGACGGCCTGATGACCAATGCCAGACACCTCGGCATGTCGCCGGTCTTGATGAATAGCTACCTGGAAGTGGCGCTGCTGGCCGCAAACGAAGCTTTGCCGGATGCGCCCGAAAAAATTTACCAGCAATCCATCACCCGATTTCAGCCCACCAAGATCCGCGGCCAACGCGAGGTCGGCGTGCAAAAAAGGAAGAAGGGCGAACCCAAGCCGAAAACGCAGCCGGTGCGGACTGACCCCAACACCCTTGCGCCGACACCCGGGTTTAAGCTTTCGCATTTTAAGGCCGATCTACCCCGCAAGGTCACGTTCGTCGAACGCCCTTTCGCCGGACGTTTTGCCATTCGGCTTAAGGTGAAGGCGACGGCCGATTCACAGGGGCGCTGGCCCGAGCTCACCATCCATGTCGGTCACCGGGCCTCGGGCGATTATGATCCCAAGAAAATCATGGGTCGGCGCATGGTGGATCCCGCCAAGGGCGAACACCTCATCGAGTTCATCGGCAACATCGAGGATTTTCCGCTCGGCAAAAAAGGCGGCTACTACAACGGGAGTGGCAGCCATGACGTGACCCATCTGTCGGTCTACGCATGGAACACCGCCGAACCCCAAGAAAAATACAACCGCAACACGCCGCTGGAGGAGGTCGATGAACCGCTGATTCGTTTGGTTTCCATCGAGATGGAAGGCCCGCTGCACGACGGGTACCCGAGTGAAACCGCCCGCAACCTGTTTCCGCCAAAGCCGGCCGACCTCGGGGAAACCGCGCATGTGCGTCAGGTTCTCGGCCGATTCCTTCAGCGCGCCTACCGACGCGAAGCGCAGGCGGATGAATTGGCTCACGCCATGGCCACCTATCAACGATTCAAAAAACTTCTCAAAGACGAACGCGCCGCCGCCCGTGCCACGGTGGCGTCCATCTTGGTTTCGCCCAAGTTCCTTTACCTCGTCGAGCCTTCGCCCGAGGCCCAACCATCCAAGGCCCGCTCGCTCAATGCCTATGAGCTGGCCACCCGCCTGTCTTATTTCCTTTGGGCTTCCATGCCGGATGACGAACTGCTCGCGCTGGCTGACAATGGACAACTCCTCCAGCCGGCCGTCCTCAAGCAACAGGTCGCCCGCATGCGACAGGATGCCCGGTTCAGCCGGTTCGCGCGGCATTTCAGCCATCAATGGCTGGGGCTGCCTTCGCTGGAAAATGTCGCCATCGATCCCAAGCGGCATCCGGGTTTTTCCGATGCCACGCGCGAGGCGCTCAAGGAAGAGACGCTCGCCTTTGCGGAGCACGTGTTCACTGAGGATCTCAGTGCGATGAATTTCGTTCGCTCCAACTTCGCCATGCTCAACAACACGCTGGCCAGGCATTACAACATTGAGGGCGTACACGGCGCTCACTTTCGCCCTGTAAAGTTAACCGCCGATGCCGGCCGCGGCGGTGTGCTCACACAGGGCAGCATCCTGCTTATGGGCAGCGACGGCGCGGAATCCAACCCCATCTACCGCGGCGTGTGGCTGCGCAAACGACTCTTTGCCGATCCGCCCCCGCCGCCACCACCCGGTGCGCCGCCTCTGGAAAAGCAGAACGATGCCAAACTCTCGCTCAAGGAACAAATCGCCCGGCACCGCGAGGAGACCGCCTGCGCCCGATGCCACAACAAGATTGACCCGTGGGGGATCGCCTTCGAGGCCTACGATCCCACCGGCCGACTCAAGCGCGGCGGCTTCGATGCCAGCACCGTCCTGCCCGGCGGTAAGACGGTGGATGGCCTGCATGAATTGCAGCAATACATCCGGAACAACAAATCCCGCGACTTCGCCAACGGGCTCGCCCGCCGCATTGCCGGCTACGCCCTGGGCCGGCAATTGGAGTATTCCGACGACGCACTCATCGAGCAACTTACAGACAATTTGATTGCCAACGAATTCCGGCCCAGTAGCCTGATCGCAGAGTTGGTGACGCACCCCGCATTCCTGACCAAGTAACTTTTTTGAACATGAAAAAATCCTGGCACCTTTCCCGACGCGACGCCCTCCGCGGCATCGGCGGCATCACGCTTGGCCTGCCATTTCTGGAGGCCATGGCCGCCCCCTCGCAGGGGACCGTTTCCCCGCCCAAGCGCTTGGCCTGCATGTTCTTCCCAAACGGCGTCACCCTGCCGCCGGAGAAAGATCCGCACCACGCCGACTGGCACTGGTTCCCCAAGGGCGAAGGCAAAGATTTCCAGCTCAACAAGTCCACCGCATCGTTTGAACCGCATCGCAAAGATCTCACGTTCCTATCCGGCCTCTCCCATCCGGCCGGACGGCACATGGCCGGCCACGGGGTTTCGGATGTATTCCTGACTGCCGGCCCGGTGGATGCCAACGCCTATCAAAACACCATTTCGTTTGACCAGCTGGTGGCCGAAAAACACGGTCGCGATACGCGCCTGCCGTTCCTGCCATTATCCGTGGGCGGCGGCGTCGGCACGCTCGGCCGCACGCACACGCTTTCCTACACCAAGACCGGTCAGCCCATCCCCGCCGAGAACAACATCCGCCGTTGTTTCAACCTCATGTTTGGCCAGGAGAAGGACAGCCTCGACAAGGCCCGCCGGGAACTGATCGTCCGCCAAAGCATGCTCGACAGTGTGCTGGAGGATTCCCGCTCATTGAAGACCCGGCTCAACGCCGCCGACCGCAGCACACTCGACAACTATCTCGATTCGGTGCGCCAACAGGAACAACGCATCCAGCGCCTCGAGAGCTGGCTCGACAAACCCAAGGCCGAGGTGGACGAGGCGTCCCTCAGCGTCGATGCCACCAGCGCGAACATGAAGGATTATGTCCGTGCCTTCTACGACCTCATGTTCCACGCCTTTCGCACCGACACCACCCGGGTCATTACCCACATGCTCGGCATAGAAGGCGGCGGCTCCAAGTCGGATCATTTCCCCACCGCGCTGGGCCTCGATGCACACCACGCCCTGAGCCACCGCCGCAAATCCACTTTCAAGGACTGGGGTATTTGGGATCAGTTCATGAATGAAAACTTTGCCTACCTGCTGAAGCAGCTGAAGGAAGCACCCGAAGGCGAAGGCAGCGTGCTCGACAACACACTGATCATGTACGGCTGCTCCACCAGCACTACGCACCTGGCGCGCAATTACCCGCTTATCCTCGCCGGCGGCGGGAATATGGGCCTGCAACACGGCCACTTCCGCAAGTTCGATGAAAACAAGGTGCGCCTGTCCGACATGTACGTCACCATGCTCAACACGCTTGACGTGGAGACCCGCCAATTCGGCGACAGCACCCGCGAACTGAACGAGATTCGGCAGGCGTAATTAACGCGTCACCAGATCGGAGATCCCGGCATCCCACTTCAACGTGGCCACCTTGGTGAGCCCGCCTTGGCCGGTGATGCGGTATGCCGTCAACGTCGCACCAGTGGTGGCCGTCACCAATAGATATTTTCCATCCGGCGACAAGGCAAAGCCCCACGGGATTTTATCGGCATCGGTCAGGCCCAGGAATTCCGCGTGTCCATTGGCCAGCACCCGATAACGACTGATCTTGTCGAAATCCTGCCGATGCCCGCGCAGACCGCCGAAGAGATATTTGCCGTCCGGCGTGATCACCAGATCCGAGGCGCTCAGCCCGGTCTTGGACATCCCTTGCGGCAACACACTGAGATCCTGCTCGATCTTCAATTGCCCGTTGGCCGCACGACGATAAGTGGACAGCCCGATGCCCTGTTCGTTGGTGAAATAAACCATGGGCAGCTTGGGATGGTACGCCATGTGCCTCGGTCCGGTGCCTTCCGGCGGCCGGGCATCCTTGGGCTCCAACGCCGTAATCGCACCTGTGTCACCATTGTAGCCGTACTGCAACAGCGCGAGATTGCCTTTCACGTAAGGGATGTAGAGGTGCTTGTTATCCGGCGATACCAACACACAATGGGCCGCGTTGATCCCTTCATCTATTGTGGTCACCGCCTTGCCCGGAACGCCGTCCTTGCCCAATGGATACACATTCAAGCGGCCGTTCCCATAGCTCACCCCGAGCAAATGTTTGTGCCCACGATCCACGCTCAGATAACAGGCACCGTCATTGAACTGCACCGGCACGTGTTTTTGATATCCGCCCTCGGCCGATAGGGTCACCATCGCTCCGGGGATTTTCCCGGGCTCACCGTTCACCGCCGTCACATACAAGAGCGGTTTGGCCGGATGTGCCGTGATAACCCGGCCGGCCAGCCCCAGTTCCACCTTACGTTCGACCTGCAACTGGAGGCCCTTGTCTTCCGGCGTAGCTTTCACCACCCAGAGTTTGCCGGCCCTCGAGCTCGGCGCATAAATCCGGAATGTATCGGCCCAACCCATGCGGGTCAGCAGCAAAACACAAACAAGGAAGAGAAGATTTTTCATGATTGATGATGGGAATTGGAATTAGCGTTTCAAGTGATTGTTAAAGAATTCGAGCGTGATCTTCTTGGCCTCCGGCGAAATAAACTGGGGTCCACCGTGCCCGGCGCCCTCGAGTTCCAGCAGTGTGGATACCACTCCATGCGCCTTAAGCTTGGCATGCAGTTTCTGGCTCTGAACCAGCGGTACGCCCTTGTCCGCTGTGCCATGCATGATGAGAAAAGGCGCATCACCGCGGCTCACATGGTCCAGCGCACTGGCATCCTTGGCGAGCCGGGGCACATCGCGCACCGTGGCACCGAGCAGCTTGGCGCCGTTGGATTTTGCAATATCCGCCTCCGTCCGGCCATGGCCCACATTGTTCGGCGGCATCGTCAACAGTTCACTCGGACCATACCAATCCATCACCGCCTGCACGCGGCTGGAGGTTGTTTCCTTGCCGGGAAAAGTGCGTGTGCCCATCAGCGCCACCAGATGTCCGCCGGCCGAGGTCCCCCAGCAACCCACCCGTTCGCCGTCGAGATGGAATCGCTTGGCATTGTTCCGCACCCAACGCACAGCGGCGTAGCAGTCGTTGATCTGGTCCGGCCACTGCCCCTGGTCGGTGAGACGGTAATTGATCGATACGACGGCGAACCCATGAGGCACCATCCACGCGCCGCGCCGACCGCGATCTTTGTTACCGTTCTTCCAGCCGCCACCGTGTACAAACACAATCACCGGTGAAGGTACCGAGGCCGCTTTTGGTCGATACAAGTCCAACTTCAACGAAATCCCCTCGGGTTTGGCGTACTCAATATCCGGCAACACCTCGACCTTCGCCGGCAAGGGCGGCTGTGGCTTTTTCTTTTTGGCCGGTTTCGAGGCGGCATCCGCCGCCAGATCGGCAGGCACGATCACCGATAAGAGAATGGCAAATGTGGTTAGGTATTTCATTTAGCGTTTTGATTTCAGTTGATTCAGTTCCATATCGGCCCACGGTTGAGTGCGGGACTGGTATTGTTTGCGAATCCGGTAAACCTCGTCTTTTGAGATCGCGGGGATCAACTGAGCCGGATCACCGCCCACCCATTTGGAATCCGTGGCAACCTTCCTGTTGTGATGATTGCGTACATCAACAATCAACACACGAACCAGCTCGGTCGCCTGCATCTGCAGGCTGCAGACCAGGCCGACCCACAACAGTGTTCGCCTGAACTTCATTTCCGATCGAACACCATGGCATCGGCAAACTTGATACCAAGATCCAAGTAGCCGGCCGTATCGTAATGCCACGGATCCGAGTTTCCGTAATCATCCGTACTGGTCACCAGTGCGGCATTCGGATGTTGCTTCACGAAGGCCGCCTGCGCTGCGCGAACTGTCGTGCCATGAGTCCACACCTTCCAGTTGGTGATGCGCCCGATCACGACACGTTGTTTTGGATCTCCCAAATCCTTGGCCAACAGCGCCATTAATCGGGTCAAATTGGCCTCGTATTGGTCGGCAACCGCCTTGGCTTGCGCATCGCTCTCGCCCTGCATCCACACCAGACCGGACGGAATCAGGCGATCCGGCTCGCCGTCGCCATCGATATCCTTCACCGCGCGGGCATGCTTGAGTGTGGCCAAAAAATGATCGTACTGGTTGACCCCCTTGCCGGCCCCTTCGCCTCCGGCCCAATCCGGGGCCCAGCAACCAAATCGCTTGGCGGCGGAGGCCTTGTCGGAAATGGATGTGCCGCCGCGGGAATATTTGATCAAAGCAATGTGACGGTCAGGATAAATCTTCTTCAGGCGCCGGGCAAAGGTCAGCTCCGCACCGAATCGATCCGAGTACTTGTTGGTCTTGCCGTCGGAGGCGAATGACCTTCCGTGCCCGGGCTTCAACGGACTCCACTTTCCCTGGCCCGCCGGCTTTTGACCGTCCAAGCCCATGTTGCCGTGAAAAATCCACACCCCGGAAACCCCATTCTTCAGGTCCGCCGGCAGTTCACTCACCTTGCCGTAACCATCCATGTTCGACTGACCGCCGAGATAGTAGACGTGATAATCCTTGGCAAACGCCGGGGCGGTAAGCCCCACGCCCAAACCAAGCGCGAGAACAATAAATATTCGTTTCATGCGTAAAGTGGGTTCCGAAGACCGCCTTGATTAGTGAACCGGTCCGCCAAAACGTCAATGCCCAAACATTCCAAGCCGAATAGAATGCCCAAATAGACTTCCCTTGCTCCGGTCCCAGCAGTAGAAGCAGCCCATGCATTTCATCGTTGGGACATCTCTCGTCTGGGTACTCGCCGCCCTACATCTGGCTGCCGATGAACCGGGAAAATTGATCTTTCAAGATTCCTTCAACCGGACCGAGTCTCAGGAAACAACGGACGAACCGGGAAATGGCTGGAGCACGAACAGCGACAAGCGCGCGCAAGGCGACAAACAAGTCGATCTCAAGGAGGGCACCCTGCGCATCTTCATCAGCCCGCGCGCAGACCACGCCGTTTCCGTCACGCATCCCGCCGAGTTTACCAATGGTACGGTGGCGTTGCGGTTTCAATTCGAAAATCCAAAAGACAGTCTCGGCCTGAATTTTGCCGACTTACAATTTAAAGAGGTCCACGCCGGCCACCTGTTTGTCACCCGCCTCTATCGCGATCGCGTGGAATTAACGGATCTCAAGACCGGCAACATGCGCCTCGACATCCGCACGGCCCGCAAGGCCAAGCAACCGTTGAACGATGAACAAAAGAAGGCTTTGATCGGCAAGACGGTGCGTTTTCCGCACCAACTCGCCATCGGCCAATGGCACGAGGTGCGGATCCTTGTCATCGGCGATCAACTCAGTCTCCAGCTGAACGGCAAGCTGATCGGTAAGCTGAAATCCCCCGGCATCGCCCATCCCACCAAACGCACCCTGCGCCTCTCTGTCCCGCGACAGGTGGTGGTGGATGACGTCCGAATTTGGCGGCGATAATCTTCCTGCCCAGCAACGAGACTACCCATCCATGACGCCCCCCGGCTACTTTCGGTAATCCTTGCCGGACCAACTGGACAACACGGAGCGTTGCCAGGCTTCGAGTGCTTTTTTCATTTTGGCAACCCGTTGGGGCTCGACTTGACTGAGGTCTTTTTTCTCCATGGGGTCATTGACCAGATGATAAAGTTCGAAGGTTACTTTTCGGTTTTTCTCGATGCGATGCAGTTTCCACGGCCAATCGTTCCAGGCGGCGTGCCCGCGCAGGGCGTCCTCGCCGAAGGTCGGAAATTTGTTCACGTTCTTGAGCACCCGGTTCGGAAACGGGTTGGGTTGTCCGGCTTGTTTGGCTTCCAACAGGGCCTTGATGATCCGGTCATTCCAGGTGCTTTGGCCCGCAGTGTGGCCAAACCAAAAACCCATCGGTGGCCGTTTCGTTTGTTTTCCGGATAGCAAAGGGAGCAAATCGATTCCGTCCAAAATGGGTTGATGCGCAACCTTGGCCTGAGTCAGGGCGATCAGTGTGGGATACAGGTCGGAAGTAAACGCGGGCGTGTCAATGGTGGCCGATTGGTAACGGGCCGGCCACTCCATGACGGCGGGAACACGCAAGCCGCCCTCATAGATACTGCCTTTTTTGGCCCGGCCCCCTGAAGATTCCGCGACCAAGCCTCCGTTATCGCTGCAATAAAACAGCAGCGTGTTTTTGGCGATCCCCAGTTGGCGCAGACTCCGGCGCAATTTGCCGATTTGCTGATCCAGAAGGGTGATCTCCCGGAAATAGCCGGGTTTTTTGGTGTTCTCGTTGTTATAAAGCGTAGCCGCATGGGGCAGGTTTTGCGGCAATTCCGCCTGCGGATCGTGAGGCGATGGGAACCAGGTCACAGCAAAGATCGGCTTGTCCCCTTTCGCATGTTTTTCCAGAAACTCGATCGTGGCATCCATGCTAATCACCGAGCCGGGGCCTAGGTGTTGTTTGTAAACCCCGTTGCGACTCAGGTACGGGTTGTTGTCGAAGAAATTCAATCCCGACAGCCATTCATCAAATCCCGCCCCGCCAGGACTGGTGGGACTGTTCGGTTGTACGGAGCCAATGTGCCATTTACCGAAATGGCCAGTGACATATCCGGCACCCTTGAGTGCCTCCGCAATCGTGGTCTCATGCGGACGCAGATAATGCCCATGATTGGGTACGTTCACGCGGAATGAATGACGCCCGGTCATCACGCTGGCCCGCGTCGGCGAACACACCGGCGCGCTCGAATAAAACCGGTTGAACACCACCCCCGCCTTGGCCATCGCGTCCAAATGCGGCGTCTTCACAAACGGGTGCCCCGTGAAACCGGTATCGCCGTAGCCATGATCGTCGGCCATCACCAGCACGATGTGGGGGCGGGATTCCGCGACCGCCGGAACCGATAAACCCAACAGCAACAGGGAAAGCATCAATCGAATCATGGTCAAATCCGTGCCGGCTTGGGTCATTCTCCCGAGATCATTCTTTACCGTATACCGGCGGCTTCCAGTCCTTGGGCAGGCGACCTTGCGGGCGGACACCCAGGGAACCGGCGGGAATCGGGCGATCCTTGGGCTGCAGCAACGGCAGGTTGTCCGGTAGATGCTTGATGCGGAAGTTTTTGTATTCCACTTTCATGGGCGGCCCCTTGTGCACCTGCACGGCTAACACGCCATCGAGCGAACGGCCTTTCGGATCAAAGTCAATGAGATCCGCGGTCGGATGCCCGTCAATCCAGTGCTGGATATGATTTCCCCGCACCAAGACACGGTACTCGTGCCATTCATCTGCAGGAAATTCCTTCACAGGCATTTGGCCAACGATCCAGGAACGACCCGTTTCGTCGACAATCACCTTTTCACCGGTGTGTGCTAAAATACGGCGGCCTTTTTCCTCATAAACCATCCCGTTGTAATTGGGATTTTTGGCAACCACATCGCACTGGTATCCGGAGGCGGCGTAGAGGCCAATATCAGGCCGCATACGGCTACGATATTGAATGCCACTATTACCACCGGGCGTCAGGCGCACCTGAACGCGCAGGTCAAAGTTGCGAATGGTGGAGCCTTTCCATGTGAGAAAGGAATTCGCTTTGAGTGAACCATCGGTAGAGCCAGTAAGAACGCCTTTCTTTGCCGACCAATACTTTGGATCCCCAGCCCACCCTCTCAATCCGCCGCCCAATAGATTTACAAATCCATCGGCACCAGGTCGCACGGTGACTGCAGCCGAGGCTATGGGGTGCGGGTCGGTTGATTTCGCAAATTTTCTGGTATCCAAAGGATTTAGTGCCCCGCCAAGTTCCTTCACTCGAGCGTCTGTCCTTAAGCGCATGGCTTTAAGCAAACCGTTGTGTTTGGGATCCTTGGCCAGATTTATTAGTTCATTAGGATCATTCTTGAGATCATGCAAAAACTCGTAGTTTCCAAAATCGTAATAACGTACATACTTGAATCGCTCGTTGCGCAATCCCTCAAAGGCAGGAATACGACCACGCACAGCGTGATGCTCATGAAATGTTTCGCTCCTCCAACCCGCAGGCTTACCGCCTTCAACCACGGGTTTGAGGCTATGACCCTGATATCGCTCTGGAATCTTCACACCAGCCCAATCCAAAAAAGTGGCTGGGAAATCTAGGTTCAAGGCTGATGCATCCGTCACCTGACCGCGTTGTTGAACCGCCACGCGCGGATCACAAATTATGAGTGGGACCCGTAGTGCATCCTCATAGTGCGACCACTTCCCGGCAAAACCACGGTTACCCATAAAAAAACCATTATCCGCAGAATAAACAATAATTGTATTTTCTGCCAATCCAGATTCTTCCAA
>DJHS01000027.1:16054-26214 GCA_002433235.1 Verrucomicrobia bacterium UBA6614
TCGTCTGTGTTCCAACGCCAAAAAAAGCGTTCGCGCGTGATTGAGGTTTTCAGAAAGTCCGGCTGACTATTGAAAATTTCCGGGTCATTGAGATGCGGTGGCGCTATCTCGTCACTTTCGTATAACCCATCAACTGCCCGTGGCCACGGAAAATGGCCAATCCCCGGCCGCCGATCGCTGTCTTCAGCATGACAGGCGTTGAACCACATATTTATGGCAAACGGCTTTCCTTTAGGCTGCTTCTTGATGAATTCAATCCCTTGATCAACGATCACTTCAGTTTCATGCCGCAAGGAACCGTCAGGCTGTCGTTTGTAAAACGGATTACGGCCGACAGGTGAAAAAACATCGAAATGATCGGCTGGCTTAAAACCTCGGGGCATTTTGGCATGCCATTTACCAAAGAAGCCTGTGCGATAACCATTATCGCGAAGGAGGTCCGAGTACAATTCGCGTACTGAATCCGGCGTAGCACGGTCCGGTTCTGCTTGGCTACCAAAAGTTCGCCCCACTAATCCGCTTAGAATCGTTGTGCGACTTACCCAACAAATTGCCTGACTCACGTGTGCATTAGTAAAACGTGTGCCTCTTTTAGCTAATCTATCAAGATTTGGTGTCTGCACCAACGGATGCCCATAGCAGCTCAGCGAGCTAGAGGTTTGATCGTCGGCAAAAAAGAATACGATATTGGGTTGCGGCGCCGCCTGGGAAACCGCTGTGAAACCCAGCGTGAGGATCAATGTGTGAATCAGTTTCATTTCGTTATTTCAAAGTGGAGGGCTTGGGCATGGCATTCACGAACGGTGCCTGTGTACGGCGCAATTCCTCTGAGGTCCGGCCCCGCATGGCCATCAAGCGCTTAGCGTGGCGTTTCTTCAGGGCGAGATTCTTGAGTTCATCCGGATCCCTCTGCATATCGTACAATTCTTCCACCTCACCTTCGATGAGGTTTCGCACGTACTTGTACCGGCCATCAGCCAACATCACATACCACGGCACACCGGGGCCGTGATAGAGTGCCGGATTGTCCTTGGCAGGAATCTTCGCTGTGGTAGAGCCGTATAGCTTGCCGGTGTGGACAAGCATTGCAGGCGACTTGCGCTTGGCCTTGGGGTTTTCCAACAGCGGACTGAGATCTTCGCCGTGCATTTTCCACGGCAGCTCCAAACCTGCCTGCGCAAAAAAGGTCGGCGGGATATCCACGCCGCTAACCGGCTCAGTCACCACGCGGCCGGCAGTCTTGGCGGCGGCCTTGCCGGGCAGACGGATGATAAACGGCGCGGCCACGGTGGCATGGTACGGGCCGACCTTGGATTTGAAGCCGTGCTGTCCCCAAGCAAATCCTTGGTCTGAGGTGAAAACGATGAGTGTGTTTTCGTCCTGCCCGCTGTCTTTCAGTGCCTTGAGCAATCGGCCGACGCCTTCATCGATGGCCAGCACGCCCTCGTGGTATTGCTGGATCCAATCGCGCAACGGTCGCCCGGGAACATCCTTCATGCCCACCGGTCCAAGCTCGCGAACTTTTCGCTCCACGGGAATGCCCTTTTTGGGTTCCCAGTGCTGCATCTTTTGGACGTACTCCGGCTTGCCCGGGCGCGGCGGGTAAACATCCTTCGGCACCGGCGGTTGGCCGGCCTTGTAATCGCCCTTGTGTCGGTCGGCCGGCGTGAAAGGGCCGTGCACGGCGCCGTAGCAGAGCCACAGATACCACGGCTTATTTTTGTCCGCGCGGCCTTTGCCGTTGATGAACTCGATAGCCCAGTCGGTGTAGTTGTCGGTGGTATAACCCTTCACCATCTTCGGTTTGCCGCCGTTGAATTCCGTGAGTTGATCGTAATAATAGTTGGGCGAGTTCTCGACGTACTTGGGCCGGTTCCAGATGATTTGATAATCCCAATCGCGCCCGAACCCGCCGTCCACGCCCGTGTGCCATTTGCCGATCTGCGCGGTGACGTAGCCGTGCTTACGAAAAACCGCCGGCCAAAACGGGCACTTGTCCGCGTCGTACGCGCTGCCCGGATACTTGCCCTCCATGCGCATGGACTCGATGCCGTGCTGGTGGTGTCCCGTGAGCATCGTGGCGCGCGACGGCATGCACCACGTGCCGATATACGCCCGTGAAAATCGCACGCCCGACTTGGCCAGTGCGTCGATGTTCGGCGTCTTCACAAAGTCAAACGCGTCCTCATAACAACTCACCGTGCGCGTGGATTGATCGTCGGTGTAAATGAACAAAATGTTCGGCCGCTCCGCCGCCGCCAAGGGCAGCGCGAGAACTATCGTAATGGTTGCTAGAATTGATTTCATACTTACTTTTTCTTGGAATTATTCTTGGGCTTTTTCTTACGACCGCCACCTTGCCGCTCGCTGGCTTTCAACTCGGTCTCCACCCCTTGGTCGCCCTGCGCCTTCATCCACGCCTCCAGCTTGCCGCGCAGGCGCTTGATGTGCGCTTCGCTGCCGGATTGACCGGCGATGTTGTTCATCTCCAGCGGGTCCTTTTGCAAATCATACAACTCCACGGCGGGCCGATGATGATAGGCGTTTACCAACCGCTTGGCCGTCGCATCGCCCGCCGCGGCCTTGGCGACCATCGATTGGAAGAGCGGCATCTTGGTGCAGGCATTGGTGAACTTGCTTTCGTGATTGAGATTCCAAATAAGCTTATAGCGCTCCTCCCGCACGGACCGAATGGCGTAGGCGTCGGTGCCGTTGATGATGCCGCGCGTGGTCATGATGCCAAAAACCTGTTCCTTGTGCCGATCCGCCTTGCCCAGCAGCACGGGGAGAAAACTCCGACCATCCACCGGCGTTACCGGTTGGCCGCCGGCTGCGTCGATGAACGTGGGCGTTACGTCAACGTACTCCACCATCGCGTCGGTCACGCTGCCGGCTTTCACCTTGCCGGGCCAGCGCACGATCATTGCTGATTGCAACCCGTGATCGTAGCAGGTCCACTTGGCAAACGGAAACGCGTTGCCCTGTTCGCTCACCACCATCACGATCGTGTTGTCCGCCAGTTTGTGTTTCTCCAGCAGCGCCAAAATCTCGCCCACCTGCGAATCGTAATAGGTGATCTCCGCGAGGTAGTTCGAGAAATCCTCGCGCACCCGCGGCGTGTCCACAATGTACGGCGGCAACTTCACCTTGGCCGGCGGATACGCCGAGGCATCGCCCTTGTTCCACGGCGTGTGCGGCTCGTTGGAACAGGCGAACAAGCAAAACGGCTTGCCGCCCTTCGCGGTCTCTGCGAACAGCCGGTCGATGTATTTCATGTCCGGATTTTTGCCGCCGCCCATGTTTTCAAACGGAAACACCGTGCGTGGATTGATGTGCGTCTTGCCCGTCTGCGTCACCCGATAACCGCGCGGCCGCAGATGATGCACGATGCTCTTCACGTGCGGATACGCCCGCGTATGGTTCGGCCACGCCCCGCTCTTCACCGGGTACAGTCCCGTGTAAATATTATGCCGCGTCGGCGAACACATCGGTGCCGCCTGAAAACATCGCGTAAACCGCATCCCCTCCTTCGCCAGCCGATCAATATTCGGCGTCTCCGCCTGCCCGCCATAACACCCAATGTCGCGAAAGGTGCAATCATCGGCGATAATGAACACCATGTTTGGCTTGGCAGCCGAAACCGAAACCGCGCCGAGGAGGAAAAAAATTAGAAAGCAACGACCGAATAACAACATGGTGCGCCGCCTAGACTGCTGCCAAACGTCGCCGGAGGCAACTCTTTCATGGAATCTTAACCGCTAGTTTCCACGTGTTATTGCCGGAAAGACCATAAACAACCAGACCAAGGTCGAAAGAGAAATCCAAAATGAGAACCCGACAGAAACCAGGGCCAGTCCGGAGAGTCCAAGGTTGCGATAGACCGGTTTATGCTCACTGACGCACCGTTTTTCAAACAGCCAAAAAGCTCCCCCGGCCAAGGCCAGCCAAACAAACCAGTATCTGAACAGGATCCCACCGATCGTAATGGCTGCCTGAAAGAATTGTGGAATCTCCGCATTTAAATCCGAGCTTATTGCAGCCACTTTCGGCACAAGGAAAACAAGCACGAACACTGCCGTGTTCACCCCGAGTACAATAGACGCCATCAAACTCGCCACCAGCAGCCGATTCCATTTCTTGGCAGTCATATCGCCCGCGAACATAAGGAGCGTCAGATACGGGCGCAACCTTCCAAAACAAAAACTTAAAATGCCCCCGTTACATTGGAGCAATCCGCTCGGAACCGACGTCGGTGGTGAGCAGTACATGGGCGTCAAAGCTCTCAGCCACCAATCGGTGTCTCGCCTCGGCATGAGCCGGGTCATCCCAGAGATTGTCGTGTTCCCAAGGATCGTTCTCCAGATCGAACAACTCCCCCACACCCTTCCCGTGATACAAGCACAGCTTGTGTGTACGTGTGCGGTGCATGGTGGCGTAGGTACCCGTGCCGCCGGTAAAGTGTGGATCCAAGGCATCGAAGTATTCGCTGCGCACAAAGTTTCGATGCGCATGACCCGGATCGCGGCCGTCCAGAATCGGCCGCAGGCTGGCGCCTTGAAAATACTCCGGCACTTCCACCCCGGCAAGGTCCAGCAAGGTCGCCGACAAATCGAGCAGCTCCACCAGCGCATCGCTCTGGAGATCCTGCTCGAATCGGGTCGGCCAGGAAAATATCAACGGCACCCGCACCAGTCCTTCGTAAAACCGACACCCCTTGTACATCAACCCGTGATCTCCCAATGCCTCGCCATGGTCACTGGTGAAAATAATCACCGTGTTGTCGCGCTGGCCTGTCTCCTCCAAGGCCTGCAGGACACGTGCAAACTGGTCATCAATCTGCGCGATCATCGCATAGTAGCGCGCCTGCGCCGCGAAGGCATCATGCTCCTCGGGCGTGCGAATTTCGTCCTGGAAATCACACTCGGCAAGCTTGGCCTGCGCGGTCAGGTCGCTCTCGCGAAAATGCGGCCCCGGCATGTCCGCCGGATCAAACTGCTCGGCATACGAGCGCGGCGGAATAAACGGTGGATGCGGATCGTAAATGTTCACGTTCAACATCCACGGTCGCTCGTGCGGTTGACGGATGAATTCAATTGACCGTTCCGAGCCCCAGGTGGTCTGGTGCAATTCAGTGGGCACACGATCGTCGCTTTCCCTCAGTGCATTGAGATCTCCTCCCTGCTCGCGCACCCAATCGGCGTAATCGTGGCCCTCCTCCCAGTCATCGCGCGGGGCGTGGCTGAATTTCCAGTAACTAAAGCCATCATCCATTCGCGGCTCCGTGCGACGGCCTGAACTCTGCAAATGAAATTTTCCGATCAATCCACATTCATAACCCGCCCCGGCCATCAGCTTGCTGATCACCGGCGGCCAATCGGGAAAGGTGTCATTGCCATTGCGGGTGTTGTGTACACGGCTGGGATACAGGCCGGACATGAAGCTCGACCGGCTCGGCGTACAAATTGGGCTCTGGCAATAGGCATGGGTAAACGCCACCCCTTCCCGCACCAGTTGATCCACCACCGGCGTCCGCACATGCGGATTGCCCAGCGCGCCAATCGTATCAAAGCGCTGTTGATCGGTGCAGTACCAAAGGATGTTGGGCCGTTCGTTCATCGGGCGCCGACTCTACGGCGCAGACGGAGTCCCGGAAACGTTATTCTTGCGCAGCAACAATACCCCCGCGCCGACGAGCATCAGCAACGACAACGGCCGCGTGACCAGTGGCGCATAACTCCCCCCACTCGCCATCAGGCCTGCGCACAGGTTTTCCTCGGCCACAGGAGCCAGCACAAAGCCGATCACAAATGCCGCCAGCGGCAGCCGTGCCCGCTCCATCCGCCAGCCCACCACCCCAAACGCGAGCATCACCACCACGTCTATCATTTGGCCATTCAAGGCGTACGCTCCCCATACACAACAAATCGTGACTCCCGGCAGCAACACCTGTTGCGGCACGGCCGAAAGCCGCGCGATCCATCGGGCACCGCCCAGCATCAGGGCGTACATCATTCCATTGGCCACCAATACCGTACCAATGATGGCGTGGACGGCTTCGGGATTTTGACGAAACAACAACGGCCCCGGTTGCAGGCCATGGACAATCAGTGCCCCCAGCAAGACCGCTCCGATCACACTGCCCGGCACGCCCAGCGCAATCAGCGGGATTAATGCCCCACCCACCGTGGCGTTGTTCGCCGCTTCAGAGGCCACGATGCCTTCTTCGCTGCCTTTGCCAAATTTCCCCGGATCCTTTGAGGCGCGCTTGGCCGCCGCATACGCAGCCAATGATCCGATGTTGGCACCCACTCCGGGCAACACGCCGATCAAGGTGCCCAGCCCTGAGGAGCGCAACAAATTTGCTGCCTGCGCCTTCCACGCTTTCCACGGCACCCAGGCGCTGTCATCGCCCTTAGCCTGCTCCACCCCACCGCCATCTCCGGTGAGGTCACCCAGTATTTTCCCGATCGCGAACAGTCCAATCAACACAGGGATCAACCGAAACCCGTCATTCAAGGCGGTCACCCCCAGAGTCCAGCGCAATTCCCCCGTAGCCGGATGCACCCCTGGCATCGCCGCTAACACGCCCAGCCCGCCCGCCAGCAAACCACGAGCCCGCGTGGATTCGCCCATACCCGCCAGCAGGGCCAGTGCCAACACCACCAGCGAGAAGTATTCAAACGGCCCCAAGCGCGTGGACCAATCCGCCATGGGCTCAGACAGCTGCCACAATGCCACCCACGACACCAACCCGCCTACCAGCGAAGCCCCGATACCCAAGCCTAAGGCGCGCCCCGGCCGGCCGGACTGTGCCATTGGATATCCGTCCAGTGTGGTCATCACCGCCGCCGGCGTGCCCGGCATCCGCAACAGCGTGGCACTGATCAAGCCGCCGCTTACCGCGCCCACATACATAGCCACCAACAGCACCAAGGCTGATACCGGCTCCATTGTGAAGGTCAACGGCAACGCCAATGCGATCAACATGGTGCCCGTCAATCCCGGCACCGCGCCCACGGTGATGCCCAACAATGTGCCGAGCAATGCCAGCCCCACAATGGTGGGGGATGCAAACAACTCGATCATTCCAGCTTCCCTTCTCGCCAAACCAATACCCCACAAAAGCTCACAAAACCCAATACCAGCCAATGCACCGGTGGCAGAGACGGTGGTTTCTCC
Source organism: Verrucomicrobia bacterium UBA6614 (assembly GCA_002433235.1). GTDB lineage: Bacteria > Verrucomicrobiota > Verrucomicrobiia > Limisphaerales > UBA1100 > UBA6614. The sequence goes on from DJHS01000027.1 coordinate 23,234, forward strand.
AGTTGAATGTCTTGCAAACTCTTGCGGCGCGCCTGAATCACGGCCTGCAATTTTTCGCGCGTGTGAAACTCCGGACTCATATGCAACTGCGCCAACCGCGCCTTCACCTCGGCGGTCGCCATCGCGCGTTGCAGCAAATCCTCGAAATACGCCACCCGCTCCGGTGGGGTTCCCTTCGGCGCCCACCAAAACTGCATCAGTCCGTGTATCGCGTTGACGCCCTGCTCTCTGGCCGTGGGCAAATCTGGCAGGGTCAACTCGCGTTCTTCACTTAACACAGCCAGAGCCCGGATGCCCGCCCCCTTGAATTGCTCGTATTCCGCCACTGAAAAACCAGTAAGATCCACATGGCCGCCCTTGAGTTGAGCCAACCGCTTGGCCCCGCCTCCGGTCTGGGTAAAGCGAAACTTGGCGCCCGGCTTGCCGTTTTGCAGAAACAAGGCCGAGTAATGGTTCGGCGCACCAAGATTAGTACCATACACCAACTGGTACGGACGCGCCTCCGCGTCAGCCATCAATTCAGCCAGATCGTGATATGGGGAAGCGCCGGCCACGGCCACCACCACGCCGCTCCGGCCCGTGGCGGCGATCGGGGTGAAATCCGCCGGCCCCCAATCGGCGTTGCCATAGTGCTGCGCGGTGTACATACCGTCGTGAAGGCACAGAATGGTGTAGCCATCCGGGTCTGACTCCAGCGCTGTTCGGCTCCCAATAGTGCCGCCGGCGCCGCCGAGGTTTTTCACCACCACCGGTTGCGGCGATAATTCATGATCGCGGATTGCCTTTTGAAAAATCCGAACAAAGGTATCACTGCCGCCGCCGGCAGCAAACGGCACAATGACAGTGATGGGTTTTTCGGGAAACGTTGCCGATAAGGCCATCTGACCGGCAACCCAAAGTACGGCCGCTGCAATGACCCCAATGTTGACCGTGAATCTCATCCGTGGCGGAGACCACCTGTCTCCATGCTGTCCTCTGCCTAGACCGAGAGTGTCCTCGCTACCGGGCTTCGGTCAACCGCTTCTTTAACGCGCCATGCTTCGGATCCTCGGCGAGGTTGGTCCATTCGTTCGGATCGTTTTGAAGGTCGTAGAGTTCCTCCTCGCCGTTGGCGTAGCGGAGGTAGCGCCAGCGGATGCTCCGGTGGGAGACGTTGCCTTTGTCGAAGGTGGTGGTCAGCACGCGGCCGGTTACCTTGGCAGGGTCACGCAACAAAGGCAGGAGGGATTGGCCGTCGAGGTGTTTGGGGGCAGGCACATTGCAGGCCTCGGCGAGTGTGGGATACAGGTCGATGAGGCCGACCGGTTGGGCACAGCGCGAGCCGCCGGGGGCGAACTGCTTGGCCAAGCGTTTGGGTGGCACGATCATGAGTGGCACGCGGGTGGATCGTTCCCAGCCGGTCCATTTGCCCCAGTGCTGCTTTTCGCCGAGGTGCCAGCCGTGATCGCTCCAGAGAACGATCCACGTGTTGGCCGCCGCGCCGCTTTGGTCGAGTGCGTCGAGCAGGCGACCGATCTCGTGATCCACGTAGGTGGTGCAGGCGAGATACGCCTCCACCGCGGCCCGCCATTGTTTGTGCTTCAGAACGGTGGCGTGACTCCCGGCGGTGACCGCCTCGACGGCCCACTTGCGCCCGGCGGGGCCGAGGTCCTTCAGATCGTCCTTGCGGACCGGCGGCAACTTGCCGGGGTCTTTTTTGAAGCGCTCAAAATATTTCTGCGGGGCGAAGAGCGGAATGTGCGGGCGGTAGTAACCCACGCCGAGAAAGAACGGTTTCTTTTTGCCGAGACCGCGCTTGAGCTGGTCGATGGCCCACGTGGTGATCTGTGTGTCGCCGAAGTCACTGTCGGGCACATCGAAGCCTCCCCAGTCGAAGGACTCGCCCGCGACCGAGTCAGGCTTGCGATCCGAGGGCATCCGGTTGATGGGCAACACCACCGTGCGACCGCGGCTGTCCTTGAGCACATGGCGTGGATTATCCGTACCTTTGCCGGGCAACTCGGCCTTGGTGTACGGCACGGCGTTTTTGGGAAACGGACTCCACCGCTGGTTGACGCCGTAAAATTCCCCAAACAATCCATCGCCCTTACCGTGCAGCATCTTCCCGGTGCCAAGGGAATGATAGCCGGTCTCGCGAAAGGCATGCGGCAGCAACACCGCCTTGGGCGCGGCCTTTTCAATCCGCGCGCTGTTGTTCGACCACACACCCGTGCGCGCCGGCATCAACCCGCTGAACACCGCCGCCCGCGAGGGGTTACACGCCGGTGCCGCGCAGTGGGCGTTGGTGAACAGCACGCCCCGCTTGGCCAAGCGATCCATGTTCGGCGTCAGCGCCTGCGGATGCCCGCCAAGGCAGCCGATCCAGTCATTCAAATCGTCGACCGCGATGAATAGGACGTTCGGCTTGGGCGAAGCGTGCACGATGATCGCCAGCAAACAAGCGACCAGCGCGAAAAGCCGTTTACCTATTCGCATCAATTTTCCTTCCAAGTGCGGACGTTGCGCTTGCCCTCCTTGAGTTCCTGCAGGCGGCGCTTCAGGTATTCGCCGGAGAGTTGACGGGCCTTTTCACGGTCGGCGGCGTCGTAGTTCCAGAATTCCTGCACAACCTTTTCGGCGGCGGGATAATGGCTGCCGTCGTCGCCGACAGTCTTGCGCAGGGCGGCGAGTTCCTTCTTCAGGCGGTCGCGGGTCTTGGCGTAGGCGAGATCGTCGTAGACATTGTTGAGTTCGGCGGGATCCTTTTTCAGGTCGTACAGCTCCCAGCCGGGCGGGGTCTGGTAGCCGCCGTCGTAGTTGCAGCCGTAGTAGTAGACCAGCTTGTGGGTCTTCGTGCGGATGGCCATCACGCCGGGATTGTCATGGTGGGCCATGTGCATCCAGTAACGGTAATAAGCCGCCTGCTTCCAGCCCTTGGGTTCCTTGCCGGTTTCGCAAATGCTCTTGAAGGAACGGCCCTGCATGGAGGCAGGCGCGGGGAT
>DJHS01000141.1:0-1569 GCA_002433235.1 Verrucomicrobia bacterium UBA6614
AAACCCCTCGGGGAGCCTCAAGGAAGATTGGTAGCCGCCCAAGAACAGGCTTCGGCTTGATCATCGGGCGGCTTTTTTTGTTTCTAGTAACTTGTTTTCAGCTCAGCTTACGCCATTTGACACTTAGGCAGGGGTTGTGATCCAAAATTCGATTCTCACGTTTCATAGTGTTCAATAGAGTACTGTTTTTTGGGTTATTTCATTTTAACCCCTACCTGCTGTGCCACTAGAAAGTGGCACAAAAAATGGCCCAAGAAATAGAGGGGGGCGGGGGTGCCTCATCCATCTTTCACTCCGAGCGCAAACGGATAACCCTCTTGGATTTTTTAGAGCAAATCCTCCATGCCCTAACCCCTTCTTCACCCACCCAATCGTCTATCAATCACGTTGAGACCCAAGCCTCCCGGGAGATCTCACAACTCTCGACACAGATTACACAGCTGTCTCCACGACTAACTCTCTGAACTTCTCTGAATCAGGATGGTGGGGTAGGATTCTCTCAAGCAATGAAGCCTATAAAGCAACAGAGGCGGGAATACAGGAATGGCCTTTCATGGGGAGATTTTGTCTTAGGACTTCCGGTTTTATCGCGTGCGTTGAAGGAGTATCGTAAAGGAACGTCTGAAGGAGAATTATGAGCACGATTACGACACAGGGTTGGCTCATGGATCGACGGCATGCGCTGCGAGGGATTGGAGTGACCATGGCGCTGCCGTTGTTGGAGAGCATGATTCCGTTACGGGGTGCGGAAAAGGCCCCGAGGCCAGCGCGCAGTGTGTTCATGTACATTCCCAATGGCGTCAACACGCTGGATTGGCAGATCACCGAAACTGGCAAGGGGTATCAGTTTTCCCACACGCTTAAGCCGCTGGAGAAGTTTCGTAACGTGATTACGCCGATCAGTGGGTTGCATCATCCGCATGGCCTGGGGCATCATCATAATTGTTACAAGATTTGGCTAACAGGCGGTAAGCTGGGTGCTGCCGATCGCAACACTATCTCGGTGGACCAACTGATGGCCGAGTGCACGGCGCCGCATACACGCTTTCATTCGTTGCAAATGACCACGCAGGGTGCGTCGCTTTCGTGGAATGCCGACGGCATCCGGTTGCCAGCACAGGGCAATCCGTCCGTGGTTTTCCGCGATATGTTTGAGGAACCAAAGGGCGGCGCGGCCAAGCAGCGGCGCGGGCTTCATCGCAAAGGAAGCATTCTCGACGCCGTGCTCAGTGAGGCCAAGGCGCTGGACAAGCAACTGAGTCAGGAGGACCGCGGTCGACTGGAGCAATACCTTACCTCTGTGCGCGAAGTGGAGGTGCGCACCGAACGTGCCGACAAGTGGCTGGATGTGCCGCGGCCCGAGGTAGAGCCGGGCGTAAAGTCACGCCTGAACCGAAACGTGTCCAAGCAACAAATGGGTGATTTCCTTCGCACGATGTATGACATCGTTTTACTCGCCTTTCAGACGGACATGACACGTGTAGCCACCTTTTGCAACGGCATCGAAGGCCAGGGCCCAGCCATTCCGGAGATTGGCGTGAATCAGGACCGCCACTCGCTCTCGCATCA
>DJHS01000141.1:1976-2365 GCA_002433235.1 Verrucomicrobia bacterium UBA6614
GCGGAAATCAAGGACGCGCAGGGGCCGCTCTTGGACACCACTATGGCCCTGTGGGGAAGCGGCATGGCGTTTGGCCACAGCCATGGTAATGCCAACTTGCCGCTCGTACTCGCTGGGGGCAGCAAGCTTGGTCTGAAACACGGAACTCACGTCGACTACAACAAGAAGGTTGATTTCAAGGGCTACCAACTCGATCAACCCGGCAAGCACTATCAAATCTGCCATCATCCGGTGAACACCAAGGGCCACATGAGTAATCTGCTCCTGACCATGGCTCAAAAGATGGGCGTACGGACCGACAAGTTCGGTGACAGCAATGGCACTTTGTCGGACATTGTGTAGCCTCATGCTGAGGCGCAGGGATTTTATGAAGTGGTTATTGATTTTCT
>DJHS01000141.1:2760-3365 GCA_002433235.1 Verrucomicrobia bacterium UBA6614
CCGGCCAAGTTCGCGCCGATGGCGAAGGCGCGGTATCTCTCCGGGGAGCTGGTTTACATGGACGCGGTGAACCGCCGTGGGGGCATTCGAATTGATGGGGGTGAAAGCGGTCGCTACTGGGCTGGGCCGATTCATTATTTCGCGCTGCTACCTTATGCCACGATCTGGCAAAATGGCGCACGGGCCGCATTGCGCGACCTGCCGTTGGGCACGCACATGCACGGCTGGTTTTTCCTGCCGCCCAAGGGCGAGGAGGACACCATTCCGCCGATTCCGGATTCGTTGGGCTACAAGAAACTCGTCGTGCCGGAAAATCACGCTCTGATGCTTGCCGACGATTTCACTCATTACGCCAATCATGGCCAAATATGGAAGGTGAAGGGCGTGGAGATTGACAAGGAGAAGATTCACCTTGAGCCTGCCGGCAAACTGGTGGAGCAGGGCATCAAAACACCGTACACCTTCGACCTGCTCGCTACTACACGCGTGTGGCAGGACCGACGCTGGGTGGACCTGAAGGACATCAAACCGGGAACCACCGTCCGCTTCAACCTCGGCTGGGCGCAGGGCGGCCACTACAACACCGTTCGCGAATTCACCATCAC
>DJHS01000141.1:3794-3994 GCA_002433235.1 Verrucomicrobia bacterium UBA6614
AAGATGGAAATCTTCGACTTTGGCGGCGGCCGGCTAACCATTGAGCTCTTCGAGGTGAACCGTGAAATTATTGATGACCTCAGTCGTGAGCGTAACGACCGCATTGCGGTGGCTTGCGCGGAGAAGACGCTGCGCACGTGGTTTCATCGGGGTGATCGGAAATTCTGTAAGCTGGAAAAATGGGCCGAGATCAAGAACCC
>DJHS01000141.1:4335-4669 GCA_002433235.1 Verrucomicrobia bacterium UBA6614
GTCACCGGCAGCAGCGGCGTGCAGATTACACTACGGTTCAAGGAACTGCTAAAGGGTTATTCGCCCGGCGCCTGCGTGCGTGTGAAAGCTGACAGCTGGAAGTTTGTCTCCATGCCGCCTGAGGAGCGCATCCATTCCATTGAGGAACAAAAGCACGGCCAAAAAATGGTGCTGCCAATTTATTGAATTATTTAAAATGATATGAAGCGTGTTCTAGTCATTCTTATCGCCGCCATCGGGTGGGTTGATGTTACTTCAGGTGCTTCTTTGGTCGCCAAAGGCGCAAAGGTTGAAAAACTGGCCGGAGGGTTGAAGTTTACGGAAGGCCCAGTGT
>DJHS01000139.1:0-494 GCA_002433235.1 Verrucomicrobia bacterium UBA6614
AAGGCTTGGTCGTCCTGTGATTTGAATTTCGCCATCGATTGCCTGGCCATCGCGAGCGGGAAGAAGGCACCGTAAAAACCGCGGTCGCGATTGAGCGCCCAAGCGTGGACCATGCGCTTGGCGTATTCATTCGGAAAATGCGGCGAGCGCATGGCCCAGAACGGGTTGGTCATGAGCATGCCATTGTTCGGTGCGGCAAAATAGTTCGGCACCCCGTTGGCTTCCCAGCGCTGATCAAACATTAGTCGCACGTGCTTCGGATCATCGCGGCGCACAAGGCGTTCCCAGTGCGACACATCGTCGGCATTGCCGGTAAGGCGGGCAATTTTCACGAGCGTGTCGGCCACCTCAAATTGGTTCATTGCAAAACCGCCCAGACGTTTTTCAAACAGCTTGGCAAAGTGGCCTTCGTAACAGGCCTTAAGAAATTTTATGTCGCCGGTATGCTGATAAATCTGCCACGCACCGAGGACATGCTCGGAGGTTTCGACGCC
>DJHS01000139.1:901-1513 GCA_002433235.1 Verrucomicrobia bacterium UBA6614
AAGCGATTGTTTTGCGTGAGATGTTTCCACGTGAGCACATTGCCGTAGGCGTACTTCGCCTTGTCCCGCGTCCAGGCACCCACCTTGATTTGAAACGCTGCATCGTAACGATGTAGGCCGAGGAAATTGTTCACCGCCGTCTGCGTGTGCGCCTCCTGCTCCCAACCGCGGCCAACCTCGATGGTGTACATGAGGTAAAGCGACCAGAGGTAATAGTAGATGTCCACGTAACGCTCGTCCGGGCAGCGGAACCACGGGATCTCGTCGTTGAGCAGCCGGTTCAGCGCAGTTGTTTTGACCGCAAGCCACGGCTTGTGGTTGGTGATGATAGCGCGTGCGGATTGAATCGCCGTGCGGCCGTCATCGTGCATTGCCCAGGAAACCACCGTGCCACGCGCATCGCACGGCACGGAGAATGTGTAGTGTTGCACACCACGATGGTCCTTGCTGGTAGTGACGGTTTCCGCGACGTCCCGCGAAACACTCAGCACCGTGGTCATGCCCGAGTAAACGCACGGGCCGACGCGCTCGCCACGACCGGGATCGGGCCTCGATTTCACCGTGCCGCCTTCGCGGATCACGATCGCATTGTTTCGCGCATCAAACCGAATG
>DJHS01000139.1:1906-3309 GCA_002433235.1 Verrucomicrobia bacterium UBA6614
GGCTTGGAGGCGGTGATGATCGAGGCCGCCGCGTCATTGGCGCCGATGAATTTCTCCTCACGAATGCGCACGCCGCCAACCTCGTATTCGCAGATCATTTTGTCCGGTCGCCAGCGCATGCTCTTGGGCTTCGGGTGCTTGAAGGTCTGGCCGTCGACAATCACGCTGCCGTACAGCACACGCGTGTCCTTGTAAAACTCCCAGCCGCTGTAATCGTTGCCTTTGCCGGTGTGCTCGGTGCCGCGCAACTGACTCTCAAGCAAACCCACGCCGCGACTGCGCAGATCGTGATGGAACGGATGCGTCAACCCAATCGTCTCGTCCTCCATAAGCTTCCAGCTCGCGTGAAAGCCGCCGATGTAATAGGTGACATTGCCCGCCATGAACCCATGCTTGCGCCCCTGCACCTCCTGCTCCAACCGGTGACAGTAATCGGTGAATGGCGGCTTTTCGCTGGCAAACAGGTCCACGCTCATCATGGTCAATAGCACAAACAAGCCACAACCAAGGCGGTGTTGGAGGGTGTTTGTTAAATGACGCATGAGATCCAGTCCGCATGGGTTGCGGGCGGCTTGGTTTCTATGGGAAAACATTCGGCGCGACAATCATTATCGGAGGTTGGCTTAATCCGATGGCGCAAGGTATAACCCGCTCCACAATGCACCCGTGATGAACGCTATTCGTTTTCTTCTGTTTGCCTTGCTCACCCTGACCACCGCCGCACCGTTGCTCGCGTCGGGCCGCCCAAACATCGTGCTGATAATGGCTGACGACATCGGCGTGGAAGGCATTGGCTCGTATGGCGGCACCAGCTATCGCACGCCAGCCATTGAGCACCTCACGGCGCAGGGTATTCGTTTCCGGCACGCCTACTCCCAGCCGCTCTGCACCAACACGCGCATCCAGCTAATGACCGGCCGGTACAACAACCGCAATTGGACCTACTTCGGCACTCTGGATCCCAAGGCGAAAACGATCGGTCATTATTTGCAGGAGGCCGGCTATCACACCTGCATCGCGGGCAAATGGCAGCTGCAAAGTTACGATCCACCCAGTTACCCCGGCTCGCACCTGCGCCGCGGCAAGGGCATGAAGGTCACCGACGCCGGCTTCGACGAGTACAGCCTGTTTCATTCCTGGCACACCGAGGACAAGGGCCTGCGTTTTGCCCGGCCGACCACGTTTGAGAACGGCAAGTTGCTGAAGGAGCTGAAGGGCAAGTATGGCCCGGATCATTGGGTGGATTTCATCAACGATTTTATCCGGCGCAAAAAGGACAGCGATAAACCGTTTTTTGTTTACTACGCGATGGCCCTGCCGCATCGGCCGTTTGTGCCCACACCGGACAGTGCTGATTGGAACGGCGGCATACCGCCCGACGCGGAGGACACCAAATATTTTCC
>DJHS01000139.1:3641-4573 GCA_002433235.1 Verrucomicrobia bacterium UBA6614
GACATGGTCGAGTACATGGACAAATGTGTTGGCCGCGTGGTGAAACAAATCGACGACCTCGGCCTCAGCAAAAACACGCTCGTCATTTTTTACAGCGACAACGGCACACACCGAAAGATCACTTCGCAGACCCAACGAGGCCCCGTAGTCGGCGGCAAGGGGCGCACCACCGATGCCGGCACGCACGTGCCCCTGATCGTGCGCTGGCCCGGCCGCATTCAGCCCGGCCTCAATGATAACCTCGTCGACTCCACCGATTTTCTACCCACCATCATGGAAGCCGCCCGCCGGCCCATCCCCGCCGCCACACGGCTCGATGGCATCAGCTTTTATCCGCAACTCCTCGGCCAAGCCGCCCGAACCCGCCCGTGGGTGTTTTGTCATTACGATCCCCGACCCGGCTGGGATAAGGATCAGTTTAGAAAAATCCGTTTCGCCCGCGACCAACGTTACAAGCTGTACGGCAACGGTAAACTTTACGACGTGCCCAACGACAAACTCGAGCAGCGGCCGATCACCAAGGACACCCCGGAATCCAGCGCCGCCCGCCAACGCCTTGCGGCCGTCCTGAAAGCCCAGCCCAATCCCAACCCCGCCCCGCGCGATGGGGACCCGCGCGAAACCGAGCAACGCCTCTACCTCGCCGGCGGCGGTCAGCTCAGCGTGTATGCCGTCAACGCAGACACCGGCCGCCTCGCGCTCCTGCAACAGCTCCCGCTTTCCGGTGCCGGCCCGTTCACCTTTGCGCCCAATCGCAAGCTCCTCTACGCCACCGCCACCGGCGGTGCCCAACGCAAGGATCCCGCCATCGCCACGCTCGCCATCGATCAGGCCGGCAAACTCAAGCTCCTCCACAAAGCCGGCGTAAACCTGCGGCCCGGCTATTTGATGACCGATAACAACGGCGAATTTCTCGCCGGCAACCACTACGG
>DJHS01000139.1:4911-7426 GCA_002433235.1 Verrucomicrobia bacterium UBA6614
GGCAAGGCGACCGTTTGGAAAATCGATCCGATCTATCGTGGCAAGACCGCCAGCGAACTTACCCTCGAGCAGCGCGCCCACAGCGCCGTGTTTTCACCGGACAATTATTGGCTGCTCGTCCCCGCCACCGGCCCGAACAAGGTGTTCATCAATCAATTCACCGCGCAGGTCGGCTCCTCCAAACCGCACACCCCGCCCTTCGCCATGGGCCCCGCCGGCGAACACGAGGCGCGCCAACCGCGGCATCTCATTTTCCATCCCAACCTGTCCATCGCTTACACCACCAACGAGCGCGAGCAACCCGGCGTCGGCGCGTGGCAATGGGACACCGAGAAAGGCCGGCTGACGCCCATGCAAAATATCGTCACGCAGCCGAAAGGGTTCGAAGGCAAAATCACCACCGCCGACCTGCACCTCACGCCCGATGCGAAGTTACTGTATGTTTCCAACCGCGACATCACCCAGCGCCGTGCCCTCACCGGGCGGGACAGCATCGTGGGTTTCAGCGTCGACCCACAAACCGGTCGACTGAAGTTGCTGGGTCACACCCCCTGCGAACGCGTGCCGCGCTCCTTCACCATCGATAAGCTCGGCAAATTCCTCTACGTCGCCGGCCAAACCGACGCCCGCCTCGGCGCCTATCGCATCGAGCCAACCGGCGCCCTCAAGAAAATCGCCCAATACAATGTCGGCCAGGGCCCCATCTGGGTGGAGACTCTTTCGCTGCCGGAATAATCAAAACGTCTTGCCCTGCATGTTGGCGCGGCATTCCTTGCGGTTGCGCGCGAAGCGCTCCAATTGCTCCTTGAGCTTGGCGTCCGCCATAGTAATCAGTTGCTGATTCCCTTTGGCACGTTCGATGGACTTCGCATGATTCTGACGCGCCATGGCCTCGAAACGGCCCAGCTCAGCAAACCGCGCCTTGTACACATCCTGCACATCCTCCGCATCAATGGAATCGAGATAACGCGACATCACCGTGCGCAATTCGGATGCCTTCTCGGGCATGGATTCGATGAGATTCGTCTTCTCCGCATAATCCGTTTTCACATTGAACAGCTTCTGCTCGCCGCTCAGGTGATGCTCCATGAACTTGTAATCGCCCAGCCGTATGACCGTCAGCGGTGGCGCGAAGTAACAGGGATAATGAAACACAAACCCCTCCACCGGCCGCTGCACCTTGCCGCCATTGCCCTTTTCGAACACGCCGCGCAGGCTCGCGCCATCGAGGTCCTTCGGCAGTGGCTTTGCACTCCGGGCATAATCATGCAGTGTCGGCAGCAGATCCCATTGCGACACCGGCACATCGCATTGCGCCCCCGCCTTCACGCCCGGGCCGGCCACCACAAACGGCACGCGCAGGCCGCCCTCGTATAGATTGGCTTTACCGCCGCGCAACGTGCCGTTGGGCCCGAGACCACCGCCGTTGTCGGAGGTGAAAATGATGATCGTGTTGTTAAGCTGCCCCGTCTTTTTCAACGCCGCCACGATCGCTCCCAAGCCTTCGTCGCATTCCTCCAGCATCGCCGCATATTGCAGGCGCCAGGAACTGATCACCTTGCCCTTGGGCATTTCATCGACGGGCAGGTAATCAGAGTCGGTCAAATATTTGCCGCGCGGCAGCTTGCGATATTTCTCAATCAGATCCGCGCGCGCCGCATGCGGCACGTGCACTGCGTAGTGCGACACCATCATCAAAAACGGCCGCTTGCCGCTGTGCGCATTCACAAAGCCCACCGAGCTTTTCAGGAGCGACGCCATGCGCTTGGGGTTATCCGGGGGCAGCTTCGTGCGGTTTTTCAGGCTGATAAAATCACCGTGATAATTACCGTTGTCCGAATGTTTTTCGAGCTCATCGGTGACGTCGTAACCGATCGTTTCCATCCGCTCATTGCCCATGCCCTTGCCGAAATGCGCGGTGATATAATTCGGATCCGCCGCCTTTACCACGTCGGCTAGCGAGGTTTCGTCCTTCCACTCCAGCTTGCGCTGCAACGCCAGCACATCATGCACAAACGTGTACCCGAGCCGCCCAGGCGTTTTGCCGAATTGAATGCTCTTGCGTGAAGGCGTACAGGTGGGGGCCGGCGCGTAGGCGTTGGAAAACTTCATACCCCGTTTGGCCAACGCGGCCAGATGCGGTGTCTGATGAAAGTCACTCGCCGAATCCGGATCACTGTCCATCATCCGCACCGATGTATCCGCCCAGCCTAGATCATCAACGTAAAAAATTACGAAGTTTGGTGACTCGGCTGCGGAGATAAACCCAGCGCAAAGGACCTTTAAAAATGCCAAGAACGATTTTACATCGACCTTCATTTTTACTAATCAAATTGAAACTCAATTACCAATACATCAAGCGTTCTGATAGCTCAGAATACCGTAGAGAAAATTATTTTTCCTGAGCAATCAAAGTGACGTCACCTGAAGGCATCGCAAACTTGAAGGATCGCGTCGTAGGAATAGCGATATCAATGAGCTTTGAATCGGTCTTCCAATAGAAGAATTTATCCGA
>DJHS01000139.1:7824-10379 GCA_002433235.1 Verrucomicrobia bacterium UBA6614
CCACCCACAACATTCAGCTTGAATGGTTGCTTCCCATATATGGCAGATATAGTCACATCACCTTCTGGCGTAGTAAAGGATGTGGCGCGTGCATTTGCATCAGCGAACTTTCCTTTGTCACTTGCCCATTTCAGAAAAAGTTTATCCCCCTTCGACTCAGGAGCCGTGACCTTGATCACAGTTCCTGGTTCATAAAAACCATAGCCACTCGTATCACCGGTGAAAGGCCGCTCACCACTGGATACTTTCTCAATTTTGCCGTCGTTCACTTTAAGCACGTAATTAAACGGCGTCCCATAGGTTTGAGAAAGCATCCAAGCCATTCGCATGCTGAAAAATTCGCGGTCATCCCCTGGCGGACGACTGATATGCCCCCGACCGGGAATCATGGTAAAACGCCCATAACCTCCAAAATCCAAGTGAGCCTGAAACAAAGGCATCTGTTCAGAAATTCTGGAAACCCGATCAAGCGGACAATGCAAATTCCATACTGCGGTTTTTAGTGTCTTAAATGTTTCACGGGTTTTACCTCGTCTTACCTCCCGACAACCCCATGCGCCCAAAGGCATCATTGCCGCAATTTTGTAGGATCCATCGTTTCCGCAACCAACGCGCCAAGTGCCCTGCCCGCCCATGCTGAAACCGGTTACATAAATTCGATTCTCATCTACGCTGACATTCCCCTTAACATGCTTTATGAGACGCGCAAAGATTGCAGCATTCCAGCGAAGCACTGGTTTTACCGGTGAAACCAGTATATACCCAATGTAATTGGGTACATTGCGGCTATAACCCGCATCCGTAGATCGACGGTTATCCCACAAGCGTTCAGAAACCATGTTCCGCTTTCCCCTGTCGGGATGATCACGCCCTCGACCGCCATGCAGCCAAAAAACCAACGGATAGGATTTTTTGGGATCGTAATCTTTGGGCACATAAACGGAATACTGATAGTCGCCACGGGGAACCGTACCATCAGCATGCGAGTAATTATGAAACTTGCCGGAGGTATATTTAGCTTCCTGAGCGAATCCAGAAATAGCAAGCAGCAGCAGTAGAAAGATGAACTTGGCCATGCCCAATCCTAACCTCCGATAGATTCACCGGGCAAGAAGCCAATCTGGCATGCCTTCAAAAGCAGGACTCGTAGTCCATTCCCTAGTTATTTGATACGGCGGCGCAGTAGAAACGGATCTTGTTGATCCTTGCTGTCATAAGCGAATGGCTCCCAGCCCGCGGGAACCCTTGAGCCGTTGGAGGTCTTAACTTCCCATTTTTGTTTGCCATCCCATTGGCCATCGGTGCAGCGGCGCAGGAGGATCGGATCAAACTCGTCGTTCCAGTCGTAGCCAAAGGGTTCCCAGCCAGCAGGGATATTGCCCCCACTGGATGTCTTGATCTCCCACTTTTGTTTTTTGTCCCATTTGCCAACGGTGCAACGACGAAGGAGAACCGGATCAGACTGGTCCTTGCAATCATACGCAAAAGGCTCCCAGCCCGCCGGAATCCTGATCCCGGCTGTGGTGATTTCCCACTTCTGTTTGCCGTCCCATTTGGCCGAATTGCTGCGGCGCAAGAGAACCGGATCAAATTCATCGTTGCTGTCATAGCCAAAAGGCTCCCAACCAGCTGGAAGTTTCAGCCCAGCGGTGGTGATTTTCCACGTTTGCTTGCCATCCCAAGTGGCTGCGGAACTGCGACGCAGGAGAATGGGATCCTGATTATCAAAACTGTCGATGCCAAAGGGCTGCCAGCCGGCAGGAATCTTGAGTCCGTTGGAAGTGTTGATTTGCCACTTCACCGGTGCCGCAGGCGCGGCCGTGCCGATCACTGTGCCGAGGGCAAGAACCGCTGGTAGGATGTAACTCATGCCGAAGTCTCGCAAAGGAGTTGGAATTTGCAAGAACCCAAACCTGCCACACTGCCATTGTCGCCTGCCAACAGGCTGCGGCGAAACGCTCACCCTCAAAGACTAATTCGGCACTCTCTGGGTTGTTCCCAACGCCCTAAAACCGCAGCACCTCTTTGCTCAACAGCCGCGCGGCGGCGAAGTTGTTTGATCACTCGTTGGCCTTTCTTTCCCTCTTCTTGCCCAGATCATTCTTCTGGATTTCAGTGAGCTTCGCTTTCAGTTTCTCTTTCATACCCGAAAGCACCTCGGCGTATTTGGAATCGTTGATGAGGTTGTTGTATTGTTTGGGGTCTTTCCGCATGTCGTAGAGTTCCCCGGATTTTCCGTAGTCGAGAAAAGCCCAATTCTCAGTGCGCAGCAGTCTGCCTTTGCCGCTGGACAGGGCGGCATCGCGCACCTTCACCGAGGGATCATCCAGCATGGCCGATATGTCCTTGCCTTGAATGTTGCCGGGGATTTTCAAGCCACACAGTTTTGAGACTGTGGGATAGAGATCAATCAATTCCGCCAGCGAATGGCACACGACGGGCTTCTTGCCCGGCACGCAGATAATCAAGGGTACCTTTGCCGACTCTTCATGAATGCTGACCTTCTGCCATAGGTCGTGTTCGCCCAAGTGGTAGCCATGATCGCTGGTGAAGAT
>DJHS01000049.1:0-11868 GCA_002433235.1 Verrucomicrobia bacterium UBA6614
CCGCACTTGGTTGCCCGGTGAATTTGAACTCAAAGCATCGGTGGCCGTTCCCAAAAGAACAGGCGTCTATCATTTGGCTCTGGGCGTGATTGATCCGTGGACCAAGAAACCCGCCATCCGGTTTGCCAATCAAATGTTCATTCGAAACGGCTGGGCAATTCTGGGAAATGTTGGGGTGAATTCAGAAAGGAATTAACCGGTGCGCAAACGATTTGCTATCACGGCAGCTGCATGGTTCGGATTTTTGATCCCTTGGCATGCCGATGGGGCCCTGCGCGGGTTGGTGGTCAGCCATGCCGACGCGCAGGGCATTCTCCAGCTGTATCGCGTGAAGGAAGATGGCTCGGCCAGTCACCAAGTTGCTTTTTGCGGACATTGACCTCAACACGTGGTAGGGTTTGCCGATGCAAAGTCGGCGGTCATTTTTGCGGGGAGCGGGCGTGTGCCTGGCGCTGCCGATACTGGAATTGTGGGCGGATCAAGATCGGGCTTCGCGGTCGAGGAAACGGTTTGTGGCGGTCGGAAATCCGTTTGGGTTTTTTCCGGATGCCTTTTTCCCAAAACAGGCCGGGGTGGATTTTAAATTGCCTCCTCTAATGACTCCGTTAAAGGTCCATCGTGAGCGGCTCACCATTTTCTCGCACTTGGATCATGATTTGTCCGGGGGGCACAAGGCGTGTCATGCTTTTCTGAGTGGCATTAAGGTGGCCGATGCGCGGCGATTTCCAGAGGGCAACATTTCGCTCGACCAGAAGTTGGCCGGTTGGATGGGGGCACGCACGCGTTTTCCCTCATTGCACCTCGGCAACAACGCCAACCAAAGCTGGACACGTAACGGCATTCAAGTCCGCAGCGAGGGTGATCCGGCCCGGGTGTTTGACGCGATGTTTTTGGATGACTCCGCAGATACACTGGCAGCCCGCCGATTGCAAATGGGTTTGGATGGCAGCGTGCTGGATGCGGTGCGCGAACAAGCGAAAGGCTTTGCCCGGCAGCTTGGTGCGCGAGACCGGGAACACCTCGATCAATACTTCACAGCGGTGCGTGGACTGGAGCGCAAGTTGCGCATGAACGCTGACTGGATCGATCGGCCTAAGCCGAAGGTTGGCTACAAACGGCCCAAAAAAGGCGAAGGCCAAAAGACAAATCTGCCGCTTTACTATGAACTGATGGCGCTGGCGTTGCAGACCGATTCCACACGCGTGGCTACGGTTTGGGCCGATGGCGGAAATCTCCTGGAGGACTTTGGCCTGGCATATCCCAGTTACCACAAATATTCCCATCACGGCCGTTTGCCGGAATTGGTGGAAGGGCTATTGAAAATTGAGCGGCATCAAATGGATTGTTTAGCCAAATTCCTGGATCGGCTACAGGCCACCCCTGATGCCTTGAATGGCGGGCGGTTGCTGGATCACACCATGGTACTGGCGGGCAGCGGCCTCGCCAATGGCAGTTCGCATTCCACGCGCGATATGCCGATTCTCGTGGCGGGCGGTGGATTTCGGCACGGGCGGCATCATGTGAGTCCGGAGGACCGGGACCGGCGGGTGCCATTGAACAATCTATACCTTAAGCTGGCCCAACATTTTGGGCTGGAGATAGATCGATTCAATACCAGCACGGGCACGATTAACGGATTTGGTTGATGAAATTCGTGGCGGTCATTTTGCTTTCGGCCGGGCTGGTGTCCGCCGGTCCTTCGGTGGAAAAACTGAGACCATTCCTCGCAAAGTATTGTCTGGATTGTCACGATGCGGAAACGCAAAAGGGCGATCTTAATCTGGAATCCCTTGGCAGGGAGATCACTGGCGAAAACTTGGCCAACTGGCACCGGGTGTTCGATCAGATGGACCGTGCCGGTATGCCGCCTGCAAACAAGCGCCAGCCTTCGGTAGCCGAGCGCGCTGAAGCCGTTGCAATCCTGCTGCATCCGCTGGTGGCTCGGTTGGAAGCAGATCGCAAGAACCAAACTATTCTGCGCCGACTTAACCGGCTGGAGTATCGCCGTACGGTGGGTGATTTACTGGGACTGAATGTTACCTTCTGGGATCCCGCGGCGAGATTTCCCGAGGATGAAACGGATCATGGATTGGATAATGTAGGGGAAACGCTGGTGACGTCCGATTTTCTCCTGAGTCAGCAACTGGCTGCAGCGTCTGAAGCGCTGGATCGAGCCATCCAATTTGGGCCGCGCCCCCGCTCACAACGCGTGGCCGCCTCACCGCCCGCACCACACTACAAGCAGACTGCCTTGACACGCCATCATTGGGAAGTGAACACGCAAGAATACCTCTCCCTTTTTGCGCGGGCTCAAGGCACCAAGGGAGGATTTACTGTGATCCCATCGGGTGAGGTGACCCCGCATGAGAACGGACCACGTGTAAAGGCTTGGGAAGGTGCGCCGATTGCGGGCCGTTATCGGTTGCGCGTGGTGGCTTCCTATCATGCCGGCCGCCCATGGCTGAACGAAGTGGCACACGATCCCACCGAGATACCCACCTTGGCCGTGACCTTGGCCCCCTGGGGAACTGAGTTGCCTACGCGTGAAAGTCCGCAGGATGTACAGGTGCGCGAATGGGCATTGCCTCGTAACGGCGGGCGGAGTGTGTTGAATACAGAAATCTGGCTGGAAAAAGACTGGTTTCCCAAGTTGAGCTGGCTGAACGGTCCACTTAAGCATCCGAATCTCGAACTCGTGCGATTGCATGCGCCAGACCGCTGGGAGGCGGCGGATAAAAAACAGTTTTCCAACAAGGAAAAAGGGGCGTGGTTGCGCCGGATGGGCCGCGAACTCGCCCGTGTGTATAGCGGCCCCTCGGTGCGGTTGCACGCGGTTTCCATCGAAGGCCCCTTGGTGGAGATGTGGCCACCAGCCGGCCACCAAGCTCTGTTTGGAGCCAACACTTGGGCGGAACTAAAGCCCGGACCGTTTCTGGAACACTTTGCGGCCCGGGCATTTCGTCGCCCGCTGCAGCAGGGAGAATTAAACCCCATCGTGCGCATGGTGGAGACCGCCTTGGCCCACGGAATGGAACGAGAGGTGGCCCTGCGCAATGGCTTGCGGGCAATCCTGATGGCGCCGCAGTTTTTATATCTCCATGAAAACGAGGGTCGGTTGGATGATTATGCGTTGGCCAGTCGGTTGTCCTATTTTCTATGGGCCACGATGCCGGATGCGGAGTTGCTGCAACTCGCTGCCGCCGGCCGGCTGCGCGATCGCAAAGTGCTTTTGGGGCAGGTGCGCCGGCTGTTGGCGGATTCGCGGTCGGATGCGTTCGTGCGGCACTTTACCGATCGTTGGCTGGGGCTCCATGAACTTGGGACCATGCCGCCTGATGAAAACGGGTTTGGAGCGTGGTACTATCACGGACAACTCGAACGCAATAGCCGAGAGGAAACGATTCGGTACTTTCGCCATGTGCTGGATCAAAACCTCGGCGTGAGGCTGTTCATCGATTCAGATTTCACTTTTGTCAATTACCCGCTCGCGCGCTTGTATGGCATCGAAGGTGTGCAGAGTCGTGCTTTTGAGGCAGTGAAACTTTCCGACCCGCGCCGGGGTGGACTGCTGGGGCAGGCCAGCGTATTGATCGCCTCCGCCAATGGTATCGATACTTCACCTGTGGTTCGAGGCATGTGGGTGTTGGAAAACTTGCTGGGTACCCCCCCTCCGCCGCCTCCTGCTAATGTGGCGGCGATCGAACCGGATATCCGCGGCACGACCACCATTCGCGAACAACTTGCGGCGCATCGGGATAATGTCGCCTGTGCCGCCTGTCATCAGCGAATCGATCCCCTTGGGTTTGCTTTGGAAAATTATGACCCGATTGGAGGCTGGCGCCAATCCGCCCCCGGCCAGCGCGGTCCGGTGGATGCATCCGGCCAATGGCGTGGGAATTCGTTTCGGGATATTGTGGGGCTTAAGAAATTACTCCTTACGCAAGAAGAGCAGGTGGCACGTCAACTGGCCGCACGTTTGCTGGCTTATGGCACAGGCCGTCGACCCAACCTAGCAGCCCGACCGCAAGTGGATATGATCATCGCCAAGACCCGCGGTTCAAACCACCGTCTGCGTGACTTGATTGAACAGGTGGTTTTGAGTGAGGCGTTTCTCACCAAATAGCACTGAGTTCACAGCGCAGTGGGTCAATCGTATTAATCCTTGGCAGCCCCCCGATGGTCGCCGCACACTTTGGCATGCGCATCGGGTTGGCCTTTTTTCTGTCGGCATTGGGCATTGCGGCGGCGGACGATCCGTTTGCGGCGGGGGTGCGCAAGTCGGATCCGCTAACTCCAGCGGAAGAGGCGAAGACGTTTTCGGTGCCGGCAGGGTTTCGGGTGCAGTTGTTTGCCGCGGAACCTCAGATCAACAAGCCGATGAACATCGCTTTCGATGCGCGCGGGCGGTTGTGGGTGACCTCGACGGTGGAATATCCGTTCCCCGCCAAGCCGGGCACGAAGGGGCGCGACTCGGTCAAAGTGCTGGAGGATACCGATGGCGACGGCCGCGCCGATAAGGTGACGACGTTTGCCGAGGGGTTGAACATCCCGACCGGCGTGTATCCGTACCGCGATGGCGCCATCGTCTGGAGTATTCCGAATATCTGGTTCCTGCGCGACACAGATGGCGACGGACGAGCGGATCGGCGCGAGAAACTGTACGGACCGCTCGGCTATGAGCGCGACACGCACGGCATGCATTCAAGCTTCACCCGCGGGTTCGATGGCTGGTTGCACGTGACGCATGGGTTCAACAACACCACCACCGTGCGCGGCCGTGACGGCAGCTGCATCGAGTTGCAGTCTGGCAACACCTACCGCATCCGGCCGGATGGCGCGCGCGTGGAGCAGTTCACATGGGGGCAGGTGAATCCGTTCGGCATGCACTTGGATGCGCGCGGGTATTTCTACACGGCCGACTGCCACAGCTCGCCTATCTATCAACTGATCCACGGCGGTTATTATCCAAGCTTCGGCAAACCGCACGATGGCCTCGGCTTTGCGCCGACGACGATCACGCACACGCACGGCTCCACGGCCATTTGCGGGATCACGCTGATTGATGATCCACGGTGGCCGGCGAAATTTCGCGGAAATATTCTGGTGGGCAACGTAATGACCAGCCGGATCAACCGCGATGAGATTGACTATCACGGCAGCAGTCCAAAGGGGCGCGAGGCGGCGGATTTTCTCAAAACCACGGACCCGTGGTTTCGCCCGGTGGATCTCCAGCTCGGCCCGGATGGCGCGTTGTATGTCGCCGATTTTTACAACCGCATCATTGGTCATTACGAGGTGGATCTCGAGCATCCCGGGCGCGACCGCACCCGTGGCCGCATCTGGCGCATCGTGCCACCGGGTAAGCCGCATGCCCCTTTGGAGCTCAGTTCCCCGAGCAAAACCGCCCCGTCCTTGGGCTCAGGCAACCTCACCCGGCGCCTGTTGGCGATGAACCATCTGGCCGACACCATCGGCCAACCCGCCATTCCAGCCTTGCGCGGCCAACTGGCCAATCCGTCCGCCGCGCCGTTTGCCGCGTGGGCTTTGCAGCGGTTGGGAGCCTTGACGGATGAGGAACTTGCCCGGCTGGCCGCCGGTCGAACGGAGTTGGAGCAGGTGCACGCTGTGCGGTTGTTGGCGGCCCGGCCGGCATGGAGCGGCGCGCAACGGCAATGGTTGCTGGATTCATTGAAGGCAAAAAACCCGCATGTGCGCCGGGCGGCGGCGGCGACCTTGGGCGGCCGACCGCATGCGTCACAGTTGCGGCCGCTATTAGCGGCGCTGCGTCAGGCAGCCGTGGTGGAGGCGGTGCAAGTGACGGGCAATCGCGGGCCGGACGATCATCTCATTCACACCCTGCGCATTGCCTTGAGGGATCATCTGCAACAGGACGGCGCCTTTGCCCGTTTGCAGACGCCCAAGCTGAACGCCGTGGAACTGGATTTGGTGCTCGAGATTGCGCTGGGAGTTCGCCACCCGGCTGCGGCTGAATTTCTGTTGCAACATTGGGCACGGGTGAAAGCTGACCGTGAGGCGTTCATCAAACACATTGCAGCCCAGGCACTGGTTCGGCGCGTGGATCAACTTGCGCTTTTGGTGGAACAAACGTGGCCGGAGGATATCGATCGACAAGCCGAATTATTTCAAGCGGTGCGGACTGGCTTGCGTGAACGCGGGCAACCGTTGGCAAAACCCTTGGTGGAGTGGGGCAGTCGCCTTGCCGAAAGGTTGTTGGCTGAAGCCTCGCGCAGAACGCCTTGGGTAAATGTCCCATTGCCCCAGTCGACAGCCGATCCATGGGATTTTCAAATCCGCCGGTGTACGGACGGGCAGGAGGCGCGCTTGATGTCCAGCCATCCCCACGGTGAAAAGCGCACGGGCCGATTGCAATCAGCACCATTCAAGTTGCCGGCGCGCTTGTCCTTTTACTTGTGCGGTCATCACGGGTATCCCGGCAAGCCGGCCAATTTTCTGAACCACATCCGCCTGCTGGATGCGCGCACGGGAAAGATGTTGCGTGAAGTGCACCCTCCACGCAACGACACAGCCCGACGAGTGGTGTGGGAGCTGAAAAAAGAACGGGGTCGCGAAGTGATTTTGGAGGCGGTGGATGGCGATCCGGCCGATGCCTACGCGTGGCTGGCTTTCGGCCGTTTTGAGCCGGCCTTGCCGGAGCTGGAATTGATCACAGCGCGCGACATCACAACCCGTCTGGCCGCCGGTTCGGAAATGGCGGGTGAGTTGAAATTGAAAAAGCTGCATCCGAAACTGCGCGCGGTTTTGCTGAACCGGCGCGTGGGCGATCCGGCCCGCGTAAATGCGGCGCGCGCCTACGTGGCCCTGGCGGATCCCGTCCGCGTGGCGCCGGTGGTGGCCGCGTTGCTGAAAGACCGGCGGGAACCGTTGGGGTTGCGGGAAGCGTTGGTGTCAGCAGCGGCGCCGGTTCGGGCATTGCATGCCGATGCGCTCACGGCATTGGCGGTGGCTCCCGCGGGAGAGCAGGTGCGATTTGCCCAGGCAATCACGGATCATGCCCACGGCGCACGGGCGTTGTTGGATGCAGCGGAAGCCGGGCATGTGCCGGCGCAATTGCTGCTGGATAACGAAGTACGGTTGCGTTTGCCCGAAGGCATGCTGCCGCGCGTGGCGATCCTGACGCGCGGCCTCGAAGCTACTTCGCCGGATACATCAAAATTGATCGCCGGACGGCTGGCGTTTTATCGTGAACAGGGCGGCGACGCGATCCGCGGTGCGGCAGTGTTCAAAACCGCCTGCGTCGTGTGCCACGTCAAAGGTGGGCAGGGCGGCAATATCGGCCCGCAACTGGATGGCTTGGGTAGACGCGGCGCGGAGCGGGTGGTGGAGGATATTTTGGATCCGCATCGCAACGTGGATCCGACCTTTCGTTACAGCACGATGAAGCTCAAGGACGGCCGCACGCTGCTGGGCTTGCAACGCCGCGTAGTGGGCCAGTCGATTGTATTTGCCGATTTGGCGGGCAAGGAATTCACCGTGCCCAAGGTGAACATCATGAGCCGCACACAAACCAATCAGTCGCTGATGCCTGCCGCGCTGGGGGCGGCCTTGCCGGAGAAGGATTTCGCCGCGTTACTGGCGTACCTGCTGGCAAAGTAAATTGAACTTCTCCCGCGACCGGCCTAGGCTGCGGCATGCAAGCACGCATCGTTTTTGTTCTCGTTACTGTCCTGTCTCTTTCCATCCTCAACGCCGCGGAGCCGGCCAAGTTTGCCAGTGGCGTGGTGGATATCGGCATGGTCGCCAAGGACGTCGAAAAGACCGCCAAGTTTTACACCGAGGTGGTGGGGCTCAAGGAGGTGAAGGGCTTTGAGGCGCCGGCGGAAAAGGCGAAGGCGTTTGGGCTCACGGATAATCAACCGGCCAAGGTGCGGGTGTTCGTGCTGGGCGATGCGCCAAATTCCACGCGGTTGAAGATCATGTCATTTCCCAAGCGGCCGGGGGTGGCGCCGAACCAAAAATACATCCACTCCACGCTGGGCCTCAGCTATCTGACCCTGCGTGTGGCGGACATGGACGCAGCGTTGGCGCGGTTGAAAAAGGCCAAGGTAAAACTGCTCGGCCAAACCCCCGCTTCACTCGGCGGCAAGCTGCGCATCACGGTGTTTCATGATCCGGATGGCAACTTTGTGGAACTGATCGGGCCGGTGAAATGAGGAAGGTCAACACCAGCGAAGTGGAGGAAACGCAGTTCGAATCGCCCAAGGGCGTGTATGCGATGCGCGACATCAATCTTTCCTATGCGCTTGGTCGGAAAAGGGATTCCACTGATCTGGACAAGCGCCATCCGTTCGATGTGGAGATCTGCACCATTCCCGCCGGCAAAAAGATGTGCCCGTACCATTCGCACAGTGAGCAGTGGGAGTTTTACCACGTGATCCGCGGCACCGGCACCGTCCGCGATGAGGACGGCCGCACGGCGGTGAAGGAGGGTGACGCTTTTCTATTCAAGCCCGGCGAGGCGCATCAGATTATCAACGACAGCGACGCCGACCTCGTCTTTTACATCGTCGCTGACAACCCCATCGGCGAGCACTGCCATTATCCCGACAGCAACAAGTGGCTCGTCGCCCTCCCAGACAAGCGGCTGATTGGCTCGGAGTCGAAAGATTATTTTGAGGGCGAGGAATAACTGCGGGCGGTGGCTTGACCTTGGCCTGCACCGTTTTTAGTTTCGAAGCATGCGCGCACTCTTGGCATTCATTTTCATTGGCTTGTTGGCTCAACCCCTTTGGGCGGCGAAAAAGTACAACGTGCTGTTCATCATCTCTGATGACCTCACCTCCACGGCGTTGTCGTGCTACGGCAACACGGTTTGTAAGACGCCGAACATCGACGCCATCGCGGCGGCGGGCACGCGTTTTACGCGCGCGTATTGTCAAGGCACCTACTGCGGGCCGTCGCGGGCGTCGTTTATGAGCGGCTACTATCCGCATGCGACCGGGGTGTTGGGTTACCGCAACCCGCGGCCGCAGATCGGCGATCGGGCCACGTGGAGCCAGCATTTCATGAACCACGGCTATCACGCCGCCCGTGTGAGCAAGATTTATCACATGGGCGTGCCCGGCGGCATTGAGCATGGCGGGCATGGCGCGGATGACGCCGCCTCATGGCACGAGCGCTACAACAGCAAGGGCCCCGAGTGGCGCGCGCCGGGCAAGGGCGAAACGCTGCAGCGCAATGCCAACGGTAAACGGCCGGTGGTGGGCGGCAATACCTTTGTGGTGGTGGAAGCCGAGGGCGATGATCTCGTGCATTCGGACGGCAAGACGGCGGTGAAAGCGGCGGAGTTGATCGGCAAGTTTGCGAAGCAGAACAAACCGTTTTTTCTCGGAGTCGGTTTCGTGCGGCCGCATGTGCCTTTTGTGGCCCCGAAAAAATATTATGAGCCGTTTCTGCCGTATTCCAAAATGAAACTGCCGCCCAAGATCGAGGGCGATTGGGATGACATCCCTAAGCCGGGCATCAATTACTGCACCAGCGTGAACATGCAGATGGATATCCGGAAACAAAAGAAAGCGGTTGGCGGCTATTACGCGTCGGTGGCGTTTTTGGATGCGCAAGTGGGCAAGGTGATGGCGGCTTTAAAACAATCCGGTCAGGCGGACAACACGATTGTCATCTTCACAAGCGATCACGGCTTTCATTTGGGCGAGCACGATTTTTGGGCCAAGGTGAGTTTGCTCGATGAATCCTCGCAAGTGCCGCTGATCATTAGTGTGCCCGGCCAAAAGCCGACCGTGTGCCATTCGCTGGTGGAATTGCTGGATCTCTATCCCACGCTCGCCGCGATGTGCGGACTGCCTGCCCAAGCCCGCCTGCAGGGCAAGGACATCTCCCCGATGCTTCAGGATCCTACCCACACCGTCCGCACCGCTGCCTTTTCCGTGGCCCCCATGCGCAAGGGCTTCCTGCTGCGCGAGGACGATTGGGCCTTCATCCATTACGGCGAGCAAGGCCAGAACGGCATGGAACTGTATCACATTAAAACCGACCCCGGCCAATTCACCAACCTTGCAACCAAACCCGCTCATGCGAAGACCGTCGACCGGTTCCGCAAGCAAATGGCGGCGAAGCTCGTGGCGATTCGGGATAACGATTTGAGGCAGTGATTCGAATTGCGAGTCGGCTTAAATCCTGTATGATTTCCCCATGCTAGTTAGAATATTGATTGCGGTGTGTGTGTTGAGTCTGGCTGGGCTTGGAACTGCCGCAGATGGCGTGCCGGAGGTGAGCCGCGATGTGCGCGCAAAGGCCGCGACGGCCAAGCTGAAGAGTCAAAATCAAATTGCCCTGCTCTACGTCAAGGGCATGACTTGACCATCCTGCGCTATCGGCATCCGTGTGAAGCTGAGCAAGTTGAAGTTCGTCGATGGGAAGCGTTTCAAACGTGGCATTGATATGGACGTGAATAATCAACTTCTTTCCGTTGCTTTAAAAACTGGGGCAAAGCCTGATTTTGTGGCCATGGATCAGGGGGTCGATGCGGCGGGATATGTGGCTGTGGAATGGTTCACGCTGGAAGAGGGTAAGCTGAAGGCGCACCTCTTCCGGAAGGTGGGTGAGTGAGTCGGGCATGGTTCAATTGCTTGTGGGTTTGCTGGATGCTGGCCTTGCCGTTGGGTGCCGATGAGCCCATCATGAACATGATGCCCCGCTGGTCGGAAGGCTGGGGGTATCAGTTCATCCATGAATATCGCCACGAGAGCGATTTGCTTCTGGGAGGTGAAAAAGAGCATCCGGGGTTCTCTGAGGATGTCCATTTGTTGCATCTGCAGGGGGTTTATACGTGGGACAAATCCATCCGCATTACCGCCAAGTTGCCGTACGTAATCGATGCCCGGCGCGAAATGCCCGATGGCTCTGGCGGGAAAAAAGTTGAACATGACAATGGCATCGGGGATGCAACCGTTGCCTTGCCCCTGAAAAAGTATTTCAACTTGGATGGCAAAAGCGGCTCGTTGACTTTTAAGCAGATGCTGCGCTTGCCTTTGTCGGGCACGGATGATTACGAGGTGTATGACAACGAATGGGGCAATGGACTTGGCCTTGCGTACGAACATGAAACTGCGAAGTTTCATTTTCATGTGAGTACAAGCGGGTGGGTGTACCATAGCAACGAGCCGTTTGAATCGTATTCATCACTGGATCTCGGCTATAATTTTAACGTGTGGGATTCCAATGGGGCGCTCATGTGGGAGGCCGACTTTCACTTTGAGGACAATGAATCCAGGACGCTCTCCATGGGGCCAGCACTGTACTGGAACATCAACGACACGGCGCATATTCGACTAGAATGGAAGCAGGATGTGTACGATCGTCAGGGGGTCTCAGACCATGGCAATGGCGGGATGTTTCGTTTCAGCCTCGGTTTCGTGTTTTAAGGGGAAGGCTGGGGAACGTGCAATCACGAGTATGATTCTTCAGTTGTCTTTGTCGGAATTGATTCGGTTTGCCAGCTTGCGGTTGAAAGGGCAGCCTCCCGGGATTCATGAGCCAACCTGAAGTCATCATTGGGCTGTTGATTGGGGCAGTATTGGGCGGCGTTATCGGATGGCTGCTCGGCACTCTGAAAAGTGCCCGGGCAGAGGCCGGGCGTGAGGCCACGGAGTTTCGGATTGAGGAACAGCGCAAGGCGATGGAGGACCAATTGGCTGCGCTTCGAAAATCAAATAATGATGCGATTGCGCAGTTGAAGGAGTCATTCAAGGCACTTAGCAGCGACGCCCTCAAGGAGGCCCAGCCAGAATTGGTGCGCTTGGCCAACGAGACGCTGGGCAAATTCCACGAGACTGCAAAGGGAGATTTGAATACTAGCAAGGAAGCGGTGGC